>NZ_LYVO01000026.1 GCF_001984055.1 Variovorax sp. KK3
GGTGATGCGTGCAAGCGCCAGCGGCGTCTCCAGGTCGATGCGGGCTGACGGATTGCCTGCCTGCTCTCTCTTGCTGATACGGGCGCGCACGCTCTTGCCGGCGCAGTTGGACTGGACGCGCTTCGCCCAGCCGAGGAATGCATTCAACATCGAGGCCTCCCTGGACGACTACCGCCGCTGACCCATGCCCAGCATCCCGACGAACGGAGCGAACATTTTGGGCACCTGTTTTTCTTGCTCGACGGCGCCGAGCTTCAGGTAGATCTCGGCAGAGTTTTTCTTCGCGACGACCTTGGCTTCGAAGTGGCCGCTCTTCCAGAAAATGACACGGCCGAAGGTCGACGGCGTTTCCAGGTCGAGCCTGATCGATGGATTGTCCGGGTCTTGCCTCTTGGTGATTTGCGCCTGCATGTTTTGACTGGCGCCGGCAGCCTCCATGCGGTGGGCCCATGCAAGAAATGCGTTCAACATAGTTCTCCCCTCAAAGATCGAGTTGGCGAGCGAAAGAGTCTTCAGGTGCCCCCGTGAGGGCTGTCGAACCGTAACAAGCATCCAACAATGTGCTCTTGCAGCGCGACAAAGTGCGAGAAAGACGCTGCACGCCTGCCAATCGACGCGGCGGGCTTGCGCGGGCTGCGCAGGCCGCCGCGAGAACTCAGATATCCCTCAGCAAATTCGCCAACTCCACCGCAGACTTCACCTCCATCTTCTCGAACAGCCGCGCCCGGTGAACTTCCACCGTGCGCACGCTGATCGACAGCTGGTCGGCGATCAGCTTGTTGGGCAGACCCTCGACCACGCGCCGCATCACCTCGCGTTCGCGCTCGGTCAGTTCCTCCACGCGCTTGGTGAGCATGCCGCGCGCGCGCTGCGCCTCGACGGCGCGCAGCGAAGCGCCCAGCGCATGCTCGATGCGGTCGACCAGCGCGTTGTCGGAGAAAGGCTTCTCGCAGAAGTCGAAGGCGCCTCGCTTGACCGCATCGACGGCCGTGGGCACGTCGGCGTGTCCGGTGAGGAAGATGACGGGCAGCACGTCCAGCAGGCCGCGCTCGGCGAGGCGGTCGAAGAGCACCAGGCCGCTGGTGCCGGGCATGCGCACGTCGAGCAGAAGGCAGTGCGGCTGGTCGGCCAGCGGGCCCTCGGCCAGGCGCAACTCGAAGTCTTCGGCGCTCGCGAACTGCTCGCTCACCAGCCGCCGTGACCGCAGCAGCCAGGCCAGGGCTTCGCGCACGATGGCGTCGTCGTCGACGATGAAGATCAGGGCATCGATAAGGGGTTGCATGCTTCGAGATTCCGGGACGAAAGGCGCGGGTGCCGAGGAGCAGCCATCAAGCGGTGGGCAGGGTAAAGCGGAAGACGGTGCCGCGCGGCCGGTTGGGCTCGTAGGCCAGTGCGCCCCCATGCTGCTCGACCACCGTGCGGCACAGGCTGAGGCCGAGGCCCATGCCGTCGGGGCGGGTGGTGAAGAAGGGAGTGAAGAGGCGCGCCGAGGTTTCCTCGCTGATGCCGCCGCCGCGGTCGGCCACCGAGAACTCGATCCACCGGCGCAGGTCGGTCTTGTCGAGCGCCGTGCTGCTTTCGCCGACGGCACGGGCGTGGCTCACGCGCAACTGCAGCACGCGGTCGCTCAGCTCCGGCAGGTCCATGGCCTGCATGGCGTTGCGCGCCAGGTTGAGCAGCACCTGCTCGACCAGCGTGCGGTCGCACTGCACGCGCGGCAGGCGCTCCTCGAAATGCACGTCGACCCGCACGCCGAGCTTGCGTGCCTGCAGCCGCACCAGCGGCAGCACGGCCTCGATGAGGGCTTGCGGCGCGACGGCTTCGCGCGTGCGGTCGCGGCGCCGGACGAAGTCGTGCACGCTGCGGATGACCTGCCCGGCACGGTCGGCCTGCTCGGCGATGCGGCGCACCGCCATCGCGACCTCGCCATGGTCGCCGCCGGAACCACCGCCGGCATTGCGCAGCAGGTTGAGCGAGCCGCTCGCGTAACTGGCGATGGCAGCCAGCGGCTGGGTGAGCTCGTGGCTCAACAGCGAGGCCATCTCGCCGACGGTGGCCAGGCGTGCGCTGGCCTGCAGCCGCTCCTGGCTGGCGCGCGACAGCTCCTCGATGCGGCGCTGCTCGCTGAGGTCGATGGACGCGCTCATCCATCCGGTCTGGGCGCCCTGCGCGTTGATCAGCGGCGCTTCGAAGATCAGCACGGGGAAGCGGCGGCCTTCCTTGTGCATGAAGATCGACTCGAAGCCCTCGCGCGGGGGCACGCCGCCGGCCATGCGCTGGTTCTGGCGCAGGCGGTACTCCTGCGCCAGCTCGGTGGGCCAGTAGGGCACGTCGCCCGCATGGTCCATGAGCTCTTCGGCGCTGAAGCCCACCATCTCGCAGAAGGCCGGGTTCACGTAGGTGATGCGGCCCTGCAGGTCGCGCGCGCGCAGGCCGGTGATGACCGAGTCCTCCATCGCCTTGCGGAAGGCCAGCGCGTCGGCCAGGTCGTGCTCGGCGCGCAGGCGGCGGCGTGTGTCGCGTGCCAGCAGCACCAGCACCGACACCAGTGCGATCGAGATGGCGGTGACCAGTCCGGTGAGCAGGTTGGGGAAGAGGTCGGGCGCCGCGCGCCAGCCATCGACGCGCAGCATCAAGGTGGCGCCGGGCAGGTCGACCAGTTGCTGGGCCGTGAACACGCGGGTGCCGACGCGGCGCGCGGCGCCGATCGCCACCAGGCGCGTGCCGTCGGCCTCGGTGAAGGCGACCTCCTGGCCGCGCGTGAGCGTGGGCGCGACCAGCTCGATGAGCGTGTCGCGCAGCGAGTAGGTGGCGACGAGGTAGCCGCCGCCTTCGACCGGCAGGCACAGCTCCATGACTTCGAGGCCGCCGCTCGGCGTGAAAGGGACGTAGTGGCTCGACGAATAGGCGGGCGCGCCGGTCTTGCGCGCGGCCGCGCAGGCGAGCGTGACGTCGGGCTGCTCGGGGCCACGGCTCGCGTCTTCGAACACGCGCCGGCGGTATGGCGTGTCGACCGCGGCCAGCGTGCGCAGGGCGCCGTCGCGCCATTCGAGCCGCAGCCATTCACGGTGCTCGCGCAGCAGCGCCGCGGCTTCCACGGGCCAGCGCTCACGGTCGAGCCCCACCGCCTGCGAGGCGCGCAGGCTCTGTGCATTGCGCTGGAGGCCGCTGCGCAGGTCGGACACGGCGTCGGCGGTGTCCCGGTCGAGCACGGTCTGCACCTGCTCGACCTCGTGCCGGCCGGCGAGCCAGACCACGGTGGCGAGCAGGGCGACCACCAGAACGGCCAGCAGCACCCAGAGGAACCAGCGCTGCCACAGCGAATGCAGCGAGCGCAGCGAACGCAGGCCCGACACGGCCCCGCGGACGGTTCTGGCGATGGGCAATGCGGTGGAGGACACGGGCCAGTGAAGCGCTGACGATGGAATTCAGAGCACGCGGTGCGAGAGCGCGGGCAGTTGGGTGCGCGCACGTTCGATCTGGGCGGCGTCGAGATCGAAGCAGACCACGCCCTCCTCCGATGCGCGTTGAGCCACGATGCCACCCCACGGGTCGACCACCATCGACTGGCCCCAGGTGCGGCGCCCGTTCTCGTGCTTGCCGCCCTGGGCGGGTGCGACGACCCAGCACAGGTTTTCGATGGCACGCGCGCGCAGCAGCAGTTCCCAGTGCGCGGAGCCTGTGGTGTGGGTGAAGGCGCTGGGCACCAGCAGCAGCTCGGCGCCCTGCCGCGCGAGCGCACGGTACAGCTCGGGAAAGCGCAGGTCGTAGCACACGCTCATACCGATGCGCCAGCGGTGCCCGTCGCGAGAGGGCAGGTCGAAGCACACCGGCTGGCTGCCGGGCGAGATGACGTTGCCCTCGTCGTAGCGCTCGCGGCCGTTGTCGTAGAAGAACAGATGGATCTTGTCGTAGCGCGCGACGCGCTCGCCCGCCGGCGAATAGGCCAAAGAGCTGTTGAACACGTGCGTCTCGTCGCCGGTTTCGAGCGGAAGGGTGCCGCCGACGATCCACAGGCCGAACTCGCGCGCGGCATCGGCGAGGAAGCCCTGCACGGTGCCGGCGCCGTCGGTTTCGCGCAGGCCCAGCTTGTCGGTGTCGCGCGCGCCCATCATGCAGAAGTACTCGGGCAGCACGGCCAGCTCGGCGCCGGCCGCCGCGGCTTCGCCGAGCAATGCGTGGGCACGAGCGAGATTGGCTTCGCGGGCGATGGCCGAGACCATCTGGATGGCGGCGACTTTCATGAATGGGCTCCGGGTGTCGTCACGTGTTCGATCGGGTTCAGCGGGGCGCCGGCGTCTGCGGCGTGCCCAGGGCTTCCGGCAGCAGCCGGCGCGGCACCTTGACGATCTTCGGATCGGTCCAGGTGCCGTCGATCTGGAACTCCTGCGTCGTCGCGGCGATGAGCGGGCGGCTCAGCACCATCTGCGCGAGGAAGGTGCCCAGGCCGATCGCAGGATTGATGGCGGTGGCGACCAGCGCGGCGGTGCCGGCGTTGATCTCGGGCACGACCACCACGCGAAGGTTCTGCGTTTCCTTGGCGATGTCGGCCGAGCCGTCCATCAGCACGGCGGCGTTGACGCCCTTCATCTGCAGGTTGTTGGTGGTGGCCACGCCCTGCTCGACCGTCGCGTCGCCGCGCAGGAAGTCGAAGGAAAAGCCCTGGCTGAACACGTCGCGGAAGTCGAGCGTGAGACGCCGCGGCAGCGCCTGCAGGCTGAGCACGCCGAGCAGCTTGGCGATGCCGGGCTCGGCCTTCAGGAACTGGCCCGACTGCACGTCGATCTTGAGCTGGCCGCCCAGGCTGGGATAGTCCAGCGAGAAGGGCGAGCCGCTCCAATGCATCTGGCCTTCGAGGCGGCCACGGCCGGCGCGAATCACGTCCTTCATGCCGAAGCGGCCGAGCAGCCCGCCGGCGTCGGCGATGTCGAGCTTGAAGTCCATGGTGGTGCGGCGCGGCTCGGCGCGGCCACGCGCTCCGCCGGGCGCGGCGGCCCAAGCGCCCTGCGCGTTGAAGCTGGCCTCGGGCGTGGTGAAGCTCAGCTTGTTCAGCCGCCACTCGCGCCCCGCGCCGCCGCGGTTGACGGCGTCGATCTCGGCGCGGCCGAGCCGGCGGCCCAGCAGCTCGAAGTCGTCGACGACGATGTCGAGCGCGGGCAGCGTGCTGGGCTGTTCGTCGAGCAGCGATTCGACCTGGTTGGCGGTGCTCGGGGCGATCTTGAGGCGCGCCAGCCGTGCGTAGAGACGCCCGGCCTGGTCGCTGCGGTATTCGGCATAGCCGCTGAGCTCGGTGGCGTCGATGTTGGCGCGCCAGAGCTGGCCATCGCGCGTGCCGCCCATCACCACGTTGTGCAGGGTGCGGCCGCCGATCGCGAGCTCCTGCGCCCGCAGCGCGAGCACGGTGGGCATGTAGTCATCGTCGTCGTCGCCGCCGGCCGCGGCGGGTGTGCGCTCGGCGGGCTTGCCGGTGGTGTCGCCGAAAAGCGCCTGCCAGGCCGGAACGTCGATGCGTGCGAGCTGGATGTTGGCGAGCACGCCGCGCTCGGGCGCCGCGGCGGACTCGCCGGCGGCCAGGCCGAAGCCGATGCCGCCGCGCAGCACCCGAGGCTCGTTGCCGGAGATGTCGCGCAGATACGAGGCCGAGCCGATGCGGCCCAGTTCGACCGATATCCGGTCGTGCACGAGCGCGCTGCCGCTGGCACGCGCCTCGCGCAGCACGATCTTCTTCTCGACCGTGAGCGGCATGGCCTCTTCGGCCGGCTTGGCCAGCGGCACGGGCAGCGTGAGCCCCAGGCCCTGCAGGTTGCTGGCCAGCGAGAACTCGGACGCGCCGTCGCGCAGCGAGAAGTTCGCTGTGTAGGCGGTGCCGCCGCTGGCGTGCTTGGCCAGGCGCGCGAGCCAGTCGACCTCGCGCGCCGCGCGCAGGCCTTCGGCGCTGGCATTGCCCTGGGCGCGGAAGTTCAGCTCGGTGGCGGCGGTGCCGTAGCGGCCCGAGCCCTCCAGGCGAAAGGCGCCGCCGAGCGCGCGCGCCTGCACGCCGGCCAGCGAGAAGCCGCTTTCGCTCAGGTTCAGGATGCCGCGCGTCTGGGTCAACGCGGGCGCCTCGGGCAGGAACTGCAGTTCGTTGTCGGCGAAGGCGATGCTGGCCTGCACCTTCGATTTGTCCATGGCGGACAGGGGCAGCTCCAGGCGCAGCCTGTAGTCGGCATTGCCGGTGGCGCGCGCACGCGCGAGCGTCGGGGCGGCCTCGCCGGTCAGCGGCCCGCCGGCGCGCAGCAGTTCGGCCAAAGGCCCCTTGGCCTGGGCCTCGACCTTGAGCAGCGGCGACGGGTGGCCCATGTCGGCGATCTGCGCGTCGGCCTTGCCGACCTCGATGCCCGATGCGCCCACGATGCGCCCGCGCGCATTGCGCACCAGCATGCCGGAGCGCTCGAAGACCAGCTCGCCCGACAGGCCGTTGAGGGCCGGCCAGGGCCGGCCGTCGCCGAGCGACGGCGGCACGTAGGCGAAATGCACGTCCTGCACCCGCGCGGCGATGCGGAAGTCGCCGAGCTTCGGGTCGTTGAAGGGCATGTCCCACAAGTCGCCGCGCACCTTGAAGTCGACGGCGCTGGCGGTGCCCTTCTGCACCGCCTCGCGCACGTAGTCGCGCGTGTGCTTGGGGATGTCTTGCGGCAGGTAGCGGAAGACGCGGGTGCCGTCGGCCCGCGTGAGCTTGCCCTGCAGGTCGAGCACGCCGGGAAAGCGCGAGCGGCTGCTCGATGAAGCGGGCTCGCTGGTGCGCCAGGTGGCGACGGCCTCGCCTTCCGCGTCGGCGTTGGCGAACTTCAGGCCTGCGACCTGCAGCTGGATCGCTTCGCCGTCGCGCTTCCACGCCAGCTGTGCGGACAGGCGTTCGACCGGAATCCTGGGCTCTTCGAACACGCCGGGGAAATCGAGGGCACCGTCGGCAATGGCGAGCACGGCGCTGCCGCCGGCCTGCGTGGCGTCGAAGTCGATGGTGGCGCCGCGGATGCCGGGCGCGCCGACCGGCGGAGGCTTCGGCTCCGCCACCGGCGCTGCCGCGACCGGCCCGCGCGGACGCGAGGCGTTCGCGACGGGCGCCGGCGGCGCAGGGTCGTCGGCAGGCTGCGAAGCGATGGCGAGGCCGCTGACGCGACCACGGGCCTGGTATTTGTCGGGCGCGCCGACCGGGCCCTGCCAGGTGGCGTCGATGCGCTCCACCAAACCGCGCGGCGCCAGGCCGACCATGAGCTTGCGCGTGGCATCGGGCAGCGGCAGGCGGTCGCCGATCATGGCCAGTGCCGCCAGGTCGAGCCGATCGGCGCGCACGGCGCCGCGCTCGGTCTGGCGGCCTTTGGACGGGACTTGCTGGAACCACAGGTTGCCACCGGGCCAGCGCATGCCGTCGGCGGTCTGGAACTCGAGGTTGGCGGTGGAGAACTCCACGGCCTCGTCGGTCATGCGGCCGGCCAGCCGGCCGGTGACGCCGCGCAGCACCAGGGGCTGCAAGTCCTTGCCCATGGTCGCATCCACGCGCAGCAGGGCCAGGTCGGCCGTGCCGCCGGTGACGCGGCCGTCGTCGATGTCGGCCCACACGCGCAGCGCACCGGCGCCTTCGCGCACGCGGGCGTCGAGCGACACGTAGCGGCCCAGCTGGCGGATGTCGATGCGCGGCAGCTCGGCGTAGGCGACGCCGTCCCAGCTCTGCCAGTTGCCGCTGCGCACCGACAGCAGCGGCTGCCGGAACTGGCCGCGCAGCGTGAAGCGCTCGCCCCATCCAGCGGGCGGCGTGGCATCGAGGCGGAGGGTGTGGCTGCGCGGGCCGTTGCGGGCGATGAACTGCACGTCGGACAGCAGCAGCGGCGGCGCGCCGCGGCTGTCGTCGGTCCATCGCACCGTGCCGCCCTGGATCACGAACTCGCGCTGTGCGAAGAACCAGTCGGCGCCGCGGCCTTCACCGCTGGTGTCGGTCGACATGTCGAGGCCGGCCACGTGCAGCTTGCCGGCGGCGTCCTTGCGCACCTCGATCTCGGGCCGCTCGATGTAGAGCTGCTCGAAGTTCAGGCGCCACAGCGAACGCGGCGACACGCTGGCCACCACCCTGCCGAGCCGCAGTGCCTCGCGCTGATCGTCGTCCTGCAGCACCACGTCGCGCAGCTCGAACCTCGGAAACAGGGTAGCGCTGCTGGCGGTGATCGACCCGATGCGAACAGGTACCCCGATGGCCTTGCTGGCCTGCGCTTCCAGCGCGGGACGGTACTCGCCGATTCGCGGCACAATCCAGCTGTGTAGGACAAGCACTGACAGCGCAAGCAGAAGCCATGCAGCGATCAGCAAACCCAGCAACCAGCGCGCCGCAACAGCGGTGATCTTGAGCAGACGTGAAGGGGAAGACGTCGTGTCGTTCATTGAGGATCGCGCTGTGAAGGGAATTATGACTGCGAGCCCCTCGACCGGTTCCATCGAAGCAGCGGCAGCACTCGCCGCGCACTCGCGTTTCGTGCAGCGCCTTCGCCGTCGCTATGCGAACGAGTTGGCCCTGCTGCCGGCCGGCGAGCCGCAGCACCCCCATATGGCGCAGGCTTATGCGGCACTGCGCGAGCGCGGCGACGGCGTGGCCGACGCACTGCGAGTCGTGCGCCAGTTGGTGATGGAGCGCCTGGTCACGCTGGACTGCGGGCAGCAAGTGCCGCTTGCCGTGGTCACGACCGCGGTCACCCACCTTGCCGAGTTCGCGCTCGACACCGCATGCCGCGAGGCCGGCGCCGAGCTCGAGCTCCAGCACGGCGCGCCGCTCGCACCCGACGGCCGGCAGGCGCAGCTCTGGGTGGTGGGCATGGGCAAGCTGGGCGCGCGCGAGCTCAACGTGTCGAGCGACATCGACCTGATCTACCTGTACGACCACGACGGCGATACGGCCGGCGATGCGCAGGGGCGCGGCCGCATCGCGAATCAGGAGTTCTTCTCGCGCGTGGTCAAGCGCATCTATGCGATGGTGGGTGACACCACCGAGCATGGTTTCGTGTTCCGGGTCGACCTGGCACTGCGGCCCAACGGCAACTCGGGGCCCAGCGTGGTGTCGCTCGATGCGCTCGAAGAGTATTTCCAGGTGCAGGGCCGCGAATGGGAGCGCTTCGCCTGGCTCAAGAGCCGTGTGGTGGCGCCCCGTCGCGCCATCGACGACGGCTCGGCCCAGGCGCTGCGCGGGGCCGTGCTGCCCTTCGTGTTCAGGCGCTATCTGGACTACAGCGTGTTCGATTCGCTGCGCACGCTGCATCGGCAGATCCGCGAGCAGGCCGCGCGCCGCAGTGCCGGGCGGCCCGAGCGCGCCAACGACGTGAAGCTGTCGCGCGGCGGCATTCGCGAAATCGAATTTATCGTGCAGCTGCTGCAGGTGGTGCGCGGCGGGCAGTTCCCTGAGTTGCGCACGCGGCCCACGCTCGATGCGCTGCAGCGCCTCGCGCGCGCCAGCCTGATGCCGCAGGAGACGGCCGATGCGCTGGCATCGGCCTACGAGTTCCTGCGGCGCGTCGAGCATCGCATCCAGTACCTCGACGACCAGCAGACCCACGTGCTGCCGGTGCAGGACGACGACCTGCGCTGGATCGCCGAGACCATGGGCTACGAGGGCTGCTGCCCGTTCCTCGCGCAGCTCGATGCGCACCGAGAGTTCGTGGCGCAGGAGTTCGACAAGCTGCTGGGCGGCCAGAAGCAGCCCTGCACGCGCTGCAACGGCAAGTCGGCGCAGGGCGCATCGACCGACCTGAGCGACCTGGTGGACGAGCTGCCGGCGGCCTTCGCCGAGCGCATCCAGGCCTGGTGCGACAGCCCGCGCGTGCAGGCCCTGCGCGACGAGACCCGGGTGCGGCTGCGGCAGCTGGTGCAGCGCACCGCCCTGTGGCTGCGCGAGCCCGACGGCGAGGCGCGCGGCCAGGCCGCCGACCGTGAGCAGGGCGCGCTGCGCTGGGCCGACTGGATCGAGCCGCTGATGCGCCGCGAAAACTACATCGCGCTGCTGGTCGAGCGGCCCGCAGTGCAGGAGCGGCTCTTGCGGCTTCTGGGTTCGGCACGCTGGCCGGCGCGCTACCTGATGCAGCACCCCGGCGTGATCGACGAGCTCGCCAGCCCCGAGATGCTGGCCGGCCGCTTCTCGGCCCCGGAGTTCGAGCGCGAGCTCGAAGCGCGACACCTGTCGCTGCGCCAGACCGGCGAAGCCGACGAGGAGCGCTTGCTCAACCTGTTGCGCCACGCCTACCACGCGGAGCTGTTCCGCACGCTGGCGCGCGACGTCGACGGCCGCATCACGGTCGAGCAGGTGGCGGACGACCTGAGCCTGCTGGCCGACACCGTGCTGCGTATCACGGCGCGCTGGTGCTGGCCGCAGGTGCGCAACGCCCACCGCGAGGCGCCTCGCTTCGCGATCATCGGCTACGGCAAGCTGGGCGGCAAAGAGCTGGGCTACGGCAGCGACCTGGACATCGTCTTCGTCTACGACGACGACGACGAACGCGCCGGCGAGGTGTACGCGAGCTTCGTGCGCAAGCTGATCAACTGGCTCACGGTCAAGACGCGCGAGGGCGACCTGTTCGAGATCGACACCGCGCTGCGGCCCAACGGCAACTCCGGCCTGCTGACCACGAGCTTCGAGGCCTACGAGAAGTACCAGCTGGGCCGCGGCAGCAACACGGCTTGGACCTGGGAGCACCAGGCCATGACGCGCGCGCGCTTCGTCGACATGGCCGCGGAGCCCGAGGGCGGCGAATGCTCGCTGTGCGAGCGCTTCGACCGCATCCGCGAGGCCGTGATCGCTGCGCCGCGCGACCGCGAGGCGCTCAAGGCCGAGATCGTGGCGATGCGCGAGAAGGTGCGCGCCGCGCGGCCGGTCAAGGCCGACCGCTTCGACGTGAAGCACAGCCCCGGCGGCATGGTCGATGCCGAGTTCGCGGTGCAGTTCCTGGTGCTGTCCGAGGCGAAGGACCATCCCGAGCTGGTGCCGAACGTGGGCAACATCGCCCTGCTCATCCGCGCGGAGCAAGCCGGCCTGCTGCCCGAAGGCGTGGGCCGAGACGCCGCCTCGGCCTACCGCGAGTTGCGGCGCGTGCAGCACCGGGCGCGGCTCAACGAGGAGCCGACACAGGTGCCGATGAGCGCGCTGGTGACGGAGCGCGAAGCGATGCTTCGTCTCTGGAAGGCGGTGTTTGGCTAGCCGGTCGAGCGCGCACGGCCTGGCGCTCGTGGCGGGCGCGGTGCTGCTGGTGCTGGCGGGTTGCGCGAGCGGGCCGCGAAGTGGCGGCTCGGGCATCGGGCGCGACGGGCCGGACGCCAATCCGCCATCGGGCCTGGGCCAGGTGCCGGACGCCGAGCCGCGCGTCGAGGCCATCCGCAACAGCGGCAGCACGAGCAAGCCCTACGTGGTGCTGGGGCGCTCCTACGTACCGATCACGGACGACCGGCCCTGGCGCGAGAGCGGGCTGGCTTCCTGGTACGGCCGCAAGTTCCACGCGCAGTCCACGGCCAGCGGCGAGCCCTACGACATGTATGCGATGACCGCCGCGCACAAGACGCTGCCGCTGCCCAGCTACGTGCGGGTGCGCAACCCGGCCAATGGCCGCGAGGTGATCGTGCGGGTGAACGACCGCGGGCCCTTCCACGACGACCGGATCATCGACCTGAGCTACACCGCGGCTTACCGGCTCGACCTGCTGCGCGGGGTGGCGCCGGTGGAGATCGAGCGCATCACGAACATGGACATCCGGGCCGGAACCTGGCGGCGCGGTGACACGGCGCTGGCGCAGGCCTCGGCGGTGGCGCCGACAGCCTTGCCGATGCCGATGCCCGCGCCGGCACCGGCTGGCATGCCGCCGGTCGGCGTGGCGGGCGCAGCCGCTCCCGCGTGGACTCCTGCGCCAGCCGCCGACGGCGTTGCGGTGCCGTCCGTGCTGACCTCGCCGGTGCTGGCCGTGCCCTCGACGGAGGTTCGCGACCTGGGCACGCTGGCGCCGCCAACCTCACCCGCCCCTGACGCAGCCCCGACGTCTGCAGCGCCCGCCGCGCTGCCGCCGCAGGATTCCGCGCGGCCCTCCGCCGCCGGAACGGCCGGCTTCTGGGTGCAGCTCGGCGCCTTCAGCCAGCGCGACGGCGTGGAACGCTTTCAGCAGCAGGTGGCGCGCGGCATGCCCGGCCTCGCGAACAGTCTCAACGTGTTCGCGGAGCGCGGCACCTACCGGCTGCAAGCCGGCCCCTTCGCCTCGCGCGACCAGGCACGCGACACGGCCGAGCAGGTGCGCAACGGCCTGCAGATCGCGCCGATGATCGTCGAGCGCCGCTGAGCGCGCCCAAGCGCTCCCCGGGCCGCATCAAGGCGCGTCAGGGCGCGTCAGCCGCGTCGGCGTCGGGTGCCGGCGTGCGCAGCGCCTCGAGTTCGGCCCGGGTGATCGCGCGCGTCGAGAGGTGCGCGGCGATGTGCGCCAGTTTTTCGGGATTGCGCTGGGTGCGGATGCGCAGGATGCGCTCGCCGTCGGTCTCGATGGTCTGCACCGATTCCAGCGCGCCGTTGAAGAAGCGCAGCAAGCCCGGCTCGCCGTTGATCTCGACGACTTCGAGGCGCAGGCCGTCGCCCAGCAGGCGCGGGACGGAAAAGTAGTACTGCGCGATGCGCTGCGCGCCGCGCAGCATCTTGCGGAAGGCCGGCACCTTGCCGCCGCTGTCGCCCACCAGCTCGGCGTCCTCGGCCAGCAGTGCCTTCAGCCGCTCCATGTCACCGCCGGCGGCAGCCTGCGCGAATCCCTGCATCAAGCGCCAGTGGACGTCGCGCTCGACGGTGAAGCGTGGCCGCTCGTCCTGGATCTGCGCCTTGGCGCGATGCACCAGCTGCCGGCAGGCCGCCTCGCTCTTGCCCAGGGTGCGCGCCAGATCGGCGTAGTCGGTGTCGAATACCTCGCGCAGCAGGAAGGCGGCGCGGGACTCGGGCGCCAGGCGCTCCAGCACGGCCAGGAACGCGACGGAGATGTCGTCGGCCCGTTCGAGCATCTGCTCGGGCGACGCGGGCGCATCGGTCAGCAGCGGTTCAGGCAGCCACGTGCCTTCGTAGTGCTCGCGTTGGAGCTTGACGGAGCGCAGCCGGTCGATGGAAAGGCGCGTGACCACCGTGACGAGCCAGGCCTCGGGATTGTTCAGCGCGTCGAGCGTGGCGTCGTTCCAGCGCAGCCAGGCGTCCTGTACCACGTCTTCAGCGTCGGCGGCCGAGCCGAGCATGCGGTAGGCGATGCCCAGCAAGCGCTTGCGGTGGAGATCGAAGGTACGGGTCGAAGCGTCCATGCCTGTGAGACGAACCGGCGGGGCCTTTTGTGACGGCCCGCCCGCGCTCGACGACTCAGGCGCCTTGGTATTCGGCCTTGGGCCCGAGCGACGTCGCCAGTTCCTTGCGGTAGCGGTTCAGCTCCTGCACGGTCTTGAAGCTGCGGTTCATCAGCAGGCTCAGGTTGTGCAGGATGCGGTCGCCGACCTTGTTTTCCCAGACGATGTCGAACTTGATCTGCTTGTCGAGCCAGTGCTCGAGCCAGTCCGGATCGGGCACGCGGCTCTGGATGGTGTCGTTGGGGAAAAGCGCCTTGTTGACGTGCAGGTTGGTCGGGTGCAGCGCCTGGGCGGTGCGCCGGGCGCTGGCCATCAGCACGCCGACCTTGGTGAAGGCGGCACGGGCTTCGTCGCCGAACTTCTCGAGCGCGCGCTTCATGTAGCGCAGGTAGGCGCCGCCGTGGCGGGCTTCGTCCTGGCTGAGCGTGGTGTAGATGTGCTTGATGACGGGCTCGGTGTGCCACTCGGCCGCGCGGCGGTACCAGTGGTTGAGCCGGATCTCGCCACAGAAGTGCAGCATGAGGGTTTCGAGCGGAGGTGCCGGGTCGAAGTCGAAGCGGACCTCGTGCAGTTCCTGCTCGGTGGGCGCGTGCTGCGGGCTGAAGCGCTTGAGGTATTCCATCAGCACCAGCGAGTGCTTCTGCTCCTCGAAGAACCAGATCGACATGAAGGCGGAAAAGTCGCTGTCATGGCGGTTGTCGCGCAGGAACATCTCGGTGGCCGGCAGGGCGGCCCACTCGGTGATGGCGTTCATCTTGATGGTCTGCGCCTGTTCTTCCGACAGGCGAGCCGCGTCGAAGGACTGCCAAGGAATGTCCTTGTCCATGTCCCAGCGGACGGATTCGAGCTGTCTGAAAAGTTCCGGGTAGAGCATCAATGACTTTCTGAACCGCGCGATTTTAGTCGCCGACCTTGGCGCCGCCGTGACAAGCGCGCGATGATGCGGTATAGACGCCCACGCCGCCGTCCGGCCGGGCCACCCTTTCTCCCCCGGGAAGCCCTTGGAAGACCTTATGCGAAACGCCCTTGTCCGATCCCTCGTATTCGTCGCCGCCCCTCTGGGAATCCTGCTGCCGGCCACGTCCAGCGCGCAGGAAAAGGCGCCTGCGAACTGCCCCGCGATCCTGCAGCACACCTTCCCGCGCCTGCAGGACGAAAAACCCCAGACCTTGTGCCAGTACACCGGCAAGGTGGTGCTGGTGGTCAACACGGCAAGCTTCTGCGGATTCACGCCGCAGTACAAGGGGTTGGAGGCGCTGGACAGCAAATACCGCTCGCGCGGGCTGGTGGTGCTGGGCTTTCCGTCCAATGACTTTTCGCAGGAGACGGGCTCGAACAAGGAGATCGCCGACTTCTGCGAAAGCACCTTCGGCGTGAAGTTTCCGATGTTCGCCAAGTCGTCCGTGCGCGGGGCGGATGCGAACCCGTTGTTCAAGCAGTTGGCGCAGACCTCGGGCACGACGCCCAAGTGGAACTTCTACAAGTACCTCATCGGCCGCGACGGCAAGGTGGTGGAGTCGTATTCGAGCATGACTTCGCCGGACGACAGGGCCTTCGTGCGCGAGGTCGAGAAACAGCTCGGCCCGCAGTAACGCGCCGCGCGTTCACAAACGCTTACCACTCGCTTGGGAACCGGCCCGGGGGCGTCGCGCTCTGAACAGTTCGGGTGTGAAAGCCCGTCCCCCATGTTCAGGTTTACATGTTGCGAGGCCTTCCAGGCGCCTGACGCCTGGTCGAAATCTTGAGGCGATTCTTCTCCTCCTCCCTCCCTCCCTCCTTCGTCTCAGGGCGCCTCGCAACATTTTTCACTCGCCCCCAGGCTGCGCGCACTTCGTGTCGCTTCGCCAGCCCCCTACCGGGGGCAACACCAGCGGCCCGGCAAAGCCGGTTCCGCGGTGTTTCACCAACAAAAAGCCCCGCGGTGCGGGGCTTTTGCTTTGGGGGCGAGCTGGCTTGTGCCGAGCGCTGCTTTGTCCTTGTCCTTCAGGGGGCGGTGTCGGCGAAGCTGGGGCGGAGCATGAGCTTGTCGTAGAGCTTGTTGAGGTTGGGGTGGTCGCCGCGCCAGTCGATGTCGGGGAAGCGGAAGCCGATCCAGCCCAGGGCGCAGCCGACGGCGACGTCGGAGAGGCTCAGGTGGATGCCGCTGCAGAAAGGCTTGTCGCCCAGGCCCTTGGCCATGGCGCGGATGCCGGCGTCGACCTTGGCGCGCTGGCGGTCCATCCAGGCCTGGCTGCGCTCGCCGTCGGCGCGGCCGGCCCAGTTGGCTTCGAGGCGCAAGAGGATGCCGGCGTCCATCACGCCATCGGCCAGCGCCTCCCAGGTCTTGACCTCGGCGCGCTCGCGGCCCTGCTGTGGGATGAGCTTGCCGACGGGCGACAGGGTCTCCAGGTACTCGACGATCACGCGCGAGTCGAACATCGCCTCGCTGCCGTCCATGATCAGGCAAGGAACCTTGCCCAATGGGTTGGAACTGGCGATGGTCGTGTCGGCGGACCAGACGTCTTCGACGATGAACTGGTAGTCGAGCCGCTTCTCGGCCATGACCACGCGCACCTTGCGCACATAGGGGCTGGCAGCGGATCCGATCAGTTTCATGCGGGCTCTCTCCCCCTCCGGGGTGGTCGTTGTAGCGTTTTGATTCTAGGGGAACGCGCCCGATGCAGAATCCGTGTCCACGCCAACCGAGGGAGAAGGTGGAGAAATGGACACAGAAGCGCCTGGTTCAAGCGCGCCCGAGCAGCACCCGATCGAGTTCACGGCCAGCGGCAGCGAGTACTTCCGCATCTGGATCGTGAACCTGCTGCTCATCGTCGTCACCCTGGGCATCTATCTGCCGTGGGCGAAGGTGCGCAAGCTCAAGTATTTCTACAGCAACACCTGGGTCGGAGGCGATGCGCTCGACTTCCACGGCGAGCCGGTGAAGATGCTGCGCGGCACCCTGATCGCCGCCGGATTCCTGATCGCCTATTCGGTGGGCAGCAACTTCTCGGGCTGGGCCGCGCTGGTGGCGGCGCTGGCCTTCGTCGCCCTGTGGCCGGCGCTGTTCCGCGCCTCGATGCGATTCCGCCTGGCCAACACGAGCTGGCGCGGACTGCGCTTCCACTTCGCGGGCGATCTGCGGGGCGCCTACGCCAGCATGCTGCCGCCCCTGGCATTGGCGCTGCTGCCGGTGGCGCTGGCGGGTGCGATGGGCAGCGTGCCGGCCGATGCCGATGCCAGGCCCGAACTGCCGCCGATGCTCGGCGGCGTGGTCGGCATCTGCATGCTCGCGTTCATGGCCGGCATCCCCTACTTCCTGTGGCGAATCCGCCGCTATCAGCACGACCACTACGCCATCGGACCGCTGCAAACGCGGCTCAAGGCCGACCTGGGCGTGCTCTACGGCATCTTCATCAAGCTGATCGGCATCAGCTTCGTGGCCGCCATCGTCGTGTTCGTGGCGGTGGGCTTGTTCGCGTTCATCGGCCGCAAGGCCGGCATGGGTGTCGGCTTCGTGGTCACGGCCGCGCTGGCCGGCTTCGCTGGCATCCTGCTCTTGAACATCCTGCCGAAGTCGTACCTGCAGGTGCGGCTGCAGAACCTGCTGTGGTCGACCACCGGCAACGAAGTGCTGCGCTTCGACAGCCAGCTGAAGCTGGGCGGCTACCTGGGCCTGCAGTGCCGCAACTACCTGCTGATCTTCCTGACGCTCGGCTTCTACTGGCCCTTTGCAGTCGTCAAGACACGGCGCGCGCAGCTGGAGGCCGTCGCCCTGCACACGCGCGTCGGGCTCGACCAGATCAGCCAGGTCGCCCGCCGCGAAGACCCCGGCGCGGCCGGCGACATGGCGGCGGACCTGTTCGGCCTGGACATCGGCATGTGAGCGCCGTCCAGCCACCCGAAAGCGCCCGCACGCCAGCAGAAAGCCGAGCGCTTCGATGAATTCCGCCATGGAGGTCCGCTTCTTCGACGGCCGCAGCACCCGCCCGCATGCGGCGCGGCTGCATGTCCAGGGCGACCAGCTGCTGCTCGCGCCGGCCGCCGGCGAAGACTTCGAAGCACTGCGCCTGCCGCTCGCCCACCTGCGCTGGCCCGAGCGCACGCGGCACGGCGGCCGCCTGCTGCAGTTGCCGGATGGCGCGAGCGTGCAGGCGCTCGACGTGGTGGCATGGGACGCCTGGGTGGCCCAACTCGGCCGCAGCGAAAGCTGGGTGGTGCGGGCCCAGCAGAACTGGCGCGGCGTCGGCCTGGCCGTGCTGCTGTTGATTGGCGCGATTGCCGTGCTGTACCAATGGGGCTTGCCGTGGGCCGCACGCGGCGTGACGGCTGCGGTGCCGGTGCGCGTCGATGCGCTGATCGGCGCCGAGGTGCTCGAATCCATCGACCAGTCGATGCTGCTGCCCAGCGCCCTGCCGCGCGAGCATCAGGAGCGGCTTCGCGCCGGCTTCGCCCGCATGGTGAAGGCCGCCCATCCGGACGATGCGCCGGCGTGGAAGCTGGAGTTCCGGCGCGGCCGCGACCGTCGGCTCGGACCGAACGCGCTGGCGCTGCCGGGCGGCACGATCATCCTCACCGACGAGCTGGTGCAGCTCATGCCGGGCGACGACGACGCGGTTCTCGGCGTGCTGGGCCACGAGTTCGGCCACGTGCGGCTGCGCCATGCGATGCGCCAGCTGGTGCAGGCCTCCGCGGTGGGTTTCGCGGTGTCGATCGCTTTCGGCGACTACGGCACGCTGATCGGCAGCGCGCCGGTGCTGCTGGCCACGCTGGGCTATTCGCGGGATGCGGAGCGTGAGGCCGATGTCGAATCGGTGCGGCTGATGCGCGCCGCAGGCATCCATCCGCGCGTGATGGTCGGCTTCTTCGAGGCCATCGAACGCTGGCGCACCGAGCAGAAGCGCGCGGGCGCGGACGACGACGCCATCGGCCTGGCTTTCTCGTCCCACCCCGCCACGGCAGAGCGCATCGCCTTCTTTCGCGAAGCGCCCGACAACTGAAAATTGAAGGACGTGCGGCGGCGCCTAAAATTCGGGCATGAGTTTCTCCACTGTCTCCGCCCTTTCCCCCCTCGACGGTCGCTACGCGGCCAAGCTTTCGGCCCTGCGGCCACTGATGAGTGAACAGGGCTACATGCACAGGCGGGTACAGGTCGAAGTTGCGTGGTTCATCGCGCTGTCGGACTGCGGCTTCGCGGAGTTCAAGCCGCTCACCGGCGGCGCGCGCAAGTACTTGCTGGGCCTCGTCAACAACTTCTCCGAAGCCGACGCCACCGCGATCAAGCAGATCGAGAAGACCACCAACCACGACGTGAAGGCGGTGGAGTACTGGGTCAAATCCAAGTTCGAAGCGCGGCCCGAGTTGCTGGCGGCTTCCGAGTTCGTGCACTTCGCCTGCACGAGCGAGGACATCAACAACACCAGCCATGCATTGCAGATCCAGGCCGCGCGCGACAAGGTGATGCTGCCCGCCATCGACGGGCTGATCGCCACGCTGCGCGACATGGCCGGCAAGTTCGCCGAAGTGCCGATGCTGTCGCGCACACACGGCCAGACCGCCAGCCCGAGCACGGTGGGCAAGGAGATCGCGAACGTGGCGGTGCGCCTGGCGAAGGCGCGCGAGCACATCGCCAACGTGCAGCTGCTGGGCAAGATGAACGGCGCGGTGGGCAACTACAACGCCCACATGGCGGCCTGGCCCGAGTTCGACTGGGAGGCCTTCAGCCGCAAGGTGGTGGAAACGCCCGCGCCGCTGGGCCTGGGCCTGGTGTTCCAGCCCTACAGCATCCAGATCGAGCCTCACGACTACATGGCCGAGCTCTTCGATGCCGTGGCACGGACCAACACGATCCTGGTCGACTTCGCGCGCGACATCTGGGGCTACGTCAGCCTGGGCTACTTCAAGCAGCGGCTCAAGAAGGGCGAGATCGGCTCATCGACGATGCCGCACAAGGTCAACCCGATCGACTTCGAGAACGCCGAGGGCAACCTGGGCCTGGCGAACGCGCTGCTGCGCCACCTGAGCGAAAAGCTGCCGATCAGCCGCTGGCAGCGTGACCTGACCGACAGCACGGTGCTGCGCAACATCGGCGTGGCCTTCGGCTACGCGGTGCTCGCATATGCCAGCCTGGCCACCGGTCTGGGCAAGCTCGAGCTGAACCAGGAAGCGCTGGCAGACGACCTCGACGCTTCGTGGGAAGTGCTGGCCGAGCCGATCCAGACCGTGATGCGCCGCTTCGGCGTGCAGGGCGCCTACGAGCAGCTCAAGGAGGTCACGCGCGGCAAGACGGTGACGGCCGAGGCCTTGCACCAGCTGATCCGCTCGCTCGAGATTCCCGAGGCCGAGAAAGAGCGCCTGCTGGCCATGACGCCGGGCAGCTACACCGGCAAGGCCGCGGAGCTGGCACGGCGGGCGCAGGCGTCCTAGCCTTCGGCCCGCGAAGAGCGGACGGGGAGGCGCCTACACTCGCCACCCCATGGCGCTCAAATCCACCATCTTCAAGGCCAACCTCCAGGTTGCCGACATCGACCACGGCTACTACGCCGACCACGCGCTGACGCTGGCGCGCCATCCGAGCGAAACAGACGAGCGGATGATGATCCGCCTGGTGGCGCTGGCCCTGAACGCACACAAGCTGCAAGACGTCTGCCAGGGCGACGGCACGCTGGCCTTCGGCGCGGGCCTGTCGAACCCCGACGAGCCCGACGTCTGGCTGCGCGACTTCACGGGTGCCGTGCGCCTGTGGATCGAGGTGGGCCAGCCCGAGGACAAGCCCATCATCAAAGCCTGCGGCAAGGCCGACGAAACGATCGTCTACGCCTTTCACCATGCGGCGGAAGTCTGGTGGCGCGGCATCGAGAACAAGCTGACGCGGCCGCAGAACCTGGCCGTGTACCGCGTGCCCACCGAGGCCTCGCAGGCCCTCGCAGCCCTCGCGCAGCGCTCGATGCAGTTGCAGGCGACGATCCAAGAGGGCGCGCTGATGCTGGGCGACGGCACGCACAGCGTGGACATCGAGCCGCTGCGTTGGAAGTAGCGAGGTTGCCAGGTAGCTAGGCAGTAGGCAGGGCGCCCTGCCCGTTCAGGCGCCGTTCTGCATCATCGCGCCGCAGCGCCAACATTGCTCGAAGCCACCCTCCACCAGTTCGCCGCAAGCGCATTGCCAGCGCCGCTGAGGGCGGTGCTGCAACGCGTGCAGCAGCGCTTCGGCCCGCTCGAACTGGGCCTCGTCCTCGACCCAGATCTCGGGCAGGCACTGATCGGGCGGCAGTTGGCCGACCGCGCCGCCCAGGAACTCGCGCTGCACCGATGCGGCCACACCTTCCTCGCGCAATGCGTCGGCCCACAGCGTGGCGATCGCCAGGTTGGGCGCTTGCGCGAGGCGGCGCATGGTGTCGGCGGCCTCAGGCGGGCAGGTCGGCCGATGCGTCCGCGGCCGGCACATCGTCTGGCCAGACCGGCTCGGTCTCGCGGGCGCGCTCGGCGTAGCGGTTGAAGCGCCAGGCCTTGTCGAGCATGGTGATGCGGCGCCAGGTGGCGCGCTTCTGGCCGGGCGTCATCGACGGCCAGTGCTGGACTTCGTCGAAGCTGCGGCCGCAGCCCTTGCACTCGTCGTCGCCCTGGCTCGTGGAGCAAATGGCGATGCAGGGCGTGTCGGGCGTGGTCTGGTACCAGGCCAGCCACGCATCCCAGGCCTTGGCAGGGAAGCCCACCTCGGAGGCCTCGTCCTCGTGATGGAAGACCATGAGCGCATAGACCTCGGCCAGGGCGCGCAGTTCGGGCGCCAGCGTGATGCCGTCGGGCGAGGGCTTCCGCTCGCGCCAGTAATTGATGGCGGCCTCGATGTCGGTGATGTGGATGGCGGCCATGGGGGTCGGCAAAATTCGGACGGGCATCATAGACCGGCAAAGTCCGACGGCAGGCGAAGGCCAAGCGTCGCTCTTAAATCAATAGCGCGTCGAAACCGCCTGGCGCGGCTTGCGGAACGTTTTTTCTTGAAGCCCTTGAAAAATCCAATTGCCATCCATGCGTCCTCGATGCTTTAATCCGGCCTTCGAAGGGGAGTAGCTCCCACCCGCCCTCCACGAGGACGGAACTTCGACAGGTCGTCAATACGAGACACAACACCTCCGGCCTGTCGGGCAGCTCACGCTGCCGAGCAAGACCTTCGTCTGGAACCCGCTCGGGTTCGGTCGAAGCGTTTGCGTGTCTCGGGGCCCCCGTGGGTCCTCATTCAGCCGCTTGGCCCGAGTCGTCGGGGATGAAGCACTACGAACAGAGGACGCTATGGAACAGTTCATGACCCCAGAATTCTGGGTTGCCGTCGGTCAGATCATCATGATCGACATCCTTCTCGGTGGCGACAACGCCGTCGTCATCGCCTTGGCCTGCCGCAAGCTGCCCCCCGCGCAGCGCACCAAAGGCATCCTGTGGGGCACCGCCGGCGCCATCCTGCTGCGCGTGATCCTCATCTTCTTCGCGCTCACCCTGCTTGCCATCCCCTTCCTGAAACTCGCCGGCGCCCTGCTGCTGGTGTGGATCGGCGTGAAGCTGCTGGCGCCCGAGCATGACGACGCGCACGGCAACATCGCCGCCAGCGACAAGCTGTGGGCCGCCGTCAAGACCGTGATCATTGCCGACCTCGTGATGAGCGTGGACAACGTCATCGCCATCGCGGGTGCCGCTCAAGGCGCCGGCGAAGGCCACCAGATGCCGCTGGTCGTGTTCGGCCTGCTGGTGAGCATTCCGATCATCGTCTGGGGCAGCCAGCTGGTCATCAAGCTCATGGACCGCTTCCCGATCATCATCACGCTGGGCGGCATGCTGCTGGGCTGGATCGCCGGCACGATGGCTGTGACCGACCCCGCCATCGCCAACACCGCCGCCTGGACCTGGGTGCCGAAGCTGCCGCAGACCGACACCGTGCGTTACATTGCCGGCATCGGCGGCGCGCTGCTGGTGTTCGCGATCGGCAAGTGGGTGCTGATGCGCCGGCCGAAGCCGCAAGACACCGCCGCGGCCTGATCTCGACACGTAGCCTCTGACACTCCAACGACGCAAGAAGGAGCGCCCATGGAAAAGATCATTCTCTATGTCGACGATGCGACCTATGCGCGCGAGCTGCTGTCGCGGCTCACGCCCGAAGCGGTCGGCGTCGGTGCCCGCCACTGGGTGCTGGTGGCGTGCGCCCCGCGCATGACGCATCGCATCAGCAAGTGGGTCAGCCACAGTGCGCGCGAGAACTGGCGCAACAAGTGGTTCGCCAAGACGCAAGACATGCTGATGCCGCTGCTGGAACTCGAGGAAAGCCGGGTCACACCCGTGCTGGCCAAGGGTCCGCTCACCGAGCTGACCCAGCGGCTGAAGATGGAGCACGGGTCGGGTCGCGTGATCGATGCGCGCCGGCCCAAGATCGGCGTCGAACTCGAACCGGTGGCGCCGGACGTGCAGCCGCCGGCCCAGGCCGGCTGGGCGCTGCCTGGCGCGATGCTGGGCATGGGCGCCTTGCTCGTGCTGGCGAACGAGCTGTCGGAATAAGGCACCCTGCCGCCTCCCGACGCATGCGTCTGCTCATCAAGTGGCTGCTCAGCGCGCTCGCGCTGCTCGCAGTCACCTACATCTACAGCGGCGTTCAGGTTCCGAACTTCACCTCGGCCCTGATCGCCGCTGCCGTGATCGGCCTGCTCAACATGGTGGTGCGTCCGGTGCTGGTGATCCTCACCTTGCCGGTCACCATCGTCACGCTGGGCCTCTTCCTGTTCATCATCAACGCCCTGCTGTTCTGGGCCGCCTCGGGGCTGCTCTCGGGCTTTCACGTGAACGGCTTCGTCGCGGCGCTGATCGGCTCGCTGATCTATTCTCTGCTCGGGCTCGTCATCGAGGCGGCACTGGGCGGCCTCTTCTCCAAGCGCCGCTGAGGCGCTTTTTCATTTGAGCGGCGGCTCCGCCGCCTGCTCCTTGACCAGCACCTCGATGGCACGCGCCCGCGTGTCGATGATCGAGGCCTCGTAGTGGTCGATGGGCCCCTCTCCCTTTCGCATGAACTCCTGCGCCGCCTTGAAGCGGTCGCGCGCGCCCGGATAGTCCAGCACCGCCACGTTGGCTTCGGCATCGGCGCGGATGGCACGCAAGGTGTCGTTCTGTGCGTTGTACAGGTTGCTCAGCGCGCGCCAGGCGCCGGCGTCGCGCGGATGCGTCGCCACCCAGTCGCGCAGCGGCGGCACCATGGGGCCCGGCTGACGGGCGGCAGCGGCCGCCTGGGCCGCCAGCATCATCTCGTCCCGGTGCTTGGCCTTGGGGTCGAGCAAGGCCAGGGCCTTGGGCGCGTCGCCGGCCACGAGTTCGATCTCGGCCGACAGCAGGCGTGCCAGGCGCGCGCCCGACGGATCTTCTGCGACGCGTGTGCCCAGCCGCTGTGCGAGCGCCCGGGCCGACTTGTAGTCGCGCAATTCGTTGGCCGCCAATGCGGCCGCATAGAGGGTGCCGGCCTGCTGGGCCGGCGTGCTGCGCGCGAATTCGCCGCTGCCCGCCGCGTCGACGTACTGCCGCAGCACGTCCACGCCGGGGCGTACCAGCACCCGGGCCCGCGCCGCGATCTGGGCATGGTCCATGGCCAGGGGCATGGCGGCGCTGCTGCCAGGCCGGAACTGAAAGCGGCCCTGCATGTCGGAAATGCGCTCGCTGTTGAGCGGATGGCTGCGTAGGTAGGGATAGGAGCCGTTGTCGTTGAGGCGCGCGGCGTACTGCAGCTTCTCGAACATCGCCGCCGCACCCTGCGGCGCAAATCCCGCCTGCGTCATCACGCCGAAACCGACGCGATCGGCTTCGCGCTCCATGTCCCGCGAGAACCCGAGCTGGCTCTGCATGAACGCGGCCTGGCTGCCCATCAGCACCGCTTGTCCGGCGTCTCCACTGCGGCTCTTGCCGGCGGCGATCATGCCCAGGATCATGCCGGCCAGCAGCAGCGGCATCTGCCGGCTCTGCTTGGCCATGATGCGAGAGATGTGCCGCTGCGTGACGTGCGAGAGCTCGTGCCCGAGCACCGTGGCGAGTTCGTCGCGGCTGCCGGTGACTGCGATCAAGCCGAGGTGCAGGCCCAGGTAGCCGCCCGGCAGCGCGAAGGCATTGATGCTGCGGTCACGCCCCAGCATGACGACCCAGGCGAAGCGCTCGTCCAGTTCGGGCGTCAGGTCCCCACGCAGTCGCGCCGCGGCCATCAGGCGCTGCCAGATGTCCTGCACGTACTCGCCGAGCACCGGGTCATCGATGTAGTCGGGGTCGCGATAGAGTTCCCGCGCGATCTGATCGCCGAGGCGGCGCTCGGCGCTGGCAGTCATCTCGCCGCCATCGCCCATGCCCGGCAGAAGCTGGGCCTGCGCGAGTGGTGGCATGGCCAGCTGGCAGGCGATCAGCAGGCACGCACAGAGCGTGCGCAGCAGCGGCCTGCTTCGGCGGGTCGTGTCAGGGGAAGTGGTCCGGCGCGGCATGACGGATGGCGGCAAAGGGGCCTCGTATGATGCGTCAGTCTGCGGAACGTTCAAGCATGAGTTCTTCTTCACTTACCCATTTCGATGCCCAGGGCCAGGCTCACATGGTCGACGTGGCCGGCAAACCGGCGACGCGGCGCGTCGCGGTGGCCACCGGGTGTATCGAGATGCAAGCCGCGACGCTGGCGATCATCGAATCGGGCGGCGCGAAAAAGGGCGATGTGCTGGGCGTGGCGCGCATCGCGGGCATTCAGGCCGCCAAGAAGACCAGCGACCTGATCCCCCTGTGTCATCCGCTGGCCCTGACGCGCGTGGCAGTGGACTTCGCGATGGCCGAAGGCGGCACACCGCAGGTGGCCTGCACAGCCACCGTCGAGACGGTCGGGCCGACCGGCGTGGAGATGGAAGCCCTCACCGCCGTGCAGGTGGCACTGCTGACCATCTACGACATGTGCAAGGCAGTGGACCGCGGGATGACGATCACGGGTGTGCATGTGGTCGAGAAGCACGGCGGGAAGTCGGGGAGCTATATCGCCGGGCAGCCCCAGTCCGCGGGCTGAGCCTCGTTCATTCATCTTCTCGTCCACCGATTCATTCGGACGGATCGTCGATCGGCAGGTCATTGCGCCAGCGCTCGTATTCGCGCGGATAGGCGATGCTGAAGCGCTGGATGTGGGCCGAGGCCTCGTCGCGCAGGCCCAGCAGGATCGCGCTGTCAATGAGCTTGGCGACGACGCGCGCTTCGGGGGAGAAATGGAGCAACTGCACGGCCAGCGCGTGAACCTGCGTTGCATGACCCTCATCCACCGGCGAGAGCGCCAGTTCGGCAAAGCGCACCTGGTTCGCGAACAGCCATGAGCCCGCGACCTTGTTCAGCGTGTCGTCCTGCAATGCCGGCAGGCGCTCGTCGCGGGGAAGATAGATCTGGCTGATGCGGGCGTAGTCCCAGGCGGCGTAAACGGAGCCGATGAGCAGCACTGCCGCACCCAGCACCGGTGCTGCTTTCGACGGAAGGCGTGGCGGTGCGACAGACGCCGCAGCAGGCCACAGGAAGCCGATGCAAAGCCCGAACACCAGCTGGAACGGCCCGTACCACAGCGGATATTCGAGCAGGCTGTGGATCAAGATCATCGTCAGCAGCCCCCAGACCATGAGCCGTGCCGGATCGGCTTCGCGCCACGGACGCGCCGCGATCGCCAGCCATCCGAACCCGCTGCAGATCAAGAGGGCTGCGGGCACGCCCAGCTCCACGCTCAAATGCAACGGCAGGTTGTGGGCGTTGTCGAGCAGTTCGGTGAAGCGAATGCCTTCGTACAGCGTGCTGTAGTGGGCGAAGGCGAGTTCACCCCAGCCCCAACCCGTCCAGGGACGCAGCGCGATCAGATCGAGCACGTTGTGCCAAAGGATCATTCGACTGTGCGCGAGCGGGGCGCCTTCGCGAAGGCGCTGGCCCATGGTTTCGACGCCGCCGCCCGCGAGCAGCGGCAAGAGCCACGTGGCGAAGAAGTAGACGGGAATCGAGGCCAGCAACAGCAACGGAGGAGGAAGCCGGAAGCGCCCCGGCCCGCGCCGTTCGCGCCATGCGAGCCAGGACGACACGCCGGCGATCGACAGCAGTTGCAGCAATCCCGTTCTGGAGGTCGACGCAGCGAGACCGAACAGCAGCAGGCAAACCGCGATCGTCCATGCGACACGACGCCAGCCCAAGGTCCAATCCGGCTGAAGCCAAAGCGCCGCGACCAGCGCCATGCTGAGCAAGGTGGCCAGTTGGTTGCGCTGTCGAAGGCTTCCGTACGCCTGACCAGGCTCGGGGGCATTCATCCAAGGCAACAAGGTCTCCGCCAGGCCGAAGTACTGAAGCAGCCCCAGCAACGCGCTGAGCAGCCCGGCGGCCAGCAAACCCCAGGCAACGACCGCCGGCAGTGGTTGGTTTGGCTGCGTGCCGCCCGCCCCGATACACGCCATCGCCATCACTGCGGCCATCGTCGTCGCAACGACCGCTGCGAGCGACAGGTTGGGCACGCAACGAATCAACACCAAGCTGCCCGTCAACGCCAACCAGCCCGCGAGCGGGGGCGAGGGCCGGGCCGCAGATACACCCAGCGCCAGAAGCAGGAACGCCATGCAGATCCACGTGGCCAGCTGCTGCCAGGCGTTGGCCGAGGGACCAGCGGCCATGGGAAACAGGAAGGGCAGCGCGACGAGGGCTGCGCACATCGGCAACCGGACGGCTTGCTGCGCACTCGTGCGGGCGCAAACCGCAGCGGTCGTCATCGATAGCATTGTGCAACTGAGAAAAAGTACACGAAAGGTCTAACGCAAGTCGACAGAAGGAACATGGATGCAGACAAACGGTTGAATCTAAATCTCAATCGCCGCTGACAATTTGTCACGTTCCATTCTTGACTCGAAGGGTCGCTCACGTGACTAGCCTCTACCGATCACATCTGCGGCGCGCGGCCGGCTTCACACTCATCGAAGTGATGATCGTGGTCGCGATCATCGGCATCCTGGCGGCGGTGGGGATTCCTGCCTATTCGGACTACGTGCGCCGCGGGCAGGTCGTGGAAGGCACGAATGCGCTCGCAGCCATGCGCACGGAGATGGAGCGGTTCTATCAGGACAACCGGACTTACGTGAACGCGACGCCCTGCACTGCGTCGCTCGCGAACCGTACGGTCGGCAAGTTCGTGCTCAGCTGCAATCCGAACCCGACTGCCACCGAATACACCTTGCTCGCAACGGGCAGTGCGCCCCTGACCGGCCTGGTCTACACCGTCAACAACACCAACGTACGCGCCACCACCGGTGTGCCCACCAATTCGGGTTGGGTTACGTGCGCCTCGACCTGGATCATGAAGAAGGGCCAGACATGCTCATGAGGGCGCGAGGCTTCACCCTGGTCGAACTGCTGGTCACCATCGTCATCATGGCCATTCTGTTGACGCTGGCGATGCCGTCGATGTCCGGGTGGGTGCGCAACAGCCGGCTCCGGGCAGCGAGCGATTCGCTGCAGGACGGGCTTCGCACTGCGCAGGCGGAGGCGCTCCGCCGAAGCCGCCAAGTCGTTTTCTCGCTGACGGACGACAAGCCGACCACGGCCACCTACACGGCCAAGAACAACGGCAAGAACTGGGTGATCAAGACCATCCCGCTGACCGGTTCGGGCGAGACTGCCACGCTGATCGAAGTCGGCGTGATCGCCGAGCTGAGCTCAGACATTCAAATCGCCGGGCCCGCGAACGTGTGCTTCAGCTCGATCGGGCGCATGGTCGCGAATTCAGACCCAGGCACGAACTTCGGAGAGTGCGAATTGCCCACTACCACGCCCCCGGTCCGGCCGTTCAACATCAGCTACGCGACGCCCTCCGCCGGTATCGACCGCCCGCTGCGCGTGACCTTGGCCCTCGGCGGACAAGTCCGGCTGTGCGACCCCGCCAAGACCTTGAGTTCCTCTGCGCCAGACGGCTGCCCTTGACCATGCCACGCCTACGCAAACCACATCCGAAGGCACGCAGCGCGCGCGGGATCGCCCTCATCGAGGTGCTCGTGTCGATCCTCATTTTCTCGCTGGGCCTGCTGGGGCTGATCGGCCTGCAGGCACGCGCCGTGTCGTTCTCCTCCGACGCGGAAGACCGCAATCGGGCCGCCATGCTCGCCAACGAGCTTTCCACCTCCATGTGGCTGGGCAACTCGGTCAACGTCGATGCGACGACGCTCACGAACTGGCAGACGCGCGTCAACAGCCCATCCGCGGGCGGCCTGCCCAACGGCTCCGGCACCGTCACGGTCACGGCCGGCGTCGCCGAGATCCTCATCACATGGCGCCCGCCTTCGCGCGAGTCGGGCGACAGCCGCTTCGTCACACGGATGGTGCTGCCATGAACTTTCCGCGTCGTCTGTCTCTTCGCCGCCTGCATCAGCGTGGCATGACGCTCATCGAGTTGATGGTGGCCATCACCATCGGCCTGCTGGTCACGTTGGCCGTCACCAGCGCGGTGATCTTCAGCGAATCGCAAAAGCGCACCACCACGTCGGTCAACGACATGGGGCAGTCGGGCGCCTATGCGGCTTATGTGATGGACCGCGCGGTTCGCAGCGCAGGCTCCGGGTTCACGCAATCGTGGGACTTGGGCATCTTCGGATGCAAACTCAGCGTGGCACGCGGCGGCGCTGCGATTCTCCCGCGCACCACCGCTTTTCCTGCACCGTTCGCCAGCTTCCTCGGCGGCGCGACCGGCGCCGCGGATTTGCGCATTTCGCCGATCCTGATCGGTGAAGCACAGGGGCTGGACGGGTTGTCCGACGTGATCGCGGTGATGGGCGGCAATGGTGCCGCAGGTGCAGTGCCGCGGGCCATCCGTTCCAGCGGCGCCACCGCCAACATTTTGCGTCTGGACAACACCATTTCCCTCGCCGCGAACGACCTCGCGCTCGTCAGCCAGGTCGGTACGACGGATTGCCTTTTCGAGCAGGTCAACACCGGTTTCTCGGACAGCGCCAACAACGAAACCCTGCCCCTGGGAAGCACGTACTACAACGCGGCCAGCGGCGCCCTGCAGACTATGGCGGCCGGGGGCACGTCCTACCTCACGCCACTCGGCAATGCGACGACCAACGACGTGCTGTTCCAGCTCTACGGCGTGGGTGCCAACCAGACACTGTTCAGCTTCGACCTGTTGCGCGGCAACGGAACCGACGCGGCGCAGGCCATGGTGGAAGGCGTCGTCTTCATGAAAGCGCTCTATGGTGTCGTGAACACCAGCACGGGCGCGTTTGACAGTTGGGTCAAGCCAAGCGGCAGCTACGCCATTAACACCGTCATGACGACCCCGTTGACGGCTCGCAGCATCGCGGCCGTTCGCGTCGCGCTCGTGCTTCGCACCAATCTTGCAGAGAAGCCCGACGAGAACTTGAAAAAGGTCGCCCCTGCTGCCTTCACACTTTTCAGTGGCGTGACGACAAAGGCCGGCGTCTCTTTGAGCACCGACTACAACCTGAGCGCGGACCAGCAGAACTACCGCCACCGCGTGGTCGAGTTCACCG
Organism: Variovorax sp. KK3; assembly: GCF_001984055.1. Lineage (GTDB taxonomy): Bacteria > Pseudomonadota > Gammaproteobacteria > Burkholderiales > Burkholderiaceae_C > Variovorax. The sequence continues at coordinate 29,868 of NZ_LYVO01000026.1, forward strand.
TGCCCCTGCGCAACATCCTTCTGCTGCCTACGACATGAGCAAGCCTCACCGTCCCCCATCTGTCCGGCAGGGCCAGCAAGGTGTCGTCCTTCTGCTGTGCCTGATCATCCTCGTCGTGCTTCTTGCTGGCGGCGTTGCCGTCATGCGATCGATGAACGCATCGCTGGTCAGCGCCGGCAACCTGGCATTCAAGCGCGACCTAGTCAACCGCGGAGAGCTCGCGGCGGCCGATGTGATGACCCTGTTCAAGACCGGCACGCTGGCCGGCGCCTCGGCGGACATCAACAACGTGAAGGCGGAGAACTACAGCGCGACGCGCCTCGACACCAACGACCGTGGCATTCCGGTCGCGCTGCTGACCACCACGGCCTACGAGGCCATCGCAGACAAGAAGATCGAGAACACCACCGACAAAGTCACGGTGCGATACATCATCGACCGGATGTGCAACGCGGTCGGAGCGCCCTCGACGCTGGGCCCCAAGGGCTGCGTCTACGCCCCGCTGACGACGCAGGTGACCGGCGGCAGCAGCCAGCGCGCGAAAGACGACCTCCCTCCGCCCTCCACCCTCATCTACCGCCTCACCATCCGCGTCGATGGCCCCCGCGACACGCAGGTCTTCCTGCAGTCCTCGTTCACCAAACCCGACCTCTGACACAGCGAGCGCCTCATGAAAACGCCAACACTGCTGCGCTTCGGTATCGTCGCCGCGTTGCTCGGAATGGGGCTCGGCCTGCAGGGCGAAGCCGAAGCCTTGACCAATCTGGCCGACCAACCGGTCTTCGCGACCTCGAACGTGCCAGGCAACCTGGCACTGGCGCTGTCGGTGGAATGGCCGACTGCGTCGAGAACGGCGCATACCGCGACGTACAGCAGCGCCAGCACGTACCTCGGGTACTTCGATCCCAACAAGTGCTACACCTATGTCGCGAACACCGGCGTGAATCCGGCGGTGCCCGTGACCCTTCCATTGACAACGGGCAAAGGTGATCTGGGCCAGTTCAATCCGACGGGGGTGGCCGTCAGTCGTCGATGCACCGGCACCACGCTGAACGGAATGTGGAGCGGCAACTTCCTCAACTGGGCAGCCACCGCGACGATCGACCCGTTCCGTTGGGCCATGACCGGCGGTCGCCGCGTCATCGACACGGCGACGGACACCGTGCTCGAAAAAGGATGGCATTCCGGCCAGGGCCTGTTTCCCGATCGCACCGTTCCCGCCAGCGAGATCGCGGGTGCCACGCCCTTCCTCAATGCCACCGGCTTGACGGTCTCGATCAACGGCCGCGGCTTCGCGATGCAGACGACCACGACGGGCAGCGGGCTCAAGGGCGAGTACTTCAACAACATGACCCTGTCGGGCTCGCCCGTGTTGACGATCCCGAGCGACTCCGCATTCAACGACTGGGGCACCGGCAGCCCGGGCACGGGCGTCAACGCCGACCGCTTCTCGGCGCGCTACTCTGGCACCTTCGTGGCGCCCACCACGGGCCTGTACACCTTCAAGGTGAGGGCGGACGATGGCGTTCGCCTGTCGGTCAACGGCACTCTCTTGATCAATCAGTTTCGCGACCAGTCGCCGACGGACTACACGGCGACCGTCTACCTGACGGCGAACCAGTCCTTCGACCTCCTGGTCGAGTACTACGAAAACAGCGGCGGCGCCGTTCTCCAGTTGTCCTGGGCCAAACCGCTGGGCCTGTACGAGGTCTTCACCGACAGCGTCGGCAGCCCGACCAACACCTACACCATGCGCAACAAGGTGTGCGATCCCAGCGCGCCCGGCGGCGTGGAGAGCAACTGCAAGCAGTACGGCTCGAACTGGAAGCCCGAAGGCCTGATGCAGCAGTACGCGAGCCGCATGCGCTTCAGCGCCTTCGGCTACCTGAACGAGTCCGGCAACGGCCGGGACGGCGGCGTCATGCGCGCGCGCCAGAAGTTCGTCGGCCCGACGCAGCCGGTGCCCGGCCTTCCGGATATCACGAACACCGAAGGCGAATGGAGCTCGACCACCGGCGTCTACGTGCGCAACCCGAATGCCACCGATGCCACGGCGACATCGGGCAGCGGCGTCACGATCAGCGACAGCGGCGTGATCAACTACCTGAACAAATTCGGCCAGTTGCTTCCCGGCAACTACAAGGACAACGACCCGGTCGGCGAGCTCTACTATGCGGCGCTGCGCTATTACCGCAACCTCGGCAACGTGCCGGAGTGGAGTTCCCTGAGCAACACCACCGCAACGCGCGCAAAGCAACTCGACGGCTTCCCGGTCATCACTAACTGGGACGACCCGATTCAGTATTCGTGCCAGCGCAACTTCGTCCTCGGCATCGGCGACATCTACACCCACGCCGACAAGAACGTGCCGGGCAACACCAACACGGCCAACGAGCCCACGTTGCCGTCGGCGGTGGCCAACGACACCACGGTCAATGCCGTCACCGCCACCAACAAGGTCGGGCAGTTGCAGGGCATGGGCAACGACCTGGGAACGCGGACCAACGTCTCGAGCAACTGCTGCAGCGACAACTCCGCACGCATGGCGGGCCTGGCCTACGACGCCAATACCAAGGACATCCGCCCCGACGTGGCCGCGCAGGCCAACACCATCGGCAAGCAGACCGTGCAGACCTACTGGGTCGACGTGCTGGAGCAAGACTTCCAGTCCAACAACCAGTTCTACCTGGCCGCCAAGTTCGGCGGCATGAAGGTCCCCAGCGATTTCGATCCCTACACCTTCTCGGGCACCATTCCGATGACCTGGTGGTCCACCAACGGCGAGACGCTGACGGACACGCGGCCGAGCCCGAACGTCGTGCAGGATCGGCCCGACAACTACTTCACCGCCGGCCGGCCCGACACGATGGTGGATGGCCTGACGCGCGCCTTCGCGAGCATCGCCAACGCGATCAAGGCCTTCACGACGTCGTTCTCTGTGTCGACCGCTCAGGTGGCGTCTACGGGTTCGGCCTCCTATGCCTCGCAATACGACTCCAATGGTTGGACCGGTGTGCTTACGGGCAACCGGATCAGCTTCGCCACCGATGGCACGCCGACGTCGACGCAGGTGTGGAGCACGGCCACGACCCTGGAAACGCAACTGGCCGGCACCGGTTGGGATACCAACCGGCGCGTCGTGACCTGGACCGGGAGCGCAGCTGTGCCCTTCCGCGCCGCTGATTTGCCCGCTCCGATGCGAAATCCTGCAGGCCCGTTGAACACGCCATGGGACACGTCCTCGGACGCCGAGGCCTTCGTCAACTACCTGCGTGGCGACCGGAGCAACGAGAAGAGCTCGACCAACAGCACTCGCCCCTATCGCCAGCGCCTGGCGCTGCTGGGTGACATCGTGAATTCCAAGGTGACCCCGGTCGCTGCCCCGTCGATGCGTTTCTCGGAAGCGATCAATCCCGGCTACGCGAGCTTCAAGACGACCTGGACCAACCGGCCGACCATGGTTTACGTCGGCGCGAACGACGGGATGATGCACGCCTTCAACGGCGCGCTGACTGGGACGACGGCCGGTACCGAGCAGTTTGCTTACGTGCCCAGCGCTGTGATCTCCGGTCCCAGTTCTCCCGCAACGCCCGCGCTGAATGGCTTGGCGCAGCTCGGCAACCCCAACTACGAGCACCGCTACTACGTCGACGCGACGCCGCTCGCCTTCGACATCGACTTCAACAATGCCGGCGGCACCTTCACCAGCACCAGCGCGGCCACCTCCGACTGGCGCACGGTGGTGATCGGCGGCCTGGGCAAGGGCGGCAAAAGCTTCTACGCCATCGACGTGACGAACCCGGCCGGCATGACCACCGAGGCGATCGTCAAGACCAAGGTGCTGTGGGAGTTCACGGACAACACGATGGGCTTCAGCTTCGGCGCGCCGCTCGTCGTGAAAACCGCGAAGTACGGTTGGGTCGTCGTCTTCACGTCGGGGTACAACAACAGCGATGGGTACGGCTACGTGTACTTCGTCAACCCGCGCAACGGCCAGTTGCTCGAGAAGGTGCGGACCGGGGTCGCTTCGGACGGTCTGGCCCAGGCAACGGCCTACATCCGCGACTTCACCGACGGCACAGCAGACGCGGTCTACGCCGGCGACCTGAACGGGCAACTCTGGCGCTTCGACGTGACGGCGGCGCGCGGCAGCAGTGGCTCCTATCCGGTGCCGCTGCGCCTGGCCACCGTGGCGGACGGAAGCGGCAACGCCCAGCCCATCACGCAGCAACCGCTGGTCGAGATCGATCCGGTCAGCCGCAAGCGCTATGTGATGTTCGGCACCGGCAAGCTGCTCGACACGGTCGACATCAGTTCGTCCGCGGGCCAGTCCTTCTACGCCATCATCGACGGCACCGCGACGGCGTTCGGTACGTCGACAGGCCTGCCGGCGGGCGTTTCCTACCCCGTGGTTCGCGGCAACATGACGGCGTTGAGCGACACGACCCTCATCAGCGGCACGGCGAACGACTTCACCAACAAGGTCGGCTGGTATCTGGACCTCGGCACCACATCGAGCATCGCCTGGCGCTCGGTGGCCAATGCGACCTCGTTCAACGGGATCGTGTCGTTCGCTTCGCTGCTGACCACGGGCAACGCCTGCAGTCCATCAGGGCAGAGCCGGATCTATGCGGTGAACTTCGGGACCGGCAAGTCGGTGCTGACGCCCATCGGGACCGTTAGCTACGTCTCCAACTCGGCTGCGATCACCGATCTGAAGTTCCTTAGCGTCGATGGCCGGGTCCGTCTGGTTGCAGGTGACGTTCAAGGCGCGCTCAGGAACATCGGCGTTCAGACGGGCGGCGGGACGACGGTGAGGCTGTTGAACTGGCGGGAAGTCCCGACGGTGGATTGAGCTGAGGGGCCCGCGCATTCGGCTGGCAGCCATAATCGCGCGAGGCTGATATTTGCCTCGATGCGGGGGCAGTTCTTTGTTTCCACAGCGTTCCTTCGATGTCCCGGATGCAACCTGTCAATGTCTTCGTCTTCCCTTGCGGCTCCGAGGTTGGATTGGAGATTCATCGGGCGCTTTCTCAATCCAAGCACGTTGTGCTCTTCGGGGGCAGCAGTGCCACGGATTGCGGTGAACTGATATTCGAGCGCTTTGTCGGGAATCTGCCTTTTGCCGGCAGCGACGGTTTGCTGCCGGCACTGCAGTCCGTGATCGAGGCGTGGAAGATCGACTTCATCTTCCCCGCGCACGATACCGTCGTCGAGGAATTCGCACGATGGCAAGAAAGCGGTCTGCTGGGAGCGACGCAGGTCGTGGGCTCTTCTGCAGCAGCGAGCACTTTGGCGCGCTCGAAGGCCGCCACATACACGCGCCTGCATGGAGTGATCGAGACACCCCGGGTGTACGAATCGGTCGACGAGATCGATCACTATCCGGTATTCCTGAAGCCAGACATAGGACAAGGTGCGAAGGGCACGTTCACGGCTTACACGAGAGAAGCTGTGATGTTCTATCGAGGCCTGGACCCCAGCTTGCTCATCCTCGAGCATTTGCCGGGTCGAGAGTTCACCGTCGATTGCTTCAGCGATTCACAAGGAGCGTTGCTGTTTGCAAATGGGCGAGAACGAGCGCGCATCCTGAACGGTATCAGCGCTGCGACCAAGGCTAACGGCGACCCTCGCTTTTCGGAGTTGGCACGCCGCATTCACGCAGAAGTCGGCTTTCGGGGGGGGTGGTTCTTCCAAGTCAAGGAGCGCCGAGACGGCACGCTTGTTCTGATGGAGATCGCCGCCAGGATTGCTGGCGCGTCGTGCTTCCAACGCATACGTGGCGTGAACCTGGCACTGCTCTCTTTGTTCGACAGACTAGGGATGCATGTGGATCTCTTGGAGAACGCTGCTCCCGTGCAAATGGACCGTTGCCTCCAGAATCGATTTCGCTTGGAGTTCGAATACGACATCGTGTATGTCGACCTTGATGACACGGTGCTGTTGAGCGGACGCCCCAACTTTCGTCTGCTTGCCTCGCTGTATGCGCTCAAAGATCAAGGCAAGGAACTCGTGCTCCTGACGCGTCATCGTGCGCGTCATGGCCGCGCACCATCGGACTCGTTGGATGGTGCAGCCGTCCATCCTGCGCTTTTCGACCGGATCATCGACGTTGCGGAGGACGAATCGAAGTCGGCCAAGATCGCAACCCGGCGGGCGATTTTCATCGACGACTCTTTCCGAGAGCGGAGAGACGTCGCGATACGATGCCGGGTTCCCGTCTTCGATTTGTCGGAAGCGATCGAGATATTTGGGTGACAGCTGCGATGCCGATCAGTAGCGCGCGTGATACACGACCGGGACCCGCTGGGGAATGAAACGTCGACGAATCGCGTTGACCGAGACTGCCCAGGCCAGCCCGGCGACTCTCATCGCCGTCAACACGCCGAGTAGGATCGGTCGAACATTGGCAGCACGGCAACAGCGCATGAACTGCTCGAATTCAAGGTGCGGCGCCTTCCCTTGTAAGCCGAAAAGCAATCGATACGCTACGTAGTTCGCGGCAGCTCGCCGCTGCGATCGCGGCGATGCGAGAGGAATAGCCGCGAACAGCGCCTCGCGATAAAGCGTTCGCACGCTCTCGCCATCGGTCTTTTGCACGGACTGTTGAAGGTTCGCACGATAACCGGCCAGCGGCTGGTCGATGAAGCCGATGTCTCCTTCCTTGCATAGGCTGAGTAGGAGGGTGAAGTCGATGTAAGGCGTTGGCGTACTGAGCACAGCATGTGCGACGCTCGCCCTGTAGAGCAACGAGCTGTGATTGATGAAGTTTCCTCCCTCGACCAGATAGTCGATTCCGAATCGGGAGACTTCGGCGTTGGTGAACACGCCGACCTCGCGTCCCACGGCGTTGACCACAATGGCGTTCGTACAGACGGCGATGCAAGACCGGTTCTCCTGCAAGAAGCCCATCTGTGCCGCCAGCTTGCCGGGAAGCCAGAAATCGTCCCCATCAAGATGCGCCACGAACTCGCCGCGGGCCATTTCGATCACCGAAAGATGGTTTCTGGCGCCGCCGATGTTCGTTTTATGCCTGAGCACTTCCAGATCAGGGTGACGAGACTTCAAGGCAGCCAGCCTTTCCGGCGTTTCGTCGGTAGAGCAGTCGTCTCCGACGATGACTTGCAGGACATAGTCGCCGACGCCGCGTTGCGCGTAGACGCTGTCGACGCACTGCTCAATGAATTGCGCTTGGTTGAAGGTGACGATGCAGACGGAAATGCACGACCTGTGCGCATTGCTTTGGGCATCGACATCTGCACTTTTCATGTGGCAATCCTAGCGTCCCGCCCATCCGCTTGCGGAGGGGGCCCGCATCGATGTAGCGAGTTTGCCGCCGACGTCACGAAGCCCGAGCAATCGCTTACGCTTGCGCCTCTACAGCGGGGTCCGTCGGCGAGCCCACGCGATTGCAGGACAAGGTGTTTGGAACGATGGCGCGAAGCCCCGAAACTCCGTTCGACAATGAAGATTGCACTTTACAGACCATGACAGTTGCCGTATTAATGTCGACGTTCAACGGCGAGCGGTACGTCGTTGAGCAAATTCAATCCATTCTCCAGCAGCTTCCTGCCGATGGATCATTGATCATAAGAGATGATGGCTCCACTGATGGAACTATTTCCGAAATTCGGAAATTTTGCGACGCAAGAATTCAATTAATTCAAGGAGATAATCTGGGATTTGCGGCGAGCTTTATGCATCTCTTAACAAAAATCCCGCCGAGTTCCACGATCATTCTTTTTTCTGACCAAGACGACATATGGATGCCTGAGAAAATAGAAACAAGCCGCCTTCGCATTGATGAAAAAGGACCCACGCCAACGCTCTATTGCTCTGCACTCACGTTGGTTACAGAATATCTCAAGCCTTTTGGCCGCTCCCCGCCGTGGCCCCGTCAACCGACTTTCGACAATGCTTTGGTAGAAAACATAGCGACGGGTTGCACCATCGCTCTCAATCGCGCAGCGGTATCGCTTATCTTGCGAACCGCGCGCCCGGAGATGATCAGATACCATGATTGGTGGTGTTATTTGATCGTCTCAGCATTCGGCGAAGTTCTGTACGATCCGCAACCTCGGATTCAATATCGGCAGCACCGCCAAAATGCATTGGGCATGTCATCGGGCGGAGGCAGATACGTGAGGATAATGCAGGCCATTAAGCGTCAGAGCTGGTTGGCGATCATGCAAATCCACATACGCGAATTCGCATCCGACTTTGGAGGCGACATCACGCCCTCGCAACGAAAGTCGCTAGAATACATGAGTATTCGCGGAGTACGCGACGCCATTCGGGTCATTTTTTCCATAACGCGCAGAAGGCAGTTCTTGAAAGACGAGTTATTGTTCAGATTGCTGGTACTTTTTGAAATGGTAGTTCGCCGGGACGTACCTTTTGATTCGGCAAAAATGAACTCGTGACAGGCGCGTCATGCCCGTCATCCGTCAAGACGGAGCGGCAGCTGCGCCACACCACTTATTCGGCGCTCTTCTGAAAAATCATGAACGGTTCGGCCGGATTGACGCCGTACCGCTTCGGATCGATTTCCGGAAGAAGCGCCTGATGCGTGCTGATGCAATCGTCGAGGCCTTGCGACGTGAATATGGCGGCGATGTCTCGGCCAAACAGCCGTACATGGTCTTCCTGACCATACGCATGCAGCCTCGCGAATGCGCCTTCAATACCCGAGTCTTCAAACGTCCGAGCGAGCGACGACGCGAAAGGCGTCTGCAAAATCGCGAACCCCTCATGCGAGAGCACCCGCGTGATCTCCTTCAATGCCGATAAAACATCATCGACGTGTTCAAGCACATGGTTGGCGATCACGATGTCAAAACTTCGGTCGGCCGCGGCAATCCCGGTGATATCGAGTTCGACCACACCGGCTCGGACTGGAAACTTGTCGGCCTGCACGTAGTGCGATGGTTTCTGTGCTGCGATCAGCGTTGAAATGTGCTTCTCGGGCGCGAAATGAAGGATTCTTGAACCAGCGATGCGTGGCGTGATCCCCGCCGCATTCATGTACAGAACCAAATGGCGGTCCCGATCGCTGGCGCCGCAATGTGGGCACTCGAAATGATCGACATCGCTGCCGACGACGCCCAGGGCACGCGAAAGTGGCGGCAAGAACATGCTTCCGCCGCGATAGGGCACGAAACGCAACACGCCCCGCTCGCAGATACAGCAATACTTCCTTGGAGGGATCGGCAGGAGATTTAAGGCGAGGAACGGCACGCGCCAAAGCCTGACTGTCAGTTCAGTAAGTTTGGAGTTCACGCTGAATTGAATGGTCAACTCGAGATTCGCCACCGCCGGAGATAGCGCGACGCGAGCACACAGCCAGCAATTCCTTGCAGCAGGGCCCAAATCGCAGCAAGCTCGGCAAGTCGAAAATGCAGCGATGATGTGGCGTCCGAAAACACGGACTTCAGGACCCAGGCCATCAACCCCAGTGGAACGGCGAAGCGGGCAATGCTTCGAATCCAAGGCAGCGGTCCTCCTTCGAGATGCTTGCGGTGGACGACCTGCGGCCAGACGAGGAAGAACAAGGAGGCACTACCGCACCATAAGGTGATCGCACCCACTGCCCCAAGATTGAGCGAACCCATGGTCAGGCATGCGGCCATGCAAACCGCAAGCGACAGCGAGCCGAGGATGTGAGCGCGAAGTTCACCGGCTGCGTTGAGCAGTCCGTAGGGCATCGACGAAAGGGCCAAGAACGAGGCGCCCAAGGCGTATAGCGGAACCAGAGGAACTGCCTCGATGCCCGCATGATCAAGCGCATGGGCAAACCAAACCTGCAACAGATCTGCGGGGAAGGCGATGCACAGCGCGGCGGTTGGAAGCAGGAGACAACACGTGATCTCGGTCGTCGCCAAATAGAGTCGCGTCTGCTCACACCGCGAACTGGAACGGTGGAGCCTGATCAGCGCGGGATACGAGACTTGGAGCAACGGAAGTGCCAGTGCCAACAAGCCCGCCGGGATCGTTGCAGCGATCGCGACTGCTCCGTAGTCACGCAACGGGAGCAGTTGTGAAAGGATCAGCTTGTCCAACTGCGTAATCGAGATCCAAATTGCTGACGCAGCGGCAATCTGCGCTGCCATGGGCCACAGTCTCAGCAGCACATCGACCGACTTCTTCGGCCTGTTGCCCAAACTGAAGCTCAGGCCCCGGCGACATAGAAATGCAAGCGACAGTATCTCCGTCAGTGATACGAGGACTTGACAAAAAAGCCACGTTGAAATGCCACCGCCCACATATCCGAGGACGACAAGCGCGGCAGCCAGGCGTGCAGTCACACCACACGAGTTGACCGCGGCCAGTGCAAGGAACTGTTCCGCGCCAGCCAGCGCCGCCCGATAGAGCTCGCTTGCCCATCGAAGAGTCAGTGCCAGAACGGCTGCGAGCACAGCGAGACCGATAGCGCTTCCATCGACAGCGAGCCCCTCCGTCCGCTGACCTGCAATCCAGATGCAGATCACGAGCATGGCCAACCCGACCATCAACATGCCCAGCAACATGGGGCGCTGCATAGCGTTCAACAGCGCGCCGATTTCGTTGGACCGATGCTCGCGGCGGGCGATTGCGATTTCGCGCGACAACGCGAGCGGGAAGCCGAAGTCCGCGATCTGAATCCAGCCTTGCGCGACGAAGAACATCATCATCAATGCGAACTGCTCTGAGCCCAACTGCGCGAGATAGCTGGGCAGCAGTATCACCAGCAGGCCCGCGGCATAGAGCTGCGATCCGTAGGCCAGATACTTGTCCCTTGAAGCGCTCATCCACATCCGGCAGAACGCCTCATCAATGGACGCCGTGGGCTTTCCATCACGCAGCAGGTTTCGACGACGGCAAGCACGTCGATGCGGCAGGCGCGCCCCACGTCACACGCGCCCACCCTTGACCGCGGCGATGACACGATCCTGATCGGAGATGGAAAGCTCCGGATAAAGCGGAAGACACAGCACCTGATCGGCCTTGCGGGTGGCAACCGGAAGGTTCGCGCTTCCGGAGGAAGGGAGCCCTCGGTACATCGGGAAGGCCGTGATCAACGGATAGAAATACCTTCTGGCGAAGATATTGAAGCGCTTCAGGTGCTCATAGAGTTCATCTCGTCCGCACCAGAAGTCGCGTTCGACCAACACCGGGAAATATGCGTAGTTCGATTCGATCGCCGGGTCGTTCTCCAGCAACTTGAGTCCAGCAACGGCTGAGAGCTGCTCCTGGTAGCGCAACGAAACGCGCTGGCGCGCCGAAATGGCATCGCCGATGCCAGCGAGTTGCAAGACGCCGATGGCGGATTGCAGTTCGTTCATCTTTCCATTGATGCCTGGAGCGACGACCGTGACCTCGTCCACGAAGCCGAAGTTCTTCAGATGATCGATGCGTTCCTTGGACCTGCGATCAGGACAGATGATCGCACCGCCCTCGAAGGTGTTCATCACCTTGGTCGCATGAAAGCTCACGATGGAAAGGTCGCCGTGTCGCAGTAGCGATCCGCCCGAGTCTTGCACGCCGAACGCATGAGCGGCGTCGTAGATCAACTTGAGGCCGTAGGTGTCGGCAATCTTCTGAATTGCTTCGACGTTGCATGGCCTGCCATAGCAATGGACGGCAAGTATCGCGGTCGTTTGGGGAGTGATCGCTGCCTCGATCTTTGCAGGATCGATGTTGAGCGACTCCTCGTCGATGTCGACGAAGATGGGGCGTATCCCATTCCAAAGCAGCGAATGCGCGGTTGCGACAAACGAGTAGGGAGTCGTGATGACTTCCCCCGTGATGCGCAGCGCTTGAAGCGCCGTGACCAAGGCAATCGTCGCATTGGCGAAGAGGGAGACATGCTGCACCCCGAGATGGGTGGCAAGCGCTGCCTCGAAACGCTGGTGGTACTTGCCTCCGTTCGTCAGCACGCGGCTCGACCAGATGTCTTCGAGCATCGGCCGCAAGTCCTCGAGCAGCGGCAACTGCGGCCGCGTGACGTACAACGGTTCCATGTCGGATGGAATGTTCGTCATAGGCCGCGTGACCACGGGGCACCTGATCTGCCTTGGACGTTCCCACACCAGGCTTGACTGTCCGGCAGCAATACGCCGGCTTTTGCGAGCTGAACAGGATTCAGTGCCCGATAGTAGAGATACGAGACGTCGCCGTTGACCTCGGCATAAAGCTTCATGTCGGTACCTGGGTAGTTCACGATGGTCATATCCTGAAGCACCGTCGCCTGGCTGCGGCCAGAGGGGAAGAACCTGGGGCAGGCACGCTCGATTTGCGCAACCAGCGAGGCGATCATTTCGGGCATCTGAGGCGCGGGTCGTATGGCGGAGGCATCATATTTCATGTCGCACAGCCAAAAGCCGACAGGCCCGAGCTCGACGACATCGTTTCCACGCGTCAACCGAATCGGTACGCGCGGCCGCATCGATGCGGACGGGAGCATCCGGCAATCCGAAAAGCGCGAGATGCTCAAGCCTTCGCCCTGGAGCCGAAGATTGAACGCCGCCACAAGTTCGTCATCGGAGCCGGATCGAGCTTCTGCCGATTCAGCGGGAGTGACAAGAACCAAGTGCCGAGATGTGCCCAGAAGGCCGCGCACTGCGGCATCGTCCGAAGGCCGGCGCTTGCCCTGCAGCGCATCGAGATTGATCCAGCGGGCGTTGTGGCTGAACTGGGGCGCAATGATCGAGTAAGTCGGACTTGTCAGCGTGACGTAGGTTGCCGGTTCGACCTTCCCTCGTTCGTCAACTGCGACCTGAAATCCCGTTGGGGATATCCAAGCAGTTTGCGACCATGCGTCCCATGGCGACGTTTGCCAGACCGCCCAACACTGGACGGCCAACATCAGCCCGCCGAGCGTGATCCGCATGCTTCTTGAAAGCGTCGATCTGTAAAGCCATCCGATGAGTAGCGGCCCTGCAAGCAACAGCCCCGGTATGAAGTAGCGCCCATTACCGGAAGTCCAGAGCCATATCACGAAGACGGCAACTCCGTATACGGTCAACGGCACGATCGCGGCCTCTCGGATGGCCCGTCGCCCGGGGCGACTGAGAAGGACCAACAACACGGCGCACGCCACGAACACGAACCTCAGATCGGGCGCCATGATTTCGACATAGATACCGCCGTTCGGCGCTGCCATCGCGAGAGGTCGAAGGATCGCCTCAGCCCACTCGTCAGGAACGAAGCGGATCACGGCGCCGCTCCGCCCAAGAAGGAATCGAAGTGAGGAAAGACCGGATTTCCGAACCGGTGCGCCAACTCCAAGCCCCACGGGGCATACGCGAGACCAAACCCGGCGATCATCGCGACATAAGCAGTCAAAGCAGCTGTCAATCGCCTTCCATCCACTTTGATCAAGAACAGAAGAGGAACAGAAACCGCAATAGGACCATTGCTCAGCTTGAACGCCACGGATGCTCCGCAAAGTAGGCCCACGGCCATGCAAAGAACCAAGCTCCGCCGCGGTTTTTTGTCTTCCAGGAGGTTGGTCGACACAAGTGCGATAGCCCAGATCAACGGGATGGCGGACACCAAATCGTTCGCCGTCGTGTTGAACATCGAAAGCACGACGCTCGAAGCAAACGCCATTCCCATAGCAATCGCGCGCATGCCCGTTCCGAACCATGACCGGTCTGGAATGCAGACTCTGGCGAGTACCCACACGGCAGGCACGCAGATGCATTGAAGCGCAGCCAAGGCAATTCCGGCCTCCATCGCAGAGGCCCCGGATGAATAGAGCTTGTACGCGGGCCAGTAGAGATAAGGGAACTGAAAAGACTGAGTTGCCGCCGGCCAAATGTCGAGGTCGAAGCGAGCACGGTCTGCGACCCAACCGAGATAAATGTGGTGGTTGATGGCGTCCCAGCTCAAACCGAGCCCTCCGCCCGCGACCGGTACCAGCATCAAAAGCACCGCGAAGATTGCGCTGAGCACGAGCGCCTCGGCCTTCATCGATCGCATAAGACTTCCTTCAACCTGAGGCGCCGCCGGTGCGCCCCATGGATTTCAACCAGAAATTCAGCGCCGCACCGAAGAGCGTGGCTGCAGTCGCCTGCGCGCCGAGGATCATCAAGGTCGCAGCTGGAATTGCTGCATGCATCACCTCGGCAGGATCCAGCACGCCGAAGCGTCGATCCTGCCAGTCGAACACCAAGCTCAAGCTCCAAGCAACACCGGCAACGAACAATGCGCCACCGACCGCCAGTCCGCGTTCCAGCGAAACGTGTGGACGAATTGCGGCGAGCCACGGCGGCTCCCTTGCCACACCCGATAGGACGGCCATCCAACGTGTGATCAGCGCAAGCTGAACCAACTGCCAGCCAACGATCAATGAAGCCGCCGAATACAACAGCGAATGAACACCGAAGCCAATGGCATCGAATCTCATCCCATCGGCGCGCAACAGCAAAAGGCCTGCTAAGCCGAACAGCGCGAGCAGTGAGCCGGGGTAGAGAAAAAGCCAGCGAGGGCAAAACAACAGCAGGAATCGCAGATGGCGCCACCCGTCTCGCCAACTGCGAAGATGAGGTGGGCGGCCCCGGCCATCCGGGTACAAGCTCGTCGGCACTTCGGTGATTCTGTAGCCCTTCAATGTGGCTTTGACGATCATCTCGCTCGCATACTCCATCCCAGGCGAATTCAACTGAAGATCGAGCAAGCTCGCACGATCAAAACCGCGAAGGCCGCAGTGAAAATCTCGGATATCGGATCGGAAGAAGAGACGCCCGAGGCCGGACAAGACCGGGTTGCCAAGATACCGGTGCAACGGTGGCATCGCTCCAGGTTGGATGCCGCCCTCGAAGCGATTCCCAACGACCAGTTGGTTGCCTGCTCGCAAGGCACGCACGAAGGGGTCGAGGCTGGAGAAGTCGTAGCTTTGATCGCAGTCGCCCATGATCACGTACTGCCCCGTCGCGCACTGAATGCCTTCCCGCAACGCTGCGCCGTAGCCCTTCTCGCCTGCGTGAACTACGCGAGCGCCAGCGGCAAGCGCAATGGCTTGAGAACCATCTGAGGAGCCATTGTCGGAAACAACAACCTCACCGCGTATCCCGCTCCGCTCAAGGAACTTCCTCGCCTGATCAATGCAATGCCGAACGGTAGCAGCCTCATTTAAGCAGGGCATCAGGATCGTCAATTCCATTTCCGGCTCCATCAGCAAACGTTGCTCACTGTCCCAAGCCCGATAGACATCATAGAAAAAGCCGCCCGAAGGCGGCCTCTTCACTGAGCGTCAGCGGCTCAGGTACGGCACTCGGCAGGCACGTACTTGTCCTTGATGGTGCCCTTGACGACAGCGGAGTTAGTCACGGTGCTGCCAGCCGAAGCGCAGACCCAGGTGATCGAACCAGCAGTGGGAATCGTCGATGCCGAAGCGGTGCCAGAGAGAGCGGTGCCCGCAGCGCGCGAACCGTTCAAAGGGGTGAGGGTCAGCGTGGCGCCGTTGTCGATTTCAGTCTGATACCTGATCGTGATCACGCCCGTGCCTTGGGCAATCTCAACGGCAGAGACGTTGCGGGTAGCTGCCGGTGAAGTCCAGCCGGAAGCGAAGGGAGCGCCGTTCGCAGCGTTCTCGGCAACAGCGGTCTTTGCACTGCCGGCCAGCGAGATGCCGTCCGTGACCTTGGCGCGGATGGTGTAGTCCTGGTAGGCCGGCAGCGCCACCGCCGCCAAGATACCAATGATCGCCACAACGATCATCAGTTCGATAAGTGTGAAACCCTTTTGCACGTTGCGTGCGATGGAACGACGGTTCATTCAAAAGACTCCGGTTGGTTGAAGAAGGCCCGAGGAAAGGCCCCCGGTGCGTCTAACCTTCCGCAGCATCCATGCCACCCCATGCCTGCTGCCCTGTCCCCCGCATACGTGTTCAAAAGTTCACGAACCACTTGCAGCGAGTGACACAGCTGGTTGCCACCCCTGTTTGCCGGCTGACAATTTTTGTCACCCAGCACCATTCAGGTCACACCCGCAGCACTCCCGCGGCTTCCATCCAGCGAATGTCCCAGGCCCGCTGCCCTTGCATCTGCAAGCCATCTGCTAAAGCGGCGATCTGGCTCATGATCTCTTCTGTTTCGGCAGGCTTGGTATGGGTTATGTAGATGGGGTATTCCCTAGCCGGCGCGATCTGCGCCAGCTCGTCCGCCAGGGTCGCGGGCGACAGGTGGAGGCTCCGGCGAGCCAGGCCCTGCTCCCTATTGCTGAACGCCGTCTCGATGACCAGCATCGCGACGTCCAGTTGGTTCACCCGCTGCCAGAACGCCGGATTTCGTTCCGTGTCGCCGCTGAAGACCCAGTGCGGCCCACCGCTGGCACAACGCACGGCAAAGCCGCAGGCCGGTACCGCATGGACGGCCGGAAGCACTTCGATGTGCTTCAGGGCCGCCGTGCCAAGCTCCAGCTCTTGCCCGATCACGATGTCGTGGAAGGTGACGAAGGGCGCCTCCAGGCTGGGGATGCTCGCGAAGTCGGGCCAGATGACGTTGTTGAAGACGTGGGCGCGCAGCGCTTCGATGGTGGCGCGCAAGGCATGCACGCGCAGGGGCTTGTTGCGGCGGCTGGCGACCGCGTCGAGCATCAGGGGCAGCGCGGCAACATGGTCCAGGTGCGAATGGGTGAGCACCACGTCGTCGATGGCGCTCATCTCGTCCAGCGTGAGGTCGCCGACGCCCGTGCCAGCGTCGACCAGCAAATCGCTGTCGACCAGGAACGAGGTCGTTCGGCAGTCTTTCGCGATGGCGCCCGAGCACCCCAACACGCGCACATGCATTTGTGTGGGCCTTTGTTTACCTGAGTGCTATTTGCTTCGAATCGGATTGCGCCGTCCCGGCCGGATGACTTTGGCGCGCGGACAGCGAGGCTAAACGCTCAGCGCACAGACGGTAAAGGACTTTTTTGGCACCGACGGCCGGGCGTGGCGCGAACGCCCCATCAACCGCAGTCGACGCCGCGCGGCAGGCAACTCAGCAGTAGGCGCTTAGCCGGCGACGAACTGCATGCGGGTTCCGCCCAGCTCGAGCACGTCGCCATCCTGCAAGGCGACGGCCTCGTTGCCGAGCGGCTCGCCATTGAGCGCGGTGCCGCCGTCGATGGGCGCCACGACGTAGCCATGCAGGCGCCGCGTAACGGCGGCCACGGCCACGCCGGGCTTGCCGATGGTGGTCACGACCTTCTGCAGCGAAAGCTCGCGCCCGGCACCGCTGCCCGACAGCACGCGGATGACGGCCACACCGGCGCTGCCGCCCAAAGGCGTGTGGATGGTCGGGTCGGACGAAAGCGGAATGGGCCCCGATGGCACGCCCGGGGCGACGACGGCCGGGCCCGCGGCCTCGGC
The DNA here is from genome assembly GCF_001984055.1 of Variovorax sp. KK3. GTDB lineage: Bacteria > Pseudomonadota > Gammaproteobacteria > Burkholderiales > Burkholderiaceae_C > Variovorax. The sequence continues at coordinate 47,203 of NZ_LYVO01000026.1, forward strand.
CACGGCAGCGCCGACCAGATAGCGAATCTTGTACTTGCCGACCTCGACGACGTCGTTGTGCTCCAGGGCCTGCTTCTTGACGGCACGCCCGTTGACGTAGGTGCCGTTGGTGCTGTTGAGGTCTTCCAGGTAGACGTCGCCGCCGATCATGTGCAGCACGGCGTGCTCGCCGCTGATCGCGAGGTTGTCGATGACGATGTCGTTGTACGGCCGCCGGCCCAGCGTGGTGCGGTCCTTGGCGAGCGTCACTTCCTTGATAACGACGCCGTCGATCGAAACGATCATTTTCGGCATGGCCGGCTCCTGGATCTCATTTGTAGGTTCACGGAGGTCACACGGACCGGTGCTTGCCCGAGCGGGCTATCCGGGGGCGCGGGACGCGTCGCTCGAACGGGCCCGGGCGAGGACAACGGATATGTTGTCCTTGCCGCCATTCTCGTTTGCAGCTGCAACCAAAAGTGTTGCTTTTTCAAATAGCCCCGCATCTTGCAACAAAATCGTGAAAAGCTGCCCGTCGGGCACCATCTCGCTCAGGCCATCGGAACATAGCAGGAAAAGGTCGCCCGATTGCACGCCGTGCTCATGCAATTCGAGTTCGACATGGCGCTCGATTCCCAGGGCTCGCGTGACCAGGTTGCGGTGCGGCGACAGGCTGGCCTGCTCCGGCGTGATGGCGCCGGCATCGAGTTGCTCCTGCAGCAGCGAATGGTCGCGCGTGAGCAGCTCGAGTTTGTCGTCCCGCAGGCGATAGCAGCGCGAATCGCCGATGTGGCCGACGATCGCGCGGCGCGGCCCGAAGGCGGCCAGCACGAGCGTGGTGCCCATGCCGGCAAGTTGCACGTTGGCCACACCGGCTTCCAGGATGGCGGAGTTGGCTTCGTCGGTGCCGGCCTGGAGGGCGCGGCGCACGGCCCGCGGGTTGGCCGACAGCCCCGCATGGGTGAGCCAACGGCCGAAGCTGGCCTGCAGCAGCGCAATCGCCATGCCGCTGGCCACTTCGCCGCCGTTGTAGCCGCCCATGCCGTCGGCCAGCAACACCAGGCCGAGCCCCGGGTCGTAGGCGATGGTGTCCTCGTTGTTGGCGCGCACCCGGCCGGGGTCGGTGAGCGCGGCGTAGTCCCAGGAGAGCGAGCCGGTATCGGAAAGGACGGGTGCGCCTGGGTTAACCATGAATCAGTTCAATTGAAAATCAACGGCCGCGATCATTGCACGTTCGCGGCGCCGCGCTTCTGCAGCCACTTGCCGAAAGCGACGACGAATACCGCACCCGCTGCTGCGCCGGCGTAATGCAGCCAGGGTGCGGCGGCCAGCGTGTCGTGGAGGACGACGTCGCCGACGGCCGTTTCACCACCGACCCACCCGATCAGGGCGGCGCCGAGGATGATGATGATGGGGAAACGCTCCATGAGCTTGATCATCAGGGTACTGCCGAAAATCACCAGCGGGATGCTGATGGCCAAACCCAGAACCAGCAAGACCATGCTGCCCTGGGCTGCGGCCGCAACCGCGATCACATTGTCGAGGCTCATCACCAAGTCGGCGAGCAAGATGGTGCGCACGGCGGCGAACATGCTGCCATATTGCTTCTCTTCGCCATTGTCTTCATCTTCCTCGCCGAGCAACTGCACGCCGATCCACAACAGCAACGCCCCGCCCAGAATCTGCAAGTACGGCAAGGCCAGGAGCTTCGCGGCGATGACGGTCAGCGCGATCCGCAACACCACCGCGGCGCCCGAGCCGAACAGCACGGCTTTTTGCTGCTGCGCCGGCGGCAAGGACCGGGCGGCCATCGCGATCACCACCGCGTTGTCTCCCGAAAGAATGATGTTGATCCAGACGATCTTGACGAGTCCGATCCAGAAGTCGGTAGTTTGCAAATATTCCATGTCTCGCTTCCACTGTTATGAATTGAAAAAGCGCTCGCAACGTGAATTGCGAGCGCTTTTCCTTTTGTGTGGCTTGGGAGGAGGACGACCTAGATCTGCGCCTTGAGCAGCTTGCCGAGCTCCGAGAAGTTGCGGGTGATCTTGAAGCCGCACTCTTCCATGATGGCGAGCTTGGCTTCGGCCGTGTCGGCACCGCCGGAAATCAGCGCGCCTGCATGGCCCATGCGCTTGCCGGGAGGCGCCGTCACACCGGCGATGAAGCCGACCACCGGCTTCTTCATGTTGTCCTTGCACCAGCGCGCGGCGTCGGCTTCATCGGGGCCGCCGATCTCGCCGATCATGATCACGGCGTCGGTGTCGGGATCGTCGTTGAAGGCCTTCATCACGTCGATGTGCTTGAGCCCGTTGATCGGATCGCCGCCGATGCCCACGGCGCTCGACTGGCCCAGGCCGATTTCGGTGAGCTGCGCCACGGCTTCATAGGTCAGCGTGCCGGAGCGGCTGACCACGCCGATGCGGCCCTTGCGGTGGATGTGGCCGGGCATGATGCCGATCTTGATCTCGTCGGGCGTGATCAGGCCGGGGCAGTTCGGGCCGAGGAGCAGCGTCTGCTTGCCGCCCGCGGCCACCCTGGCCTTCATCTTGTTGCGCACTTCGAGCATGTCCCGGACGGGGATGCCTTCGGTGATGCAGATCGCCAGATCGAGGTCGGCCTCGGCGGCTTCCCAGATCGCGGCGGCGGCGCCGGCCGGCGGCACGTAGATGACCGAGACGGTGGCGCCGGTCTTCTGGGCGGCTTCTTTCACCGAGCCGAAGATCGGGATGTTGAAGATCGACTCGCCGGCCTTCTTCGGGTTGACGCCGGCCACGAAGCAGTTCTTGCCATTCGCATATTCCTGGCACTTCTCGGTGTGGAACTGGCCGGTCTTGCCCGTGATGCCCTGGGTGATGACTTTGGTGTCTTTATTGATGTAGATCGACATGACGATGTTCCTTAGGCCTTTACTGCTGCCACGACCTTCTGGGCCGCTTCTGCCATGGTGTCTGCAGAGATGATCGGCAGGCCCGATTCGGCCAGCAGCTTCTTGCCCTCGGCTTCGTTGGTGCCCTTCATGCGCACCACCAGCGGCACTTGCAGGTTGACCGCCTTGCAGGCCGCGATCACGCCGGTGGCGATGGTGTCGCACTTCATGATGCCGCCGAAGATGTTGACCAGGATGGCCTTCACGTTCTTGTTCTTCAGCATGATCTTGAAGGCCTCGGTCACCTTCTCGGGGGTGGCGCCGCCGCCCACGTCGAGGAAGTTGGCCGGCTCGCCGCCGAAGAGCTTGATGGTGTCCATGGTCGCCATCGCGAGGCCGGCGCCGTTCACCAGGCAGCCGATGTTGCCGTCGAGGCTGATGTAGGCCAGGTCGAACTTGCTGGCTTCGACCTCGGCGGCATCTTCTTCGTCGAGGTCGCGCAGCACCACGATGTCGGGGTGGCGAAACAGGGCGTTGGAGTCGAAGTTGAACTTCGCGTCCAGGGCGATGATGTTGCCTTTGCTGTCACGGTTGAGCGGGTTGATCTCGACCAGGGACGCGTCGGTGTCCATGTAGCAGGTGTACAGCTTCTTGAAGATGTCCACGGCCTGCGCGGTCGAGTCGGCCGGGATGCCGATGCCGTTGGCGATCTCCTTGGCCTGGGCGTCGGTCAGCCCTTCCTTCGGATCGGCGAAGACGGTGATGATCTTCTCGGGCGTCTTGTGCGCCACTTCCTCGATGTCCATGCCGCCTTCGCTCGAAGCGATGAAGGCCACCTTCTGCGTCGCGCGGTCGGTCACGGCCGAGACGTAGTATTCCTTCTGGATGTCGGCGCCGTCCTCGATGTAGAGGCGGCGGACCTTCTGGCCTTCGGGGCCGGTCTGGTGCGTCTTGAGCTGCATGCCGAGGATTTCGCCGGCGAGCTTCTTGACGTCGTCGATGCTCTTGGCGACCTTCACGCCGCCGCCCTTGCCGCGGCCGCCCGCGTGGATCTGGGCCTTGACCACCCACACGGGGCCGCCGAGTTTCTGAGCGGCTTCAACCGCTTCCTGAACCGTGTATGCCGGAATGCCTCGCGGCACAGGCACGCCGAACTTGGCAAGAATTTCCTTGCCTTGGTACTCGTGAATCTTCATGAGGGTGTCTCTCGGGGAACGAGGTTGGAAACGGGGAATCTGGTGTTGCCCTCGGGCCGCGACGCTCGGGCGGGGCCGGGCGGAGGACAGCCGGGGACTGTATCATGGTGCGCCGCACCAACGGTAATACCTTCCTGCGGTGACTACGTAGTTTCTTCTTAACGCCCTCCCCAGGCAATCCGAGGCGTCCACCATGCCCAAGGTCTTCATCGACGGCGAAGCCGGCACCACCGGCCTCCAGATCCGCGAGCGCCTGCAGACGATGCAGCAGATCGAGCTCGTGAGCATCGCCCCCCAGCTGCGAAAAGACGTCGCGGCCAAGCGCGAGCTGATGGCCGGCGTCGACCTCGTGGTGCTTTGCCTGCATGACGACGCGGCGCGCGAATCGGTGGCGCTCATCGATCAGCTCGAAGGCCGCCGCCCCAAGATCATCGATGCGTCGACGGCCCATCGCACCGCCGCCGGCTGGGCATTCGGCTTCCCCGAACTGGCCGAGGGTCAGAAGGAAGCCGTGGCCAAGGCGGACCGCGTGGCCAACCCCGGCTGCTACGCCACCGGCGCGATCGCCATCGTCCGCCCCCTGATCGATGCAGGCCTGCTGCCGGCCGACCACGCCATCGCACTGCCTTCGGTCAGCGGCTATTCCGGCGGCGGGCGCACCATGATCGAGGCGTACGAAGCCGGCCAGGCGCCGCTTTTCGAGACCTACGCGCTCGGCCTCAAGCACAAGCACATTCCCGAGATCATGAAATACACCGGCCTCACCCGCCGGCCTGTGTTCATTCCCTCGGTGGGCAACTTCAAGCAGGGCATGCTGGTGCAACTGCCGCTGCACCTCGACGACCTGCCCGGCCGCCCGAAGGCAGGCGACCTGCAGGACGCGCTCGCCGCGCATTACGCCCGCAGCAACACGCCCGAGCAGTTCGTGAAGGTGCTGCCGCCGACCGACGACGGCAAGCTCGACGCCCTCGCGCTCAACGACACCAACAATCTCGAGATCCGCGTGTTCCCAAACGAGGACCATCGCCATGCGGTCGTCATCGCACGTCTCGACAACCTGGGCAAGGGCGCCAGCGGCGCGGCGGTGCAGAACCTCAAGCTGATGCTCGGCCTCTGAAGCCGCGCCCGCCCTGCAACGGTCGGCCCTGCCCTGCCGCCTTGCATTTGCACGGCGCATCACTGCTCACTCGTCGTCGAAGTCGCTTCGTAGCACCCTGGCGACGACGCCGGCGGCGAAGCCCCGGCTCAGCATGAATCGAAGCTGCTTCGCGCGCTCGGCCGCACTGCCGGGCGGTGTGCCGAAGCGCTGAAGCCAGACCGCGCGAGCCCGTTCGAGCTCGCTGTCCGCGAGGGCTGCCACCGCTTCGGCCACCATGTCGGGCGCGACGCCCTTGTGCAGCAACTCCTGCCGCACCCGCGCTGCGCCATGGCGCGCGGCCCGCTGGTGCACCACCGACTCGACCACTCTCGCCTCGCTGATGTGGTTCTTGGCAGCCAGTTCGTCCAGCGCGCGGGCCAGGGTGCCGGGCTCTTCCTCGTAGCGGGCCAACTTGCGCTCGAGTTCGCTGCGAGTGTGCTCGCGCTGGCTGAGAAGGCGCAGGGCCCGGCCCTTGAGGGAGGGGGCGGCGAAGGCCATCTCCGCGACAGCTTATTTGCCGGCAGGCGCCTCGCCTGCTTCGCCCACCTCGGGCAGCAGCGGGATGCCCAGCGACTCGCGCACCTTGTTCTCGATCTCATGGGCCAGCGCCACGTTCTCACGCAGGAACTCGCGCGCGTTGTCGCGGCCCTGTCCGATCTTCTCGCCGTTGTAGGCATACCAGGCGCCCGACTTGTCGACGATCTTGACGGTCACGCCCATGTCGATGATCTCGCCCTCGCGGCTGATGCCCTCGCCGAACAGGATGTCGAACTCGGCCGTCTTGAACGGGGGCGAGACCTTGTTCTTCACCACCTTGACCTTGGTCTCGTTGCCGATCGCCTCGTCGCCCTTCTTGATGGTGCCGATGCGGCGGATGTCCAGGCGCACCGAGGCGTAGAACTTCAGCGCATTGCCGCCGGTGGTGGTTTCGGGCGAGCCGAACATCACGCCGATCTTCATGCGGATCTGGTTGATGAAGATGACCATGCAATTGGTCTTCTTGATGGTGGCGGTGAGCTTGCGCAGCGCCTGGCTCATCAGGCGGGCCTGCAGGCCGGGCAGCGAGTCGCCCATTTCGCCTTCGATTTCGGCCTTGGGCGTGAGCGCGGCGACCGAGTCGACCACGATCAGGTCGACCGCGCCCGAGCGCACCAGCGAATCGACGATTTCGAGCGCCTGCTCGCCGGTGTCGGGCTGGCTGATCAGCAGGTCGGAAAGGTTGACGCCCAGCTTCTGCGCGTACTGCACGTCGAGCGCGTGCTCGGCATCGACGAAGGCGCAGGTGCCGGCCTGGCGCTGCATCTCGGCGATGACCTGCAGCGTGAGCGTGGTCTTGCCCGAGGATTCCGGCCCGTAGATTTCGATCACGCGGCCGCGCGGCAGGCCGCCGACGCCCAAGGCGATGTCCAGCCCCAGCGAGCCGGTGGAGACGACCTGGATGTCCTCCAGTGCTTCGCCTTCGCCCAGCCGCATGATCGTGCCCTTGCCGAACTGCTTTTCGATCTGGGCCAGGGCGGCTTGCAGGGCCTTGGCCTTTTCGGTGTTGGCGCCGGCGATGCTCGAGCCCTTGACGACTGCGTCCATGTGGAAATCTCCTTGAGGATCAATAGGTTGCTATGGATTTCGCCCAACCTGCTTTTAACGACAGCCTGGATGCTTGATCAGTAGTGTAGGGGTTGATGGAATCTTGAAAACCCATTTTTTGGTCAGCCTGGCTTACTATCGACAGCCATGATCGACAGCGCATTTCCGATAGACCCCGACGCCTGGCGGCAAACCCACCTGGGCCGCCTGCTGGGCCACGCCATGCGCCGCTTCGACGAGCGCGTGCTGCAGTTGATGGCGCACGATGCCGACGTGCCGCTGGCGCTGTCCAACCTCGCGGCGCGCGCGCAGGTCAGCGCCGCCCACATCCACATCACGCGGCACCTGTCTCGCCAAGGCTCGCGGCTGACCGAGCTGGCCTACAGCGCCGGCATGACCAAGCAGGCGATGGGCAAGCTGGTCGACCAGTGCGAGGCCTGGGGCCTGGTGACGCGTGGCCCCGACGACCGCGACGCCCGCGCCCGGCGCGTGGTGTTCACCACCGACGGCCTCGCCTGGCTGGAAGCCTTTCGCCGCGCGGTGGCGCAGGCCGAGCACGAGTTCCGCACCAGCGTGGGCGACGAGGTCGCCACCGTGGTTTCCATCGGACTCGAAGCCTATGCCGCAGCCTAGAATCCCGCGCAGTAGACGGCCCGGCGACCCGCGCAGGGCCGCCACGTCTGGAGAGACGGCATGCGAATACTGATTGCGGAAGACGACCAGGTGCTGGCCGATGCGCTGTTGCGCAGCCTGCGCACCTCGGGCTCGGCGGTGGACCATGTGGCCACCGGCTCGCAAGCCGATGCCGCGCTGATGACCAACAGCGAATTCGACCTGCTGATCCTCGACCTGGGCCTGCCCAACATGCACGGCCTGGAAATCCTCAAGCGGCTGCGCGCCCGCGGCTCCCAGTTGCCGGTGCTGGTGCTGACGGCTGCCGACAGCGTGGAAGAACGCGTCAAGGGCCTGGACTACGGCGCCGACGACTACATGGCCAAGCCCTTCTCGCTGCAGGAACTGGAGGCACGCGTGCGCGCCCTCACGCGGCGCGGCATGGGCGCCACCAGCAATGCGATCAAGCACGGCCCGCTGGTCTACGACCAGGCGGGCCGGGTCGCCACCATCGACGGCAAGATGGTCGAGCTTTCGGCGCGCGAGCTGGGCCTGCTCGAGGTGCTGCTGCAGCGCGCCGGCCGGCTCGTCAGCAAGGACCAGCTGGTCGAGCGCCTGTGCGAATGGGGCGAGGAAGTCAGCCTCAACGCGATCGAGGTCTACATCCACCGCCTGCGCAAGAAGATCGAGAAGGGGCCGATCCACATCGCCACCGTGCGCGGGCTCGGCTACTGCCTAGAAAAGATCCCCTGATCCGCCACCTCTGTTTCCCGGGCGCTCGGTGAAGCTCTTCCAGCGCGCGCAGCGCTCCCTCTTCGGCGAGATCCTCGATTGGATGCTCACGCCGCTCCTGCTGCTGGTGCCGGTAAGCATCGGCGTGACCTGGCTCGTGGCCCAGGGCATCGCCAACGCGCCCTTCGACCGCACGCTCGAATACAACATCCAGGCGCTGGCCCGGCTGGTGGACGTGACGGCCCGGCAAGAGCCCTTTCTGCTGCCGCCCACGGCCCACGAGATCCTGCGGGCCCACGACGCAGACCACGTCTACTTCCAGCTGCTCGACGGCGACGGCCGGCTCCTCGCCGGCGAACGCGACCTGCCGGAGCCCAACACCGACGAGCCACCCGCGTCGGGCGTGGTCTACCTGCACAACGCCGCCTTCCACGGCCAGCCCGTGCGCGTGGCCTCGCTGTGGATCGCCGGCCAGACGCCCGAAGCGCCCCCGGCCCTGCTGCAGCTGGCCGAGACGCGCGAAAAGCAGTCGGTGCTGGCCGGCGAGATCATCAAGGGCGTGCTGCTGCCGCAGTTCGCCATCCTGCCGCTGGCGGTGCTGCTGATCTGGCTGGCGCTGGTGCGCGGCATCAAGCCGCTGTCGGTGATCGAGGCGCGCATCCGCGAGCGCCGGCCGGGCGACCTGAGCCCGCTCGACGAATCTTCGGTGCCGCTGGAAGTCGTGCCGCTGGTGCTCTCGGTCAACGACCTGCTGAACAAGCTCAGCGACTCGATCGGCACGCAGAAGCGCTTTCTGGCCGATGCGGCACACCAGCTCAAGACGCCGCTGGCGGGGCTGCGCATGCAGGCCGACCTGGCGCAGCGAGAAGGCGCCGACGCGGCCGAACTCAAGCAGTCGCTCAAGCAGATCGGCCGCGCGAGCATCCGCGCCACGCACACGGTGAATCAATTGCTGTCGCTGGCCCGCGCCGAGGGCGGCGGCGCGGCCATCGCGCGGCAGTCCTGCGACCTGGCGAAGCTCACGATCGAGGTGGTGCGCGAGGCAGTGCCGCGCGCCATCGAGAAACGCATCGACCTGGGCTACGACGGCGCCGAGCCGGGCGCGCCGGGCGTGGTGCTCGAAGGCAATCCAACCTTGCTGAAGGAGCTGGTGCGCAACCTGGTGGACAACGCGATCAACTACACGCCCTCGACACCCGCGCGCCCCGGCGTGATCACAGCGCGCGTGCTGGGCGACCCCTTCGGCCGCATCATCATCCTGCAGGTCGAAGACAACGGCCCCGGCATCCCCGAAGGCGAACGCGAGCTGGTGTTCGAGCCCTTCTATCGCGTGCTCGGCAACGAGGCCGACGGCTCCGGCCTGGGCCTGCCGATCGTGCGGGAGATCGCGCGCAAGCACCATGCGACCGTGAGCCTCGAAGACGCCCATCCGGCCCAGCGCCCGCTGGGGGCGCGCTTCAGCCTGCGCTTCGACGCCAACGACCTCGAGGAAGAAGACTGAACGCCGGGCCTCGACGGGGCAGGACTAAGGCCTGGGCGCCGACTCGTCCTTGAGGATCTTCAGCATCTGCGGCCGGATCTGCTGCGTGAGCCGCTCCGGCTCGCCCTGCGCCAGGCTTGCGGGCACCATGCCGAACATGGCCAGCCCGCCACGCGACCAGGTGAAGTACAGCAGGTTGGCCACCAGCAGCAGAACGACGAGCACGCGCAACGGCATGGATCTCAGCCCGCGGCGCGCGGCCGCACGCTCACTTCGGAACTGGTGACGGTCTTCATGCCCGAGGCCGTGCGCACCAGCAACTCGCCGCCCCAGCCGACGCCTTCACAGTGGCCCGTGGTGCCGTCGCTGAGTTGCACCTCGCGTCCGCGCAGCAGGTCACGCGCAGCAAAGCGCTCGGCAAAGGGCACGAAGCCGCGCTCGCCGAACAGCAGCACCTGCGACACCAGCGGCGGCACGATCTCGCGCAGCAGCTGGGGCGCGGTGGCATCGGGGCGCCACTGCGCGATCCAGGCCGGCGCGGTGCTCATGCCCGTGCCCTCGCGCGCGCCGATGTTGATGCCGATGCCGATCACCAGGTAGCGCTCGGCGATGCCGTCCTGCGGCACGGCGGTTTCGATCAGGATGCCGCCGAGCTTGCGCTCGTTCACCCACAGGTCGTTGGGCCACTTGAGCGCGACGTCGGCCGCGTTCGACGGGTCGAGGCTCTCGGCCACGCTGACGCCGACCGCGAGCGACAGGCCGGACCAGTCCCGCGGCATCAGCGGCAGCCCCAGCGAGAAGGTCAGCGAGGCGGGCTCGCGCTCGGCCTGCGCGCTCTGCCAGGGCCGGCCCATGCGGCCGCGGCCGGCCGTCTGCCGCTTCGCGACCATCAGCGTCGGCTGAATGCGGCCATCGCGCGCCCGGCGCATCAGCTCGCTGCTGGTCGAGTCGATCTCGTCGACCACCTCGACGGCCAGCCCCGGCAGCTGCGGGGCCACTGCCGCGGCGATCGCGTCTTCGAACCAGGAGTCGGCCATGGTCAGTGCTTGCCGTTCTTTCCGGCCTTGTTGCTCTTCTCGCTCTTCTTGCTCTTCTTGCCCTTGTTCTTTTTCTTCTTGCCTTTTTTCTCTTCCCCGGCCGCGAGCAGCGTGCCGCGGCACTCGCCGGAGCCGCACCAGCAAGGGAACTCGGCCTTGAGCTTCTTCGTGAGCGGCTCGTCGATGATCAAACCGTAGTCGTAGTTGAGTTCTTCGCCGGCGGCGATGTTGCGCAGCGCCTTGATGAAGACGCGGCCGCCGTCCTCGTCGGCCTCGCAGTTGGGCTCGCACGAGTGGTTGATCCAGCGCGCGGCATTGCCCTTGACGCCGCCGTCGATCACACGCTCGTCATCGATGTGGAAGTAGAAGGTGTGGTTGGGCTGCGCCGGGTCGTGCGGGTGGCGACGCAGCGCCTCGGGCCAGCTGATCAGCTCGCCCTTGTATTCGATCAGGGTCTCGCCCTCGGCGATGTCCGTCACGGCGAACACGCCGTTGCCATGCACGCCGGAGCGCCGGGTCTGGATGCGGCGACCGCCGGTTGTGGGGGATTTGGAAGGCATCGCCGAAGTCTGTTAGTTTGAATATGTACGCATGCGCGTGCGCGTGCGCACGCGAGAAGCCGCAGATTGTAGATGTGGCTTCCGCGCTCCCGCACAGGGTGTGGCCGGGGCCCCGCGTCGGCCGGACAAGAGGAACAGTTGATGAAGACATTGGTAATTGCAGAGAAGCCTTCGGTGGCACAGGACATCGTGCGCGCGCTCACGCCGGTCGCCGGCAAGTTCGACAAGCACGAAGAGCACTTCGAGAACGAGCAGTACGTCGTGACCAGCGCCGTGGGCCACCTGGTGGAGATCCAGGCGCCCGAAGAGTTCGACGTGAAGCGCGGCAAGTGGAGCTTCGCCAACCTGCCCGTCATTCCGCCGCGCTTCGACCTCAAGCCGGTGGACAAGACCAAGACCCGGCTCAACGCGGTGGTCAAGCAGGCGCGGCGCAAGGACGTGAGCCAGCTCATCAACGCCTGCGACGCGGGCCGCGAGGGCGAGCTGATCTTCCGCCTCATCGAGCAGTACGCCGGCGGCAAGGCGCCGCTGGGCAAGCCGGTGCGGCGCCTGTGGCTGCAGTCGATGACGCCGCAGGCCATCCGCGACGGCTTCGACCAGCTGCGCAGCGAGCAGCAGATGCAGGGCCTGGCCGATGCGGCGCGTTCGCGCTCCGAAGCCGACTGGCTGGTCGGCATCAACGGCACGCGCGCCATGACCGCCTTCAACTCGCGCGACGGCGGCTTCTTCCTGACCACCGTGGGCCGGGTGCAGACGCCCACGCTGTCGGTGGTGGTGGAGCGCGAGGAAAAGATCCGCAAGTTCGTCAGCCGCGACTATTGGGAAGTGCACGGCACCTTCCTGGCCGAGGCGGGCGACTATCCCGGCAAGTGGTTCAACCCTGAGTGGAAGAAGCCGCCGCCCGGCCCCGACGGCCTGCCCGACCCCGAGCAGCGCGCCGACCGCGTCTGGAGCCAGCGCGAGGCCGAGGCCATCGCCCAGGCCGCGCGCGGGCGCACGGCCAGCGTCACCGAGGAAAGCAAGCCCACCACGCAGGCATCGCCGCTGCTGTTCGACCTGACCTCGCTGCAGCGCGAGGCCAACAGCCGCTTCGGCTACAGCGCCAAGACCACGCTGGCCCTGGCCCAGAGCCTGTACGAACGCCACAAGGCATTGACCTATCCGCGGACCGACTCGCGCGCGCTGCCCGAGGACTACCTGCCGGTGGTGCACAAGACGATGGAAATGCTGTCGACCAGCGGCATGCGCCACCTCGCGCCCTTCGCGAAAGAGGCCATCGACGGCAAGTACGTGAAGCCCACCAAGCGCGTCTTCGACAACGCCAAGGTCAGCGACCACTTTGCGATCATCCCGACGCTGCAGGCCCCCAGCGGCCTGTCGGAGGCCGAGCAGAAGCTGTACGACTTCGTGGTCCGGCGTTTTCTTTCGGTGTTCTTCCCGAGCGCCGAATACCAGATCACCACGCGCATCAGCACGGTGCAGCACGAGGGCAAGAAGTACACCTTCCGCAGCGACGGCAAGGTGCTGGTCAAGGCCGGCTGGCTCGCGATCTATGGCAAGGAAGCAGAGGACGAGGAAAAGACCGACGACAAGGACAGCAAGCGCCTGGTGCCGGTGAAGCCCGGCGAGCAGGTCAACGTCGAGTCGGTCGAGCCCAAGGGCCTGAAGACCCGCCCGCCGGCGCGCTATTCCGAAGCCACGCTGCTGGGCGCCATGGAAGGCGCCGGCAAGACCATCGACGACGACGAATTGCGCGAGGCGATGCAGGAGAAAGGGCTCGGCACGCCGGCCACACGCGCCGCCATCATCGAAGGCCTGCTGGCCGAAAAGTACATGTTGCGCGAAGGCCGCGAGCTCATCCCGACCGCCAAGGCCTTCCAGCTCATGACGCTGCTGCGGGGCCTGGGCGTGGAAGAGCTGTCCAAGGCCGAACTCACCGGCGAATGGGAACACAAGCTCTCGCAGATGGAGCACGGCCAGCTCAGCCGTGCCGCCTTCATGCGCGAGATCGCCGAGATGACGCAGCACATCGTGCGCAAGGCCAAGGAATACGACCGCGACACCGTGCCCGGCGACTACGCCACGCTCGCGACGCCGTGCCCCAACTGCGGCGGCGTGGTGCGCGAAAACTACCGCCGCTACGCCTGCACCGGCAAGCAGGGGCAGGAACCGTGCGGCTTCTCCTTCGGCAAGTCGCCGGCCGGCCGCACCTTCGAAGTGGCCGAGGCCGAGCAGCTGCTGCGCGACAAGCACATCGGCCCGCTCGAAGGCTTCCGCTCGAAGGCCGGCTGGCCCTTCACCTCCGAGATCATCATCAAGTTCGATGAAGAGGCGAAGAACTGGAAGCTGGAGTTCGACTTCGGCGACGACAAGGAGGGCGAGACCGGCGAGATCGTCGACTTCAGCGGCCAGCACGCGCTGGGTCCCTGCCCCAAGTGCGGTGCGCACGTGTTCGAGAACGCCAGCAACTACGTCTGCGAGAAGTCGGTGCCCACCGAGGCACAGCCGACGCCGAGCTGCGACTTCAAGACCGGCAAGATCATCCTGCAGCAGCCGGTCGACCGCGCCCAGGTCGAGAAGCTGCTGGCCACCGGCAAGACCGACCTGCTCGACAAGTTCGTCTCGATGCGCACGCGCCGGTCGTTCAAGGCCTTCCTGGCCTGGAACGCCGAGGAGGGCAAGGTGAGCTTCGAGTTCGAGCCACGCGAAGGCAAGAGCAAGTTTCCGCCGCGCAAGACCTTCGCCGCCAAGGCCGCGCCGGCAGCGAAGAAGACGGCTGCGGGCAGCAAGGCCAAGGCGCCGGCCGCCAAGAAGGCCGCGGCACCCAAGGCAGCGCGCAAGCCATCGGCCGGCCTCAAGCCCAGCGATGCGCTCGCCGCGGTGATCGGCACGGAACCTGTGGCGCGCACCGAGGTCATCAAGAAGCTGTGGGACTACATCAAGGCCCACAACCTGCAGGACGCAGCCAACAAGCGCGCGGTCAACGCCGACGCCAAGCTGAGGCCTGTTTTCGGGAAGGACCAAGTCACCATGTTCGAAATCGCGGGCATCGTGGGCAAGCACCTCAGCTGAAGGAGATCGCCTTGAAGAAACTTGTTCCCGCCCTCTGTCTCGCGATGGCGCTTGGCTTGACGGCCGGCTGTGCGTCGTCGCGGGGCGGTGGCGACGCCGGCAGCACGGCCGGCAGCGGCAGCAGCGGCATCACCGTGTTCGGAACCATCGACGCGGGCGTCAGCAACACGCGCAACCGCTCGTCGCGCGACTGATCTTCGCGGCGTCGATGCGCCGCCGCGGCCGCGTTCAGCGCATCAGCAGTGCCTGGCGCAGCAGCCGCGCGGCGCGGTTGCGGATGCGTCCGGGCGCGCTGCGCAGCGGCCCCCGCGGGCTGACCTTGGCGGTCGCGCAGGCCCAGAGAAAGTCTTCGAGGATGGCTGTGTCGTCCACCGTTTCGGTGCTGCCGTACTTGTGGAACTCCGGGTGCCATTGGGTGGCCGAGATGTAGCTGCGGCCGCGGCCGTCCTTGCGGCGGATCGCCTCCGGCACGTGGTCGGGCACGCTCCAAGCCTCGACCTCGAAGTTGGGCGCGAGATCCTTCACGCCCTGGTGGTGGATGCTGTTGACCCGGGCCCGCTCCACACCCGGGTACAGCTTCGACAGCCGCGTGCCGGGCACGATGCCGATCTCGTGGAAGTTCTGGTCGTAGGTCACGGGGTCGCGGTGCCGAAGCGCGTTGGGATGCTGCGCCTCGATGTCCTGGTAGAGCGTGCCGCCGAAGGCCACGTTGATGAGCTGCAGTCCGCGGCAGACGCCGAAGATGGGCTTGCCGGCCTGCTCGAAGGCTTCGACCAGCGCCAGGTCGTAGAGGTCGCGGATGCGGTCGCCGATCCACGCGTCCTTGAGCGGCACCTCGCCGTAGCTGCCGGGCCAAACGTCGGCTCCGCCGTGCATGACCACGCCATCGAGCCACTCGGCGTAATGCGAGAGCTTGGTGTCGCCGCGTGCGGTCTCGCCCGTGGGGCAGGGAACCATCACCACCATGGCGCCGGCCGACATCAGCCAATGCGCGATCGACTGCTCGACGTATTGGAGCGTCTTGTTGGTGAACAAGGACCGATCCGGGTCGGCATGAGAGAAGCAGGCGGAGAGGCCGATCTTGAGCCGGCCGGAAACGGTTTGTGACATCGCGATCAAGACGAACAGTAGGAATATTCTGGAACGTTCCGGGCACTTGTCCAGTGGACAGCCCGCCCCGCACGTTTGTCGGACAGGACCGCACAGCTAGGATGCGCCTGCGCCATCATGCGCCCCAAGATCAGGAGACCGAATGAAGACCATCCAGGGCCCCGCCATTTTCCTGGCCCAGTTCGCGGGCGACACTGCCCCTTTCGACTCGCTCGACGCCATCGGCGGCTGGGCTGCAGGTTTGGGCTACAAGGGCGTGCAGATTCCGAGCTGGGACGCGCGCCTGTTCGACCTGCGCAAGGCCGCCGAAAGCCGGACCTACTGCGACGAAGTGCAGGGCACGCTGGCACGCCATGGCATCCGCATCACCGAACTGTCGACCCACCTTCAGGGTCAGCTGGTGGCCGTTCATCCGGCCTACGACGCGGGCTTCGATGGCTTCGCGGCGCCTGAAGTGCGCAACGACCCGGTACGGCGGCAGCAGTGGGCGGTGGAACAGCTGCTTTTGGCGGCCAAGGCATCGGCCAACCTGGGGCTCACGGCACATGCGACGTTTTCGGGTGCGCTGGCTTGGCCTTATCTCTATTCGTGGCCGCCGCGGCCGCCGGGCTTGATCGACGAGGCCTTCGACGAACTGGCCCGGCGCTGGCGGCCGATCCTCGACGCCTTCGACGAGGCCGGTGTCGACGTCTGCTACGAGATCCATCCCGGCGAAGACCTGCACGACGGCGTGACCTACGAGATGTTCCTCGACCGCGTCGACCACCATCGCCGTGCCTGCCTGCTCTACGACCCCAGCCACTTCCTGCTGCAGCAGCTCGACTACCTGACCTACATCGACCACTTCCACGAGCGCATCAAGATCTTCCACGTGAAGGACGCCGAGTTCAACCCGACCGGCAAGCAGGGCGTCTACGGCGGCTTCCAGCCCTGGCTGCAGCGGGCAGGCCGCTTCCGCTCGCTGGGCGACGGCCAAGTGGACTTCGGCGCCATCTTCTCCAAGCTGGCGGCCTACGACTTCCCGGGCTGGGCCGTCCTCGAATGGGAGTGCTGCCTCAAGCATCCCGAGGACGGCGCGCGCGAAGGCGCGAAGTTCATCGCCGACCACATCATCCGCGTGGCTGACCGGGCCTTCGACGACTTCGCGGCCGGCGGCGTGGACCAGGCCGCCAACCGCCGCATGCTCGGCATCGCGGGCTGAAGCGACCCGATCAAATGCCGGCCGGCTTGCTCAGCGTCTTCATGCGGTCGACCGCCTGCACGCGCACCTTGCGCGTCTCCGAGCCCTGCTGCACCGTGAGTTCCACCTCGGCATCGGGCGCGGCGCGCTTCCAGAGCTGCTTGTAGAAAGCCTCGAGCGTGGCCACGCCCACGCCGTCGACCTCCAGCACCACGTCGCCGGGCTGGATGCCGGCGGCCAGCGCCGGCCCGCGACGGTCGACGCGCACGATCTGCACGTGGCCGTCGCGCTCCGACGAGGACAAGCCGAGCCACGGCCGCACGCTCGCGCGTGTGTGGCCGTTGGCCTGCAGTTCGCCGAGCACCGGACGCAGCAACTCCACGGGCACGAACATGTTGCCGGGCGTCGGGCTCGTCTGCCCCGGCACCGACTCGAGCACGAACAGGCTGCCGATGCCCAGCAGCTCGCCGTTGCGGTTGAAGAGCGGTGCGCCGCTGTGCGAAGGAATCGGCGGGCTGGTGAAGAGGGCCGACTCGATGTGGTATTCCCAATAGCCCGAGAAGGGCCGCACGCCCAGCAGCCGGGTGAAGCCGACCTCGGTGCCGCTGTTGCTGCCGGTGGCGGCCAGCAGCAGCTCGCCCGGCGTGAGCCCGCCCACGCCGGCCAGCGGCACGGGCTGGATGCCGCGCAGGGGCACCAGCGTGCGCAGCAGGCCGAAGCCGGTGGCCAGGTCGTAAGCGACCTGGCGCGCAGGCAAGGTGCGGTCGTCCTGGGTGATCACCTCGATGCTCTCGGCCTCCAGCAGCAGGTAGCCGATGGTGAGGATCAGTCCGTCGGGGCCGATCACCACGCCGGAGCCCGAGCGTCGCGCGCCGAGCGACTCCGCCGACGCGGCTCCTTCGGTGGCAGTGATGCGCAGCGAGACCACCGCATCTCCGGCGCGCTGCAGGGCCTGGATCTGCGAAGACGATGCCGGATCGGGCTGGGGCGGCGTGGCCGCCATGGCCCATGGCACCGCGGCCAACAGGAACAGCCAGAAGATGCCGGCAAGGAGCACCCGCAGCCGCTCGCTCGATACTCGATCATTCATGGCCGCGCTCCTTGGAACGGTGACGCCTCAGATGGTGCGCCGCGCGCGGCCCGGCCGCAAGGGGCGCCGTGGCCTGTCGTCCGTATGCAGACGTGCCGAGCAACTGTCATGCCAGTGCGGTTAGAATGCGGGGTTCGTTTCGATCGCCGACGAAGCATTTCGTCACTTTCCGGCTGACCCGGGTGCCCCGGGGCAAATCACCAGCCGGCCTCGCGCTGTCGTCGTGGGGCCTTCGTACTCCGTTGAAGCGAACAGGGCGCGCTGTCCGCTCCGGTGGGCGCCAGATCCCGGCCGGGCCCGCACCCTCTCACTGTCTCTTACGCATCGCGGCGTCGCGGTGCGCAGGCGCCCGATTCGAGTATCCAAGCAACATTCAGAGGTCCGCATGCCCAAGGAAGAACTGATCGAAATGAACGGCGCAGTCACGGAAGTGCTGCCCGACTCCCGCTACCGCGTCACGCTCGACAACGGCCATCAGCTGATCGCCTACAGCGGCGGCAAGATGCGCAAGCACCACATCCGCATCCTGGCCGGCGACAAGGTCTCGCTCGAGCTGTCGCCCTACGACCTGACCAAGGGCCGCATCACCTTCCGCCACCTCGAGCGCCGTGGCCCGCCGCCCACCGGCGGCAACAACGGCCCGCGCCGTTGATCGCGTCTCCCCTGTTCCCGTGACCCGCCACGCCGTCGACTTCGCGACGCTGCCGCTCGCGCCGCCCGTCCTGGCGAACCTGCAGCAGCTCGGCTACCTGCAGATGACGCCGATCCAGGCGGCCAGTTTGCCCGTCGCGCTCGCCGGCAACGACCTCATCGCACAAGCCAAGACCGGCAGCGGCAAGACCGCCGCCTTCGCCCTGGCGTTGCTGGCCCGACTGCAACCCCGCCGCTTCGACGTGCAGTCGCTCGTGATGTGCCCGACGCGCGAGCTGGCCGATCAGGTCACGGTCGAAATCCGCCGCCTCGCCCGCGCCGAGGAAAACATCAAGGTGGTCACCCTCTGCGGCGGCGTTGCGCTGCGCGGGCAGCTGTCCAGCCTGGCGCACGGCGCGCACGTGGTGGTCGGCACGCCGGGCCGCATCCTCGATCACCTGTCGCGCGGCAGCCTGAAGCTCGAAGCGCTCAACGCGCTGGTGCTCGACGAAGCCGATCGCATGCTCGACATGGGCTTCCTCGACGACATCGCCGCAGTCGCGCGCCAGTGCCCCAAGGATCGCCAGACGCTCCTGTTCTCCGCCACCTACCCCGAGGGCATCGCGAAGCTCGCCGCGCAGTTCATGAAGAACCCGCAGCAGATCGCCGTGGAGGCGCAGCACGAGGAAGGCCGCATCCGCCAACGCTGGTACGAGGTGGTCGACGACGGGCGCCTGCATGCCGTGGGCCGGTTGCTCAAGCACTTCCGCCCCCAAAGTACCCTGGCCTTCTGCAACACGAAGCAGCAGTGCCGCGACTTGGTGGAGGTGCTGCAGGCCGAGGGCTTCAGCGCGCTGGCCCTGTTCGGCGAGCTCGAACAACGCGAGCGCGACCAGGTGCTGGTGCAGTTCGCCAACCGCAGTTGCTCCGTGCTGGTGGCCACCGACGTGGCCGCGCGCGGGCTCGACATCGCGCAGCTCGAAGCCGTGATCAACGTCGACGTCACGCCCGACGCCGAAGTGCACATCCACCGCATCGGCCGCACGGGCCGGGCCGGCGCCGACGGCCTGGCGCTCAGCCTGGCCAGCCTGGACGAGATGGGCCGCGTCGGCAAGATCGAGCAGCTGCAGGGCCGCCCGTCCGAATGGCATCCGCTCGCCGAGCTGGCTGCGCAAGACGACGAAGGCCCGTTGCTGCCGCCCATGGCCACCCTGCAGATCGCCGGCGGCCGAAAAGACAAGATCCGCGCCGGCGACGTGCTGGGCGCACTGACCGGTGAGGCCGGCTTCACCCGCGAGCAGGTCGGCAAGATCAGCATCAACGAGTTCTCCACGTACGTGGCGGTCGACCGGCGCATCGCGCGCGAAGCCGCCCACAGGCTGTCCACCGGCCGCGTCAAGGGCCGGTCCGTCAAGGTCCGGCTGCTGGCCGATGTGGCCTAATGTCGGCCTTTCCCCATTTTTCAACCGAGCCCTTCATGACCCAGAAGATCCGCACCGAGGCCGACCGCAAGGCCTCTCCCAAGCCCGTTCCCGTTGCCGGCTACACGCTCCCCAGGACGGGTGGCGGCCAGAAGATCAGCCTCGAGCGCGGCACCGCGACCCGCAGCAAGAAGAACCCCGGCAAGCGGGCCAAGAAGGGCGGCTGAGCCCGGCCGGCCTCCGGCAGCAAGCGATGACGCGCCCTTCCCGGGCGCGTTTTTCATTTCATGGTGACCGCCCGCCCCGGGCTCGCGCTTTCATGTCCGACGACAACCAGATCCACATCCCGCCTTCGTTCTTCGCGCTCTACACCGACGCGCGCCAGAGGCTGACCGAGCCGATGGCGACCATCCGCGTGCGCTACGAGATCTGCGAGGACCTGGCCAACCACCTGGTCGGCCATGCCCAGGTGCTGAACCACGTGGAAGTGCCCGATGAAAACGAGATCCTCGGCCGCATCCATGCGGGCCTGACGACGCCCGAGGCGGGTGTCTCCGCCGCCGAAAGCCGCTGGATCGTGCGCCGGCTGGCCGAGCTGCTGGGCTGGAGCGGCGGGCGCGACGAGGCCCCGGCCGACGACCTCGACCCGGCGCCTCGAGGCCGACAGCACTAGCCCCGCCGGGCTTTCTTCGCCGCGACCCGGGACGTGCCGGCCGCAGTCGTTGCGGCCTTGGACGAGGAAGGCGGAGCAGCGGGGAAGGGCGGAAATGGCGGAAAGGGCGGAAGTGGCCGGTGCGCCACCTCCTTCGCAGCCGCCGCGTCCATGCCCAGCCCCCGCAGCACGCAGGTCGCCACGTCGCGGCCGTGATGCCGCGGCACCAGGCCGAGCGCCACGCTGCGCATCGCCTGGCTGATGGTGCCGTTGATCAGGTCGAGCGCCGCCGCCTCGCCGGGAATGCGAAAGGCTTTCTGCTTCACGCCCAGCCGCAGGTCGGCCAGCGTGTACTGGCCGATCTCCAGCAGCAGCTCGGGCGCCGCGATCGCCACGTCCAGCATCATCAGCGTCCAGGCCGGGCTCTGCTCGGCCAGCCAGATGTAGCGCTGGTTGCCGATCGCCATGCGCTGCGCGCCCTCGTCGATGCCCTGCTGGCTGTCGCCGATGCGGCGGCACAGCGTGTCGGCCAGCAGCAGCGCCACCGCACGTGCCACCTCTTCCTTGGTCTTGAAGTGGTTGTAGACCGTCCCGGTCGTCATGCCGGCCGCGGCGGCCAGCTCCTGCATGGTGGCGCCCGCGATGCCGCGCGCCGCGAACACCCGGATCGCCG
The DNA here is from genome assembly GCF_001984055.1 of Variovorax sp. KK3. Lineage (GTDB taxonomy): Bacteria > Pseudomonadota > Gammaproteobacteria > Burkholderiales > Burkholderiaceae_C > Variovorax. The sequence goes on from NZ_LYVO01000026.1 coordinate 68,218, forward strand.
CCTGCACCAGTTGCAAGCGCGTGCGCTCGCGCTTGAGCAGCCCGGGGCGCGGCCGCCACACACTTTCGGCCAGGGCATCTGGCAAAAGTGGTATGGACGGCGTCCCGAAATTCACAGCATCATTCATTTTTAGACACAGCGACCATTTTTGATCAGAACATCCAACGAAAGCGAGTTTGCCATGTGCCCCGACCTCCGCCTCGGCTATCTGGTCTTCGAAGTGCGCCGCCCCACCCGGTGGGCCGACTTCTGCCACCACATGCTGGGCCTGCAAGCACCCGTCGCCAACGTCGACGGCAGCCACGGCTGGCAACTGGACGAAGCGGCGCAACGGCTGATCGTGCGCGAAGGCCCGTCCGACGACCTGGCGGCGATCGGGCTCGAATGCGGCGACGCGGCCGCGCTCGATCGCCTTCTGGCGCGCCTGCGCGAGGCCGGCATCACGGTTCAGCACGCCGACGCGCATCTGCACGCGTCCCGCCGCGTGCAGCGCCTGCACCGCTGCGCCGACCCGGCCGGCAACACGATCGAGCTGTTCATCGGCATGGACCGCGCACCGGCGCCCTTCGCGTCGCAGGCCTTTCCCGATGGCTTTCACACCGGCGAGGCAGGCCTGGGCCATGCCGTGCTGGTGTCGCACGATCTGGATGCGATGGAAACCTTCTATCGCCTGCTGGGCTTCGGCGTAACCGAACGGCTCGCCACCCGCGTCGGGCCGATGGACATCCGAGGCGTGTTCCTGCACTGCAACCGCCGCCACCATTCCATCGCGCTGTTCGACATGCCCCTGTCCAAGCGCATCCACCATTTCATGCTGCAGGCCGAGCGCCTGGCCGACATCGGCATCGCCTTCGAGCGCGCGCAGCGCCACAAGGTGCCGCTGTCGCTCGAGCTGGGCCAGCACCCCGATCCGGACGGCACCTTCTCGTTCTACGGCGCCACGCCCTCGGGCTTCGACTTCGAGATCGGCGCCGGCACGCGCAGCATCGAGCCCGAGGGCTGGGACACGCAGCACACCAGCGTCACCAGCACCTGGGGGCACAAGCCGCGGCTGCGGCTTCAATTGAAGATGGCGGCGGGCCTGATCGCGCAGAAGCTCTCGCGCGCGCCGCGGCAACGCGCGGAGGTGTCGCGATGAGCACGTCGCGCCGCTGGTTCCGGCGCGCCGCGATCGCGCTGATCGTCCTGCTCCTGCTGTCCGCCGCCGCGCTCTTCGCGGGCGACCAGTTCGCCCGCCGCAAGATGCAGCGGCACATCGAGGTCGCCGTGCAGCCGGTGGCTTTCCAGAACGATTCCGCCGCCATCGAGCGCGGCCGCTATCTGTTCGCCTCGCGCGGTTGCGTGGACTGCCATGGCGCCAAGGGCAACGGCCACATGTTCCTCGACGACGGCAAAGGCATGCGCATCGCCGGGCCCAACATCACCCCCGGCGCCGGCAACGTGGTGGCCGGCTACAAGCCGGAAGACTGGGTGCGCGCCATCCGCCACGGCATCGCGCCCGGCGGCCGCCCGCTGATGGTGATGCCCAGCGAAGATTACAACCGCCTGACCGACGACGACCTGGCCGCGCTGGTCGCCTACGTCCGCCAGTTGCCGCCGGCCGAGGGCGGCGCGGCGGTGGTCGACCTGCCCCTGCCAGTGCGAGCGATGTACGGCTACGGCTTCATCCACGACGCCGCCGGCAAGATCGACCACGCCCTGCCGCCGGCCCGCCCGGTCGCCGAAGGCGTGAACGTGCAGCACGGCGCCTACGTGGCCAACATGTGTCTGGGCTGCCACGGCGCGAAGCTGGAAGGCGGCAAGGTGCCGGGCGGGCCGCCCGACTGGCCGGCGGCCGCGAAGCTCACGCCCGGCGATGGCAACGCGATGTCGCGCTACGCCGATGCCGAATCGTTCGCACGCATGTTCAAGACCGGCAAGCGGCCCGACGGCACGCCGGTCGCGGTCATGCCCTTCGGCTCGCTCGCGGCGATGAACGACACCGACGTGCGCGCGCTCTACGTGTACTTGAAGAGCCTGCCGGGCGCGGCGGCGCGCTGAGCGCTGCTTCTTCTCGTCAGCGAAACGCTGCGGCGAATGCGGAAAGGCGCTCCATGGCCTTGAGCAGCAGCGGCTGCTCCAGCGCGATGGAGATCCGGAAGAACGGGCTCAGGCCGAACACCGTTCCTGGCACGGTCGCCAGCTCCGCCTCGTCCAGCAGCGCTTCGGCCACGTCGATGTCGCTGCCGAGCCGCCTGCCGGCCTGGGTGGTCTTGTCGAGCCAGCCACCGCAGTTGATGTAGACGTAGAAGGTGCCGGCCGGCCGCAGGCACGACAGCCCGGGAATGCGGTTGATGGCGTCCACCACCAGATCGCGCCGCGCCTGGAAGGTGGCGCGGTTCGCGGCGATGAAGCCCTGGTCGCCGTCGAGCGCTTCCACGGCCGCGGCCTGCGCGATGCTGTTGGGGCTGCCCGTCAGCTGGCTCAGCAGGTCGGACATCGACTTGATGATCGCGCGCGGCCCGGCGGCGAAAGCGAGCCGCCAGCCGGTCATGACGTAGCCCTTGGAAAAGCCGTTGATCGTGATCACCCGGTCCAGCAGCTCGGGCGCCGCCTCGCCGAAGGAGACGGCCCGCTTGCCGTCGAAGGTCAGGTGCTCGTAGAGCTCGTCCGTGACGATCCACACCTCCGGGTAGGGCGCGAGCACGGCCGCCAACGCCTTGATTTCTTCGGCCGTGTAGACCGCACCCGACGGATTGCTCGGCGAATTGAAGATGATGGCCCGGGTGCGGGGTGTCAGTGCAGCGGCCAGGTCCTCCGGCGTCACCTTGAAGCCGGTGGCCTCCTTGCCCTCGACGAACACCGGCTTGCCGCCGGCGAGCTCGACCTGGTCGGGATAGGTCACCCAGTAGGGCGCAGGAATCACCACCTCGTCGCCCGGATTCACGATGCTCAGCACCGCGGCGAGGATGATGACCTTGGCGCCGCCGCCCACCACGATCTGGTCGGGCGTGCAGGTCATGCCGTTCTCGCGCGCGAGCTTGGCGGCGATCGACTTCTTGACCTGCGCGTAGCCGTCGGTCGGCGTGTACTTGGTGAAGTCGCGTCGGATCGCGGCGATGCCGGCTTCCTTGACGTTGTCGGGCGTGTGGAAGTCCGGCTCGCCGAGGCTCAGCGGAATCACGTCGCGCCCTCCGCGTGCCATCTCGGAGGCACGGGCGTTCATGGCGATGGTGGGAGAAGGCCGGATGGCAGTGGCCCTGTGAGCGAGTTGTGGCATGTGGATGGTTCCTCGTGAAATTCAGGCAAAGCTCTCCCCTCCGGCACGGTGGCGCGCGGCGGGGCACGTCGGGGCAGCGCAGGAAGGTCGGCTAGTTCAGCTTCAGCGACACGCTGCCCAGTCCGTCGAACTCCATGCGGGCCTCGTCGCCAGCGTTGAGCCAGATCGTCTTGACGACGCTGCCGACCGTCACCGTGTCGCCCTTGCGCAGCATCTGCCCGCGCGCGGCCAGGTGGTTGGCAAGCCAGGCCAGCGGGTTGTGCGGGTGCCCGAGCACGTCGGCACCCGTGCCGCGCGATGCCTCGACCCCATTGATGAGCGCACGCCCGACCACCGCCTGCAGGTCGGGCGCGTTCGATCGGGACACCGGCTCGCCGAGCACCAGGCCGGCACTGAAGAAGTCGTCGGCGATCAGCGTCGGTGCGCCCAGCGTCTCCCATTCGACGTAGCGGTCGTCGACGAATTCGATCGCGGGGTAATAGCACTCGACTGCGTCTGCCACCGTGTCGGCCGTGTAGGGTGCGCCGCTGGCCGGCAGGTCCGCGCCCATCTTCACGGCGATCTCGCATTCGACACCCAGCCGCACGAAATCCGCCGCCTTCAACTGCACGCCGCTCTCAAGCAGGCGCTTGGCGTAGAGCGCGCCACCGCAAGGGTGGGGGATGGCCAGGTAGCGCTGCATGATCTCGCTGGTGCAGCCGATCTTGTAGCCCACCAGCGGGCCCAGGTGCGGCGTGAGCTTCTCGTGCAGCGCATCCTGCACGCGGTAGGCACTGTCCAGGTCGTCGGGGCGCACCTCCGGCGGCAACGCCGGGAGCCGCGAGAGCGAGAGCCTGTTCTCAGCAATGATCCGTGCCGCTTCCTGGATGAATTCCATGATGTCCTCGGTTTCTTGACTGGGGTTCGACGGCTGCGACGCGATCACGTCGCGAGCACGATCTTTCCGAAATGCACGTTGCTTTCCATGTACGCGTAGGCCGACTCCGCGTCCTGCATGGGGAACACCTTGTCCACCACCGGCACCAGGGCACCGCTCTGCAAGGCAGGCATCAGGTCATGCTTGAACTGCGCGGCCACGCGCCAGCGTTCTTCGATGGTGCGGGTGCGGTTGGTGACGCCGACCATGCGCAACTGTTTGCGTGAGAACTCGTCGACGCTGATCGTCGATTCCGCGCCGGCGACCCGGCCTGCCAGCACCAGCCGCGCATGGACCGCGGCCGCATCCATCGAGCGCGACAAGGTGTTGCCGCCCGCCAGGTCGACGATGACCTGCACGCCAGCGCCGCCGGTCGCTTCCTTCACCATGGCGGCGACGTCGTCGCTGCGGTAGTTGATCGCCACGTCGCAGCCCAGCGTGCGCAGGCGGGCCAGCTTCTCGGCGTTGCCGGCGGTGCCGAAGATCTTCGAGGCGCCGAGCACCTTGGCGATCTGCACGGCGGCGATGCCGGCCGCGCTGCTCGCGGCCTGCACCAGCACAGTCTCGCCGGCGGTGAATCCACCCGCCGTCACCAGCGCGTTGTGCGCGGTGATGAAGGACACGGGAATGGACGCCGCGGCCGTCCAGTCCATGGACGGCGGCACGTGCGCGGCGAAGCGGTAGTCGACCACCACCTGCTCGGCAAAGGCGCCGCTGCTCATCGCCATGACCCGGTCGCCCACGGCGAAGCCCTGCACCTCCGCGCCCACCGCGATCACCTCGCCGGCGAACTCGAGGCCTGCGGCGGCCACGGCGGTGCTCTTTTCGGTCGCCGCGAAGTGCGACACCGCCCGCCGTAGATCGGCCCGGTTGAGGCCCGCGGCGCGAACCGCGACGAGCAGGTCGCCGGGCTTGGGTGCGGGGCTCTGCGCCTCGCCCCAGCGCAGGGCGCGGTGAGGGGATGTCTCGTGGATGGTGATGGCTTTCATGTCGTTCGGTCTTCGGTGCGAATTCAGTTGGGAACCCAATGGCAACTCGGTGGAAACTCAATGCGAAAGGATCTTCGAGAGGAATTGCTTGGCGCGCTCCTCCCGCGGGTTCGAGAAGAACTGCTCCGGCGGCGCGACTTCCAGCACCTTGCCGGCGTCCATGAAGACGACGCGGTCGGCGACGCGGCGCGCGAAGTTCATCTCGTGCGTGACGATGATCATGGTCATGCCGTCCTTGGCCAGCGAGATCATCACGTCGAGCACTTCCTGGATCATCTCGGGGTCGAGCGCGGAGGTCGGCTCGTCGAAGAGCATCACCGCGGGCTGCATCGCCAGCGCGCGGGCGATGGCCACGCGCTGCTGCTGTCCGCCCGACAGGAAGGCCGGATACGCCTGCGCCTTCGCGCCCAGCCCCACCCGCGTGAGCAGCTTCATGCCGATCTCCTCGGCCTGCGGGCGTGTCAGGTTCTTGACCTTCATGGGCGCCAGCATCACGTTCTCGAGCGCCGTCTTGTGCGGGTAGAGGTTGAACTGCTGGAACACCATGCCGACCTTGGTCCGCAGGCGCGACAGCCCGGCGCGGGACGTGTCGATGGGCTCGCCGAACACCACGATCTCGCCCGACTGGATGGGTTCGAGCTGGTTGATGCAGCGGATGCAGGTGCTCTTGCCGGAGCCCGACGGCCCGCACACGACGATGACCTCGCCTTGGGCGACCTCGAGGCTCACGTCGGTGAGGACTTGGTGGCTGCCGTAGAACTTGTTCACGTTGCGCATGCGCACGATCACGGGCTTGTCGGCGTCGTCTTGGTTGTGGGTCATGGGGGTGTCGGATGCGGATGGGCGTTTCATACGGCGTTGACTCGGGTGCGCTCAGACGGCCTTCTGCGACCGGGTAATCTTCGGCGCCCAGTTCCAGCGGCCTTCGAGGTAGCGGCCGAAGCTCGCGATCGCATAGCAGAAGACGAAGTACACCAGGGCTGCGAAGCCGAAGATCTGGATCGGATGGGTCAGCAGGCGGTTGTTCACCAGCGTGACGGTGCCGGTGAACTCCAGCACGCCCACCACCGACGCCGTCGAGGTGTAGAGGAAGAGGTTGATGTAGCGGTTGACCAGGGCCGGAACGGTGGCACGCACGGCCTGGGGAAGCCGGATGTGCAGGAAGATCTGCACCGGGCTCAGACCCGTGGCGGCGCCGGCTTCGCGCTGGCCACGCGCCACCGCCAGCAGGCCGGCCCGCAGGTCTTCGCCGATGAACGACCCTTGGTAGATCGACAGGGCGATGACCGCGCTTTGCAGCGGCGTGAATTGCACGTTGAGGATCGCAGGCAGCAGGAAGTACAGCCAGAACAGGAACACCAGCGAAGGCAGGCTGCGAACGAGCGTAGTCACCAGTTGCGTGGTGCCGGCGATCCAGCGCGACGACGACAGCGAGAGCGCCGCGATCATCACGCCGTAGCAGAAGGCACCTGCGCCCACGAACAGCGACAGCAGCACGGTCAGCGCAAGCCCGCCGATGGGCCCGTTCGGAAAGGTGCCCAGCAGCAGGAATCGGAGGTTGTCGAGGATGACCATATCAACGATGCACCGGCGATTTCGCCAGCCTTTCGAACAACCGGAACACGCCGATGGTGGCGAAGGAGAGCAGGAAGTAGACGACGCTTACGGCGGTCATGATCTCCAGCCCCTTGAAGGTTTCGGACTCCAGGTTCTGGCCCTGCCACATGAGGTCCATGACGCTGATGGTCATGGCGAAGGTCGATCCCTTGATGACGTTGACCATCTCGCTCGACAGGCCGGGCAACACCAGCGGCAGCAGCTGCGGAATGACCACGTGCCGGTACATGGTGGGGCCCGGAATGCCGCACGCCGCCGCGGCTTCGAGCTGCCCCACCGGCACCGATTCGACGCCCTGTCGCAGCACCTCGGCGACGAAGGCGCCTTCGACCAGCGCGATGGCGACGATCGTGACGACCATCGCCAGATGCGGCGTGCGCAGCAAGCCGTACTCCATGGGCGGGAACAGGTTGGTCAGCCCGAAGTAGAAGAAGAACATCGTGATGATGAGCGGCACGTTGCGCGCCACGTCGATGTAGCCGCGCGCGGCGCGCTGCACGATGCGCGGTCCACCGACGCGGCAGGTCGCGAGGACGATGCCGATGAGCAGCGCGCCCGCGGCGCTGCACAGGCTGAGCACGACGGTGGTCTTGAGGCCGGCGATCAGCGCCTCTGCGAGGCGTGGATCGGCCAGGAATTTCCAGTCGAATTGCACGTTATGACCCGTTGCTGCCGCGCCGTCAGAACTTCGGCTTCTCGACCGGTGTGCTCACGTATTTCTTGATGATGCGATCCCAGGTTCCGTCCGCCACCATCGCCTTGAGCTGCCCGTCGAGCGCGGTGCGCCACTCGTCGTCGCCCTTGCGCACGCCGATGGCGATGGGGTCCACGATCACGAGCTTGGGCAGCACTTCGTACTTGCTGGGGTCGGTCTTGATGTACTGGTCCAGGCCGAGAGCCTGGCCGATGAAGGCCTCGGTCACGCCTTGCTGGAAGGCGAGGAAGGCGGCCGGGTACTCCTGGAACTTCGTCACCACCGCCTGGGGCGCCTGTTCCTTCAGCCCCGCATCGGCGGTCGTGCCCTGCACGAAGCTCACCGCGCGGCCGTTCAGGTCGGAGGGCGTGCGGATCGGACTGCCCTTGCGAACGACGACTGCGCTGCCGTCCGTCACGTAGGTGGTGGTGAAGTCGATCACCTTTTCGCGTTCGGCGGTCTTGGTGATGGCTGCGATCAGCATGTCGACCTTGCCGGCCGTCAGCGTGGGAATCCGCGACTGCCCGGTGACGCGCACCAGCTCCAACTTGACACCCAGGCGCTTGGCGATGTCCTCGGCGAACTCGACGTCGAAGCCGATGTTCTTGCCGGCGGCGTCGACGAAGCCATAGGGCGGCGAGTCGAAGCGCACCCCCGCGATCAGGGTGCCGCGGGACTTGACCGTTTGCAGGGTCGACGTGGACTGCGCTTGCGCAAACAGGCTGGTACCGAGGAGGGCAGCCAGGGCGGCCGCACGCACAAACATTGAACGCTTCATATCGGGTTCTCTTTCCGTGTGGCACCTGTGCGGTGCCCTTTGCTTGCCATACCGGGCCCAGGCGTGCTGCCTTGGCCCAACTGACTCCTGCGCATGCGCGAAATGCTCGACATGCACCGAAGGCGATCAAAAAATACGATATTGGATACGATTCTTTCTCGCGAGACTACCCAGCAGAAACCATGCCATTGCCCTTGGAGTCAGTGCTGCTCGATGTCTTCCACGGCGGCGACGGGCTCGCGCTCGAAGCCGTGCAGGTCGAAGATGCGGCGGACCGTTCCACCAGCGATGGCCCGCGTCATCAGTTGCTGCAGGCACTCCAGGGCCGCCGGCTTGCCTTTCTGCAGCCCCACCGCGATGCCGGTGGCATGCAGCCGACCGTCTAGCACCCGTGAGCCCGCGATGAAGCGCTGATAGTTGAGCAGCACGTCGCGCGACAGCACGAGCGCGTCGGCCTGTCCTTCGTCCACCGCGCGCACCGCCGCGGCCACGTCGGGAATCGACACGACGCTGGCGGCGTCGAGCACGCGCGCCGCGTTGCGCACGGTGGTCGTGTTCGCGATGCCCGCCACGACCACGCCGGGCCGGTTCAGGTCCATGACCTCGTGGAACGGCGCGTTGCCACGCACGAGCGCCGTGCTCTCGATGAGGAAATAGGCGGGGCCGAAAGCCAGGCGTCGGCGCCGCTCCTCGTCGACCGGCATGAATCCCAGGTCGACGGCGCCCTGTTCGATCGCATCGGTGAGTTCGCCGGAGTTTGGAAAACTCGCGATCTCGGCGTCCAGGCCGAGTTCGCTCGCCAGATGCAGCCCCAGGTCCACGGTCACGCCTCGCACTTTGCCCGCCTCGTCGCGTGCGACGAAGAAAGTCGACGCTTCCGGCGCATGGACCACGCCGACGCGCAGGCGGCCGCCCGGCGCGAGTTCGTCGCGCGCCGAAGCCAGCAGTTGTGCTGGCAGCGTGGCAGCGGCATCACCGGCGGATGGAATCGTCATGTCGTTCAAGACCAGTTGGTGGAGATGTACTTGGCTTCCATGAACTCGAGCAGCCCATGGTGGGCGCCCTCGCGTCCCAGTCCGCTCTGCTTCACGCCGCCGAAAGGGGCGGCGGGATCGGACACCAGGCCGCGGTTCAGCGCGATCATGCCGCTTTCGATGCGTTCGGAGACACGCAGCCCACGGGCAAGGTCACGGGTGTAGACATAAGCCACCAGCCCGTACTCGGTCGCATTCGCGAACCGGATGGCCTCGGCCTCGGTGTCGAAGGCCACGATGGGTGCGACCGGGCCGAAGATCTCCTCGCCCAGCAGGTCCGAGTTTGGCGCGACGTCCGCCAGCACGGTGGGCATGTAGAAGAAACCCTTGCGCTGTGGCGCGTTGCCGCCGGTCAACACGCGCGCGCCCTTCTTGCGGGCGTCGTCCACCAGCGCGCCGACCTTCTCTACCGCAGCCTTGTTGACCAGGGGCCCGCACTGCGTGCCGTCCTTCAGCCCATCGTCGGTGACCAGGGCGCCCATGCGCTCGGCCAGGCGCCGGCTGAATTCATCGGCCACGCCACGTTGCACGTAGAAGCGGTTCGCCGCCGTGCATGCCTCGCCGCCGTTGCGCATCTTGGCGATCATGGCGCCCTCGACGGCTGCGTCGATGTCCGCATCGTCGAACACCACGAAGGGCGCATTGCCGCCAAGTTCCATGGAACAGTTGATGACCGAATCGGCGGCCTTGCGCAGCAACACGCGGCCCACTTCGGTTGACCCCGTGAACGACAGCTTGCGCACGCGGTGGTCGTCGAGGATTGCGTTGGACACGCGGCCCGCTGTCGACGTGGTGAGAACGTTGACCACGCCTGCCGGCACGCCGGCCTCCGCCAGCAGATCGGCGATGGCGTAGGCCGTGAGCGGCGTCTCGGTCGCGGGCTTCAGGATGCAGGTGCAGCCGGCCGCCAGCGCGGGACCGATCTTTCGCGTCGCCATGGCAGCGGGAAAGTTCCAGGGCGTGATGAGCAAGGCGATGCCGATCGGCTGGTACTGCACGATGGTGCGCGCCGCGCCCGAGGGCGCCACGCTGATCTCGCCGTTGATGCGCACGGCTTCTTCCGCATACCAGCGGAAGAACTCGGCTGCATAGGCGACCTCGCCGCGCGCGTCGGCGAGCGCCTTGCCGTTCTCCATCGTGATCAGCTGGGCCAGCTTCTCGGCATCGCGCGTCATGAGCTCGAAGCAGCGCATGAGGATGGTGCTGCGCTTGCGCGGCGCCGTAGCGGCCCAGGCCTCTGCCGCGGCGGAAGCGGCTTCCACCGCGGCGAGGGCATCTTCGGTGGTCGCATCGGCCACGCTCGCGATCACTTTTTCAGACGCGGGGTCGTACACGTCGATGCGTTTCGCGCTCGACGATGGCCGGAAGGCGCCGCCGATGAAAAGATCGGTCGGCATCGTGTCGATGTTCAGAGGGCTCTGGTTCATGGGTCTCTTCGAAGTGACGTGGCGATCGCTCAGTGCACGCCCGCGTGGGCATTGCGCACGATGTGTGCGACATCGTCGACACCGAGCTTGCGGGGGTTGTTGTTGATGAGGCGTGCCGACAGCATCGATTGCTCCGACACCCAGCCCAGCTTTTCCTCGGGCAGGCCCAGGTCCGCCAACGTGCGGGGGATGCCGATGTCTTCGCACAGGCTGCGGGTGCGGCGAATGGCACCCATGGCGAGTTCGACGGGGTCGTCGCCTTTGCAGCCGATGGCGGTGCCGATGGCGGCCAGCTCCGGCGTCACGGCGCCGGCGTTGTAGGCCATGACGTAAGGCAACAGGCAGGCCACGCCCAGGCCGTGGGCCGTGTGCGTCAACGCGCCCACCGGGTACTGGATGGCGTGGGCCGCGGCCGTGCCGGCGGTGCCGAAGGCCAGCCCTGCCGACAGCGAGGCGAACATCAGCATGCCGCGCGCCTCGAGGTCGCTGCCGTCGGCCATGGCCCGCGGCAGATACTCGAAGATCGCCTTGATCGCCGCGAGCGCGTGCTGATCACTGAAGAGGTTCTTGCCGACGAAGACCCGCTCCTGCGAGAGCCCGGCCGAGACCGGATGCCGCACGGCCGTGTAGGCCTCGATGGCGTGCGTCAATGCATCGGCGCCGGACAGCGCCGTGAGCCCCGGTGGGCAGGTCAGCGTGAGTTCGGCATCGCAGATCGCGGTGTGCGGAATGAGGTAGGGGCTGGAGATGCCGACCTTGAGATCGCGCTTGCTGTCGCCCAGCACGGCCACCGGCGTCGCTTCGGAGCCGGTGCCGGCCGTGGTCGGGATGGCCACGACGGGAATGATGGGCCCCGGCACCTTGAATTCGCCATAGAAGCGGTCGAGCGGGCCGCCATGCGTGAGCAGCAGGCTGACGAGCTTGGCCATGTCCATGCAACTGCCGCCGCCGACACCGACCACGACGTCGGGCCGGAAATTACCGCAGGATTCGACGCACTCGTCGATGCTGGAGGCGGGGAGTTCGGCCAAGGTGCCGCTGAACAGCCGGGCCTCGACGCCGCATGCAGCCAGATCGGCCAGCATTTCAGCCATTTCCGTGGACGCCGCAAAGCGTTGATCGGTGCAGACCAACGTGCGCTTGCCGAGGCGCGCGACCGCCTGGCCGAGGGCGCGCCGCTGTCCGTTGCCGAACACGATCGATTGGGGGGCGCGCATCACGCCGAACTGCGAAGTCATTCCATGTTTCCTGTGGGTGTGTCGTGGGGGGTCTGGCTGCGCCGGTCGCCAGCCAGCGCGACGATGCGCTGCCAGACCTCGGTCGCGACGTCCATGCCGTTCTCGATGCTGCGGGCCCGCTGCTCGCGCGCCCGGTCGCCGGGCACCAGCACGGGACGATCGGCGCGAGCCGGCGGGCTCGCCCTGAGGGTCTGCAGGTAGTCGGAGATCAGGCCCGCAGCCGAGCTGCGGGCCGGCTCGATCACGATGAACACGTCGCCCTTGTTGCAGGACTGGGTCGAATCGAGCGTGCCCTTGACCTCGGCGCCCATGGCCGAATCGGTGAGCGCGGCGACCAGCACTTCGAACGCCAGACCGAGCGCATAGCCCTTGGCGCCGCCGAAGGGCGCGATCGCCCCTTGGCGCGCCGCTTTCGCGTCGAGCGTGGGCTCGCCGTCGGCATCCAGCGCCCAGCCGGGCTCGAGGGCTTGGCCGCGGTTGGCGTAGTCGTGCACCTGGCCCATCGAGATCAGGCCGGTCGCCATGTCCAGCACGAAAGGCGCGGGCTCTGCGGGAACGCCGATGGCGACCGGGTTGGTGCCGATCAAGGCTCGGCGGCCGCCCCAGGGGTGGACCAGCGCTTCGCTGGTCGTGACGGCCAACAAGATCTGTCCTTGCGCAGCGACCTTTTCGGCGTAGAGCGCGAGCATGCCCAGGTGGTTGTTGTTGCGGATCGCGGCCACGGCAATGCCGGTGGTGCGGGCCCTGGCGGAAATCTCCGCGATCGCTTTGAACGCGACGACCGGGCCCAGACCTTGCTCGCCATCCACCTCGAAGAACGAACTGCCACGCCACTGGCCCTTGCCGGCGGTCGAGGCATTGCTCACGCCGTTGGCGATGCGCTCGACGACGCGCGGCAGGCGAAGAAGACCATGCGATGCGCGGCCGCGCAGCTCTGCTTCCAGGAGCAGTTCCGTCTGCACATCCGCATGGGCGGGCGGCACGCCTGCATTCACTAGCGCTCGGGAGCAAACTTCCTTGGCTTCGTGCCAGGCGACGCGGGTCTTCATTTCTCGGGGCTTTCGGTTAATCGTATCGGATATTAAATCCGACTTGATATATCGTAGGTGGGCGATAAGATCGGGTCAAGCAAAATCTCGGAGGAATATCTTGGACGTCAACGTGCAAGCATTGCTTGTTCAGGGCGACTCGGATGCGCCGAAGGCCATCCATCAGGGCTCGCTGGGGGATCGGGTGTACGAGGCACTCCTGTCCCAGATCATTTCGCTCAAGATCGCACCCGGCAGCCGCATATCGATCGATGCCCTGGTGCGGGAATTCGGCGTGTCGCAAACGCCGATCCGCGCGGCCCTCATCAGACTCGAGGGCGTGGGCCTGGTGGTCAAGACCCACAACATCGGATATAGCGCCGCCCCGATGCCGAGCCGGCAGCGGTTCGAGGAAATGTTCGACCTGCGGCTGATGCTGGAGCCCTACTTGGCAGCGCGCGCCGCCGAGCGTCTGTCCAACGGGCTGCGTGAAGAGCTGGCACGCATCGCCGCCGCCATGGCCGAGCCCCCGGGCGACGACGTCAAGCTGGCCTACGGCAAGTTCGCACTGCAGGATGCCCGATTCCATTCGTGGATCGCCAACCATGCGGCGAACGAACTGGCCGCCGAAGCGCTGTCGCGCCTGCATGCGCACACGCACCTCTTCCGGCTGCGCTTTCATTCGCATCTGACCGAAGGCGCCATCAAGGAGCATGCCGAGATCGTGGCCGCGCTTTCGTCGGGCGACCCCGAGCGTGCGCGCGATGCGATGGCGAGCCACATCCTGCAGTCGCGTGCGCGCATGGAGCCTCATTTCGTCAGCCTGGAATCGGCCGCGTGAGCAATCGTCGTGCGTGCAGATGGCCCGGTGCTCACCGGCTGTCCGCGAACTTCCTGCGAAAGGCGGTGGGCGTCATCCCCTTCACATCTCGAAAGCGACGATTGAAGTTGGCCACGTTGTTGAAGCCGACGTCATAGCAGATCGCCGAGACCGGGTCCTGCGACTTCACCAGCAACTGGCAAGCCCTCGAGATGCGCAGTTGCGTGAGAAAGCTCGAAAAGGTGTTGCCGGTGCGACGGTGAAATATCCGCGAGAAGTGGCTCCTGCTGATGTCGAAATGCTTGGCCACCCGCGGCATGGTCAGCGCGTCCGAGTAGTGTTCGTTCATGTAGCCGACGATCGAGTCGATCTGCGTCATCGAGGCCGGGTCGTCGGCCGTGTCGACCCAGGGGTTCGACAGCAGTCGAAACTCCTTCCACTGCCCGAGCACCGAGAGGAAGTCCAGGAACACCGACAGCCGCGCCAGGTCCTTGCTGGCCCGGATGCGCGCGAAGTACTCGGCGGCGCATTCGGACATGCCGAAGAACTCGATGCCTTGCGCACACCGGTCGAGCAGCGGCAGCACCTCCCCCAACTCCGAGATGAGTGCCGAGGCGCGTTCGATCGGCGAGCGGTCGAACACGATGCAGTGGTCTCGCAAGGCGACGCCCTCGGGCGGGGCGTTGGTCGATATCCAGTTGTGCGGGAGCTTCGGCCCCGTCATCACCAGATTGCCCGGCTCGAACGTGCCGATGTAGTCACCGACGAACATCTTGCCGCTGGTGGCCACGACCAGGTGGATCTCGTAATCGTCGTGGTAGTGCCAGCGGATCAGCGGCGACGGCGTCCCATGGCTGACGTAGCGCACGAGCCGTTCGAGTTCGGACGACGGGCTGTAGCCGAGCTCCGCGTTCCGGTACTGCGGGTCTTCTCTGCAAGGGGGTGGCTCGGCCATGGCTTCGGTGCCGGTGCTACTTGTAGTAGCCGGCCTTCTTCATCTCGCGCTCGGCGATGCCCTGCGATGTCTTGAGCGCCTGGTCGACCGTGACCTTGCCCGTCAGCGCCGCGCTCATCTGTTGCCCCACGCTCGTGCCGATGGCCTGGAATTCGGGAATGGCGGCGAATTGCACGCCGATGTAAGGCGACTTGGGCAGGGTGCTGTCGTTCGGGTTGGCCGAATCGATCGCCTTGCGCTCGGCCTCGGCGAAACCGGCGACCTTCTGGAACTCGGGGCTCGCATAGGTCGACTTGCGCGTGCCGGTCGGCACGGTGTTCCAGCCGGTTTCCCTGGCGACCAGCTGGATGTATTCCTTCGACGTGGCCCATCGGATGAACTTCTGCGCCGCATCGTCCTTGGTCGAGCTGGCGGGTATCGCCAGGTTCCACGACCACAGCCAGTTGGCGCCCTTGGGCGTGACGGCGGTCGGCGCCTGCGCGAAGGCGACCTTGTCGGCCACCTTCGACTGCTTCGGATCGCTGACGAACGAGGCCGCGATGGTCGCATCCACCCACATGCCGCACTTGCCCTCGTTGAACAGCGCGAGGTTTTCGTTGAAGCTGTTGGCCGATGCGCCCGGCGGGCCGTAGGCCTTGACCAGGTCGACGTAGAAGCTGATCGCGTCCTTCCAGGGCTTGGTGTCGATCTGCGGCTTCCACTGCATGTCGAACCACTGGCCTCCGTAGGTGTTCACGAGCGTGGTGATCGGCCCCATGTTGTCGCCCCAGCCCGGCTTGCCGCGCAGGCAGATGCCGTACACGCCCGCCTTCGGATCGTGGATCTTGCCGGCCAGCGCCTTCACCTGCGCCCATGTGGGCCGCTCGGGCATCTGAAAGCCGGCCCTGTCGGCCAGATCCTTGCGATACATCAGCATCGAACTCTCGCCGTAGAACGGCGCGGCGAACAGTTTGCCGTCGTGCGACAGGCCCGTGCGGATGGCCGGCAGCAGATCGTCGACGTCGTAGGCCGCATCGGTGGCGATCGGCTTGAGCCAGCCCTTCTTCGACCAGATCGGCGTTTCGTACAAGCCGATGGTGATCACGTCGAACTGGCCGCCCTTGGTGGCGATGTCGGTGGTGACGCGCTGCCGCAGCGTGCCTTCTTCGAGCGTGACCCACTTCAGCTTGATGTCGGGGTATGCCTTTTCGAAGACCGGGGTCAGCTTCTGCATCTCGATCATGTGGCCGTTGTTCACGGTCGCGATGACCAGGTCCACCGCATGTGCGGGCAGCGCACACAGTGCGAGCGTTGTTCCGGCCAGGTTGGCAAGCAATCTCGAATGACGCATGGTGTCTCCAGACAATGAAACCGGCCGAGGCCGGCCCCTAAGAATCGCGAGATTCCGGGCTTTTGGATAACCCGCCGGCTTGCCTGAACTGATACTTTGGTGCTTTTGGGCTTAGCGACTTTCCCTAGCTGTGATGTCTCAATAGGTTGTTCACCCGGAAGGGTCTGGGAGACTGGAGT
>NZ_LYVO01000027.1 GCF_001984055.1 Variovorax sp. KK3
CGTTGCCGAGCGTGACGGGCGCGCTGGCATCGAGCGTGGTGCCGCCTGCGGCCGTCAGCGCGCCGGTGCCGAGCGAGGTGTTCGTGCCGACGACGAGGCCGCCCGCATTCAGCGCGACGCCGCCACCGAAGTTGTTGCTGCCCGCGAGCACCAGGTTCGATGCGCCGTTCTTGGCGAGCGAGCCCGCACCGCCGATCGGGCCGGTTAGCGTGATGGGCGCCGTGCCTCCGATGTTCATCGCGCCGTTGAGCGCGACGACGTTGCCCAGCGCCACCGGTGCCGTCGCGTCGAGCGTGGTGCCGGCCGCTGCGGTGAGCGTGCCCGTGCCCAGCGCCGTGTTCGTGCCCACCCGCAGCGTGCCGGCGTTCAACGCGACACCGCTCGCGAAGTTGTTGTTGCCCGCGAGCACGAGTTCACCCGCGCCATTCTTGGTGAGTCCACCTGCGCCCGACACCGTGCCGGACAGCGTGAGCGTCGACGCGCTGCCATAGGCCAGCGTGCCGCCGAGCGCCACGTCGTTGGTCAGCGTCATCGGCGCCAGCACGTCGAGCGTGCCTCCGGTCGCGCGCAATGCGCCGGTGCCGATCGCGCCCGCATTGGAAAGCCGCAGCGTGCCGGACGCGAGGTCCGTGCCGCCCGCATAGTCGTTGGTGCCCGCGAGCGTGAGCGTGCCGCTCCCGTTCATGCGCACACCGCCGGGCCCCGACAACACGCCGCTCAGCGTGAGATCGTTCGCGCCCTGCACGCCGATGCCTGCACCCGCCAGCGACATCGGTGTCGCAACATCGAGGCCCGCGACCAGCGGCGCGATGTTGCCGCCGTTGGCCAGCAGCGGCCCGGCGCCGAACACACCGGCGTTGTCGAACTGCACGAGCCCGCCGTTGAGCGTCTGCGCGCCGGCGACCCGCGGGCCGCCTGGCAGCGTCCAGGTGCCGCTGTTGACGGTGAGCCGGTTGAAGTTGGTGTAGATGCCCGAAGGCAGCGTGCCAGATCCTGCCGAAGTGCGGTCGGTGCCGGCCAGGTCGTTCTGCAACAGCAGTTCGTTGTCGCCGCCCACGCCGCCGTCCACGATGCCCGTGCCTGCGAAGCCGATGTTGAGGCCGATCACGTTGAGCACGTTGAGGCCCAGCCCCACACTGCCGCCAGTGTTGATGCTCGACCCCGTCACCGCGGCGAAGCGGTTGGTGCTGCCTGCGCCCAGCGACACGCTGCCCGAGATGGTGCCGCTGTTGATGAAGCTGTTGCCCGCAGCCGATGGCTGGAAGGCCGCGCGGCCGGTGATGGTGCCGGTGTTGACCATGTTCACCGTCGCGCCGCCATAGGCCGCGACCACCGGCATGTCGCTGCCGAGCACGGTCAGGCCCAGCAGTGGCAACGAGCCGATCGTGCCGTCGTTGCGAATCGAGGTCGTGCCGCCCGCGCCGTTCTGTACGGCCAGCGCCATGCCGCTGAGGTCGAGCAGGTTCAGGCCGAGCAGGCCGCTCGTGCCGCGCATGGTGCCGGTGCCCGTGTTGGTGACGCTGACCGTGCTCGGCGCCGCGTTACCGATGAACGTGCCGTTGCCGAGCACCGTGAGCAGGCCCAGCAGGCTGGGGTCGATGAGGCCTCCGTTGGTCAGCGTGACGTTGCTGCCGGTGAGCGTGAGTGCGTTGCCGACAAGTGCGCCGACTCTGCTGCCGGCTTGGACGTTGGCAGTGAGGTTGTTGGTGTTGCTGACGAAGCCCAGTTCGGCAATGGGTCCGGCGCAGGTGACCGTGGTACCGACCTGGTTGCAGTCCGCATGCGCCGCAGCGCTGAAGAGCAAGGCCATGAAGCCGACGAGCACCACGACGAGTGGCATTTTCCTGCTCGGTCGACGCAACTGCCTGGTAAAGAACGCCAGGCCATCGGGGCTGACAAGCCGCACATCGACCTCGTCGTTTTGCATCATTCAGGGCTCCAGGGAAGAACGATTACCAGCGAAGAATTCTGTTCACCGAAGACGCATTGCGCGAGTTCGCAATTTCCCAGCCCTCCAAAGTTTTAGACGTCGAAGGATATGTAGGAGGCGAGCGCAAAGCCGTAGTCCGGTCGCTACGCGGGAGGGTTACGCGATCCCACACTCATCCATGAATCGACGCGTTGCTCGCTGTGCGCGCGAACGAACGCGCACGCGCACGCGCACGCGCACGCGCCTTGCATCCTCTAACTGGCGGATGAAGAGAGCGATGAAAGGAAGCTGGGCGCGGGCCGTATCAGCGGCCTATATCAGCGGCCCGTATCAGCGCAGGCAGTTGGACCGGATCGCCTGCGCATAGCGCGCCTGCTCTTCGAGCGCTGCGATCTGCTGTGCCGCATCGCCTTTCGCCTCGCGCGGCGGTTCGAACTGCGCGTTGCCGTCGGCCAGCAATATGAAGTGCCTGTTCTCGCCGTACTTGCCGCCCGCGTCCTTCACGGCCACGTAGCCGCAGCCCACGCGGGTCTGCTTGCTGTACCAGACGTGTTCGAAGCGTGCGGGCTCCTTGCCGTCGAGCTTGGCGCGCACGGCTTCCTTCACGTCCTGGATGGGCACCAGATAGGTCGAGTACCACCAGCCCGTGACGCAGACGGCGAACACCGCGAGGGCGAGTCCGATCGCCACCGCGGCGTGCAGCACGCGCGATTCGATCCACGATGGCTTTCTGACCCGTTCCGCATTCGCTGCCATACACGTCCTTCTCTATGCACTTTGCGCGCTATCGTAGTGCCACGCCAAGCGCTCGCGAAGGTAGTCGTCCACGATGCCCGGGTCGACGCGCGCACCGCTCAGGCCGATGTAGCCATCGGGCCGCAGCAGGTAGAAGGACGTGCCCGGGATTCGCGCACGCGCGAGCTGGGCTTCGTTGACGGGGTCGGACGGCAGCACATGCATACGCAGCAGATCGTGGCGAGCCCATTCGCTGCGCTGCGGCGCGGGCTGCCCGAACACCAGCAAATGGAAGTGCAGGTCGTCGAGCTCGGCGAACAAGTCCTGCACCGGCCCCTGCGCCGTGAAGCGCAGCTGCAGCCACGGGAAGCGGTCGCCGGCGCGCGGCGCGGCTTCGGGCGGCGAGTCCTGCGTCATCGACAGCGCACTCTCGCGGTACTCGATGCCGATCTGCGACACCGTGCGGAATGCCCTGCGCTGGATGCGCGGCTGGCGCATGGCCAGCGCACCGACCCGTGCCAGCACCTCGGTGCGCAGGAGGCCGGCGAACCAGCTGTCCGACACCACCAGACGAAAGCCGCGGTCGGTGGTGTCGAGCAGGCGCCGCGCCACCGGCATCCGTTCGGCCTCGTAGGAATCGAGCAGCGACGCATCGGCCCGGCCCTGCGTGACGAGGGCCAGCTTCCAGCCCAGGTTGTAGGCATCCTGCAAGCCGGTATTCATGCCCTGCGCGCCCAACGGGCTGTGGATGTGGGCCGCATCGCCAAGCACGAAGGCGCGGCCTTCGCGAAAGCGCGAGGCGCTGCGGTGATGGATGCGGTAGGTCGAGAACCAGGTGCAGGCCGCGAACTGCAATCCTTCGCCGGCCTGCGCGTGTACCGCCGGCACCACGTCCTCGAAGCGCACGTCGGGCCGGTCGCGCAGTGCCTCGGGCAGGATGCCGACCAGACGCCAGTGGTTCGTCCCGCGCATCGGGAACATCAAGTGGAAGCCCTCCTTCCACAGGTACACGTTGACTTCATCAGGCACCATGCCGCCGCTGGCCTCCACGTCGGCAACGAAGAAGACCTGCTCGTAGGGCGCGCCGGGAAAGCCGATGCCGCTCTGCTCGCGCACCGCGCTGCGCGCGCCGTCGCAGCCCGCGATGTAGGCGGCCCGCACTTCGCGCAGGCTGCCGTCGGGCCGGCGCAGCGTCGCGATCACGCCCTCGGCCGTCTGCGTGAAGGCCATCAGCTCGGTGTTCCAGGTCACCGACTGGCCGAAGTCGTGCAGCCGCTCGCCGAGGATCTTCTCGTTGTCGTCCTGGCCGAGCACCAGGATGTACGGGTACGGGCTCAGCTGCTCGCCCGCATCGGCCAGCGGCACGCGCGCCATGCGCCGGCCGTCGGCCCAGAGGTTGGCGCCATCGCCGCGCTTGCCGAGCGCGATGGCCTGCTCGACCACGCCGAGCTTCTGGTAGATCTCGAGCGTGCGCGCCTGCACGCCGAGTGCGCGGGTCTCGCGCGCCGGGTGGGCGTGGCGGTCGATGATCGACGTGCGCACGCCGCGGCGGGCGAGTTGGTTGGCGAGCATGAGGCCGGTGGGGCCGGCCCCGACGATCAGAACATCGGTGTCCATGTCTTCCTCCTGTCTTCGCTGCGGGTGCGCATCAACGCACCAGATAGCCGTCGAGCGCGCGCAGGTCATCCTCGCGCAGCTCACCGGCGGCGGATGCGAGCCGGATGCGGCCCAGCAGATAGTCGTTCTTCGCCTGCGCCAAGTCCAGTTCGGCGGTGTACAGGCGCTGTTGTGCGTCGAGCACGTCCAGCTCGGTGCGGCTGCCCAGGTCGCGGCCCAGCGTGGTGGCTTCGAGCGCGGTGCGCGCCGACACCACCGACTGCTCCAGCGCACCGATGCGCGCCACGCCGGTCTTCACGGCGAGAAACGCGTCCTGCACCTGCAGCCGGGCATCGCGTTGCGCGGCGCCCAGCTCTTGCTCGGCCTGGTCGCGGCGCGCGATCGATTCGCGATGGCGCGAGTTCAGCGCGCCGCCGGTGTAGAGCGGCACCGTGAGCTGCACTCCGACGCTGGCGCCGCGGCCGCTGTCGGGCGACACGGCCGCCGGCAGGCTGCCGTTCTGTCCCTGACGCGTGAAGCTGGCCACCAGGTCGACGGTGGGCCGGCCGCTCAGCTTGTACTTGTCGATCTCGGCTGTGGCGATCAAGACCTCGCTGCGCTTGACCAGCACGCGCGTGTTGCCGTCGCTGCCCTTCATCTGCCAGCTCTCCAGGCTGTCGGGCTGCGGTGCGGCGGGCGCGAAGCCGGCGCGCAGTGCGGCCAGCCCTTCCGCCGGCAGGCCGGTGAGCTCGCGGTATTGCGCCTGGCGCAGCGCCAGGTTGCTCTGCGCAGAGACCTCGCGCGCGCCCACGCTGTCGTAGCGCGCCTGCGCCTCCTGCAGGTCGGTGATGCGGCCGCGGCCCACGTCGAAGCGGGCCTGGGCGCGGTCGCGCTGCATGAGCACCGCGGCCTGCTCGGCCTGCGCGACGCGCACGGTCTCGCGCGCCAGCAGCACGTTGAAGTAGGCCTCGGCCACGCGCCGCAGCAGGTCCTGCTGCGCATCGCGGTGGCTCACCTCGGCCAGCGCGCTCTGCTGGTGCAGCTGCTTGCGGTCGGCGCCGGCCTTCGGGTCGTAGAGCGGCTGCACCAGCTGCACGCCGACCTGGTGCACGTTGCCGCGGCTGTCCGACTGCGAGCTGCCCACGGCCGTGTTGACCGTCGACTTCTCGCTGACGCGGCTCAGGCTGGCCTGAAGCGACACCTGCGGCTTGAGCAGCGCGTCGCCCTGCACCGCCTTTTCGCGGCCCGCGAGCAGGGCCTGTTCGGCCGCGCGCATCGTCGGGTCGGCGCGCAATGCGCCTTCGTAGGAGGCCATCAGGTCGAGCGCGAAAGCGGCGCCCGATGCAGCCGTGATCAGCACCGCCGCAGCGGCCTGCTTCATCCGTATCGTGTTCATCGTCGCGTCCGTGGAAGTCGGTCGGTGGTCATGCGGCCGCGGGCCGCTTCGCGCCGTACCAGCTGGCATAGAGCGCGGGGAGGAAGAGAAGGGTGAGAAGGGTCGCGACGAAGAGCCCGCCCATGATCGACCAGGCCATCGGGCCCCAGAAGACCGAGCGCGTGAGCGGCACCATCGCGAGGATGGCGGCCAGCGCCGTCAGCGTGATAGGCCGCATGCGCCGCACCGCCGACTCGACGATCGCGGTCCACAGCGGCACGCCGGCCGCCACGTCGTGGTCGATCTGCACCACCAGGATCACCGAGTTGCGGACGATCATCCCGGCCAGCGCGATCACGCCGAGCATCGCGACGAAGCCGAAGGGAATGCGGAAGGCGAAGAGCATCGCCGCCACGCCGATCAGCCCCAGCGGCGCGGTGACGAGCACCAGCGCCATCTTCTTCATGTCCTGCAGCTGCAGCATGAGCAGCAGCAGCACGGCCGCCACCATCAGCGGCATCACCGCGAAGATCGAGGCCTGCGACTTGCTGCTGGACTCGAGCGCACCGCCGACGTCGATGCCGTAGCCCAGCGGCAGCGTCCTGGCGAGCGCGTCCATCTTCGGCTGGAGGGCCAGCGCCACGTCGGGCGCTTCCGCGCCGGCCACGTCGGCCCGCACGGTGAGCGTGGGCACGCGGTTGCGGCGCCACAGCACGCTGTCTTCGCTGTCCAGCGAGAGCCGCGCCACCTGCGAGACCGGCACGAACTTGCCGTCGCGCAGGTAGATGCGCGCGTCCTTCAGGTTGTTGAGGTCGGTGCGTTCTTCCTCGACCAGGCGCGCCACCACGTCGAGGCCCTTGTCGCCCTCGCGGTACTGCGTGATGGTGGTGCCGCTCAACGAACCCTGCAGCGCCGACTTGACCTCGCGCGAGCTGATGCCGAGCTGGCGCGCCTTGTCCTGGTCGACGTCGACGCGCAGCCGCTTGAGGCGCTCGCCCCAGTCCTGGTTGACGCGCCGCACGTGCCGGTCGGCGCGCAGCAGCGACGACACCTGTTCGGCGATGCCGCGCACCTGCTCCGGGTCTTGGCCGAACACGCGGAACTGCAGCGGGTAGCCCACGGGCGGGCCGTTCTCGAGCCGGTTGACACGGCCGCGCACCAGCGGAAAGCCGTTGTCGAGCAGCTGCTGCACCTTGGCCAGCACGCGCTCGCGGGCCTCGCCGCCCTTCGTCATCACCATCAGCTCGCCGAGGTTGAGGTTCGGCGTCTGCACATCCAGCGGCAGGTAGAAGCGCGGACTGCCGGTGCCGACGTAGCTGGTGACGGCGACCACGTCGTCGTCTTTGCGCAGCAGCGCTTCGAGCGTCTCCACCTCGCGCTGGCTGGCCTCGAAGGTGGCCGACTGCGGCAGCCACAGGTCGACCATCAGCTCGGGCCGGTCTGAGGCCGGGAAGAACTGCTTGGGCACCAGGCCGAAGAGGGCGACCAAGCCGGCGAAGAGCGCGAGCGTGGCGGCGATCACCCAGCGGCGATGCGCCAGGCACAGCTCGACAAGTCCGCGGAAGCGCGCATAGAAGCCGCGCTGGTAGATGGCGTCTTCGTCGTGGCCGCCGTGGCTGACATGGCCGCCATGGCCGTCCGTGCGGGCATGCTCCTTCAGCAGCTTGAAGCCGAGGTAGGGCGTGAACACCACCGCGACGATCCACGACAGCATCAGCGAGATGCCCACCACCTGGAACAGCGAGAACACGTACTCGCCGGCGCCCGATTTCGCGAAGCCCACCGGCAGGAAGCCCGCCGCCGTGATGAGCGTGCCGGTCAGCATCGGAAAGGCCGTCGCCGTGTAGGCGTAGGTGGCGGCGCGGTAGCGGTCCCAGCCCTGCTCGAGCTTGAGCGCCATCATCTCGACCGCGATGATCGCGTCGTCCACGAGCAGCCCCAGCGAGATGATCAGAGCGCCCAGCGAGATGCGCTGCAACTCGATGCCGAGCACGTACATCACGAGGAAGGTCAGCGCCAGCACCAGCGGGATGCTCAGCGCCACCACCAGGCCGGTGCGCAGGCCGAGCGAAAAGAAGCTCACCACCAGCACGATGACCACGGCCTCGAGCAGGCTCTTCTTGAACTCGTGCACCGACTCGGCCACCACCTTGGGCTGGTCCGACACCGCATGCACCTGCACGCCCACCGGCAGGCTGGCCTGGATGCGCGCGACGGTGGCCGAGAGCTGCTGCCCCAGGCGAATCACGTCGCCGCCCTTGCGCATGCTGACCGCGAGGCCGATCGCCTCCTGCCCGTCGAAGCGCATCTTCGACGTGGCCGGGTCGACCAGGCCGCGCCGCACCTCGGCGATGTCGCCCAGGCGAAAGCTGCGCCCGTTGGCGCGGATGCCCATGTTGCGGATGCTCTCCACCGAATCGAATTCGCCGCTCACGGTGAGCCGCAGCTGCTCGGACGCGGTCTGCACGGTGCCCGCCGCCTCGACCGTGTTGGCCGCGGCCAGCGTCGAGGCGATGAGCGCGGGGTCGATGCCCAGCGAAGCCAGCTTCGCGTTGCTGGCCTCGACGTGGATCTTCGGGTCCTGTGCGCCGACCAGGTCGACCTTGTTCACGTCGGCCACGCGCAGGAACTCGTTGCGCGCGGCATCGGCGATGTCGCGCAGCTCGGCATAGCCGAAGCCGTCGCCGGTGATGGCGTAGAGGTTGCCGAAGGTGTCGCCGAACTCGTCGTTGAAGAAGGGCCCGCGCACGCCCTGCGGCAGCGTGGCCTGGATGTCGCCGAGCTTCTTGCGCACCTGGTACCAGACCTGCGGCACCGCGGCGGGCGGCGTGGCCTCGCGCAGGTTGACCTTGATCTGCGTCACGCCGGGCTTGGCGTAGCTGCTGGTGAAGTCGATCTCGGCGATTTCCTGCAGCTTCTTCTCGAGCTTGTCGGTCACCTGCTCGGCCATCTGCTGCGCGGAGCTGCCGGGCCAGGAGGCCTGCACCATCATGGTCTTGACGGTGAACTCGGGGTCTTCCTTCTGGCCCAGGCGGCCATAGGCGAAGAGGCCCGACAGGCCGAGCAGCAAGAGCAGGAAGACGATCATCTGCGGGTGCTTCAGCGCCCATTCGGACAGATTGACCCGGCTCATGGCTGCGCTCCCGTCGCGCTCGCCGCCGCCTTCACCTTCTGCCCCGCATGCAGCATGTGGACGCCGGCCGTGACCACGGTCTCGCCGCCCTTCAATCCACTCGCGATCGCCACGCTGTCGTTCTGCGCGCTGCCCAGTTCGACCGGCCGTGCCGCCACCTGGGCGCTCGCCGGATCCACCACCCACACCGTCGGCTTGCCGCCCTGGTGATGAATGGCCGAGAGCGGCAGGCGGATGGCAGAGCGGCCTTCGACGTCGGGCACGAAGACCGAGGCCGTCATGCCCAGCACCAGCGCCGCGTCGGCACCCTTCACGGCGATGCGTGCGGCATAGGTGCGGGTCACGCTGTCGGCATCGGGCGCCAATTCGCGCAACGTGCCTTCGTAGCGCTGGCCGGGGCGCGCCCACAGCGACACCTCGAGCCGCCTGGCGCGCCGCAGTTCGTCGATGCGCGATTCGGGCACGCTCACCGCCACCTCGCGCTCGCCGTCGGCGGCCAGCGTGACGACCTGCTGGCCGGCCGACACCACCTGGCCGGACTCGGCGTTGATCGATGCGACCACGCCGTCGCGGTCGGCCACCAGCTCGGTGTAGCCGCGCTGATTGACGCGCAACTGCTGCTGTGCAAGCGAGGAGCGCAGCTGCGATTCGGATTCGGCCAGCGCCAGGCGCTGCTGGTCGACCTCGGCCTGCGAGGCGAACTTGCGCGCGAGCAACTGCTCAGTGCGCTGCAGGTCGACGCGGTTCTGCGCGACGCGGCTGCGGGCCGCGTCGACGCTGGCGGCGGCGGACACCACCTGCAGCGCCTCCTGCGCCGGGTCGAGACGCATCAATGTCTGGCCGCGCCGCACGTGGGTGCCGACCTCGACCAGGCGCGCGACGATGCGGCCCGAGGCTTGGAAGCCCAGCTTGCTCTCGTAGCGCGACTGGACCTGGCCCGAGTAGGTGGCACCCACGGTGCCACTGCTTTCGCCGGCCACGACGCTGCGCACGGGCCGGATCTCTTCGTGGGCGGCTTCTTCCTTGGGCGCGCAGCCGACGGCCAGCAGGGCGGCGCCGAGCCAGGCCAGCACGGTGGGGGGATTCATGGCGAGCTCCTTCTCCTTCTTGTCGTCGTCGATCAACCGGGCCTCAGCGCAGCACGTAGCCGCGCCCTTCCATGCAGGCCTTGAAGGCCCGGTCGTAGGCGGATTTCTGCTGGGCCTGCGCCTGTTGCTGCTGCTGCGCGGCCTGGCGTTCCTTCATCTTTCCGCGCACCGCGGCGCCGAGCGCGCCGGCGGCGGCGCCACCGGCCGGGTCGCGATCGCCGATCGCGGCGATCGCCGCGCCACCCATGGCACCGCGGGCCATCGCGCCGGGTGGCTGGGCTGCAGGCGCGGCGGCGGCCTGCGCCTGTGCCGGGTCGAAGCCGGTCTGGTCGCGGCCCCAGGCGTAGCACTGGTACTTGTCCTTGTCCTGCTGCTTGGCGCTCTGGCCCTTGGCGGGGTAGATGGCCGGCGAAGCGGTGCCGGCGGCATGGGCCAGGCCGGCGGCGCCGAGGGTCAGGGACAAGGCGAGGATGGACAGGGTCTTGGAAGTCATGGCAGGTCTCTCTTTCGTGGGTTGGTTGGTTGATTGGTTGAAGCACGGGGGGATCAGGTGGGCGGCTGGAGTCGCAGGAACAGGCTCGCGAGCCAGAGGGCGGACACCACGGCATGCAGGTAGAAGCCGGCGCCGCTGGTGGTCAGCGGGTTCCAGCGCGAGGGCGTGGGAAAGCGCACGTAGCGCAGTTGCTGCGCCAATGCGTTGCCGCGGTCACGCAGGTGGTGCCAGTAGGTGGTGGAGCGGAACTCCATCACCAGGAAGGCCAGGCTGACGATCAACCCGCCGGTCTTGAGCAGCTCGGCGCGGGCGAAGCTGCTGCGCACGGTGTGGGACGACAGCGCGGTGATGATGCTGCCGGTGGTGCCCAGCAGCAGCGCCAGCTGGTAGAAGCGCAGCGTGGCGTACAGGCGCATGAAGTCGCACACGCACTTGTATTCCTCGGCCGGGTCGCCGGACACCGACGCCGGCGCTGCATCGAGCGCGTCGACCGCCGCGTTCACGGCTCGCTCCTGCCGCGGCGGCGCACGGTGCGCGGGGCGAAGCGCTTGTGCCCGCTCAGCACCTGGCACAGCTCGGCCAGCGACTGGAAAGGGGCGGTGCGGCTGCTGCGGACATCCTCCACCACGCCGGCCAGCGACTCGGCGTCATGGCGGTACACGCGAACCAGGTAACTGCGAATCTCTCTCACGACGGCTCCTTCTTTCGATGGGAGCCAGTGTCGGAAGCGGGCCTCTACTTATTGGCTACTTATTCGCGAATCGGCGGGGCCTCGGCCTGGGCCAGCCGCAGGCTGCGGTACAGCTTCTCGGTGCCGGCCGAGGGCGGCAGGCTCAGCGTGACCGACAGCGTCTGCTTGAGCCGCCGGTAGGCGCTGACCGCCTCGGGCAGGCGGTCGAGGCGGTGATAGCAGCGCATCAGCCCTTGGTAGAAGGGCTCGACCACGTCGTCGGCCTCCAGCCCGCGCAGGTAGAAGGCGATGGCTTCTTCGGGCCGCTGCGCATGCTCCAGCGCGCTCGCGTGGTCGGCCACCGCCTGGATGAATTTGCCGCGCAGGCGTTCGCGCTGCGCGACCGGCCAGCTCTCGCCTTCTTCTTCGGCCAGGAAGGCGCCGCGGTAGAGCGCCAGCGCCTCGCCCAGGGCCGTGCCGTCGGCGGCGGCCTTGGCGCGCGCCGTGGCCAACACGCGTTCGAAGGCCCAGGCGTCGACCCACACCAGCGCGCGGTCGAGCGAGAGCTGCCCGCCTTGCTGGACGACGGCATC
The DNA here is from genome assembly GCF_001984055.1 of Variovorax sp. KK3. Taxonomy (GTDB): domain Bacteria; phylum Pseudomonadota; class Gammaproteobacteria; order Burkholderiales; family Burkholderiaceae_C; genus Variovorax. The sequence continues at coordinate 11,614 of NZ_LYVO01000027.1, forward strand.
GTCGGTGCCGAGCAGGCCGCGCAACCGGCGCACCGCGGCGGCCAGCGAGCGCGCGGCCGCGTCGCCGGTTTCGTCGGGCCAGAAGGTGTCGAGCAGCACGCCCTCGGGCGCGGCGCCGCCGCGCGCGACGACGGCCTTCAAGAGCGCCAAGGTCTTGCGCGGCGCCTTGCGGCCGAATTCGACCGGTCGGTCGTCCACTCGCAGCTCGAAGCCGCCCAGCGTGCGCACGCGCACCGGCCAGGGCCAGTGGGGCAGCTCCTGCGACGGGGGCTCGATGCGCCAGCGCCGGATCAGCCCGCGCACCAGCTCCAACTCGATGCCGTGGGCGATGGCCAGGTGCAGCAGCACCGGCTTGCGCGTGACGGCGCGGTGCGCGTAGGCGGCCCTCGTGCGGTCGGCCGCCGCCAGCGCGAAGCCTTCGGCCAGCTTCCGCAGCGTGCGCGCGGCATCGCCCTGCACGTGGGCGACGTAGGCTTCTTCGAGCAGCAGCTGGGCCTCCATCGCCTCCAGGTAATTGCCGCGCGAGAGCGCGCGCGAACGCTCGACGATCGCCAGCGCCCGCGCGGCCTCGCCACCCTCGGCCAGTGCGCTGACGTAGAGCGGGGGAAACACGGCCTGGAAGTAGGCGGCGCCCACGCGCTCCACCGCCTCGAGCCCCTGCTTCGCGTAGCCCAGCGCGGCCTGCGTCTCGCCCTGCAGTTGCGCCAGCATCGTGCGCGCCACGAAGTAGTTCATCTCGGCATCGCGGCTGCCGCGCGCCGGGTGCACCTCCATGCGTGCGATGCGCGCGCGGGACTCGGCCGCGCGCCGGAAGGTGAGGTCGAGGTAGGCATGGAACTGCATGGCCGCGAACTCGGCCTGCAGCAGCCCTTCCTCGCGCGCCAGGTCCTCGGCCCGCTGGAAGCGCATGGAGGACGCCTCGAAGTCAGCCTGCCGCAGGTCGTGGATGGCGCGAAAGATGTACCAGAAGGCGCGGTTGAGCGCGCTGGCGGGCAGCGTCTCGACGGCCGGGTCGACCTGCCCGATGAGCCGCAGCGCGAGCTCGTGCTCGGCGGCGTTGTGGAAATAGGTGATCAGGTGGGTCGCGGTGACCAGGCGCTGGTTCCAGTCGATCGCGTCGTCGCCCACCAGCGCCAGCAGCCGCGGGCCGAAGCTGCGCACGGCCGGGTGGCCCAGGCGGCAGAAGGCGAGCGCGGCATGCAGCGCGGTCAGGCTCATGAGCTCGATGCTGCGGGTCGGGAACACCGTCTCGCCGGCCATCAAGGGTTCGAGCCGATCGGCCCAGGGCGCCACCTCCGACCAACCCAGGCGCGCGAACCACAGCGTCTGAACGACCGCGGCGCCGCAGGCGAGCTGGCCGACCGCATCGCCGGACTCGGCGAAGCGCTGGTGGCGCGCCTGCAGGACCTGCAGTGCACGGTCGGGCGCGATGGCCATCAGTGCGCGGCCTTCCCAATAGCCGAGCCACGGATCGCGCTCGCGTTCCGCGGGCGGAATGCGGGCCAGCCAATCGAGCAGGGTCTGTCGCCGGCCCTGCTGCAGCAAGCCTTCGGCCTGCACGCCGGCCAGCCGCGCGCAGGCCGCGCCGTCGCCGGCTTCCTCGTACAGCGCAAAGGCCTGCTCCCCGTGGCCTTCGGCTTCCAGCAGTTGCGCAGCACGGGCCGCCACCGCGCGCAACTCGTCGGCACCCCAGGCCGCGCGGGCCTGGTGCTGGAGGAAGCTGCGGAACAGCGCGTGGAACTGGAACACGTGACCGGCCGCCGGCTGCGCGACGCGGCGCCGGTCGGTGAACAGGTGGCGCTTGTAGTGATGGTCGAGCAGGCGCCCGGCCTCGGGCAGGCCGGTAAGCTGTTCGGCCAGCGGCACCGTCATCAAGGGCAGGAAAGCCAGTTGCATGAGCGCGCGCCGGTGCTCGGGCGCGGTGCCGTCGAACACGCGCTGCGCGAAGTAGCCGAACACGTGCTGCAGCGATTCGGCATCGTCCTCGTCGGGTACGCCGGTGGGTTGTTGCCGCGCGCGCGCCAGCAGCAGCGTGAGCCCGGCAGCCCAGCCGTGCGAGCGCAGCTGCAGCGCGTCGACCCGCGCCTCGTCAGCCACGCCGCGCTTGCGTGCGATGGCCCGCGTTTCGGCGGGCGTCAGGCGCAGCGCCTCGCCGTCGACCAGCGCCATCGCATCGCCGGCCAGCAGCCCGGCATAGGCCGCGGGCGGCTCGGCCCGGCTCAGCACGAAGACGTTGGCGCCGTCGGGCACCTGCGCCATGCCCTCGGCCACGATCGCGTGGAAGCCGGCGCCCTCGGGCACGTCCTGGAAGTTGTCGAGCACCAGCACCGCATCCGCACCGAGGCCGGCGTACAGGTCGCGGAAGAAGCGCCGCGCGAAGCCGCGCAGGTCGGGCAGGTACTCGGGTGTGAGCAGCGGCAGCCGGTCGCCCGCGCCCGCCGCAGACGCGGCCAGCCGCAGGTGGTAGATGAAGGAGGCAGGGTCGGCATCGGCGGCATCGACCTGGTACCAGATGCCGCCGCGCTTGCGGGCTTCGAGGTGGCCGGCGAGCAGCGTGGTCTTGCCGGCGCCGGGCTGGGCGGCGAGCCAGACCACCGGCTGCCGCGCTGCCTTGTCCAGCAGCGTGAACAGGCGCGTTCGCGCCAGCACGTCGTGCAGACGCGGCCGCGAGATCTTGGCGAGAGTCACCTGCTTTCCGGCCATGCGCTCCTCCGTCCGGCGGATGATACGGCGCGGGCACCGGCGCTACGATGCGGCTCGCGCGAATGGCGCGCTAACGAACGGACGGAGGAAGCGATGGCAACGGACAGCAGCAGCCCGGTCAATTTCGGCGCGGGCCGCAATGGATGGTGGGGCTTCGACCTCGCGAAGTGGCCTTGGCAGGCGGGAGCGCCGCAGTTTCTGGACCAGCAGATCAACCCGGGCTGGTCGGTGTTCAACATCACCTACAACAACTCGTCGGCGCCGGCCATCGAGCGCGACGTGCTGCAGCAGCACAGCTACGGTCGCCAGATCGGGCGGGTGATGGACGCGGTCTCGGTGCTGGTCGAGCAGCTGCCAGCCGCCGCGAAGCGCGACAAGCGCGTGGCCGAGTTCATTGCGCTGGCGAAGGACGTCGAGCGCATCAAGGACGATGCCCGGCTGCCGCGGCTGGAGAGGCTGCAGAAAGAGATCGACGCGCTCCGCCAGGAAGACCCGCCCGCCTACGAGCGGCTGCGGCGCACCATCGTGCGCTGAGCGTGCGGGCCGGCAGGCCTCAGCCCTTCGCCAGTGCCGCCACCACCGCCTCGCCCATCTCGCGCGTGCCGACGCGCTCGCAGCCGGGCTGGAAGATGTCGCCGGTGCGCAGGCCGTCGGCCAGCACGCGGCGCACGGCGCGCTCCACGCGCCCTGCCGCGTCCGGCAGATCGAAGGAGTGGCGCAGCATCATCGCCATCGACAGGATGGCAGCCAGCGGATTCGCGAGGTTCTTGCCGGCGATGTCGGGCGCCGTGCCGTGCACTGGCTCGTACAAGCCCATCGTGCCGCTGGCCATCGAGGCCGAGGGCAGCATGCCGATGGAGCCGGTCAGCATGGCCGCGGCGTCCGAGAGGATGTCGCCGAAGATGTTGCCGGTGACGATCACGTCGAATTGCTTCGGGGCGCGCATGAGCTGCATGGCCGCGGCATCGACGAACAGGTGCGTGAGCTCGACGTCGGGGTACTCGGCGCCCACGCGCGTGACGACCTCGCGCCACAGCTGCATCACCTCGAGCACGTTGGCCTTGTCGACCGAGCACAGCCGCCGCTGTCGCATGCGCGCGGTGCGGAAGGCGACGTGGGCGATGCGCTCGATCTCCGGTTCGGAATAGCGCATGGTGTTGAAGGCCTCGCGCTCGCCGCGGGCGTTGATGCCATGCCCGCGGGGCTCGCCGAAGTAGACGTCGCCGGTCAGCTCGCGCAGGATCATCAGGTCGAGCCCCTCCACGACTTCGGGCTTGAGCGTGGACGCGCCGAGCAGTTCCGGAAACAGGAAGGCCGGACGGAAGTTGGCGAACAGCCCCAGGTGCTTGCGCAGGCGCAGCAGGCTGGCGCCGGGCCGCATCGCGAAGGGGATGGCCTCGTCGCCGGGCATGCCGGCCGAGCCGAACAAAATGGCGTCGGCACGGCGGCCGGCCTCGAGCGTGGCATCGGGCAGCGGGTCGCCCGCGCTGTCGATGCCGGCCTGGCCGATCGGCGCTTCCACCAGCTCCATGGCCTGGCCGGGGCCGAGCACGGCCTTCAACACACGCACGGCCTCGGCCGTCACTTCGGGGCCGATGCCGTCGCCGGGCATCACTGCAATCTTCATGGGAACAGGCTTTCTTCAGGGGGTTGAAGAGGCCGGGGCGCGCTCGCGCTCGTAGGCCTCGATGCGCGCCGTCTGGCGCAGGGTGTAGTCGAGCTCGTCCAGGCCTTCGAGCAGGCAATGGCGCGCGAAGGCGTCGATCTCGAAGCGGGCAGTGGCGCCGTCGGGGCTGCTCACCGTTTGCGCGGCCAGATCGATCTGCAGCCGCGTGCCGGGCGCGCGCTGCAGCATGTCGAGCAGGCCCTCGACGTGCGCCTCGGGCAGCACGACGGGCAGCAGCCCGTTCTTGAGCGCATTGGTGAAGAAGATGTCGCCGAAGCTCGGCGCGATGACGGCGCGAAAGCCGCCATCGGCCAGCGCCCACACGGCATGCTCGCGCGACGAGCCGCAGCCGAAGTTGCGCCCGGCCACGAGGATGCGCGCATCCGCATAGGCCGGGTCGTTGAGCGGGAAGTCCGGCCGCCGAGCGCCCTGCGCGTCGTGCCGCACGTCGCGGAACAAAAAGGCGCCGAAGTCCGCCGAGCGCGGCTTCTGCAGGTAGAGCGCGGGCACGACCTGGTCGGTGTCGACGTTGATGCGCGGCAGCGGCGCGGCCACGGCATCGAGTTGGGTGAAGGCATCCATGGCGTTCGTCCTCAGGCCGGCAGCAAGGTGCGCACGTCGGTGAGCCGCCCGGTCACGGCCGCGGCCGCCGCCATGGCCGGGCTCATGAGGTGCGTGCGCGCGCCGGGGCCCTGGCGGCCGACGAAGTTGCGGTTGGAGGTGGAGGCGCAGCGCTGGCCCGGCGCGACCTGGTCGCCGTTGGTGCCCAGGCACATAGAGCAGCCGGCGTGGCGCCACTCGAAGCCGGCCGCGCGGAACACGGCGTCCAGGCCTTCGGCCTCGGCCTGTTGCTTGACCAGGCCGGAGCCCGGCACGACCCACGCCTCCACGCCATCGGCCACGCGGCGGCCGCGCGCTACCGCCGCGGCGCTGCGCAGGTCTTCGATGCGGCCATTGGTGCAGGAGCCGATGAAGACGCGCTGCACCGGTACGTCGCTGAGCGCCTGGCCGGGCTCGAGGCCCATATAGGCGAGCGCACGGCGCACGGCCTCGCGCTTCTCGGCATCGGGCGCCGCCGCCGGATCGGGCACGCGGCCGGAGATGGGCAGCACGTCCTCGGGGCTCGTGCCCCAGGTGACCATGGGCGCGATGTCGCTGGCATGCAGGCGCACGTCGCGGTCGAAGTGCACGTCGGCGTCGCTCGGAAGCTGGCGCCAGCGCGCGACGGCGGCGTCCCAGGCTGCGCCCTGCGGCGCATGGGGTCGGCCGGCGAGCCAGGCGAAGGTGTCGTCGTCGGGGGCGACCATGCCGGCGCGCGCACCGGCCTCGATCGACATGTTGCACACGGTCATGCGGGCTTCGATCGACAGCGCGCGGATGGCCTCGCCGGCGTATTCGATGACGTGGCCGGTGGCGCCGGCGGCGCCGATGCGGCCGATGATCGCGAGGATGATGTCCTTGGCCGTGACGCCCGCGCCGAGCCGCCCGTCGACGGTGATGCGCATCGTGCGCGGCTTGCGCTGCCACAGCGTCTGGGTGGCCAGCACGTGCGCGACTTCCGAGGCGCCGATGCCGAAGGCCAGCGCACCCAGCGCGCCGTGGGTCGAGGTGTGGCTGTCGCCGCAGACGATCAGCATGCCGGGCAGCGACAGCCCCTGTTCCGGGCCGACCACGTGGACGATGCCCTGGCGCCGATCGTCCAGGCCGAAGAAGCGGATGCCCGCGGCGGCGCTGTCGTCGTGCAGGGCCTGGGCCATCGCGCGCTTCTCGGCATCGCCGATCTGCGCCAGGTCGCGCGAGCCGGTGGGCACGTAGTGGTCGGGCGTGGCGAAGGCCAGGTCGGGCCGGCGCACCGGCAGGCCGCGCTCGCGCAGCATCTGGAAGGCCGGCGCCGAGCCGTCCTGCACCAAGTGGCGATCGACGTAGAGCAGGCTCTGGCCGTCGTCGCGCTGCATCACGACGTGCTGCGACCAGATCTTGTCGAAGAGGGTTCGGGGCGATGAAGAGACAAGGGTCATGGACGGTCAGTCCAGCTTTGCGCCAGAAGCCTTGACGATGGATTCGTAGCGCTTGATCTCGGAGACGATGAACTGCCCGAAGTCCTCCGGCGTGCCGCCGCCGATCTCGGCACCGAACTCGGCCATGCGGCGCTTGAGGTCGGCCGACTGCAGCACTTCGTTGGCCTGCGCGTTGAGCTTGTCGATGACGGGCCGCGGCGTGCCGGCCGGCGCCATGAGCCCGTACCACGACGACGCATAGATACCCGGCAAGCCGGCTTCGTCGAAGGTGGGCACGTCGGGCAGCGCGGGGTTGCGCTTCTTCGACGCCACGGCCAGCGCGCGCATGCGGCCGCTGGCGATGAAGGGCAGGCACGTGGTGGTGTCGAGCATCAGCGAGATGTGGCCCGCCGCCAGGTCGGCCTCGGCCGGCGCGGTGCCCTTGTAGGGCACGTGCACGATGTCGATCTTGGCCGCCGACATGAACTGCACGGCCGCCAAGTGCTGCGACGAACCGACGCCGCCCGAGCCGTAGTTGAGCTTGCCCGGGTTGGCCTTGGCCGCGTCGATGACGTCCTTGACCGACTTGAAGGGCGAGTTGCCCGGCACCACGAGGATGTTGGGCACCGCCGACACGTAGACGATGGGTGCGAAGTCCTTGACGGGGTCGAAGCCGAGCTTCGAATACAGGTGGATGTTGACCGCGTTCGGGCTGATCGACCCCATCAGCAGGTTGTAGCCATCGGCCTTGACGCGCGCCGCCAGCTCGGTGCCGATGTTGCCGCCCGCGCCGCCGCGGTTGTCGATGACGATCGGCTGGCCCAGCTTCTGCGCCAAGGGCTCCGAGATCATGCGCGCCGTGGTGTCGACGCCGCCGCCCGCGGGCCAGGGGACCATGAGCTTGATCGGCTGGTTGGGGTACGAGGGGTCGGCTGCCGCCGCACCCGCCACGGCCACCAGTGCGGCAGCGAGGCAGGCATGCACTTTCTTCATCATCGCGTCTCCTGTGCTTGTAGTGGGGCCGATGCTAGGTACGCCCATCCTTCGCGGCAATCACAATTAAGGCATGCACCCCATGAGCAAAGCTCATGACTGCGCACCCCTGACCCAATGGCTCTATGGCTCTATGGCTCGTCGGCTTCCTCCACTCAACGCTCTGCGCGCCTTCGAGGCCGCGGCCCGTCTCGGCAACTTCACGCGCGCGGCCGAGGAGCTGTGCGTCACGCAGGGCGCGGTGAGCCGCCACGTGGCCACGCTGGAAGGCTGGCTGCGGCTGCCCTTGTTCGACCGGGCGCGGCACGGCATCCGGCTCACTGCGGCCGGCCAGAGTTACTTCGACACCGCGCGCGCCGCGCTCGACCAGATCGACTACGGCACGCGCCAGTTGCAGGCCGGCCCCGACGAGCGGCGGCTGCGCATCAAGCTGCCGCCCACCTTCGCGATCCGCTGGCTCGTGCCGCGGCTCGCGCGCTTCCATGCGCTGCATCCGCGCATCGACGTGCAGATCACCACCTCGCACGAGCGGGCCGACTTCGACCGCGAAGACGTGGACGTGAGCATCCATTCGGAGGCGACGCCTCCGGCAGGGCCCGGCTTCCGGCGGCTCTTCGGCGAAACGCTGGTACCCGTGTGCGCGCCGGGCCTGCTGGCGCGCGGCCCCGCGCTGGCCCGGCCCGGCGACCTGGCGCAGCACGTGCTGCTGTGCTCGATGAACCGCCCCAAGGACTGGCCCGCCTGGCTGGCCGCCGCCGGCGCGCCGCAGATCGACGGCAACGGCGGCCTCAAGTTCGAGAACGCGGCGCTGGCCTATCAGGCCGCTGCCGACCAGTTGGGCGTGACGGTGGCGCTCGACGCCTTCGTGCGCGACGACCTGGCGACCGGCCGGCTGGTCGCGCCCTTCGCGTTGCGGGTAGCGACCAGAGGTGCCTATTACCTCGCGTGGCGCGACCAGGCACAGCAGCCCGAGCGTGTACGCGCCTTCGACGAATGGATCGTCGACGAGGCTCAGGCGATGGAAATCGGTTGATGCGCGGAGGGGCTTCGCACCTACAAGCGAACTGGCCAATTCCTCGTCTCACGGCAGAGTGCGTGGCGTGACGATGAAGTTGTCGCCATGGTGGCGGCGGCCGTTGCGAAATCGCGCAGCGGCAATGCTCCAACCGAGGAAACAGTCATGAACAAGGATCAAGTCAAGGGCACCCTGGAACAAGCCAAGGGCTCCGTGAAGGAAACCGTGGGCAAGGCGGTCGGCAACGAACGCCTGCAAGCCGAAGGCACGGCGGACAAGACGGCCGGTGCCGTTCAGAAGAAGGTGGGCGACGTCAAGGAAGCGGCCGAGACCCTGGTCAAGAAGCCCTGAGCCCGGCCCACTGAACTCGCCTCGGTGACTCGACCGGCAGTGCGGCATCGCGCCGCCTCCCGCGTCGAGCCCGGTTCCGCCGGCTCAGTCGAGCTTGACCTTGGCCTGGCGGATGACCTTGCCCCACATGGCACGGTCGGCCTCGATGAACGCGCTGAATTCAGCCGGTGAGTTGCAGCGCAGCTCGCCGCCGTAAGAGCGCCACTTGTCGCCCAGCTCCTTCGACTCGCACGCCTTCTTCATCGCGGCGCTGAGTTTGTCGAGGACGGCCTGTGGCGTGCCCGCAGGCGCCAGCAGTCCCTGCCACGCAATCGGTGCGTAGTCGGGCAAACCGGCCTCGGCGAAGGTCGGCACTTCCGGAAAGCTCGAATGCCGCGTCTTGCCCGTGATGGCGAGCAGCTTGAGCTTGCCCGCTCGAATGTTGCCGGCCGCTGCCGGAAGGCCGTCGAACATCAACTGCACCTGGCCGGCGATCAGGTCGGTGTACGGGCTGTTGCTGTTGTAGGGCACGAGGTTGGTCTTCACGCCAGCAGCGTCGTTGAACCACACGCCCGACAGATGCGAGTAGCTGCCGATGCCGGCCGTGGCGACCGTCACCGAATCGGGCTTGGCCTTGAGTTCGGCGATGAGCGCGCGCGCATCCTTGGCCGGCAACGCGGGCGTCGCGATCAATCCGGTGTTGAGCACACCCATCAGGCTGATGGGCGCGAAGTCGCGCTCGGCATTGAACGGCAGCTTGGCGTACAGGTGCGGCACGACCGACAGCGAACTCGTGGTGCCGATGTACAGCGAATACCCGTCGGCAGGCGCCTTGGCCGCAGCTTCGGTGCCGATGATGTTCGACGCCCCCGGACGGTTCTCCACGAAGAAGGACTGGCCGAGCACCTTGGTGAGCTCGGCGGCGATCTCGCGCGCATTGGCGTCGGGGCCGCTGCCGGCGGGGAAGGGGGCAATGATCTTCACGGGCTTGACGGGGTACTCCTGCGCCTGGGCGGCCAGTGCCGTGAGGGCCAGGGCGCATAGCGCCAGCAGGGGGCGCAGGCGTGGAAATGCTTGGGTCATCGATGTCTCCTTGGGTAGTGGAAAGCGGGTAGGGATCGGTTCGGGACGGTCGAATCCTACGAAAACAATGTTGATTTGTCAAAATACGATAATTACATTGCTTTTATTGTCCTTCATGGCGCACAATCTCCATCACGTTATCGACAGGAGACATTGCGTCATGACACGCCAACCGCCGGATACCCCCACATCGCTGGCCCTGCAGTTCAGCCACATCGGCTTCTATGTGCGAGACCTGCCGCGCATGGCCAGCTTCTACAAGGAGGCCCTGCGCTTCACGCAGACCGACGCCGGCGACCTGGGCGCGGTGCAGTTGGTCTTCCTGAGCCGCGACCCCGCCGAGCACCACCAGATCGTGCTGGCCACGGGGCGGCCCGAGACGCTGGCCTTCAATCCAATCAACCAGATCTCGTTTCGCGTGCCCGACATCGGCACGCTGCGGCGCTTTCACGACCGGCTGGTCGCGCATGGCGCGCAGGACGTGCAGCCGGTCACGCACGGCAATGCGATTTCCATCTACTGCCGCGACCCCGAAGGCAACCGCCTCGAACTCTTCGTCGATACCCCCTGGTACTGCGACCAGCCGCTGCGCGAGCCCATCGACTTCGCCGACAGCGACGAGGCGATCCTCGCGCGGGCCGAGGCCATCGCGAAGCGATTGCCCAAGTTCATGAGCCGCGCCGAATGGCAGGCCGAGATCGCGCGCCGCATGGCGGAGGACCAACGTGGCTGACCCGGTGTACGACGTCGCGATCGTCGGCCTGGGCCCCACCGGCGCGACGCTCGCCAACCTGCTGGGCATGGCAGGCCTCTCGGTGCTCGTGCTCGACAAGGAGGCCGGCGTGTTCCCGCTGCCGCGCGCGATCCACTTCGACGGCGAGGTGATGCGCGTGTTCCAGAACCTCGGCCTGCGCGAGGCCGTGCTCGAACGCGCGCGGCCCGGCACGCAGGGCATGCATTTCGTCAATGCCGCGGGCGAGACCATGCTGATCCGCGGCGGCACCGCGGCGCTGGGGCCGCACGGCTGCGCCAACAACTACTACTTTCACCAGCCCGAGCTCGAGGCCTTGCTGCGCGATGGGCTCGCGCGCTTTCCCAACGTGTCGGTGCGGCTGCGTCATGCGCTCGAAGCGATCTCGGACGACGGCGACGGCGTGCGCCTGACGGTGCGCTCGCTCGATGACGACCGCGCGTGCCGTTTCAGCGCGCGCTACGTCGTCGGCGCGGACGGCGCGCGTTCGCTGGTGCGCGCGCACATGGGCAGCCCCATGCACGACCTCGGCCTGCGCCAGCCCTGGCTGGTGTTCGACGTGGTGTTGCAGCGGCCGGTCGACCTGCCGGACCACACCGTGCAGCATTGCGACCCGGCCCGCCCCATGACCTACTGCAACGTCACGGGCACGCGCCGGCGCTGGGAAATCATGGTGATGCCCGGCGACGACCGCGAGGCGCTGCTCGCGCCCAAGAACCTGTGGCGCATGGTCGATCGCTGGGTCGCGCCCGACGACGCGACGCTGGAGCGCGCGGCCATCTACACCTTTCACTCCGTCATCGCCGAGGGCTGGCGGCGCGGGCGGCTGCTGCTTGCCGGCGATGCCTGTCACCAGACGCCGCCCTTCCTGGGCCAAGGCATGTGCGCGGGCATCCGCGACGCGGCCAACCTGACCTGGAAGCTCGAAGCCGTGCTGCGCGGCCGCGCGGCCGACACCCTGCTCGACACCTACGAAAGCGAACGCGCGCCGCACGTGCGCGAACTCATCGAACTCGCGGTGCGGCTCGGCGGGATCATCCAGACCACCGACCCCGCGCTGGCCGCCGAACGCGACGCGAAGTTCCGCGCCGGCGCGCCCGAGGTCTTCGAGCTACCGCCGCAGGCCCTGGGCACCGGCGCCTTCGACGCACGCGGCGGCGCGCCGGCCGGGCGGCCGTTTCCGCAACCTCGGCTCGCCGATGGACGACTGCTCGACGAGGCGCTGGGCCGCCGCATGGCGGTGATCGGCCGCAACGGCACCATCGCCGGCGTGTCGGCCGCCACGCACGACCGCTGGGAGCGGGCCGGCGCGATCGTGATCGACCGGCCCGAGCCCTGCATCGCCGATTGGCTCGACGCGCACCACGCCGACGCCGTGGTGCTGCGGCCCGACCGATATATCGTCGGGGTCGCGCGCACGGCCGCCGAACTCGAACGCATCTCGCAATGGGTACCGGCCGCGCCATGAACGCCGACCCACGACCCATTGCAAGGACCCCGCGTGAGCGAAGAAAAATCCAACTCCAGCCTGGAGCGCATGCTCGCCGTACTCGACCTGTTCGACGACCAGCGCCTGGCGCTCACGGCCGAGGAAGTAGCAGCGGCGCTGGAGGTCTCGCTGCCCACCGGCTACCGCTACGTGCGCACGCTGCTGGAGGCCGGACTGCTGCAGCGCGTGGAGAACTCGCAGGTCGCGCTGGGCCCGCGCATTATCCTGCTCGACCACTACATACGGCGGGCCGACCCGGTGCTGCGCGAAGGCATCCCGGTGATGCGCGAACTGGTGGAACAGACCGGCTTCGACTGCGTGACCACCGGCCTCTTCGGCACGCAGGTGCTCGACACCCACCGCGAGCTGGGCAGCCGGCCCGCCACGCTGGCCTACGGCCGAGGCCGCCCCCGGCCGTTGTTCCAGGGCGGCGCGCCGAAGGTGCTGCTCGCGAGCTTCACGCCGGTGCAGTTGCGCAAGGTGTTCGAGGCGCGGCGCGAGGAAGCGGTGCGCTCGGGCCTGCCGGCCGAGTGGACCGACTTCCGCAAGTACTACGCCGCCATCCGGCGCGCGGGCCACTACGTGTCGAAGGGCGAACTCGAACCGCAGCTGACCGCGGTGGCGGCGCCCATCCTCAAGGACGACGGCAGCGCCTGGGCCGCGCTGTCGCTGGTGCTCGAGACCGCGCGGCTCGCGGTGGTCGACACGGCCAAGCTGGTGCGGCTGGTGACCGAAGGCGCGGCGCGCATCGGCACCCGGCTGGGCTGATGGCCGCCCTTTCTTCTTTCCTGGATTTCTCAGTCTTCAACACGGATTCGACTTCATCATCATGAAACTCATCAGCTACCACTATCAAGGACAAGACAGCTACGGCGCCGTGCTCGCCGGCGACCGCGTGGCCGACTTGCGCAGTGTGTTCGGCGCGCGCGCCGACGACCTCAAGGCCCTGATCGCAGCCGACCTGCTGGCCGAGGCCGCGCGCGCCGCGGCCGGTGCGAACGAGACGCTGGCATTGGCCGAAGTGCAACTGCTGCCCGTCATCCCCAACCCCGGCAAGATCGTCTGCGTGGGCCTCAACTACGGCGACCACGTGCGCGAGACCGGCCGCACCGTCACCGAGCAGCCGACGCTGTTCCTGCGCGTGGCGGAATCGCAGCTCGCGCACGGCGAAGACATCGCGCTGCCGCCCGAATCAAGCAAGCTCGACTACGAAGGCGAGATCGCCGTCGTCATCGGCAAGGGTGGCCGGCGCATCGCCGAGGCCGATGCCTGGCAGCACATCGCCGGCTATGCCTGCTACAACGACGGCACCATCCGCGACTGGCAGACCGCCACGCCGCAATGGACCGCCGGCAAGAACTTCTGGCGCACCGGCGGCTTCGGCCCCTGGATGGTGACCCGCGACGAGATCGCCGACGACCAGGTGATGACCCTCGTCACGCGCCTGAACGGCGAAGAGATGCAGCGCACCACCACCGACAAGCTGATCCACAGCATCCCGCGCCAGATCGCGCACATCTCGGCCTTCACGCCCCTGTCGCCCGGCGACGTGATCGTGACCGGCACCCCGGGCGGCGTCGGCGCCAAGCGCACGCCGCCGGTGTGGATGAAGGCGGGGGACGTGGTGGAGGTGGAGGTGGATGCGATCGGGGTTCTGCGCAATGGGGTGAGGGGGGAGTAGCGCGCAGCGCGACACGCTCGCGCGTCACCTTCATCGGGTGGCGCGGCCTTGCGCGCATGCGTCGACGGGCAGTGGTTCTACTTGAGCAAATCAGGCTTACTCTGCTGCAGCCACGCGCTCGTGGCTTCCATGTATTCCCGCGCCGTTGCCAGGGCGTCCTCGACGTCACGCTCCTTGGCGGTGAACGCACCTTGGTATTTGCGATTGCGCCAGTCTTTGAGTGCCTCGGCCTGGTCTTGAAGCCGGATCGACAGATTCATCACGGCAGCGGCCGCCTCGAGGCCGGCATCGTGGTGGCCCGCTCTGGAAGTCACGCGCACGCCGCGGGCAGCCAGCACCCCGAGTGCGCAGAAGAAGACGGCGTCGTACGCCGCATCCATACGGGTGCTGGTGCTGTTGGCCGAGCGCCGCGCGTCTTCGAGCTTTCGGCCGGCCTCGGTCAGCCAACCCTGCACGGCGCTCTTGTTGACCGTGGAAATCCGCTCCAGTGGCGTTCCTGGCGTGTTGAGCAGCGCATCAAGCGTAGGGATGGACATCTCCCTTCAGATGTACCAACGGATGCGCCATCACGTCCATTGCGAAGCCGTCCCGCTCCGCCACGAGTTTGCCGAACTCGGCCGTGGTCAAGACCGATGCATTGAACGGACGCCCGTATTTGCGTGCAAGCGGCTTGAGCGCCGCGTTCGTCTTCAATTCCGATACGTCGCCGAGGACCAGAACGTCGACGTCACTCGACGCCTTTTCCTCATGCCGCGCATACGAACCGAAGATGGCAGCCGCTTCGATGCCTCGAAGCTCGTCCAGGCTCGCACGCAAATCGGCCACGAGGTCACTGCTTTGTCGGAAGAGCGTGACCAACGGAACGAGCGTGGGGTCACGCGAGGCGCGGAAATGCGTAGGCGAGTCACGGCCCTCGACGACCAAGCCAGCGTCCTGCCAGCGCTTGAGCCAGCGATGCGTATTGCCGCGATCCGTGTGCGCCGCTGCGGCGAGTTCACGCGAGCCGAATTCCTCGTTGGCGTGCTCGAACAAGTAGCGAAGCGCCCTGAATCGCTCACTGCCACCGAATAGCTCAGAAAACATCCGTTCGTTGATGACGACGCTCCTAGTGTTTGATTGCTGTGCTTTATACAGCGTCAGCTGTATTTCGTACAGCATGTCGCCAAGACGCGGCAGCGCGTGCAACCAGCCCGAACCACGGGCGAGCGCCTACAGACGCCCCAGCAACAAGACTTGTAAGCTAAAAGAACTAATATCAAATCTTGCCGTCATGTCTTCCGTCTGTGCCGCCTGTGGGCAATCCAACCGCGCAACGGCCATGTTCTGCATCGGCTGCGCGAGCCGATTGCCCGGCTTCGCGCCGACCGGGCCTTCGGGGCTCGAAATGATCGCGGCAACGCGACGGCCGCGCTCGCAAGCGATCTTCCACCCTGCCACGGCGCGAGCACCGGGCTTGCCGGGAATGCAGGCGCTCTGGCTGCGACTCGCCGTCGCGGGACTCGTGCTGACCGCCGGCTTCACCGGGTGGTACGTCTACGTCACGCGCACAGTGCCGGGCGCCCGGCCCAGCGCATCGACCGCAGACGCGGTGCCGTCGGTGGTGCAACTCGAGCCGGCGGCGGCACCATGGCCCCTGTCGGCGCCGTTGCCGCTGGCCGCTGCGCCCGACCCGCGAGCCGCAACCGCGACCCCCGCAGCGCAAGACAACGCGCCCACCGACGCGGTCGCGAAGTTCTACCGCGCCCTGTCCGCCGGCGATGGCCACGCGGCCGCCGCCTTCATCACGCCCGGCAGGCGCGGCGTCGGTCCCTACGACGAAGTGCGCATGTCGACCTTCTACCGCTCATTCAAGGAGCCGCTGCGGCTGCAGTCGGTACGCCAGATCGATGCCGACCGCGTCGAGGCGCGGTACAGCTACCGGGCGACGCGGACCCCATGCCAGGGCGTCGCGATCGTCGAGACCGAGCGCGTCATGGACCAGACGCTGATACGGCGCATCCGCGCGAACTGCTAGCGGCTGAACGGACGCGTTGCCGAGATGGGCGGCCTACCCCGCCAACTGCTTGCGCCGCGCCCCGCCCTGCCGCTCCAGCATCCACCCCGGGTACTCCGCCGGCAGCGCGCTCACCTCGCCAAGCTTCGACAGGTCGTCGGCGCTCAACGTGACCGCCGTCGCGGCGATGTTGTCGTCGAGCTGGTCCGCACGCTTGGCGCCGATGATCACGCTGGTCACCACGGGCTGGTGCAGCAGCCAGGCCAGTGCGATCTGCGCGACCGACACCTTTTTCGCCTCGGCGATCGGCCGCATCGCGTCGATGACGTCGAAGGCGCGGTCCTTGTTCACCGGCGGAAAGTCGAAGGCGGTGCGGCGGCTGCCCTGCTCGGCCGAACCGGCGCCGCCATCGCGCGCGTATTTGCCGCTCAACAGGCCGCCGGCCAGCGGGCTCCACACCATGAGGCCGACCTGCTCGCTCTGCAGCATCGGCACCAGTTCGCGCTCGAGGTCGCGGCCGGCGATGGTGTAGTAGGCCTGCAGCGATTCGAAGCGCGCGAGGCCCAGCCGCTCCGAAATGCCGAGCGCCTTGGCAATCTGCCAGGCGGCCCAGTTGGACACGCCGACGTAGCGCACCAGGCCCTGCTGCACCAGCGAGTCGAGCGCGCGCAGCGTCTCCTCGATGGGCGTGGCCGGGTCGAAGCCGTGGATCTGGTACAGGTCGACGTGGTCCAGCTGCAGGCGCTTCAGGCTCGCGTGCACCGAATGCACGATGTGATGACGCGAAGCACCGCGCTCGTTGGGGCCGGGGCCCATCTCGCCCAGCACCTTGGTGGCGACGACCACGTTCTCGCGCGGGATCTTGAGGTTCTTGAGCGCCTGGCCGGTCATGATTTCCGAGCGGCCGCCGGCGTACACGTTCGCGGTGTCGATGAAGTTGATGCCGGCGTCGATCGCGCGGCCGACGAGCTGGTCGACCTCGGCCTGCTGGAGCTGGCCGATCTGTCCCCACATGCCGCCTTCGCCGCCGAAGGTCATGGTGCCGAGGCACAGTTCCGAAACGAAGAGGCCGGTACGGCCGAATCTGCGATAGCGCATGCGAAGGACTCCTTGTTGTCGAAGCCGCACAGTATCGGCCTCGACCCGCTGCGCCCGCATGCCGGATCGTGGCGCGAGCTTGCCCGATCCTGCAAACCCGCGAAGGCAGGGTGCCTCAGGCGGTGGCAAGCGCGCGGGCCATGTCCATGTAGTGGCCGAGCGTCGGTGTCGGCTTGCCGGGCACCTTGGCGAAGTCGTCGTAGCGCCGCAGCCGCACGGCCTCGGCCGCGAAGGGCTGGTCGATGAAGCGCTGCGCCTGCTCGTCGGTGTAGATGCCGCCCTGCAGTTCGAGGCTGCGCTTCGATGCCGGCGAGAGCGTGTCCCAGTAGCCGGACTCCGTCACGCACAGGTAACGCTTGGCGTCCACGTGCAGCCGGATCGGGTCGAGCACGGCCGGCGCGAACAGGCCGCGCAAGAAGGGTAGCGCGATGTACTGGTGCAGGTCGTCACGCTGCTGCTGCGGCTGCGATGCCTCGCCCGCGCGCTCGGTCGCGAGCAGATGGCCCAGGTCGTGCAGCAGCGCCGCGACGATGGTCTGCGGCGTCTCGCCGGCCTCTTCGGCCAGCTGCGCGCATTGCAGGGCGTGGTCGAGCTGGCTCACGGCTTCGCGGCCGTACTGGCGCTGGCCCTTGGCTTCGAGCAGCCGGGCGATCTCGGACAACTGGAGCGGCATGTTCAGACCAGCAGCTTGCGGATGCGGGCCGACACCAGGTCGATCAGGCTCACGCTGACGACGATGATGATCATCACGGCGCAGGTCTGCGCGTACTGGAATCCGCGGATGATTTCCCACAGCACCACGCCGATGCCGCCCGCGCCCACCATGCCGACCACCGAGGCCGAGCGCACGTTGGATTCGAAGCGGTACAGCGCATGCGAGATCCACAGCGGCATCACCTGCGGAATCACGCCGTAGACGATTTCGTGCAGCGCGCTCGCGCCGGTGGAACGGATGCCCTCGACCGGCTGCGGATCGATCGACTCCACGGCCTCGGCGAAGAGCTTGGCCAGCACGCCGGTGGTGTGCACCCACAGCGCCAGCACGCCGGCGAAAGGCCCCAGGCCTACCGCGACCACGAAGAGCATCGCGAACACCATTTCGTTGATGGCACGGCATGCATCCATGAGCCGGCGCATGGGCTGATAGACCCACCACGGCACGATGTTGGCCGAGGCCAGCAACGCGAGCGGAACGGCCGCGACCACCGCCAGCGCCGTGCCCCACAGCGCGATCTGCAGCGTGACGATCATTTCCTGCGCGTACATGCGCCAGTCGGTGAAGTTCGGCGGGAAGAACTCCGAGGCGTAGGTGGCCATGTTGCCGGAGTCGCGCCACAGCTCGAAGGGCCGCATGTCGGCGCCCTGCCACGAAGCGGCCAGGAGCAGCAGCAACATGGCCCATGAGAGCTGCCAGGCCAAGCCGCGCTTGGGCGCGGCCGCTCCGGGCACAGGCGGATGAATGTTCGTGATCGAGGGTTGCATGTCAAGAATCTCCGGCTGCCAGACGGTCCATTGGCCGGCAAAGCCTGGCTCGTTCGGGGAACACCGCGGAACCGGCTTTGCCGGGCCGCTGGTGTTGCCCCCGGAGAGGGGGTTGGCGGACCACACGAAGTGTGGGGAGCCTGGGGGTGAACTAGTTCAGTGTTGCGAGTTTCTTGTCGATGTCGGCCAGGCGCGCCTGCTTGTCGGCATCGGCGATGGCCGAGTCGGCTTCGATCTTGTTGCGCTGGCCGAAGAGCTCGAGCTGCCGGATCGGCAGCAGCTGCTTGTCGCTCGACTCCTTGAAGCCCGAGAGCTTGGAGATCTTCATCACGATCTCCTTCTCGCGCGCATCGGTCTTGGCGTAGTTGTAGAAGAAGTTCTTCAGCTTCGTCTTGGTGGCTTCCGGCAGGTCCGTGCGCATCACCAGCGGGTCGAGGGCGATCAGCGGAGAGGTCCAGACGATCTTGATGTCCTTGAACTTCTCGGGCACGCGGTCCTTGATCTTGTCGAGGTTTTCGCTGTTGTTGGTCGCCACGTCCACCTGCTTGTTCGCCACGGCCAGCGCGTTGGTCTCGTGGTTGGCGCTGCGGGTGAGCTTGAACAGCGACTTGGCGTCCACCTTGTTCTTGGCGAAGGCGTAGTAGCTGGGCACCAGGAAGCCCGAGGTCGAGTTCGGGTCGCCGTTGCCGAAGCTCAGCGACTTGCCGTTCTTGATCACGTCGTCGAGCGTGTTGAGCGGGCTGTCCTTGTGCACGATCAGGTGCGAGTAGTAGCCCTGGGTGCCGTCGGCATTCACCATCTGCGCGAACACCTCGCCGCTGGCGCGGTCCACCGCCTCCATGGCCGACTTGTTGCCGAACCAGCCGAGCTGCACCTTGTTGAAGCGCATGCCTTCGATGATGCCGGCGTAGTCGGGCGCGAAGAAGGCTGTGACCTTGAGGCCGGTCTGCTTGCTCATGTCGTCGATGAGCGGCTGCCAGTCCTGCTTGAGGTTCTGCGTCGCCTCGGTCGAGATGATGCCGAAGGCGATGTCCTGCGCGAGCGCGGCGGTCATGCCCAGGCCCAGGGCGAGGGCCGCGCACAGTTTCTTGATCATGGAGTGGCTCCAGGTTGAAGGAAGAGAAGAAAGAAGGACGTAAGCAAAGAAGCGTCAGGCTGCGAGCGGCACCAGCGTGGGCTGCGGCAGCACGTGCACCTGGCCGCCGGCGCTGGACGGCGCCAGCAGTTCGTCGGCCTGCACGCCGTACAGCTCGCGCAGCAGCCCCGCGTTCAGCGCCGACGACGGGCCGTCGTAGACGATCGCGCCCTGCTTGAGCGCGATGACCCGCGGGCAATACTTCATGGCGATCTCGACCTGGTGCAGCGACACGATCACGGTGCAGCGGTCTTCGCGGTTGATGCGCGCGAGGATTTCCATCACGTTGCGCGACGACTCCGGGTCGAGCGAGGCGATGGGCTCATCGGCCAGCACCACCTTGGCGCCCTGCACCAGCGTGCGCGCGATGGCGGCGCGCTGCTGTTGCCCGCCGGAAAGGGTTGACGCGCGCTGCGCCTGGCATTCCGCGATGCCCACGCGCGTCAGCGCATCGAGCGCCCGTGCCCGCTCGTCGCGCGTGAAGCTGCGGCTCCAGCTGCGCCACCAGGGCATGCGGTGCAGCGCGCCGACCATCACGTTGACCAGCACCGGCAGCCGCGCCACCAGGTTGAACTGCTGAAACACGAAGCCGACCTGCGCGCGCACGCGGCGGATGTCGCGGTCGATGCGGCCGCGCTGCTGCACGCGCCGGCCGTCGATCTCGATCAGCGACTCGCTGCCGCCGTCGGCCGCCACCAGCCCGGCGACGTGACGCAGCAACGTGGACTTGCCGGAGCCCGAGGCGCCGATCAAGGCCACCATCTCTCCCTTGGCCACATCGAGATCGATGTTGCGAAGGGCGTGCCGGCCGTTGGCGAAATGCTTGTCGAGCTGGCGGATGCGCAGGGCTGTTTCCATCGTCATGGTCGAAGTCGTCTAGACAACTGAAGTCTGACGCTCGCCTGTGACGTGCTCTTGACGCTTTGACGACGGGGGTGTGTCAGCCGCGCCGGGTACTCAGTAGTGGTAGCGCAGTTGGGCGATCAACAGCGCGTCCTTTTCCGTCCGGTACACCATGCGGTGCTCGTCGGTGATCCGCCGAGACCAAAACCCGGCCAAGGCATGTTTCAGCGGCTCGGGCTTGCCAATGCCCGCGAAGGGCTCGCGCATCGTGTGTTCGATCAGCTCATTGATGCGTTTGACGATGCGCTTGTCCTGGAGCTGCCAGTACCCGTAGTCTTCCCACGCCTGCTCGGCGAAGATCAACTTCACTTGGCAAGCTTTCGCATCTTCCCTCGACCGGCTTCGAGCGCCTCGGCCGCTGCAAGCAGCCGCCGTGCATTGGCGGGACTTCTAAGCAGGTAGGCCGTTTCTTCCAGCGACTGGAAGTCCTCCAGCGACAACATGACGACCGACTGCTCGCCGTTGCGCGTGATGATGAGCGGCTCGTGATCGTCGCAGACGCGGTCCATCGTCTTGGCAAGGTTGGCACGAGCGGAGGTGTAGGTGATGGCGTTCATTGAATGCCCCAGAATATGTACGCGTTATTGTACATATTGGCACGACAGAGACAGACCGGGCCACGTATGGCCTTCGCCGATTCGCCGAGGCGCAGCAACCGGCGATGCATTGCCAAGCCACCAATCGATCAGACCGCCAAGCCGCGCGTCAAAGCACGCGCCGCCCTTCCCGCCAAACCCCACGAACCACCGCATGCCGCGACCCATCCGGCAGCTCGGCCATGCGCACGCGCACCAGGTCCGCGCGCAACCCTGGTGCGAGTTCGCCGCGGTCGTCGAGGCCGGTGGCCTTGGCGGGGGCGCGGGTGACGGTGGCCATGGCTTGCGGCAGCGTGAAGATGTCGTCGGCGACGAGGCGCATCACCGCGCCCAGCAGGCTGCCCGGCACGTAGTCGGAAGACAGGATGTCGAGCAATCCGTTGCGTGCCAGCTCGGCCGCAGAGACGTTGCCTGAGTGCGAACCGCCGCGCACGACGTTCGGGCCGCCCATCACCGTGGCCAGGCCGCGTTCGCGTGCTGCGGAAGCAGCCGCCAGCGTGGTCGGAAACTCCGACATGCTCGCGCCCTCGGCGTGGGCCTGCTCGACGTGCGCGATGGTGGTGTCGTCGTGGCTGGCGAGTGCGATGCCGTGCGCGCGGCAGTAGTCGACGAAGTGGCGCCGGTGCGGCTCGGCGTACTGCGACTGCAGGACGGCGGCATGCGCGACCTGGCGCTCGAACTTCTCGGCACTCCAGCCCTTCTTGCCCGTGTAGTAGATGCGGGCGACCTCGATGTTCTCCCATTGGCGCTGGCCGGGCGTGTGGTCCATCAGCGAAATGAGCGTCACGCGCGGGTGGCCGTGGAAGGGCTCGAAAAGCTCGATGGTGTTGGGCGCCGGCAGTTCGCAGCGCACGTGCAGGTGGTGGTCGGCGCGCAGAAGATCCTTCTGCGCACAGTTGTCCAGCGTGGCGAGCGTGGTGGTCCAGGTGCTGCCGCGCAGGCTCTCGGGGTCGGCCTCGCCCACGCCGAGCGCATCGAACACGGTAGTGATGCCGGCGGCAGCCACCTCCGCATCGTGCGCCAGCAGCGCGGGCATCTCGGCCCACTGCACCTTGGGGCGCGGCATCAGGTGGCGCTCGAAGTTGTCGGTGTGCACTTCGACCAGGCCGGGCAGCAGGTAGTCGTTCTCGAGATCGACGATGCCGGTCGCGGTGTTGCCGGCGTCCAGCGCGGCGATGCGGCCGTCGGCCACCGAGAGGCTGCCGCGCACGACCTCGTCGGGCAGCACCATGCGGGCGTTGGCGAAGACGATGGGCTCGCTCATGCGGGGCTCCTGAAGTCGGCGACATTGACGCGGCGGGTCGCCACGGCGGCGCCGACGTCCGCGTCATGGAAGATGCCCACGAGCGCAGCGCCGCGGGCGGTCGCCTCGCGGATCAGCTCGATCACGGTGCGCGTGTTGGCCGCATCCAGCGACGCCGTGGGCTCGTCCAGCAGCAGCAAGGGCTTCGGCTTGATCATGTTGCGCGCGATGTTGATGCGCTGCTGCTCGCCACCCGAGAAGGTGGCGGGCGGCAGGTGCCACAGGCGCTCGGGGATGCGCAAGCGCTCGAGCCAGCGG
Organism: Variovorax sp. KK3; assembly: GCF_001984055.1. Taxonomy (GTDB): domain Bacteria; phylum Pseudomonadota; class Gammaproteobacteria; order Burkholderiales; family Burkholderiaceae_C; genus Variovorax. The sequence goes on from NZ_LYVO01000027.1 coordinate 34,090, forward strand.
CGTGCCTCGGCGCGTGCGGCTTCGAGCGCCGCGGGGTCGTCGCCCGCGTCCTCGGCCAAGGGCTCGGCCACCACGTCGAGCGCCGGCACCCGGGGGATGACGCGCAGGAACTGGCTGACGTAGCCGATGGTGTCGCGGCGCAGCCGGACCATCTCGCGCGGCGTGGCCTCGGTCACCTCGACCGGCGAGCGGCCGGGCAGATGCAGGGTGATGCGTCCGGCGCTGGCGCGGTAGTTCGAATAGATCAGCTTGAGCAGCGTGCTCTTGCCCAGGCCCGAAGCGCCATCGAGCACCACGCATTCGCCGGGCGAGACGCTGAGCTCGACGCCGTCGAAGACCGGCAGCGCGAGCTGGTTCTGGTGATGGAGGGTGAAGCGCTTGGCCACCCCCTGGAGTTGGAGCAGGGGTGTGTTCATGGCTGCAGGACCGAAGAAACGAGAAGCTGGGTGTAGGCGTGCTGAGGATCGTCGAGCACCTGGTCGGTGAGGCCGGCCTCGACGACGCGGCCCTTCTGCATCACCATCATCCGGTGCGCGAGCAGGCGCGCCACCGCGAGGTCGTGCGTGACGATGATGGCGGCGAGCTGCATCTGGCGCGTGAGCTGTCGCAGCAGGTCGAGCAGGCGCGCCTGCACCGACACGTCGAGGCCGGAGGTCGGCTCGTCCATGAAGACCAGGCGCGGCCGCGTGACCAGGTTGCGCGCGATCTGCAGGCGCTGGCGCATGCCGCCGGAGAAGGTGCGCGGCGCGTCGTCGATGCGCGCGGCGTCGATCTCGACGCGCTGCAGCCATTCCGTGGCGCTGGCGCGCAGGCGGCCGTAGTGGCGCTCGCCCAGGCCCATCAGCCGCTCACCGACGTTGGCGCCGGCCGACACGTCCATGCGCAGCCCTTCGGCCGCGTGCTGGTGCACGAAGCCCCAGTCGGTGCGCGCCAGCAGGCGCTGCTCGGCCTCGCTCATCGCGAACACCTCTCGCAGGCCGCCGCCGCGCGTGCGGAACTGCACGCTGCCGGCGTCGGGCTTGTCGCGGGCCGCCACCGCATTGAGCAGCGTGGATTTGCCGGAGCCCGACTCGCCCACCACCGCGAGCACCTCGCCGGGCCAGAGTTCGAACGATGCATCGTGCAGGGCGATGCGATCGCCGTAGCGCTTGTGGATGCCGCGCACGCGCAGCAAGGGTTCGGGGTGTTCGGCTGCGGCTACCTCAGCCAGCACGGCACTCATGCTGCCTCCGTCATACGGTCGCCGCGCACCGGTGCCACGTCGGCGTCTTCATCCTGCCGCGACTGGCAGTAGTCCGAATCGGAGCACACGTGCATGCGGGTGCCGCGGTCGTCGGTGATCAGCTCGTCGAGGAAGCTGTCGGTCGCACCGCACAGCGCGCAGGCCGCGTCCCAGCGCTGCACCTCGAAGGGATGGTCCTCGAAGCCCAGGCTCTCGACCGGTGTGTAGGGCGGCACGGCATAGATGCGCTTCTCGCGGCCGGCGCCGAAGAGCTGCAGCGCTGGGTTCATGTGCATCTTGGGGTTGTCGAACTTGGGGATGGGTGACGGCGACATCACGTAGCGATCGTTCACGAGCACCGGGTAGTCGTAGGTGGTGGCGATGTGGCCGTAGCGCGCGATGTCCTCGTACAGCTTGACGTGCATGAGCCCGTACTCGGCCAGGCCGTGCAGCGTGCGCGTGACGGCCTCGCGCGGCTCCAGTCGCTGCATGGGCTCGGGCACCGGCACCTGGTAGACCAGCACCTGGCCTTCGGCCAACGGCATTTCGGGAATGCGATGCCGCGTCTGGATCAGCGTGGCCGCCTGCGTGCGCGTGGTGGTTTCCACGCCGGTGGTGCGCTCGAAGAAGCGGCGGATGTTGACCGCGTTGACGGTGTCGTCCGAGCCCTGGTCGATGACCTTGAGCACGTCGCGCGGCCCGATGACCGCGGCCGTGACCTGGATGCCGCCGGTGCCCCAGCCGTAGGGCAGCGGCATCTCGCGCGAGCCGAAGGGCACCTGGTAGCCGGGAATCGCGACCGCCTTGAGGATGGCGCGGCGGATCATGCGCTTGGTGCGCTCGTCGAGGTAGGCGAAATTGATGTTCGGGTCTGCGGTGGTGGCGGTCATTGGTCGTCGTCCTTCGCTGCGGGGGCGGCGCGCATGCGGCGCACCAGCTCGAGCTCGGCCTGGAAGTCCACGTAGTGCGGAAGCTTCAGGTGCTGCACGAAGCCCGAGGCCTCGAGGCTGTCGCTGTGCGACAGCACGAACTCCTGCTTCTGCGCAGGCGACTCGACGGCCTCGCCCAGTTCGTCGGCGCGCAGCGCGCGGTCGACCAGGCTCATCGCCATCGCCTTGCGCTCGCCGTGGCCGAAGGCCAGGCCGTAGCCGCGCGTGAACTGCGGCGGCTCGGTCTTGCTGCCGGCGAACTGGTTGACCATCTCGCACTCGGTGATCTCCAGCTCGCCGATGGAGATCGGAAAGCCGAGCTCTTCGGGCTCCAGCTCCAGGGCCACGCGGCCGAAGCGGATCTCGCCGACGAAAGGGTGGCTGTGCGAATAGCCGCGCTGCGTCGAATAGGCCATGGCGAGCAGAAAGCCTTCGTCGCCGCGCGCCAGGTTCTGCAGGCGCGTGGCGCGCGCCGCCGGAAATCGCAGCGGCTCGCGCGTCAGGTCGACCGGTGCGGGGTCACCGGCCGGCACGGGGCGCGTCTCGATCAGGCCTTCCTGGTTCAGCAGGTCGACCACGCGTGGCGTGGCGGCGGACACGTCGGCTCGCGTCGTTACGGCAACGCCGGCCGGCGTGGCTTCGCCCTCCGCGAGCAGCTTGAAGTCGAGCAGCCGCTGCGTGTAGTCGTAGGTCGGCCCCAGCACCTGCCCGCCGGGCAGGTCCTTGAAGGTGGCGGAGATGCGGCGCATGAGCTCCATGCGCGAGGTGTCGAGCGGCACGCTCGTGCCCAGGCGCGGCAGCGTGGCACGGTAGGCGCGCAGCAGGAAGATGGCCTCGACCAGGTCGCCGGCCGCCTGCTTGATCGCAAGCGCGGCGAGGTCCGGGTCGTACACCGAGCCTTCGGTCATCACGCGGTCGACCGCGAGCTTGAGCTGCTCGCGGATCTGCGCGACCGAGAGCTCCGGCACATCGGCGTCGCCGCGGCGCTGCTCGGCGACCAGGCGATAGCTTTGCAGGATGGCGGCTTCACCGCCCTTGACGGCCACGTACATCGATCAGGCCTCCAGGTCGATGCGCGTGGTGCGCGGCAGGCCGACGATCTGATGCTGCGTGGCGAGGAACAGGTCGACGCCGCGCGGAAAGGCCGAATGCTGCGCGGCGCGCTGCGCGAGCAGACGCTGGGCCAGCGCGTCGGGCAGCCCGTCGACGCACAGGCGCGTCTGCGTGCGGATGCCGGGGCCACGCAAGGTCCAGCCTTCCTCGTCCTGGCCGTCGGCCAGCGAAGGCACGTCGACCACGCAGGTGGCCGACTGTTCCGGCGCGACGTCGCTGCCCTGCGCGAAGCGGTCGAGCGCGGGCGGTTCGTCGCTGCTGGCGACCCAGGCGAACTGCGCCTCGGCCGGGTCGTCGACCAGCGTGCAGCCGCTGTGGAAGCGCAGCCACGCGGCGGCGTCGCTGTCGGCCAGCGAAGGCGAGAGCCAAAGGCGGCAGTCCGGGTCGAGCAGGGCCAGCAGCAGTGCGGCCGATGCCGCGTGGCCTTGCCGCGGCACCTCGGCGTCGTGCGGCAGGTCGACGATGCGGCCCGGATGCGACAGCGCCTGCAGCGCCGCACGAAACACGGCCTGGCTGCCCAGTGCCAGATCGGAGAAGCCCGCGCCGACGGCGGACAGGTCGGTGATGGATGCGTGATGGTCGCTCATTGCTCTTCCTCTTCGGCGTCGTCGGCACTGCCCGCCTCGCGCGCGACGGTGATGAACTCGACCTTGCTGGCCTGCGCACGCGCCTGGCGCTCGGCGCGCTGCTGCGCGAGATGCCGGCGGATGGGCTCCAGCAGGGCCTCGTCGAGCCGTGGCTGTTGCGATGGGTCTTGCAGCAGGGCATCGGCCACGGCCGCGAGCTGGGCCTGGCGATGGGAGCGACCCCGCACATAGGCGACGCCGACAGCCGCTTCGTCGCGCGCGACGCCGGCAAGGCGAAGTGCGCAGCGGGTGATGGTCACCTCGCCGAGGTTGAAGCGCTCGCCGGTGCCGCCGGCACGGGCCTGGACCATCGTCAAACCGGTCTCCGGCGCGCGCAGCCAATGCGGCGTACGCTTCGCATGCTCGCCCAGCGCCGGCTCCAGCAACGAGAGCGGCGCGCGTGCCAGCAGCGCCATCCACTGCGCCCGGTCGAGCGGCCGGTTGGCAGGGGGGTTGTCAAAGGCATGAAACATGGGGGTGCTAACCTGGAAAAGTTGTATAGACAAATCGAACAACGCGTGTCAGCTTAGGCACGGCCCATGTCCCTTTCATGACAACGACGATCACTTCTCCGAGCCTCGATCTCGCCGCCCCCCCAACGCGCCCCACGCGCGATTCGTTCTGGACCCGCATCGCCGCCGAGCTGGCCGAAGCCATCGCGCGCGGTGTCTATCCGCCTGGCGAGCGCCTGCCGTCGGAGCACGCGCTGGCCGAGCAGTACGGCGTGAACCGCCACACCATCCGCCGGTCGCTGGCCAGCCTGAGCAGCCAGGGGCTGCTGCGCGTCACGCAGGGCAGCGGCACCTACGTCGAGGACTTCGCGGTCGAGCTCACACTGGCCCGGCGCACGCGGCATCAACAGAGCATGGCGCAGGCCGGGCTGCGCGGCGTGTTGCGCGTGCTCGATGCGGGCACGGTGCGCGCCACGGCGGCCCAGGCCCGCGCGCTGCAACTGCCGGCACGCAGCGCGCTGCTGCGGCTCGCGGTGCTGGGCGAGGCCGAGCAAGCGCCGCTGCACGTGGGCGAGCGCTTCTTTCCGCTGCCACGCTTCGAGCGCCTCGAAGCGGTGGTGCGCGAGACCGGCTCCATCACCGCGGCCTTCACCGCACATGGCGTGGCCGACTACACGCGGCGCGAGAGCCGGGTCACGGCGCAGATGCCCGAGCCCGCGCTGGCGGCCCAGCTTCGGCAACCGGCCACGCGGCCGGTGATGCTCGTCGAGAGCGTGAACGTCGACACCGAGGGCGTGCCGATCGAGTTCGCGCGCACCTGGTTCGCGGGCGACCGCGTGACCTTGACGGTGACCCACGATGAATGAGGCGCCGATTCATCGTTACGCCATCTACTTCGCGCCGCGCGAGCGCGACGCATGGTGGCTGGCCGGCAGCCGCTGGCTCGGTCGCTGCGCCGCACGCAACGAGCCCTTGCCGTTGGCGCCGGTGCCGGGCGTGTCGGCGTCGCGGCTGCACGCACTCACGCGTGCGCCACGCCGCTACGGCTGGCACGCCACGCTAAAGGCGCCTTTCGCGCTGGCGCCGGGCGTCGACGAGGCCCGGCTGCGCAATGCCCTCGGCGAACTCGCGCGGGCCTTCAGCCCCTTCACGATGCCGCGCCTGAAGGTGGCGCAGCTCGACGACTTCCTGGCGCTGGTGCCCGACGGCGACACCCATGCGATCGAGACGATCGCCGGTGCCTGCGTGATGCGCCTGCATGCGCTGGGTGCAACGCTCCCGCCCGACGAGCTGGTGCGCCGGCGCGCGAGCGGGCTCACGCCCGAAGAAGATGCCTTGCTGCTGCGCTGGGGCTATCCCTTCGTGCTCCAGCGCTTTCGCTTTCACCTGTCGTTGACCGGCTCGCTGAAGGATGCGGAGCCTTCGGACGTAGCAGCGCTGACGGAAGCCGCGCGCCACCGCTTCGAGGCGCTGCCGCCTTGTCGCTTCGACGTGCTGTCCCTCTTTGCCGAACCCGAGCCCGGCAGCGACTTCCGATTGCTCGACCAGGTGGAGCTGGGCACATGAGCGAACGCCTTGTCTACGTGATGGGCCCGTCGGGCGCCGGCAAGGACAGCCTGATCGCGTGGCTGCAGGAGCATCTGCCGCCGCACCTGCCCCTTCATCTGGCGCGCCGCACCATCACGCGGCCCACGCGGCAGGGCGACGAGGCGCATCACAGCGTGAGCGAACAGGCTTTCGCGCTCCTGCACCAGGCGCAGGCTTTCGCGCTCGACTGGCAGGCGAACGGCCTGCGCTACGGCGTGCGCCATGACGAAATCGAGCCGCTGCATCGCGGACATTGGGTGCTGGTGAACGGATCGCGCGCCTACCTGCCGCAGGCGCTGCTGAAGTTTCCGCAGCTCACCGTCGTGCATGTGACGGCGAGCATCGACGTGCTGCGCCAGCGCCTCGCAGCGCGTGGGCGCGAAACGCCCGAGTGGGTCGAGGCGCGCGTTCAGCGCGCGATGGTGTTCCAGCCGCCCGCGAACGCGATCGAAGTGCGCAACGACGGCGCGTTGGCCGAGGCCGGCGCCCAGTTGGTGCGCGCCTTCGAGCGCCTGGCCCTGGCTTAGAAGCGCGCCTTGACGTACGCCGACGGCCCGTGCAGCTTGACCTTGAGCTGCCCGTTGGCGGTGCCGGCCGTGCCGAAGTCGTGCCGCAGGTCGATTTCGGTGACGCCGTAGGAAAGCACTACGCCCACGTTGCGCACGGGGAACCACTCCACGCCGGCCGCCGCGTTGTAGATGTGGCCATGCAGCTTGCTGCCGCCCTTGCGCACGCCTGAGAGATCGGCGAACAGGCGCAGGTCGGGTGTGATGGCATGGCGCACGCCGACTTCGAGCAGCGGCGCGATGGCGTCGTCGCTGTCTTCCTGGCTGAAGGTGGCGGTGGCGCCGTTGATGCCGGCCACCGCGCTGCTGTTGAGGCTCGCACGGTAATAGGCGATGCCGGCGCCCAGGCCCAGCACCGTGTTGCCCGAGCCGATCCAGTATTTGTAGGCCACCTTGCCGAACTCGAGCTTGGTCTGCAGGTTGACGCTGCCGAGCGCCGTCACATTGCCCAGCGGCCCGACCGCGAAGCTGTTGGCGAAGCCGGTGCCGTAGTCGCGCTTGAAGCGGTAGTAATCGAGCGAGAGGCCGTGGTTGTCGCCGATCAGGAAGTCGGCCGAAATGCGCGGCATGGTCACGCGGCCACCTTCGAGGTCACCCGAGCCCAGGGTGCCGTAGGGCGTGTTCACGGCCGCGTTGACGGTGGGCTTGGCGTCGAAGGCGCCGACCGACAGGCTGAAACGGTCCAGTGCAGGCGAGACTTGCGCGACGGCGGCCGTCGACATGGCAAAGCCGGCCCCGGCTGCTACAGCGAGGGCGCACGAACGAAAAGAGATCATGAGAAGAGGGAAGAATGGGTGTGCGGCCGATGCCCGGCGTCGAGCCGATGCGATGGTGGCCGCGAATCTCCCCTGGAAGCGAGCGCCAATTTAGACGCCATGCGCATGCCGGCAAGCTCAGAATGTCGCGACCAGCCGTAGGAGCCGGCCTTGAAGGTCTTTTACCGCTCAGGCCTGCGCCACAGCCAGATGGCCACGGCGAGCATGAACAACGGCGCCGCGATCCTCGCCGCGAGCGGCAGCGGCGCGAACTGCAAGGCAATCGCACTGGTCGACATCGCGGCACTCGCGGCCCACTTGGCTCGCCGCGGCACGACCCCGCCCCGGCGCCATTCGCGAATCGGTGGACCGTAGACGGGATGGCCAAGCAGCCAGGTTTCGAGCGCCGGCCAGCCGCGGCCACCGCACCAAGCAGCCAGCAGCAGGAAAGGCACCGTGGGCAAAAGCGGCAGCACGACGCCTAGCGCGGCGAGTGCAAGGCACACGATGGCGAGCAGGCGCCAGAGCACGGGCGTGAATCGGGAGGATCGCATCGAGAGGGCGGGAGGACCTTGGCAAAGCGGCCGTTGCCATTGTCGCCAGCTCGCCGACTTCGCTGACTCAATCGACGGAGAAAGATCTTGCGGACCCGTGCCGCGTCGCGAAGTCCTACGCTACTTCACGGACTGCTTGTTGGACGGCGGCTCGCTCATGAGGTTGAAGCCGTTCTCTGACGATTCTCCGAACAAGAATTGCCTGGCCAGGATGCGTCGTTGGTTGTCGAGTTCAGACGTGTACTCGCCATCGAATTGAGGCGGAAGCGGGTCGGTTGCGCTACCCACACGTTTCCGGACTTCGCGTACCAGTTCTTCGATATGAATCTCGATCTCTTCGGACTCGTCGTTCGACGCATCGCGATCCGGCTGAAAGTGGATCAACCCACTATCGTCGCTGTCCGATTCAACCGTCGACTTGAAACGCGACGCCTTGGACGCCGGCTTCGACGGCGTGTTCAAGTCGCCCATCTCGATGTCTTCGTCGTCGCTGCGCTCCGGCTCAGTGTCGCTGTCGATCTCGCCCGAAGCCGGGGCATCCATCCGCTGCAACTTCTCCGCCGTCTTCTTGAAATACCCGAACCAGTGATCGGGCGAGATCTTCGCGACAAGCATCTGCGAGATGACGTCTTTCAGCAGAGGCAGGACGGATTGGAGCTTGACCGCCCCCTCCCCGACCAGATGATCGACCCGCTCGGTGGCCAACGTCGTGAAATCGTCGAGCGTGGGTTGCAGCCTGAAGTGCCCCATTCCCGTGTTGGGCACGTCGGTGACGCCCATCTGGGCGTTGCGCGACATCTGGGCGTTCTTTTCCTGCACGTTCTTGTGATACGCGAAGGCCAGGCCCAGGTTGAAGAGGGACGTCAGCACGCCCATGCTGGACATCGCCAAGGACGCGATGTGGACTTGCTGCCCCGTGGGAAACATGGAGATCGCGCCCATGATCAGGCTGTTCAATGCCTTCACGACTTGCGGACTGAAGGACCCTGCGGCGCCGAAGTAGGCGTAATGCTGTCCGAACTTCTGCGCAAATTCGGGCTTGCTGGTCATCTCGCTGCGCCACTCGCGTGCGCCCTTCATCAGCGCAAGGCGATCGTCGGCTTTGGCCCACGCTTCGTTGTTCGAAACGTTCTCGCCATGGAAGCGCCGACGCTCGACCTCTGCGTAGCGTAAAGACCCCAGGAATGTCTTGAGAGCCTCTTCTTTCACGACAGGGTGATCGCGCGATTCGAACAGGGCGTCGAGCTTTGGAACCTTGAGCTTCAGCTCGGCGACGATCTCCGACAACTGGTCGATCCTGTTCAGCAACTGCGTGGATTTCGCCGCGCTGGCCCATTGCGACGCGAGTTGATCGAAGAGCTGCCGCCGTTGATCGGAGGTCTTGCACTCCCGAAACGCATCCAGCAATTCTTCGGTCGTCAGCGCCAATGGCAGACCGTCCCGCGGATGCCCTGCAACCTGGATGGGGACACTCCACATTTGCCAACTGGCGTCGAAGTTGCCGGGCGGCAGGATGTGCGAGAGCAGCGCCGCCAGATGCACGCCAAGGTCGAACTCCAGAATCGACGTGATGCTTTCGACGCGCGCCTTGCCCGCGCCTTTCGTCAGCTGATTGAGCTTTTCCGGGACGATCGGGTTGTCGCTCGCCTCCGGCTGGCCGGGCTTGGCGCGAAGGTCGCCGCGGGGGCTGAGCGCCAGAATTTCGAGCAGCGCCGCGAGCCGCGTACGCTGGTCCTGCCCGGCCAGCACGGGCTGAGTGAATGAATAGGTGATCGCCTGCGCCGTCAGCACGGCTGCTGATCCGATGCCCAGCCAGGCCGGGTTGAAGCCCAGCCACTCGTCGACCGTTGGCGATAGTCCGTGCACATCGCCCGGCGCGTGCGTCATGTTTAACTGGCCCGGTGCAGAACCGCCCGTCATCAGGTGCAACGCCGGCGACACCAGCCCCAGCAGGGATGCCACCGTGTTGAACACCGCGCGCAGTGCCCGCCCCTTGGATTGGCTTTCGTGAATGTTGAGCGCTTCGTAAAGTTGAAGCGTCTGGAGTACGAACCGGTGGCTCTTGATTTCGGTTTCGACGAGCGCCTTCATACGGCTCGTGTGAAGCTCTGCGTGATCGGGCTGAAGAAAGCGGCCGAACTGTTCGGCGTCCACTTTTCGGCAAAAGTCGTCCAGGAAAGCTTGCCTGTCTCGCAGGCTGACCAGGTCGAGCAGTGCTTCACCGGCGCCGATCCGCTTGCCCGAGGCCCAGGCGAGCTTTGCAATTTTTGCATCGAGCTTTGAAATCGCCGTCATGATTTCCGGGACATTGTCAGCATCGACGTCTGTATCGCCATATACGATCAGGTGCATCCTCGCCTGTTGCACCCGGGCTTCCAGGCTCGCGCGCTCTCCGGTCGCCGCTTTGAATTCACGCAAGCTTTCCTTGTCGAGGCCTCGGTTGACCAGTTCGGCCTCGCGATTCCTGATCTTCAGCTTGATGTCGGCCAATTCATTGAAAAGCCCGATGACCGCTTCGTTTTCGTTGGCGTCGAGTCTTTCTTTGATGCCCTCCAACAAAAAAATTTCTTGTTTGACGTTCTCGGCAAGCCGCAGTGCCACATTTTCGTTTTTTTCATTGACTCCGAAACGTGGGTTGATGTTGGGCATCACAGCGGGCCCTCGAAGCTGGAAGCGCGCCACAGCTTCAGAGTGCATCTTCGTCTGCCAAAAGGTGGACCCGAAACAGCTGAGAAACTGAAACGGAAACGCGCTCAGCAGCGCGGTGCCTACGTGTTGCGCCTTGCCGGTCAGCGACAGAATGCTGATCAGAAACGTGACCCCGGAGGCTATGCCGGTAGCAAAGCCGTTGGAATTGACGGCGGGTGGCGCGTAGCAGCGACCGGCTTCGTCGGTGCCGAGGACGGTTTCCGGGGTCCAGGTGTTGTTTTTCCAGACTTCGATCAGTTCGGCAGTTAGAACGCCGAGGTGATTGCGGATAGCTGCGTCACCCGGGTTGTTCGCTTTGAAATATTGGTCGCGACACGCCATGTATTCGCGGACTTTTGCTCTGTACTCTTCCTGCGTTTGATACTTGATTTCGAGATGAGTGGCCTCGTCGCTCAGAAATTTGTTGAGCATATTGACTGTATCGGGCGACGCGTCGACGTCGTTGAACCATGCTGGGACTGTTCTTTTTTTTACGACCTCATCCGCACGTGACAGCAGCGCAGCTTTTTTTGCTGTTTCCAGTTGGCTGATCAACTCGTTCGTTCGCGGCGAAAGGTCACCGACGCTCACATATTCTCTTGGCGAAAAATCCGAAAGCTCGAAGGCTTTATCGGAAAGGTTTCGCCTGCGTGGCATCTCGGGCGAATCACTTTTCGAGATTTTTCTGATCGTCGGGTTTTTTATACTCTGTGTTGGTTTCGCATTAAATGGGCTGCGCGCTTCCCCTAAGGGCCAGTACGCCCTGCTCTGGATGACGATGGAATTCAAATGCATGATTCATTCCCTTATTGCTCAGGTAAACGACAATCTTCGGTTCCCGGAAACAGCGACGTCATCCGAGCAAACGAAATCCCATTGCTCCAGTTTTTGGAGCTGCAACGCCATCCAATGAGCGACTGCACCGGTATCCACACCTTCGACCGCAACCGGCCAAGCGAAAGTCATCGAGCCGCTGTCTTCATCGATCGAATAGCGCCCAGGCCATTCCGCGTCGTTCATGACAAGAAGCATGGCGTGGATGACAGGCTCGGCATTTCGCGGAATACCGCCGATCACCACTTCGATGAAGGCCAGCCCTTCGAGTCCGGCGCGGTCGTCGTGAATCATGCGAACAGTCCGCGACCCGACAAGCAGGTCGACCTGAACCGACGGTGCATGCACGTCCCTTGACAGGGTGACGGCGGGCGGAAGCGGATGGCCTGCCTCGATGGCCAATGCACGAACGAATTCAAGAAAGCGGGCCCGGGCGCCGGTGTCCCTGCCGATCATGAAAAGCGCCGGAACGCGCTCTCGTCGCGCCACTCGCGCAGCGCGCCGGCCAACTCGTGAAGCGCCGGCAACAGCGCCTGTGCATCGAGGCTCTGCGCCGGGTACTTCGTTCTGTAGTGGAGTTCGCGCGTTTCCAGCCGGATCGCGAACATGCCTCCGTTCAAACGAGATGCGCGGTGCGTCGACATCAATGCGGCGCACATGAGCGTTTCCAACTGGTCGGTTTGCTGCGGCAGTGGGCAGACCACTGCGCGGATCTCGACCAGGTCGGACACCTCGGGGTCGTGCGTGATGTCGAATCTCAAGTCGTCGATGTCGAATCCGAACTGGAGTTCGTCCGACTCTCCGGCATCGCAAGGCTCGGGCGGAAAGCCCTCGTGGTCGTAGACGTCCTGTATGAACCGGACGAACTTCTGTCTCATGTCTCCAGGGTGCATGCGCGTTCTCTTTGTGTTTGGCCAATGCAGCAGTGCAGTCTTGGCGCCGGATGAGTAACGCCTCCATCGCGGCGGTTCCGGGTCTCAAGGTTTCCCCCAATAGGGGCTGCGATTTCGAAACCGCACCCCTTGCGCCTCCTGTTCACAGGCCACAATCCCACGCGGGCTGAAAATCGACGCCCCCTGCTGGAGGCGTGCATGCTCAACGACACGGCGGGCCGACCCGTGCGGCGCCGGCACCTGTTTCCCAAGTACGCGCTGCTGATCAGCTTGCTGGTCGGCGGCATGCTCGTCGCCAGCGGCGCGGTGGTCATCTACTTCTCGTACCGCGAGAACCAGGAGCACGTGATCGCGCTGCAGGCCGAGAAGGCGCAGGCGGCGGCGACGCGCATCGAGCAGTTCGTGCTCAACATCGAGCACCAGCTGGGCTGGACCGCCCTGCCGCGCGCCGATGCGACGGGGGGCGTCGATCCGCGCGAGGCGCGCTACCTCGAATACCTGAAGCTGCTGCGCCAGGTGCCGCCGATCACCGACGTGGCGTGGATCGACGCCGACGGGCGCGAGCAGCTGCGCGTGTCGCGCCTGGCGATGAACGAGGTGGGCCGCGGCGTCGACCGCACGACCGACCCCGCGTACCGCACGGCGATGGGCGGCAAGATGTGGTTCGGCCCCGTGTACTTTCGCCTCGGCACCGAGCCCTACATGGTGCTGGCGCGCCCGGCCGGCGCGGGCGGCGGCGTGGTGGCGGCCGAGGTCAACCTGAAGTTCGTGTGGGACGTGGTCTCGCGCATCCAGGTCGGCACCCGCGGGCTCGCCTACGTGGTCGACGCCGAAGGCACGCTCATCGCCCATCCCGACATCAGCCTGGTGCTGAAGAAGACCGACATGGCCGCCCTGCCCCAGGTGGCGGCGCGGATGCACCCGGGCTCGAATGCGGGCAGGGAGGCGGCGCACGACCTGACGGGGCAGCGGATGCTGGCCGCCTACACGCGCATCCCGACGCTGGGGTGGACGGTCTTCGTCGAGTCGCCGCCGGCCGAGGCCTTCGCGCCGCTCTACGCCATGCTGCAGCGCATGGGCCTCGTGCTGGTGCTGGCGCTGGTGATCTCGGCGGCGGCGACCTTCTTCCTGGCGCGCGCGCTGGTGCGCCCGTTGCGCATGCTGCAGGCGGGCGCGGCACGCATCGGCGCCGGCGACCTCGACCGCACCATCGAGGTCCGCACCGGTGACGAACTCGAAGGGCTGGCCGACCAGTTCAACCGCATGGCCGCGCAGCTGCGCGAGTCGTACGCGCAGCTGGAGCGCAAGGTGGAGCTGCGCACGGCCGAGCTCAGCGAATCGCTGGCCTTCCAGACCGCCATCAGCGAAGTGCTGCGCGTGATCAGCGAATCGCCGAACGACGTGCAGCCGGTGTTCGAGGCGATCCTCGACAGCGCGGTCGGGCTCTTCGGCAGTCGCACGGCCTCGGTGCTGCGCTACGACGACGGCCTGCTGCATCGCGTCGCCCAGCGCAACTGGTCTCAGCTGGCGGTCGAGGACGCGGGCCGCTACTACCCCGGCCCGCCGGACCCGCACATGCTGAGCGGCCGCGTGATCGCCGCGCGCGCGGTGGTCACCATCGACGACGCGGCCGCCGACCCCGGCTACGACCCGCACACCGCGCTGGCGGGCGGCTGGCGCCGCATGCTCGGCGCGCCGCTGCTGAAGGACGGCGCGCCGATCGGCGTGATCGTGGTGGCCTGGGACGAGCCCGGGCCCACGCCGCAGCGCCAGATCGACCTGCTGGAGACCTTCGCCGGCCAGGCGGCGATCGCGATCGAGAACCTGCGGCTCATGAACGAGACCAAGGAGGCGCTCGCGCAGCAGACCGTCACCTCCGAAGTGCTGCGGGTCATCAGCAGCTCGGTGGCCGACGAGAAGCCGGCCTTCGACGCCATCCTCGACGGCTGCCAGCGCTTCTTCGCTGCCTCCGGCATGGGCATCGCGCTGGCCGACGAAGACGGCACGCTGCACAACGGCGGCTTCAGAGGCACGCACGAGACCCTGCTGCGCGCCCTGGTCGGCGCGTTTCCGCGCCCGCTGCAAGGCAGTGCGACCGGCGTGGCGATCCGCGAGCGGCGCGTCGTCCACTACGCCGATGCCCTGGCCGCCGCCGATGCACCGCCGGCGCTGCACGGCGTGGCCGAGGCGGCGGGCAACTTCTCGATCGCCATCGCGCCGATGCTGTGGGAACAGCGCGGGGTCGGAGCCGTGGTGGTGGTGCGCGATCCACCGCATTCGTTCTCCGAGAAGGAACTGGTCCTGCTGAAGACCTTCGCGGACCAGGCCGTGATCGCGATCCAGAACGCGCGGCTGGTCGGCGAGCTGCAGGAAAAGGGGCAGCTGCTGGCGCTGGCCAACCAGCACAAGTCGGAGTTCCTGGCCAACATGTCGCACGAGCTGCGCACGCCGCTCAACGCGATCATCGGCTTCAGCGAGGTGCTGGCCGAGCGCATGTTCGGCGAGGTCAACGAGAAGCAGCTCGAGTACCTGCAGGACATCCATGCCTCGGGCCACCACCTGCTGAGCCTGATCAACGACATCCTCGACCTGTCGAAGATCGAGGCCGGCCGCATGGAACTGGACCTGTCGAGCTTCGACCTGCCGATGCTGCTGGACAACACGACCACGCTGGTGCGCGAGCGCGCGCTGCGGCACGGGCTGACGCTGGCGCAGGACATCGACGTGCGGCTCGGCGAATGGGTGGCCGATGCGCGCAAGCTCAAGCAGGTGGTCATCAACCTGTTGTCGAACGCGGTGAAGTTCACGCCGGCCGGCGGGCGCGTGACGCTGTGCGCACGTTTGCGCGGCGACGCGGTCGAGATCGCCGTGGTCGACACCGGCGTGGGCATCCCGGCCGACCAACAGGCGCTGGTCTTCGAGGAATTCCGGCAGGCCACGGGCGACTACCTGCGCAAGTCCGAGGGCACCGGGCTCGGGCTGCCGCTGGCCAGGCGCTTCGTCGAACTGCACGGCGGCACGCTGCGGGTGGAAAGCGCACCGGGAGAGGGCTCGACCTTCGCCTTCACGCTGCCGCGGCGCACGCTGGACGCGACGGCGCGGGATTGATCATCGGCGGCAAGGGGAGGAACATAGCGGCCGGCACGCAGATCCCGCGCGCCGGTGGCGTCGCATCGACGAGGTGATCACATGACTTTGAACGCCCCTGGGGGCTTGCTGTCGCGGCGCGCCGCGATCACCACGCTGACCATGCTGGCTGCTGCGTCGCGCGCGCAGCAGAGGCCGCAAAAGTCCAACGCGCGGCTGGCATTTCTGGGTGGCGCGATCTCCGAACCTGCCACGGTTCAAGCCCAGGTCGGCTCCATGCGCCAAGGGCTGCGCGATCTGGGCTGGGTCGAAGGGCGCAACTTGGGCATCGATGCGCGTTGGGCGGAAGCCAGGTACGAGCGCCTGCCAGGGCTGCTCGACGAACTCCTTCGGCTTGATCCCGACGTTCTGGTCACCTCCGGGCCCCGGCCGGCGATGGTTGCCAAAGACAAGGTGAAAAGCCTGCCAGTGGTGGTCGTGAACATCGACGACCCCGTACAGATGGGCCTCATCACGAGCCACACGCGCCCGGGCGGCAACATGACCGGCGTCACGGCGGCGTTCCGCGGCATTTTTCCGAAGCGACTGCAACTGCTCAAGGACGTGGTGCCGGCCGCGCGCCGCTTCGCCATCTTGTTCAACCCGGACACACTGCCGCGCCAGAATCTCGTGCAAGACGTGCCGAGCTGGGAGCAAAGCCTCGGCATCACTTTTCAATTGCTGGAAATGCGCGGTCCCGAAGATGTCGAGCCTGCGTTCGCCGCGATGGCACGCGAGGGCGCGGATGCGATCGTCCTCGTCGCCGATGCGATGGTCTGGACGCAGCGTGCCAGGATCACGGCCATGTGCCTCGAGCAACGCCTTCCTTCGGCCTGGGGTGGGGGCGGCTATCTCGACGCGGGCGGCCTGCTGTCTTACCAGGGCGATTTTCCGGCCCTCTACCGCCGCGCCGCGGTGTTGGTCGACAAGATCCTCAGGGGCACACCGCCCGGCGAAATTCCCTTCGAGCAAGGCACCAAGCTCGAACTGGTGGTCAACCTCAAGGGCGCCCGCGCGCTGGGCATCACCATTCCGCAAAGCGTGCTGGTGAGCGCCGACGAGGTCATCGAATGAGCAGCATCCTGATCGTCGAGGACAACGAAAAGAACATGAAGCTCGTGCGCGACATCCTGCAGCACGACGGCCACGCCACGCTCGAAGCCACGACCGGCAGCGAAGGCCTGCGGCTCGCGGCCGAGGCGCGGCCCGACCTGGTGCTGCTCGACATCCAGTTGCCCGACCTCGACGGCATCGCCGTGCTGCGCGGCATCCGCGGCAATCCGGCGCTCGACGCGATGCCGGTGGTGGCCGTGTCGGCCTCGGTGATGCCCGACGAGCGGCAGAAGGTGGTGGACTCGGGCTTCGATGCGCTCGTCAGCAAGCCGATCCAGCTCAAGCAATTTCGCGAGACCGTCCGGCGCTTCCTGAGCGAAGGCCGCGGCCGCACCCACCGCACGAACCCGCCACCGCCCGACCGATGACCGCCACCATCCTCGTCGTCGACGACACGCCGCTCAACCTCAAGCTTCTGTCCGACCTGCTGGCCGCGCGCGGCTACCGCACCGTGCCTGCCTCGTCCGGCGAAGAAGCGCTGCAGAAGCTCGCCACCGAAGCGCCCGACCTGGTGCTGCTCGACGTGATGATGCCGGGCATGAACGGCTACGAAGTGTGCGCCGCGATCCGTGCCGACCCGGCGCACGCGATGCTGCCGGTGGTGCTGGTCACCGCACTCGACCCCGCGAAGGAACGCGCCAAGGGCCTCGAAGCCGGCGCCGACGACTTCCTGACCAAGCCGGTGGCGCAGGCCGAACTGCTGGCGCGGGTGAAGTCGCTGCTGCGCATCAAGCAGCTGTACGACGAAGTGCAGCGGCAGCGCAGCGAGCTGGCCGAATGGAACTGGACGCTCTCGCAGCGCGTGGACGACGGCGTGAAGCAGCTCGAGCGCGTGGGGCGGCTGCGGCGCTTCTTCTCGCCGCAACTGGCCGAGGCCATCGTCAACGGCGGCGCGGTCGATCCGCTGAAGAGCCATCGCTGCGAGATCACCGTCGTGTTCCTCGACCTGCGCGGCTTCACCGCCTTCACCGAGACCACCGACCCCGAGGAAGTGATGGCCGTGCTGGCCGACTACCACGCCGCGATGGGCCAGCGCATCCTCGAATTCGAAGGCACGCTGGAGCGCTTCACGGGCGACGGGATCATGGTGTTCTTCAACGACCCCGTGCCCATTCCGGACCCGGCGCCGCGTGCCGCACGCATGGCGCTGGCCATGCAGCGCGACGTGGCGCTGCTGGCCGAACGCTGGCGCCGGCGCGGCCATGCGCTCGAGCTGGGCATCGGCATCGCGCAGGGCTTCGCCACGCTGGGCGGCATCGGCTTTCCGGGGCGCATCGACTACGGCGCCATCGGCACCGTCACCAATCTCGCAGCCCGCTTGTGCGGCGAGGCCGGCGGCGGCGAGATCCTGGTGTCGCAGCGCGTGTGGGGCCTCATCGACGGCATCGCCGCAGCCGAGCCGGCCGGCGACCTGGTGCTCAAGGGCTTCGCGCGGCCGGTGGCGGCCTTCCGGCTGCGTGGCGCCGAAGGGTCGCCGCCGTAACCAGTCGAGGCAAAACGCACGGAAGTCACGCATTGTTCGACCGCATGGTCGAGAAACCGGTGCCGGAACATTAAAGTCGCCCGGTGTCCATGCTCGTCCTGCGCGATGTCGCCTCTCAACCGCTGCCCGCCATGATCTCCGGCGGCGGCAACGTCGACGGCGTTCGCGTGCTGGTCGCCGCCGGCCTGGTGAAGGCGACGATCCCGCCGCCCAAGCGCACGCGTGACGGCTACGAGCAATTGCCCGCGATGGTGACCGAGATCACCAGCCTGGGCTGGATGATGATGAAGCGCTTCCCGCCGCGCTGATCCGCTCAGCCCCGTGCCGCACGCTGCGGCTTTTTCGACGGCCCGAAGGCCTCGCTCCATGCCTGATCGAAGGCGGTGCAGAAGGCCTGCTGCACCACCGACAGCGGCCGGTGCCGGTTGCGGATGATGCGGATCTCCAGCCGCTCCGCGCTCTTGAAGGGCCGCACCGCCAGACCGGCGAAGGTCGGCCCCGCCACCGCCGCCCGATCCACCACAGCCATCCCCGCGCCCGACTGCGCCAGCCAGCAGGCTGAACTCGCGGAGCGCGCCTCGATGTCGAGCGCCATGGAGGCCGCCGCCTTGCCGTAGGCACGGCGCAGGGTTTGGCCGTAGGGCGTGTTCTCGGGCGAGGTGACCACGCGCTGCCCGCGCAGATCGGCCGGCGCGATCGTGGCCTTGGCGGCCAGCGGATGGTCGTCGCGCATCACGCAGGCCAGGCCGCAGTGGTAGCGCTCGACCTCCGCCAGGTTGGGATGCTCGTTGGGCAGCAAGCCCACGGCCAGGTCGGCCGAGTGATCGAGCAGCGCATCGACCATGATCGGCGCGACCAGGATCTCCATTCGGCTCTTGAGCCGCGGGTACTGCGCATACAGCAAGGCCAATGCACGCGGCGCGAGGTGATTGGCCAGGCTGGCCGACACCGCCAGTCGCAGCATGCCGGTCTCGGGCCGGGCCAGCGCGCGCGAGACGTCGCGCACGCGCTCGACGCCGCGCCACAGGTGGTCGATTTCATCGTAGAGCTGGCGTGCCTCGGGCGTGGGCACGAGCCGGCCCTTGATGCGTTCGAACAGCGTGAGCCCGCTCTGTCGTGCAGCATGGGCCAGCAGCTTGCTCACCGCGGGCTGCGACACGTGCAGCAGCTCCGCGGCGCCGACCACGCCGCCGGTCAGCATGACGGCGCGGAAGACTTCCATGTGGCGCAGGTTCATCGCGGGCTCCGAAAGGACATAACCGGAGGTTAAGGCCTGGCGATGTCTTTTCATTTGCGCGTGGGCGACGCACGCCCGACCATCCCTCGACTCCCTTCGAGGGACAAAGATGGAGACATTCGAATGACGAGACACCACGACACCTCCCGCCGCCGCCTGCTGCAAGCCGCAGCCCTGCTGGCCTTCATGCCTGCATCGCATGCGCAAAGCTTCCCCAGCAAGCCCGTGCGCATCTACCTGCCCCAGCCACCCGGCGGCGCCGCCGACCGCGTGGCGCGCGTGCTCGGCGAGCGCCTGGAGGCGCGCTGGAAGCAGCCGGTGGTCATCGAGAACAAGCCCGGCGGCGGCGTCGTGATCGGCACGCAGGCCACGGTGCGCGCCGCACCCGACGGCCACACGCTGGGCCTCTTGGGGAGCTCGCTCAGCATCAACGCCGTGCAGCGCAAGGATCTCCCGTACGACAGCGAAAAAGACCTGCTGCCCATCGCCCGCATCGGCTACTACACGGTCGCGCTGGTGGCCGCTGCCGACTTCCCGGCCGCCAACGTGCGCGAGCTGGTGGCGCTGGCCAAGAAGCAGCCGCCCAACCAGCTTTCGTTCGGCTCCAACGGCATCGGCACCTCGGCCCAGCTGGCCGGCGAGATGCTCAACCACATGGCCGGCATCCAGCTGCAGCACGTGCCCTACAACGGCGCGGCCAAGATGTACACCGACATCGTCGGCAAGCAGATTCCGCTGGGCTTCGCGGTGGCCAGCTCGGCAGAAAGCTTCGTCAAGGCCGGGCAGCTCAAGGTGCTGGGCGTGACCAGCCTGAAGCGCAGTCCGCTCTATCCGGATTGGCCGACCATCGCCGAGACGCTGCCGGGTTTCGAAGCGGTCAACTGGGCGGGCTTCGCGGCGCCGGCCGGCGTGCCGCGCGAGCTGGCACAGCGCCAGGCGAACGACATCCTCGCCGTGCTCGCTGCGCCAGAGGTCGCCAAGGTGATGGCCGAGATGGGCATCGAGATCGCGCCGCAGGGCCCCGACGAATTCAAGCGCTTCATCCACAGCGAGATCCGGCGCTTCGCCGAAGTCACCAAGCCGCTGAGCGGCGGCACCAATTGATCGAGAGAACACGCATGACGACGACTCCAACCCATTCCTATACACGCCGCATCCCCGTCGACGCGCCCTACGACCTGGTGGTGGCCGGCGGCGGCCCGGCCGGCACCGCGGCCGCCGTGTGCGCCGCGCGGCTCGGCCTGAAGACGCTGCTGGTCGAGGCCACCGGCTGCTTGGGCGGCATGGGCACCTCGGGCCTGGTCGCCTCGTTCGGGCCGGTGTCCGACGGCGAGCGCATGCTGGTGGGCGGCTTCATGAAGGAACTGCTCGACACCATGTGGCAGCAGAAGGCCTTCGGCCCGCAGGTGGTGCCCGAATTCCTGAACGCACAGCTCAACCGCTGGGTGCCCTTCAAGCCCGAGCACCTCAAGCGCATCCTCGACGACTTCGCGGTGCAGGCGGGCGTGGAGCTGCGCTTCTTCAGCCGCGTGGTCGACGTCGAGATGGAAGGCGACCGTCTGCGCGGCGTGGTGCTGAGCAACGTGGAAGGCCTGCGCTTCGTCGAGGCCAAGGCCTTCGTCGACGCGACCGGCGACGCCGCGCTCGCCGCGCTGGCCGGCGCCGAATGCAAGGTGGTGCTGCGCGACACCGACACCGTGGCGCCCAGCACGCTGTGCTCGCTGCTCGGCGGCATGCACTGGGACGACCCGGCCTACGGCAGCGACTGGCAAGGCATCGACGCGGTGAAGAACCGCACCAAGGCCGAGCTGCTGCCGCAGGCCATCGACGACGGCCACTTCACGCAGGAAGACCGCTTCATGCCCGGCATGAACAAGATCGGCGAGCGCACGGCCACCTTGAACGCGGGGCACGTGTTCCAGCTGAACCCGCTGTCGGTGCGCAGCCTGTCCGACGGCATGGTGTTCGGCCGCAAGCTGGCGCTGGAGTACCTGGAGTTCTATCGACAGTACGTGCCGGGCTGCGCCGACCTGGAACTGCTGGCCACCGCGCCCGTGATGGGCGTGCGCGACTCGCGCCGCATCGTCGGGGAGTTCGAGCTCGGCATCGAGGACTTTCGCAACCGGCGCCAGTTCCCGGACCAGATCGCGGTCTACAACCGCCCGACCGACGTGCACCCCACCGACACCTCGAAGGCCGAGTACGAGCGCTTCCTGAAGGACTTCCACGGCAAGGACAACCTGGGCCGCGGCGGCTGCGTCGGCATCCCGTACAGCATCCTGGTGCCGCGCGGTGCGCAGAACCTGTGGGTGGCAGGCCGCTGCCATTCGAGCGACACCAAGGTGCACGGATCGATCCGCGCGCAGTCGGCGGCGTACATGATGGGACAGGCCGTGGGCACGGCGGCTGCGCAGTCGATCTCGACGGGGCAGCCGGCGTGCGACCTGGATACGCAGGCACTGGTGGAAACGCTTCGACGGGCGGGGGCCTTTCTGCCGCAGGAGACCCTGTCGCACGAGATGACGCGGTCGTGAAGAGATCTCCCTCATCCACACGGAGCGCGCCTCACCGCGCCGCAAGCTGCCGCCGCGCCATCTCGCGAAACTCGGTCGGCCGATGCCCCGTGTGCTTCTTGAAGAAGCGGCCGAAGTAGGCCTCGTCCTCGAAGCCCAGTTCGGCCGCGATCTGCTTGATGCCGAGCGATGAATACACGAGTTCGCGCTGTGCCTCGTGCACCACGCGCGCGTTCACCGCGTCCTGCGTCGACACGCCCAGCACCTCGCGGCACAGGCGCGTGAGCTGGCCGAGCGTGATGCCGAGCGCGTCGGCGTAGCGCTGCGTGGGCTCGCGGCGGCGGAAGCGTTCGTCGAGGAGCGCGCGGAAGCGCTCGATCTGCGCCGCCTTGCGCGTGCGCGCATTCTCCACCGCCGACTGCGCCACCTCGCCGACACGCGCGATCTGCACGAAGAGCGCAACCAGCAACGACATGCCGGCCGCCACGCGGCCCGCGGTGTGCACCTGCGATTCGCGATCGATCGCGTCGAAGAGCGGCATCAGCGACTGCGCATGCCGGCTGGCCGGATCGACGCGCAACACCACCGGCCGGTGGATGTGCCGCAGCAGCTCCGGCGCCGCGATGGCGGCCAGCGATTCAAGTGGCTTCTGCGCGGCGGTGATGACCGGCCCGTCGACGTCGCTGTGAAAGCTGAAGCCGTGCACCGAGCGGGCCGGCACGACGATGAGGCACGGCGGCTCGAGCGTCCAGCGCACCTCGTCGATCAAGGCCTCGCCGCCGCCGCGCGTGACGTACAGCACCTGGATCAGCGCGTCGTGGAAGTGCAGGTCGATCTCCCAGTCGAACAGGCTCGATCGCTCCGGAATGCGCTCGATGTGGACCAGGTCCGCCCAGGCCGGTTGCTCGCCGCTTTCGCCGTAGAGCGCGACGTTGTGCACCGATCTGCGCGGCGGCCTGGCGTTGGAGGCGTGGACGGCCATGCACGAATTGTCCGGTCCTTTGCCGGCTTTGTCGATTGAAGGAAGAGCGCCCGTCGCCGATGCTTGGCCCCACTGGATTGCAGTGGAACGACGGAGACAAGCGCATGAGCAAAGAACAAAACACGGGCCGCGCCGACGAATCGTCCGGGTCCGCGACCCGGGGATGGCTGGGCCTCGAAGGCCGCGTCTGCGTGGTCAGCGGCGCCGGCAGCGGCATCGGCGCGGCGGTGGCGAAAGGGCTGATCGAGGCCGGCGCGCGGGTCGCGCTGCTCGATCGCGACCTTGCCGCGGCCCGCCGCGTGGCTCAGCGCCTGGACGCGGCCGGGCGCGCCTTCGCCATCGACTGCGACATCGCCGACGAGGCCGCCGTGCAAGCCGCCGCCGCGACGGTGCGCGCGGAGTTCGGGCCGGTCTCGGTGCTAGTCAACAACGCAGGCATGCTCAAGCCCGGCAGCCTGGAGACGGTGCCGCTCGCCGATTGGAACGCGGCGCTCGCGGTCAACCTCACCGGCTACCTGCTGTGCTCGCGCGCGTTCGGCCGCGACATGCTGGCGCACGGCCGCGGCAGCATCGTGAACGTGGCGTCGGTCTCGGCACTGCACCCGCAAACGCAGAGCGGCGCCTACAGCCCGAGCAAGGCCGCGGTGCTGCTGCTGTCGCGGCAACTGGCCGCCGAATGGGGGCCGCGCGGCGTGCGCAGCAACGCGATCTGCCCCGGGATGATCCGCACCGCGCTGTCGGCCACCTTCTACGAAGAGCCCGGCTTCGAGGCGCGCCGCGCCGCGGTGACGGCCAGCCGACGCGTCGGCGAGCCGATCGACATCGCGAACCCCGCGCTCTTCCTGGCCAGCGACCGCTCGGCCTACCTGAACGGCGCCGAACTGCTCGTCGACGGTGGCCTGGGCTGCATGTTGATGGACATGGTGCCGCGGCCCGGCTTCAACGACCGCGCGGCAGCCGCTGCCTGAACGGCGCACCGCCGCTCATCCCCGCTCATATCCCCGCTCATATCCCCGTTCATATCCCCGCTCACGCAGACCCGACGACAAGGAGACAAGCCATGACGCACACCACATCCGCCCCGCGCGACATCACCTGCGACCTGCTGGTCGTCGGCTCGGGCGCCGGCGGGCTCTCGACCGCCATCGTCGCGAAGAAGCACGGGCTCGACGTGGTGGTGATCGAGAAGGAACCCTTCTTCGGCGGCACCACCGCGTATTCGGGCGGCGTGCTGTGGATTCCCGGCAATGCGCATGGCCGGGCCCACGCCCCGCAGGACTCGCGCGCGGCAGCGATGACCTACCTGCGCGACCAGGCCGGGCCCTTCTTCGACGAGGCCGCCGTCGGAGCCTTCCTCGATCACGCACCGGAGATGGTCGCGTGGTTCGAGCGCGAGACCGACGTGAAGTTCGTGCCGACGATGTACCCCGACTACCACCCCGACGCGCCCGGTGGCGTGGACATCGGCCGCTCCATCCTCGCCGCGCCCTACGACGCGCGCGGCCTCGGCGCCGAGATCCGCCGGCTGCGCCCGCCGCTCGCGACCATCACCTTCATCGGCATGATGTTCAACTCGTCGAACGCCGACCTCAAGCACTTCTTCAACGCGACGAAGTCGATCGCGTCGGCCGCCTACGTGGCACGGCGACTGGCCGGCCACTTCAAGGACCTGCTGCTGTACCGGCGCGGCGTGCAGGTGACCAGCGGCAACGCGCTGGCGGCCCGGCTCGCGAAGAGCTGCTTCGACCTCGGCATTCCGATCCACACCGAGGCCGCCGCGCGCGAGCTGCTGCTGCGCGGCGGCAAGGTGACGGGCGCTCTCGTGCGTGGCAAGGACGAAGAGCTGCGCATCACTGCGCGGCGCGGCGTGGTGCTGGCCTGCGGCGGCTACCCGCACGACGTCGAACGCATCACCAGGACCTACCCGCACCTGCAACGCGGCGGCGAGCACCTGTCGCCCGTGCCGACGGGCAACACCGGCGACGGCCTGAAGCTGGCCGAGCGCATCGGCGCCAAGGTCGACATGCGCTTCGAAGGCGAAGGCGCGGCGGCCTGGATGCCGGTGTCGCGTGTGCCGCTGCCGGGCGGCCGCTTCGGCGTGTTCCCGCACCTGCTGGACCGCTACAAGCCCGGCATCATCGGCGTGCTTCGCAACGGGCGGCGCTTCACCAACGAATCGAACTCGTACCACAACGTGGGCGCCGCGATGATCGCGGCCTGTCGCGGCCAGCGCGAAACGGCGATGTGGCTGGTGTGCGACCGGGCCACCATCGCGAAGTACGGCCTGGGCTTCGCGAAGCCCTCGCCCATGCCGCTCGGCGGGCTGGTGCGCAAAGGCTATCTTTTCAAAGGCCGCACGCTGGCCGAACTGGGCCGCGCCACCGGCATCGATGCGCAGGCGCTCGAAGCGACCGTGCGCGAGTACAACGCCGGCGCCGAGCATGGCGTGGATGCGCAGTTCGGCCGCGGCACGACCGCGTTCAACCGCTACCTCGCCGATCCCGAGCACAAGCCCAACCCCTGCGTCGCGCCGATCGGCAAGGGCCCGTACTACGCAGTGAAGGTGGTCATGGGCGACCTCGGCACCTTCGACGGGCTGCGCACCGACACGGTCGGGCAGGTGCTGCGCGACGACGGCAGCGCCGTGTCCGGACTGTTCGCGGTGGGCAACGACCGCGCCAGCATCATGGGCGGCAACTACCCCGGTGCCGGCATCACGCTGGGGCCGAACATGACCTTCGGCTACATCACCGGGCGCTTCGTCGCCGGCATGGAGCGGCAACCGGCCGACCAGCCCGCACAAGCCGTTCATGAGATGCGCCACGCCGCGTAGGCGCAGGCACCGGCGGCACCGGCGGCACCGGCGGCACCGGCACGAGCACCGCTCCCGGCCCGCACGATCTTTCAGTTCGCGTTCACGACAACCACGGAGACACACCATGAAGACCTTCACCCACCGCGCGCCCCTCACGCGCCGAAACATCGCCAAGGCCGCCGCGGCCGCCTGCCTGCTCGGCGCCATCGGCTCGACCGCCTTCGCGGAGCAACCGGCCTCCAGCTGGCCCATCAAGCCGATCCGCCTGGTCGTCGGCTTCCCGGCCGGCGGCACCACCGACGTGATGGCACGCGTGGTCTCCGCGCCGCTGCAGAAGGCGCTGGGGCAGGCCGTGATCGTCGACAACAAGCCCGGTGCCAGCGGCAACCTCGGCGTCGGCGAAGTCATCCGGGCACCGGCCGACGGCTACACGCTGATGGTCGCGCCGATCTCGGTGCAGACCGCGAACCCGCACCTGTTCAAGCCCGCGCTGAATCCCGAGAAGGACCTGCAGCCGGTCGTCAGCCTGGGCCATGCGCAGCTCTACCTGGTCGCGAAGAAGGACCTGCCCGCCAAGACCGCCAAGGACCTCGTGCAGATGGCGAAGGCCAGCCCCGGCAAGCTCAGCTACGGCTCGGGTGGCCCCGGCACGCAGATGCACCTGGTCGGCGAGCTGTTCAAGCAGCAGGCCGGCATCGATGCGGTGCACGTGCCCTACCGCGGCGCCGCACCCGCACTGCAGGACATCCTGGCCGGGCAGATCGACTACTACTTCGACCCCGCCACCGGCTTCCAGCACATTCGCGAAGGCCGCGCCAAGCTGCTGGCGGTGACGGGCGCGAAGCGATCGCCCTTCTTCCCCGATGCACCGACGCTCACCGAGCTGGGCATTCCGGGCGTGGAGTTGGGCAACTGGTTCGGCGTGTTCGCGCCGGCCGGCACGCCGAAGGAGATCGTGGCCCGCATCGGCAGCGAGATCGCGAAGGCCATGGCGCAGCCCGAGGTGAAGCAGCGCTTCGCGGACCTGGGCGCGGATGCGGTGGTGCAGGATGCGGCTGCTTTCCGCAAGACGATCGCGCAAGAGAGCACGGTGTTGTCGGGTTTGATCCGCGATCGGCGCATCGTGGTGGACTGACCTGGTCCGAATGGACTGACTTCTCCAGCGGCCTGCGGGGCCTTGCACGCGCATCGCGTGACAAATGCCCGCACGTCGCGATCCAACTTTCGATTCGCTCGCCATTTTGGCAACGATTGCCGAAATGACACGTACCATCTGCGCTGTCAAAAACACCAACGCGGTGGGCGCCGCAACCGGAACGGATGTTCCGTCGGGTCTTCTGATCGAGGGCTTGCGCACACGGCGAATCGGCGAGGATGGAGAACCCGTTGAAGAATTTCGTGCGTGCGCTTTGCGCCTGCGTGCTGTCGACTGCTGCGCTGTTGCCGCAGGCCGCATCTGCCCAGGGCACCCAGGTCGCCCGGGTCGCTTTCGCCGGCATGGCCTATGCCGGCGATGCCGCATCCCTCGAGACCCGCTTCCCCTTCTCGCGCCAATACGAAAAGCGCGTGGAAGCGGCAGACACCCGCGTCGACGCACAGATCCGCGCCGCCATCGGCAAGTCGGCACCGCGCCATTTCGAGGTGCTGCCCGGCCTCATCGATGAGCTGAAGGGCCGCGACCAGGCGCTCGTCACCTCGCTGGTCATCAATTCCGAGACCGTGTCCGTCGAGACCTTCGGCCCGCTGCGCAAGCTGTTCGTGCTGATCCGCGGGCAGGCGCTGTTCTTCGACTTCAAGACGCAGACGGTCATCCGCTCGTACCCGTTGAGCTTCGCGTACATCGACGTGTTCGACCGCGAGCCGACGCAAGACGACATGCTCGCCCGCGTGCGCAGCGTGTACGAGGGCGCGGCGGGCAAGCCGGGCATCTTCGCGCGCTATGCCGAGGTGCTGGCCGACGCGACCATTCCCACGCAGGTGTCGCGCTTCCTCAAGGTAACCGACGTGACGGTGAGCGACGCCGTCGCCGCCAGCTTGCCCGCCTACCTGAAGGACAGCCCCGGCGTCGCGCAGACCTGGGCGGCCGACATGGTGAGCGAGGCCATCTCGACGCGCGCCGGCGTGCCGATCATTCCCTACACCAAGGGCTACGCGGTCGGCAACGTGTTCCCGATGCGCGTGTCGGACGGCACGGTGTTCAACCTCAAGCTGCCCGAGCCCGACTACGCGATCTCGGTGGACCTGACCAACGTCAAGAAGGTGCAGTTCGGCCAGGCGGCCGCGGGCAGCAGCTTCATCTACGGCACCTTCGCCACCGTCAAGGTCCAGCTGCCCGGCATGGGCACGCCCTACATGGACTCGTCGTTCAAGAACGGCGAGACGAAGGTCGTGCCGGCCACGCAGACCTTCGTCGACGACTTCCCCGCGTACTACGACTCGTGGAACGCGCTCTTCCGGCGCGTGGCCGAGGCCATGGCCGGCAAGGACCAGGCCGCCTGGCTCAAGGCGGCGGCTTCGGCGCCGGACATCCAGACCCAGCTTCTGAAAACCAAGGAAATGATCGAACAATGCAAGTAATTCGCACACTCACATTGGCCGTGCTGGCGAGCTTCGCCATCACTTCGATGGCGCAGGTCCAGCAGGCGCGCGGCAAGGCCTCGGTCGCCTACCAGGGCAAGGCCGCGACGGCCGACGACAAGGCCCGCGCCACGCAGGCGGCCCAGCTGAAGGCGGTGGAATTCTTCTACGCAGAAGCCGGCGAATCGGAGTCGGAGAACTTCGACGCGTTGCGCGAAAAGATCCTCGCCAACCCCGATCGCTACATCCTCGAATCCACCGTGCTCGGCGAAGAGGAAAGCACCGACCGCAAGCAGTACACCGTGGCCGTGCGCGTGGCGCTCAACGTGGCCAACCTGCGCAACCTCGTGAAGTCGAACTCGGCGGTCGCCAAGGCCGGCGTGGCCGAGAAGTCGCCGCTGGCCTTTCTGTTCGTTTCGCGCCAGGTCGCCTCGGTGAAATCGTTCGACGACCGCGTCTACAAGCGCGTCGACGAAAGCGCGAGCGGCGGCATCAGCGCCGCGAGCGTCAAGACGGGCGCCGAAGGCGAATCGATCCGCGGCGGCCAGATCCGCACCAACGAGTCGATGACCGCCAAGACCGACGTCGCGGCCAACCGCACGCGCACCATCGAGACCGGCGGCAGCACGGTCAAGCGCGCGAGCGAGGCGACGTATCGCCTGATTCCGAGCGCCAACCTCAACCAGGTGTTCACGGGCATGTTCAGCAAGGCCGGCTTCCGCGTGGCCGAGGCGGCCTACATCGAGCCGATGTCCGGTGGCGCCTTCAAGGTGGCCAACGTCGAGAACGACTACCAGTCGGGCAACGACCTGCAGTCGCAGACGCTGCAGAACATGGTGGCCGGCATGCGCAACGCCAAGGTGCCTTACCTCGCCTACGGCACCCTCGACGTGGGCGCCGCCGACAAGGACCCGGCCACCGGCCTGGTGCGCGTGTCGGTGACCGTCAACGCCAAGCTGCTCGACGTGACGCAGGCCTTCCCCGAAACCAAGGCCGCCGTGGGCCCCGTGCAGTACGCCGGCATCGGTCCGTCCGAGGACGAGGCGCGCGGCAACGCGCTCAAGCTCGCGGCCAACAACGCCGCGCGCGAGCTGACCAGCCAGATCACCGCGCTGCGCGTGCAGTAAGCCGCGCGCGGCATCACGTTTTTCCTTCATCGACAACAAGCAACCCGAACGGATCCCGACCCAATGACCAAGACGCACACCGCCATCGCCACAGCCGCCCTCCTTGCAGCCGGCTTCACCAGCATGGCCCACGCGCAGTTCTCGCTGCCTTCGATTCCAGGCGTGACCAAGTCCTCCGGCGCAGCCGCCCCCGCGGCCGACCTGTCGGGCCAGCAGGATTCGCTGGTGCGCGGCTACGTCGCTGCCAGCAAGGACGTGCTGTACGCCAACGCCAAGCTCGCCGAAGCCCTGGGCCTGAAGGACGAGGCTGCCAAGGTCAAGCTCGAAGCCGACAGCTTCCAGGAAGGCGCGACCAAGGACAGCGCCGAGGCCGCCAACAAGGCGGTGGCCACGTCCACCGACCTGGTCGCGCAGAAGATCGCGACCCAGCCGGCCATGGACGCGCAATCGAAGGCCATCTACGGCCAGGGCCTGGTGCTGCTGGCGACCGGCGTCAACAAGTACATGGGCGTCGGCAAGGACGTGTCGAACATGGGCAACGGCCTCAAGGGCGCCTCGCCGCTGCAACTGCCCAAGCTGCAGTCGGCGGTCTACGTGGTGACCAAGTTCCCCGATGCGATGACCAGCGTGTCGGGTGCCCTCAAGAACGCGGTGTCCTTCGCCCAATCGAGCGGCGTGCCGGTTCCCTCGGACGCTTCTGCCGCGGCGGCAGCCCTGTAAGTGGCCCGCCCACATCTCCCGATGCGCCAGCTCCTGTGCGTGACCGCGGTCGCCGCGGCAACCCTGCTCGTCGCCTGCGGCAAGCAGGAACCCGAGAAGGCCGCGGCCGCACCGGCACCCGCCGCCACCAACGTCGCGCCGCCCGTGCCCGATGCGGGCAAGGTCGGCAACGTGGCCACCACCGCGCACGGCTTCGGCGCCAGCGCCGGCGAGGCCGTGGCCGAGGCGATGAAGCTCGCGCTGCTGCAGGTGAACGGCGCCACCGTGCAATCGGCCACCGTGTCGGCCAAGTACGGGCTGGACGTGAGCCTGGGCCAGGACTCGGCATCGCTGCGCGGCAGCGCCTTCGCCGAGGTCGTGGCCCAGCGCTCCGGCGGCGTGATCCAGAACTTCAAGCTGGTCGAGCTGCAGGAGCCTTCGATCATCGGCGGCCAGCGCTACAAGGCGACCATCGAGGCGCAGATCGCCAAGTTCACGCCTTCGGCCGACATGCAGAAGCTCAAGGTGGTGGTCGGGCAGATCCGTTTCGACGGCCCCAACCTGCCGATGGGCGACCGCAGCGTGCCCTCGGCCGAGGTCGGCGCCGCGATCCGTCAGCGCATCAGCGACGCGCTGGTGCAGACCGGCCGCTTCGCCGTGCTCGACCGCGAGCTGAGCCCCGACATCGAGGGCGAGCTGGACATGATCAAGTCCGGCCAGGCGCCCAGCGCAGAGCTGGCCAAGCTGTCGCAGGCCGCGAGCGCCGACATCGTGTGGACGGCGCGTGTGAGCAGCCTCGTGTACAACCGCCACGCACGCCAGCTCAAGACCAGCGACCGCGAACTCGTGAGCTACTCGGGCGGCTGGGCGCTGACCGAGAAGTTGGTGAACGTGGCCACGCGCCAGGTGATGGCCTCGGACTCGCTGCGCGGCCAGGCGCCCAGCGTGGCGGCCACCACGCTGGGCAGCGGCGTGGACTCGCACAAGGTGCTCGAGGACATGACCACCGACATGGTGAACCAGGTGGTGACCTCCATCGTGCGCCGCACCTTCCCGGTGACGGTCGTCTCGCGCGACGGCACGAACGTCGTGCTGAGCCAAGGCGGCCGAGCCCTGAAGGAAGGCGGCCGCTACCAGATGGTCGCCATGGGCGCGGAGATGAAAGACCCGCAGACCGGCCAGAGCCTCGGCCGCGTCGAGCAGCCCTGCTGCGAACTCGTGGTCGAACGCGTGACGCCGAACCTGTCGTACGGCCGGCTGGAGAACGTGCGCTCGAACCTTGAGCAACTGCCCGTAGGCGGCCTTCAGTTGCGCGACGAGCTCAAGGGCGTGACCGTGGCCAAGGCGCAGCCGGCCGCCGAGCCGCTAGCCTCGGCCCAGCAGGCGGCTCCTGCCGCCGCAGCGCCGGCTGTCGTGGCCGGCGCCGCACCCGTGGCCAGGGCGGTGCAAGCGCGCCCCGCGCCGGCCGCGGCGCCTGCAGCAGCGCCGCAGAACGACGACAAGTGGTGAGCGCGTGAGCACGTGAGCAGGGCCGGGCCCGCGACCCTGCCTTGATTTCGCATCGGCCTGCGCGCATCATTCGCGGGCCCATGCTTGCAAGGCAGGCGCCGCCGCTCGCCGCTCCCCTCGGGATCCGGCTCGATGTCGTTTCAACCGAACCCGCCCGTCGCGCCGCTCATGCTCAAGTCCGCCGAGTTCGCCGCCACGTACCTGCAATTCGTCCGCCTGGCCCGCAGCATCCGCAACGCGCCGGTGATGGACGCGATGGAAGAACGCATCCTCAACGGCCTGGCCGCCAAGTGGGCCGCAGGCGAGACCGTGCGGGTGCTCGAAGCGATGGACCTGGACGTGGCCTCGTCGCCGACCACGGTGCATCGCCGGCTGCGCTCACTGCGCGAAAAAGACCTCATCACCTTCGCCGACGATCAGGGCGACAGCCGCATCAAGTACATCGTGCCGACGGCCCAGGCGCGCGCGTACTTCGCCAAGCTGGGGCAGGTGATCGACAAGGTGGCGCGGCAGAAGTAGCCCGCGCATCGGCGACGCGCGATCTACAGCGCGGTCGCCTGCAGTGACCTGAGTTCCTCCCTCACCATCTTCAGGAAGGTCTGCCCCAGCGCCGACAACGGCCGGTTCACGTTGCTCACGCTCAGCAGGTCGAAGCGCGGCGCCTTGGGAATCGCGGCGATGGCCAGGCGGCCCTGCTGGAAGGCACGCGCCGACAGGTCGTCGACGAAGGCGACCCCGGCGCCGTGCGCCACCATCGAGCAGGCGGCATAGCCGGAACGAACCTCCACGCTGCGGCGGCGCGCGATGTCGCGCTCGGCCAGCCAGGCGTCGATGATGCGGCTCTGCGGCGCCTCGGGGCTGTACAGCACCAGCCGTTCGCGCAGCGCGGCCGCCAGGTCGAGGCGCTTCGCGTTCGCCAGCGCATGGCCGGGCGGCAGGGCGCACATCAAGGTCCACTGGCCGAAGACCTGCACGTCCAGCACCGGGTGGTCGAGCGACGCGCTGGAGATGGCGACGTCGGCCTCCTCCGCCACCAGCGACTTCACGATCTCGCGCGTGGGCACGGCCTCGAAGGAGACCTGGGCATGCGGGTACTTCTCGAGCAGCCGCGCGATGGCGCGCGGCACCAGGTCGAGCGCGGTGTTGGCGCTCGACAGCACGCGCAGCGTGGCATGCGCGCCGAAGCGCAGGTTCGAGGCCACGTCCTGCACCTGGCGCACGCCGCGGTAGACCTTGTCCACCTCCTGCTGCAGCGTGTGGGCCTCGGGCGTGGCGACCAGGCGGCCGGTGCGGCGTTCGAACAGCGCCACGCCGAGCTGCAGCTCCAGGTGCCGGATCAGGCGGCTCACGCCCGGCTGCGACACGTGCAACAGGGTCGCGGCCTTGGTGATGGAGCCCGTGGCCATGACGGCGCGGAACACTTCGATCTGGCGCAGGTTCATGCGGGAATCCTCGATGTCTCGGCAAGACGGCGTCAGAACAATCGCGTTCGCCGGCCAGCCGTCAACATAACACCGAGGCATGCCCTTCGGAAGCCTTGGTATTGGCCCGGACGGGCACCCGCTCCTAGCATGAGAACTCCCGGGCGATGCTGTGGACACGCAGCACGCCATCGATTCCACAGGAGACAACATGAACCCGCTTTCCCGGCGCAGCTGCCTGCAGCGCATCGCCGCCGCCACCGTCACCCTTGCCGCGGTCTGCGGCGCCCCCGCCTTCGCGGCCGACGCCTATCCGACGAAGCCGGTCACCCTGGTCGTCGGCTTCGCGCCCGGCGGCTCGGGCGACATCCTCGCGCGGCTGATGGGCGAGGCGCTCGGCAAGGCGCTGGGCCAGCCGGTCATCGTCGACAACCGGCCCGGCGCCGGCGCCACCATCGCGACCAGCTTCGTCGCGGCCGCGCCGGCCGACGGGCAGACGCTGCTCTTCGTGACCAGCGGCTTCCCGGGCAGCACCGCGCTGTACCCCAAGCTGAACTACGACACCGTCAAGAGCTTCGCGCCGGTCGCGAAGGTGGGTGCCTCGCCCGTGGTGGTGGTGGTGCCGGCGGGCTCGCCCTTCAAGGATTTCAAGGGCCTGCTCGACGCCGCACGCAAGTCGCCCGGCAAGCTCAACTACTCGGCCGGCGGCGGCGGCGCGACGACCACCAGCCTGGCCGCGGAGTTCCTGAAGCACGACGCCAAGGTCGACATGCAGATGATCCCGTACAAGGGCTCGGGCCCGGCGCTCACGGCCCTGCTGTCGGGCGAAGTCGACCTGGGCTTCGATATTCCGTCGAGCGCTCTGCCGCACATCCAGTCCGGCAAGCTCCGTGCGCTGGCGGTGACCACCGCGAAGCGTTCGGCGGTGCTGCCCGACGTGCCGACCGTGGCCGAGCTGGCCGTCAAGGGCTTCGAGGTCACGGGCTGGTTCGGCATCCTGGCGCCGGCGGCGACGCCGGCCGCGACGCTGGATCGCCTCAACAAGGAAGTGAATGCAGCGTTGGCCCAGCCGGCCGTGCAGGAGCGCCTGCGCAGCCTGGGCGTGGAGCCGGCGGGCGGCACGCGTGCCCAGTTCAAGGAGCTGATCGGAACGGAGACCCAGCGCTACGGCGACGCGATCCGCCGCCTGGGGCTGCGTCCGGAATGAGCATGCCCCACGAACCCGGCGCCGAGCTGCGTGCCGACCTGGCGGTGGTGGGCGGCGGCCTCGGCGGCATCGCCGCCACGCTGGCCGCGCTGCGACAGGGCCTGCGCGTGATCCTGGTGGAAGAACTCGACTGGCTGGGCGGCCAGCTCACCTCGCAAGGCGTGCCGCCCGACGAGCACCCGTGGATCGAGCACCTGAGCGGCTCGCACAGCTATGCCGAACTGCGCCACGGCATTCGCCAGTACTACCGCGACCATCTGCCGCTGACGCCCGCGGCACGCATGAACCTGCGCCTGAACCCGGGCCAGGGCAACGTCAGCACGCTGTGCCACGAGCCCTGGGTGGCCGTGAAGGTGATCGACGCGATGCTCGCGCCGCACGAAGCCGACGGCCGGCTGGTCGTGCTGCGCGAGCACCGCCTGCTGGCCGTCGAATGCGAAGGCGACCGGTTGCAATCGATGCAGCTGCGCGACCTGCGCGAGGACCGCCTGCGCACCCTGCAGGCCCCGATGTTCATCGACGCCACCGAGATCGGCGACGTGCTCGATCTGGCCGGCGTGGAGCACGTCGTCGGCGCCGAGTCGCGGCAGCACACGCAGGAGCCGCATGCGCTCGACCAGGCCGACCCGCTCGACCAGCAGGCCATCACCTGGTGCCTGGCCGCCGACTACCACCCGGGCGAAGACCACACCATCGAGCGCCCCGGGGACTACGAGCGCCTGCGCACGCTGCAGCTGGCCTGCTGGCCGGGCCCGCAGCTGAGCTGGACGCTGAGCGACTTCGTCACGCACGAGCCGCGCGAGCGGCCGCTCTTCGCCGGGCCGACCGATGCCGAATCGCTGTACGACCTGTGGCATGCGCGGCGCATCGCCTGGCGCGGGCATTTCGAGCACGGCGCCTACGCGAGCGACATCACGCTGGCCAACTGGCCGCAGATGGACTACTGGGAGCAGCCGGTCGTCGGCGTGACGCCCGAGGCGCAGCACGCCGCGCTGCAGTCCTCGCGCGAATTCAGCCTCGCCTTCTTCTACTGGATGCAGACCGAGGCGCCGCGCCACGACGGCGGTGCGGGCTACCCGGGCCTGCGCCTGCGCGGCGACGTGCTGGGCACCACCGACGGCCTGGCCAAGCAGGCCTACTACCGCGAGGGACGGCGCATCCAGGCCGAGTTCACCGTGCTCGAGCAGCACATCGGCGTGCAGGCCCGGCCGGGGTACGACGCGGCGGAACGCTTCGCCGACAGCGTCGGCATCGGCGCCTACCGCATCGACCTGCATCCGAGCACGCGCGGGCGCAACACGGTCGACATCGATTCCTACCCGTTCCAGATTCCGCTGGGCGCCTTGCTGCCGGTGCGCGTGGACAACCTGCTGCCGGCCTGCAAGAACATCGGCACCACGCGCGTCACCAACGGTGCCTACCGCGAACATGCGACCGAATGGAGCATCGGCGAGGCCGCCGGCGCGCTGGCCGCCTTCGCGCTGTGCAAGCAACAGCCGCCGCGGGCCGTGCGCGCCTCGCCGGCCCTGCTGGCCGACTTTCAGCAGCTGTTGCAGGGCCAGGGCGTGCTGCTCGAATGGCCCAGCTTCGGGGCGCTGACGCCGACGCGGCGGGTGGGCTACCGATTTGCCTGACAACAGGCGTGGGCCGCTTCTCACAAGCGAGCCCGCGCCGCGTCATCACAGTCGGGGCTTGCTCGACGCCGGCCCGGCTTGCCTGGTCGGCCCACTCACTTGAAGCCTCCGTCCAAAGCCCTCCTGCAACGCACGCTGCGCCAGCGCTTCGGCCTGCAACAACTGCGGCCCGGTCAGCAGGAAGTGATCGAACGCGTGCTGGCAGGGCAATCGACGCTCGCCGTCATGCCCACCGGTGCCGGCAAGTCGCTGTGCTATCAGCTGCCGGCCGTGCTGCTGGAAGGCCGCGCCGTCGTGGTCTCGCCGCTGATCGCGCTCATGAAGGACCAGTGCAACAAATTGCGCGAACTCGGTGTCGCCGCGGTGCAGCTCAACAGCCAGGTGCCCGCCGACGAGCGCGAGGCAGCCGAGCAGGCCATTGCCGACGGCACTGCGCGCATCGTGCTGGTCACGCCCGAGCGGCTGGCCGATGCCGGATTCATGGCGCTGCTGCGTGCGCAGCCGACATCGCTGCTGGTGGTCGACGAAGCGCACTGCATCTCGCAGTGGGGGCACGACTTCCGACCCGCCTTTCTGGAGATCGGCGCGGCCCGCCGTGCGCTCGGCGCCCGGACCGTCCTGGCCCTGACCGCCACGGCCACCGACGAGGTGGCGGCCGACATCATGAAGCAGCTCGGCATTCCCGCCGAGGGCATGCTCGACACGGGCACCTACCGCCCGAACCTGCACTTCGCGGTGGAGCCGCTCCAGGGCGAACAGAACCGCCTGCGCCGCGCGCTCGCACTGGTGGCGGCCACGCGAGGCTGCGGCATCGTGTACGCGGCCACGATCAAGGCCGCCGAAGAGCTGCACCGCGCCCTGCTGGCGCAGGACGAATCCGCGGGCCTGTACCACGGCCGCATGCCGGCCGCCGAACGCAGGCGCATGCAGGACGGCTTCATGAACGGCGGACTGCGCGTGATGGTCGCCACCAATGCCTTCGGCCTGGGCATCGACAAGCCCGACATCCGCTTCGTGCTGCACTACCAGATGCCCGGCAGCCTGGACGCCTACTACCAGGAAGCAGGCCGGGCCGGGCGCGATGGCCGCGATGCGGCCTGCACGCTGCTCTTTTTGCAGCGAGACCGGGCGGTGCAGCAGTTCTTCCTGGCCGGCCGCTATCCGGATGCGCACGACCTCGACGCGCTCTACCGGACCCTGGGCGGCGAAGCGCCCGACGCCGAAGGCTGGACCATGGCGAGCCTGCGCGAGCACCTGAAGATCCCGTCGAACAAGCTGCAAGTGGCCCTGGCGCTGCTGCGCACACGCCGCATCGCCAACGTCGACCGCCAGCGCCACGTGCGCCTGCTGCGCCACGACATCGACGCCGGCACCTTGGACGAACTGCTCACGCTCTACCGCGACAAGCGCGAGCAGGACCGCGCGACGCTGGAGCGCATGGTCTTCTATGCGCAGAGCGGCCAGTGCCGCTGGCAGGTGCTGCTGGGCTACCTGGAGGCCGACGCGCCTGCTCCACGCTGTGGCCAATGCGACAACTGCCGCCGCATCGCGAAGCACGAGGCGTCGATGGCGCAGCCGATCGTGTTGACCCACGAGCCGGTGTTGCGCAAGCCCGAGCCGCCGCGCATGCCGGCGCCGACCTTCACGCCACAGCAGACCGTCAAGGTCAAGCGCTATGGGCAGGGACAGGTGGTCAACGCCGATCCGCTGTCGGTGACGATCGAATTCGCCGATGGCAGCCGGCGGTCGTTTCTGCCGGACTTCGTCAGTGCGGTGGGACTCGAGCGCACAGCGGCCAAGGGCGCGGTCGCGAGGACTCGCAAGGGCGCCTGACGGCTCGATCCGGCGCTTGCACGGAAACAGCGGTGGGCCGGACGGCGGGCTGTATCTGCTGACCGATGGCGAGCGCGGGCGAGTGGTGCGGGTGGCGCGCCGCGACGCGGCGCACTGATCGTTCAATCCGACGACAGCTCGCGCTGCAACGCGACTTCGCGCCAGCGTTGCCATTCGCGGGCGATGTGGGCCCCGAAGTCTTCGGGCGTGCCGTGGGCCAGCTCAATGCCACCGCGCGTCAGCGCGCCACGGGTCTCGGACTCGGCCAGCACGGCGCGGATGTCGGCGTGCAGGCGGGCTACGACGGCCTCGGACAATCCGGCCGGGCCGACCACGCCCCACCAGGCCGCGACGTCGAGTTCGTGCAGCCCCTGCTCCTGGAAGGTCGGCACTTGCGGCAGTCCCGGCAGACGTGCCGGCCCGGTCACGGCGAGCGCACGCACCCGGCCGCTGTCGATCAGCGCCAGCGGCGCCGGCAGGCTTTCGAGCATGCCCTGGATGTCCCCGGCCAACAGGCCCTGGTAGGCAGCCACGCGGTAGGGCACGTGCACCATGAAGACGCCTTCGTTGCGCTTCATGAGCTCGGTCGCCAGGTGGTGCTGCGTGCCCTGCCCCGGCGAGCCGTAGTTCAACTTGCCGGGCTCGCGCCTGGCCCAGGCGATGAACTCGGGCATGGTGGCCACGGGCGCATCCGCACGCACGAGCCACACGTAGGCCGAGCGGGCTACTTCGGCCACCGGCGTGAAACTCTTGACCGGGTCGTAGGGTGGCTGCCGCATCACCGCGGGCGCCACCGACAGGTTGGCGGCCACGCCGAAGAGCAGGGTCGACCCGTCCGGCTTGGCGCGCGCGACGCTGGCGGCCGCCAAGGTGCCGCTTGCGCCGACCTGGTTCTCGACGACGACGGGTTGCGACCATCGCCGCGAGAGCCCCGTCGCGAGCAGCCGTGCCGCGGTGTCGGGTGCGCCACCGGCGCCGAAGCCGACGACGATCTTGACCGGCCCGGCGGGAAACGGCGGCTCGCCGGAGGCCAGGCCATGCAGCCCGAACACCAGCCCCAGGCCCGTCCCCAGCGCGGTAAACCATCTGCATCCGAATGCCTGCATCGCCTTGCCCCCGCAGGAAGTTCGGAGCAGATTAGCGCCGGCACGCCGAGTTGTTCAAAACAATCGTGAACGGTCCAGCCCACGCCTCGCAAGGCCGCTCCCGACGCGATCCGTAGCGCGCGGAGGTTGATCCATGAGCCTTTGGGACCCGCAGGTACACGACGACCTGCTGAACTACCAGCTGAAGCGCCTCGTCAATCTGGGCGGCGCGCCGGCCATCCGACTGTGCGAAGGCGGCTTCGGCATCTCGCGCAGCGAGTGGCGCCTGCTGGCCGCACTGGTGGAAGAAGGCCCGCGCTCGCCGTCGGACCTGGCGCGGCGATGCCATTTCGAACGGGCGCGGGTCTCGCGGCTGCTCGGCCTGCTGATCGAACAGAAGCTCGTGGAACGCGTGGCGCCCGATGGCAGTGCGGGCCGCCGCACGCAACTGTCGGCCACGGCCAAGGGGCGGGACGTCTATGAGAGGCTGTTCCCGCAGCTGGCGCAGATCAACCGCCGCATCGTCCACACCTTGACCGAGGACGAGGCCGCGACGCTCGAAGGCCTGCTGGCGCGCGTCTTCGAGCAGGTGCTGCGCATTCACGACGAAGGCGACGGCATCGCGCAGCGGGCAGACCGGTGGCGTGGCGGGCGGCGCAGCGCCTGAAACTGGCACGACTGTCACAAACCGCCCGGGCCGCACGTCTAAGTGGTGAAGGGCATCGATGGCGATGCGCCCGCTTCATCAACCAAGGACATCGACATGAACGTGACTCTGATCGGCAGCGGCCTCATCGGCGGCAAACTCGCTTCCCTGCTGGAGGCCGCCGGCCACCGCGTGACCGTGGCATCGCCCTCGCGTGGCGTCAACGCGTTGACGGGCGAGGGGCTGGACAACGCCCTGGCCGGGGCCGACGTGCTGGTGGACGTGAGCAACTCGCCGTCGTTCGCGCCCGACGCCGTGCTGCAGTTCTTCCGCACCGCGACGGCCAAGCTGCTGGCCGCGGCCCGGGCCGCGGGCGTGCGGCACTACGTCGCGCTCTCGGTGGTGGGATCGGACCGCCTCCCCGACAACGGCTACCTGCGCGCCAAGCTCGCGCAGGAAGCGCTGATCCGCGACGGCGGGGTGCCCTACACGATCGTTCGCGCCACGCAGTTCTTCGAGTTCCTCAAGGGCATCGCCGACTCCGCCGGTGAAGGCATGCGGGTCTCTTCCGCGCTGTTCCAGCCGATCGCCGCGGACGACGTCGCGCGCTTCCTGGCGCAAGTGGTGGAGCAGCCGCCGCGGCATGGCCTGGTCGAGGTGGGCGGGCCCGAGCGGCTGCCGATGCACGAGGCCGTGCAGCGCGCGCTCGACGCCGGCGGCGATCCGCGCCGTGCGGTGGGCGACCCGCAGGCAACCTACTTCGGCTCGGTGCTGGACGACCGGGCGCTCGTGGCAGCGGACGACGCGGCGATTGGCGCGATCACGCTCGAGCACTGGCTGGCTGAGGCGGCCGGCTCGCCCGCGCCGCGCTAGGGCACGAGCCGCCAGGCGCCTTTGTCGAGCCGGATCACCACCACCGAGGGCTGCTCCAGCCCATAGGCCTGGCCGGGGCGGAAGTTGTAGGTGCCGTTGGCACCGGCCAGCGCCTTGGTGTTGACGATCGCATCGCGCAAGGCGACGCGAAAGCCCGGCGTGCCGGGCTGCACCTTGGCATCGACCCGTGCGGCGGCGCTGGCGAACAGCAGCCACGCATCGAAGGTGTAGGCGGAGAAGGCATCCTCCGGCAGCGCGCCGTGCAGGCGCTTGTACGTGCTGCGAAACGCTTGCGCGGGCTCCCGGGCCGGATTGCCCGCCGGGAGCTCGTCCGCCACCATGACGGGCCCGCTGGGGACCATCAGCCCATCGGCCGCCGAGGCCGCGACCCGCACGAAGTCGACGTTGATCAGGCCGTGCGAACCGTAGATCTGTCCCCGGTAGCCCCGGTCCTTCAGCGCGAGGTAGGGCAGTGCGCCGGGCGAACCGGAGTTGCCGGCAAACACGGCGTCCGGACGCGCCGCCATGATCTTCAGCACCTGGCCGGCCACCGACGCATCGGTGCGGCCGTAGCGCTCGTTGCCGACCACCTTGATGCCGGCCGCATCGGCGCTCTTGACCAGCGAGTCGTAGGCCAGGTCGCCCAGCGCGTCGGAGAAGCCGATGTAAGCCACGCTCTTCACGCCCGACTTCTTCATGCGCTCGACCACGGCGCTGACCATCACCGGGAAGGCCTGCGACACGGTGACGGTCCAGTCGCTGTCGGCCGGCGGTAGGTTGAAAGGCGTGGGCGAGATCAGCGGCACCTGCAACTCGCGCGCCACCGAAGCCATGGCGAGCGACCCGGGAACGCCCGAGGTCCCGATCAGCACGTCGACCTTGTCCTCGCCGACCAGCTTGCGCGCGTTGCGCGCGGCCGTGGTCGGGTC
Organism: Variovorax sp. KK3; assembly: GCF_001984055.1. Lineage (GTDB taxonomy): Bacteria > Pseudomonadota > Gammaproteobacteria > Burkholderiales > Burkholderiaceae_C > Variovorax. The sequence goes on from NZ_LYVO01000027.1 coordinate 75,118, forward strand.
GGAGGCGTCGTCCAGCACGATCAGCTGCACCTTGCGCCCGGCCACCTCGGGCTGGTGCGCCAGCGCGGCGCGAATGCCCTTCTCGTAGGGAATGCCCAGCGCCGAGAGCGGGCCGGACAGCGAACTGCTCACGCCCACCTTGAGGTCGGCCGCGTGAGCGCAGGTGAAGAAGAGCGTCGCCGCGAGCAGGCCCGCCCAGCGCAGCATCGGTTTGCCGGTGATCATTCGTTCAGCCTTCCGTGGGTTTGGTCCAGGTCTTCTCGCGCACGAGTTCCGCGATCTGGATCGTGTAGCTCAGGAAGAGCTCGTTCTTGCCGATCGGAATCGAGCGCCGGTGTTCGGCGTCGCGCATCCAGCCGCGCAGGGCTTCGGCATCGCGCCAGTACGACAGCGAGATCACCTTGCCTTCGTTGTCGCGGCTCAGGAAGGTCTCTTTGGAGACGAAGCCGTCGATCTTGGCGGCGGCCACCAGCAGCTCGGCCACCATCTCGCGGTTGCGCTGCTCCATGCCCGGGATGACCTTGAATTCGATGATGCAGATCAGCATGGGGGTGTCTCCTTTGCGGTCACGCGGGTGAACGCTCTGCCGCCAGGGCGGCCAGCGCCTTCCTGTCGACCTTGTTGATGGGTGTCTTCGGCAGCGCGGGCAGCCGGGCGTAGCGGGTCGGGCGCTTGTAGCGCGTCAGCCGTTCGGCGCAATGCAGCGCCAGCGCCGCATCGTCGACGGCGTCTTCCATGCCGGGCCGCGGCACGACGAAGGCCATCAGCACTTCGCCGCGGTAGCCGTCTGGCGTGCCGACCACGGCTGCCTCGTGGACGGCCGGATGCTCCAGCAGCACTTCCTCGATCTCGCGCGGGTAGACGTTGTAGCCGCCGACGATGACCAGATCCTTCTTGCGCCCGCGGATGAAGAGATAGCCGTCGTCGTCGATCTCGCCCAGGTCGCCGGTGTAGAGCCAACCGTCGCGCAGGGCCTCGGCCGTCTCGGCCGGCAACTGTCGGTAGCCCTGCATGAGCTGAGGCCCCCGTGCCCGCACTTCGCCGCATTCGCCGGGGCTGAGTCGTCGCTGGCCCGTTTCCACGTCGACGATGTCGATCTGCGTCTGCGGCAGCGGCAGCCCGACCGAGCCCGCCTTGACCGCGTGGCCCGGGCCGTTGAAGCTGAGCACCGGGCCGGCCTCGGTCTGGCCGTAGCCCTCGTAGATGGCGGCCTTCACCGTGTCCTCCCAGCGCCGCAGCACGGCCACCGGCAAAGCAGACGCGCCCGAGTAGCACATGCGCAGCGACGACCAGTCGGTGCGTTCGAAGCGCGGATGCGCCATGAGCGCGACGTAGATCGAGGGGCTGCCCGGGAAGAGGGTGATGCGATGGGCCTCGATGGCATCGAACAGTTCGTCGCGGCGAAACGCGGGCAGTATGACCAGGGTGCCCGCGCAACGCGCCGCGAGGTAAAGGCCCATCGCCATGCCGTACGAATGGAAGAGCGGCATCGCGCAGAGGACGCGCTCGCTGGCCATGCGTGTGGGAAGAAGCGCTTCCCGTTGCTCGACGTTGGTGCGCAGCGCGGCGTGCGTGAGGTTCACTCCCTTGGGCCTGCCGGAGGTGCCGCCCGTGTACTGGAGGATGCCCAACGTTGATGCATCGAGACGCGGCAGCGCACCGATCGCCGGGGCGGCCTGCGCGCCAGTCTTCGGGGCGCCAGTATCCATCCACACCACGGGCAGGTTCAAGGAAGCGGCCAGGGGCTCCAGCAGCTCGCGCAGGCCGGTGTCGGCGATCAGCGCATCGCAGTCGGCATCCTGCAGCTGGTAGTGCAGCTCGCGCGCGGTGTACTCGGGGTTCATCGGCAGCAGCTGCGCGCCCGAGGCCAGCACGCCGAAATGGGCGATGCAGGCACCGATGCCACTTCGCATGACGATCGCCACGCGGGCCAGTGGAGCGCCTTCGCGCAATCGGCCGGCGAGCGCGACGACGGCGTTGCCGTAGGCGGCGTAGTCGAGCGTTTCGCCGTGGCAGACGAGCGCGGGCTGCTGCGGCCACTGCGCGGCGGCTTGCAGCAGCAGCTCGACCACGGTGCCGCGGCAGCGGTCGATGAACCTGTCAAGCTCGCTCATAACAGCACCTTCGCCTTGGGAGCGGCCCGGCGGCTCATGCTGCAGCGTCCCCCACACGCAGCACCAGCGCCATGGCCGTGTCACCCGCGGCGCAACCCGTGAACAGGCCCAGCCCACCGCCGCGCATCTCGAGGGCTTCGATGAGTTCGATGATGGCGCGCAGGCCGGTCGGCGCCTGCGGGTGGCCCCAGACCAGGGAGCAACCGAAGCTGTTCATACGGTCGAGCGGCAGGCCGGTCTCGCGTGCCAGCACGATGTCGTTGACGGCGAAGGGGTTGTGCGTGGTCACCGCGTGCAGTTGCTCGAAGCGCAAGCCGGCGCGCTCCATGGCCTGACGCGCGGCCGGCACCGGTGCATAAGGCATATGCATGGCCTCGGTGCGCGCCTGCCCGGTGGAGAGAATCTCGATCTGCACGTCGGGCCGCGCGCTGAGCTGCCGCGCGCGCTCGCGGGTGGCGACCAGCATGCCCGCGTTGCCGTCCGCCGGGTGGGTCTGGGCGCCATAGGTCACGGTGCCGTCGGGCATCACGGGCTTCAGCTTCGACAGGCCCTCGCGCGTGGTGGCGTGAATGCCTTCGTCGCCCGACAGCGTCGCGATCGATTTCTTGAAGCGCGCATCGGGCACCTCGAACGGAAGCTGCATGTAGCGGCGGTGGAAGGCGTGGTCGTTCGCGAGCGCGGCGGCGTACTGCTCGTAGCGCAGCAGCACCGCTTCGTGCTGCTCGTCGAGCGAGATGTTGAAGCGCGCGGCCACGGCTTCCGCCGTGTACAGCATGGACTTCGAGGTCCACGGGTCGCGCTCGAAGGAGTCCGTGACCCAGCTCTCGTGCAGGCCGGTGCCGCCGACGCCGCGCGGATCGGGGTAATAGAGCTGCGGCCCGTTCGACACGCGATCTGCCGTGAGCACCAACCCGCAATCGAAAGCGCCGCCGGCGACCTCGTGCATGGCCGTCGCCACGCAGCGTGCGGAGGTGGCGCAGGCCTGCGAAAGGGTCGGCCCCGCCAATGTCGGCATGCCGGCCAGCGCGGCGACCCACGGCAAGCCGTAGAAAGCGCCGCGCTGCGGCACCGTCGTACCGAGCACACCGAAGTCGACGAGTCCGGTGTCGATGTTCTTCGCCGCCAGCGTCCTGCGCGCGAGCCAGGCGCAGAACTCCAGGCTGTGCAGGTGCGACAGGCTGCCCTGCCAGCGCGCGAACGGAGACGACCAGTAGGCGCCGTAGGGAATGAAGACGCCCGTCATCGCTCGGCTCGCCAGCTGCCGCCCTGGGCACGCACCATCACGCGGGCGCGGCTGTCGAGTCCGTTGTGGTCGGACGCGGTGATGCGGTAGATGCCGTTGCTGCCGACCAGGCCCGAGGTCTGCGTTTCGAGTGCATCGCGCAGCGCCACGCGAAACTCGGGCGTGCCGGGCTTGGCCTTGGCCAGCGCACCGGCCGCCGCCTTGTCGAGCAGCAGGTAGGCGTCGTAGGCCCAGGTGGCGAAGGCGTTCACAGGCCCGGGCCGCTCGAGCCTGCCGTACAGCGCCGCGAACTTGAGCGACACCGCCTTGACCGGGTCGCCGTCCGGCAAGTCCTTGTAGACCACCACGGGCCCGATGGGCGCCAGCGCGCCATCGATGCGCGGGCCGCCCACGCGCAGGAAGTCGTCGTTGACGACGCCGTGCGTGTGATAGATCGGCCCCTTGTAGCCGCGCTCGACCAGCGTCAGGTGCGGCAAGGCGGCCGGGGTGCCGGTGGCGCCGACCAGCACGGCATCGGGCTTGAGCGCCACGGTCTTCAGCACCTGCGGCATGACAGAGGTGTCGGTGCGCGCGAAGCGTTCGTCGTTGAGCACCTTGATGCCGTACTTGCCGCTCAGCGAGGTGAGGCTGCGGTAGACCTGGTCGCCCCAGGGCTGCGAATAGCCGATGTAGCCCACCGTCTTGATGTTGTTCTTCTGCATGTGCTCCAGCACGCCGCCGATCATCAGGTCGGCCGACTGCGGCACCACGAAGACCCACGGGTGCTGGTTGGCTGGCACGTCCATCGGCGCGAGCGACACGTGCGGCGTGCGGCTTTCCAGCGCGACGTCGGCCAGCACCAGCGAACTCGGTGTGTTGGACGAACCCACGAGCACGTCGACCCGGTCGGACAGCACCAGCTTGCGCGCGTTCTTCACCGCCAGCGACGGGTCGGTCGCGTCGTCGAGGATCGTGTAGCGCACCGGCTCGCCGGCCAGCTTGTCGGGCAGCAGCGTGATCATGTCGCGCTCGGGGCCGCCTTGCGACGATGCGGCGCCGGTGGTGCTGAGCACCACGCCGACGTGGATCTCGGCCCATGCGCTGGTGGTGCTGACCATGCAGGCGGCCGCCGAGGCAATGGCGCACAGCAACGGGAGCCGGCGGAGGATTCGGGATGCGGTCAAGGCGAGCTCCGAGGAAGTGATCGCTGCAGGATAGGACGCAGCCCTGCGCCGCGGCCGCGGCATCCGAAAAATTGATATGCGTATAACCGGAAGCCGACGCCGGGCCCGATGGCGAAGCCGTGCCAGATAATTTCGCGATGCCCCTCGCACCGGATTCGAACGACAAGGCGGACATCCTGCCGCCGCCCGGCGCGCTGTTCGGCCGCCTGCGCATGCGGCACCTGGTCGCGATCGAGATGCTGGCGGAGCACAAGAACATCCGGCAGGCCTCGCAGGCGCTGTTCCTGTCGCAGCCGGCGGCGAGCAAGCTGCTGCAGGAAATCGAGTCGATCTTCGAGGCGCGGCTTTTCGAACGCACCGCACACGGCATCGAGATCACGCCGCAGGGCGAGGTGCTGCTGCACTGGGCCCGCAAGGCCATGGGCGACATGGATGCCGCGCGCTCCGAGATCGGCGCGCTGCGCGACGGATGGGAAGGCCGCGTGCGGGTCGGCGTGTTCCCGGTCGCGGCCTCGGTGCTGGTGCCGGATGCGGTGGCGCTGTTGCGCAAGCTGCGGCCCGGCATCCACGTGGAGCTGCAGGAGGGCCTGGAAACGACCTTGCTGCCGCAACTCGAGAAGGGCAGGATCGACTGCGTCATCGGCCGCGCCACGCCCCAGGGCGGCGCGCGCGGCCTGCTGCACGAGACCTTGTACGAGGAGCCGACCGTCGTCGTCTGCGCGGTCGACCACCCGCTGCTCGACGCCGCCGGCTGGACGCACACCGACATCGACCGCTACGACTGGATCCTGCCGGCGCGAACGGGCCAGCTGTATGCGCTGGTGGCCAGCGGCCTGGCCGCGCGCCGGGCCGCGCCGCCGCGCGTGGCGGTGGAGACTTCGTCGATCCTCACGCTGGTGGAGATCCTTCGGCAGTCGCAGCTGTTATCCGCCATCGCGAGCGGCGTGGCACGGCGCTTCGTCGAGATCGGACTGCTGAAGACATTGGACCTGCCGCTGTCCGCATCGCTGCACCCGGTGGCGATCATCACCAACCACACGGCATCGGTGCATCCGGCGCTGTCGATGTTTCTGGAGGCGGTGCGGCAGGTGTGTGCGCGGCGGGCCGCGTCTTAGGGCTGCGCCGCGCCGACACGATGCCGCAGCGACCGCTGCCTACTTCAGCCGCGGCCAGCGCGCGCGATACGAGGCCACCTTGCGCTCGAACAGATCCCTGTGCGGCACGAGCGGGTTCATTCCGAGCACACCGTCGTAGAGCAGTGCCAACCCGTACGGTGCGTATAGCTCACCGGGCCGCACGCCGACGCAGGTGGCCGGCACCAGGAAGCGCTCGATGCCATCGCGCGCGCTGCGCAGCTCGTGCCCATAGGGATGGCCGAAGTGCGACTCGTACCAGAGATGCACGCGCGCCTGGTTCGACGCTTCGACGGTGATGCCCAGGTCGGCCAGCACGTGTTCGACGTAAGCCTGTACGGCCTGCTCGGCGGCCTCGCTTGTGTCGGTCGCGTCGAAGTAGAAAAGGTCGTAGTCCTTGATGTCCGCGGCCGGCGCGCGGCCGGCCTGCAGGTTCCACACCGTCTGGAACAGGCAGCCGGCGACCAGCCAGCCGTCGGGCAGATTCAACGCTGGCCAGCGCGCGAGGATGGCGCGGTTGTGGTCGTTGCGAAGGATGTCGGCGAGGAAGCGGGCCTCCATCGCGCCGCTCAATGGATGATCGCGAAGCCGATCGGCACCTCGCGCCCGACCTCGGTGCCGTCGTCCGGCGTCGGTTTGAACTGCCACTTTCGGACCGTCTCGACCGCCGAACGATCCAGGCGCGAATAGCCGCTCGATTGCTTGACCTCCACGATCGTCGGGCGACCGGCAGGCGTGGTCTGCACGCGCAGCAGCACAGTCCCTTGCTCGCGGGCCGCGAAGGATTCGGCGGGGTACGGCGCCTTGGGGT
>NZ_LYVO01000028.1 GCF_001984055.1 Variovorax sp. KK3
ATCCCCCAGCAATCCCTCCCCTCCCGAGGGTCGCCGCAGGCGAAAGGACCGCGCCATGTCCGCTGAGCCCACCGCGAGCATCCAGCTCTTCGAACCGGCCTTCGATTCGGGCGACCCCGCTTCGCACCAGCAGCAGCAACAACAGCAGCCTCGCCAGCACGCCGAAACGCAGCTCGCCTTCGTCTACCGCCAGATCGAGGCGACCTACAGCAAGCGCCTGAAGCTGGCCAAGTGGTATCGCCGCCTCAACTTCGGCTACCAGATGTCCGCCGCCGCGTTGTCGGCGCTGGTGACGGTGATCACCGGCTTTCAGACGATGTCGTCGGACAAGAGCATCGTTGCGGCGAACGTGGTGCTGGTGATCAGCGCGATCATCACGTTGATCACGCTGGCCGGCGGGTTCTACACGCCGCGGGAGCTGTGGGTGGTGATCATGCAGCACTGCGGCGAGCTGGAGAACCTCAAGGCGCAGCTCGAGTTCGAGGAGCGAAGCCCCGATTACGAAGCCCGGCAGGACGAGATCGCGATATGGGGCTTCAAGGAATACGAGCGGCTGATCGACGAGTACGAAGCGAAGTGGAAGGTGATTCGCGAGAAGGGCAAGTAGGCGGCCAGGCGCCGGCCTGATGGACCGGCGCCTGGCACGCAACGACGTTCAGGCTGCAACCGCCGCTTCGGCCCGCGCTGTTGCACGCGTGGCCACCTTGCGCGCCGCGCGCTCGTCGCCCATCGCCCTGACCAGCGACCGGTCGCCGGCCCGGCTCGCGGCTTCGATCAAGGTCAGGTGCAGCAGGTCGCGCTGCGCATGGCTGCCGCCCAGCGGCGCGCTGGCGTCGATCAAGGGCAGCAGCAGCTCGATGCAGCGTGCGTACTGGCCGGTCGCGAAGGCCCGCAAGGCACTCGCAGCGGGCCGGCCCACGTCCCATTCGTGCGCATCCGGATGGTGCTGCGCCTTGCTCATCGCCGCGATGCCTTCGTCCGCGGCACCTGCATCGCCGGCCGCGGCCAAGGTCATCACGGTGTGCATGTCGTTGAAGGCATTGCAGCCCCACGCCGCCTGCACGGCCCTGCGCGCGGCCAGGGCCTGCCAGCGGTCCGACACGTCGAGCCCCTGCAGCGTCAGCCGCCACAGCAGCGCGCTCGCGTCGTTGAGGTTCAGCGCCACCGACTCGGGCACGGGCGTGACGGCAGCGTCGTAGAGCGCCAGCGCCGCGCCCACGTCGCCGGCGCCGATGTGCATCAACGCCAGGTGCCAGTGGTTGTGCACGGCCATCGCGCAGTCGGCGGCCCAGCCGTGCTGCGTGGCCTTCAGCCAGCGGATGCCGTCGGCTGCCCTGCCCTGCATTTCGCAGACGTGCGCGACGGCATGCACGGCCCAGCTGTCGCGCGGTTGCAGTTCGACGGCACGGCGGCCCATGGCCTCGGCCCGTGCGTACTCGTTGCACTCCTCCAGGCCGAAGGCGTACATGCCGAGCACGTAGCCGTAGCCCTTGTCTTCGGCGCTCCAGCGGGCGAGCGAGCGCGCCACGCGGTCGCGCAACATGAACGAATGACCGAGGAAGAGGTCGCTGGCATGCGCGATCTGCAGCGCGAACAGATCGCGCGGATGGTCGACCAAGTGCCGGCCCAGCAGTTGGTTGCCGCGCAGCATGTCGCCCTGGCTCCAGGCGCCGAGCGCGCCGATCAGCGACTTTTCGCGTTCGTTCGCGTTGACGGCGTTGGCCGCCGCGGCATCGACGCAGGCCTTCGCCATGCCGTACATCGACCCATCGAAGGCGCCGAGCACCATGCCCGCCATCAGCAGGTGGCCCGAAACGAAGCCGGGGTCGCGCTCGAGCGCCGGCGCCAGCACGGCGACCGGATCGAGCTGATAGCCGTGGAACAGTTCGAGCGCCTGGTCGTAGGCGGCCAGGGACGCGCGGTCGGTGGTGGAAAGGGCTTCGCCGTGGGCGTCGCGTAGGGTGGTGGCCATGGTCTATCTCCTGTGGGGTGTTGGTTGAGCGGATCGCGAGTCGAGCGTAAATTCGCCGCACTTCCGCACGCGAAGCCATTCCGGCAACAAGACTGATGAATCGGCCAACGAGCACCTGCACGACTGCGACGCCCATCGCCGCGCGGCTGCCGCGCATCGCGATCGTCGCCACGCCACTGAGCTCGGCCTCGGTGGTCTACGGCATGTACGAGATGTTCAAGTGCGCGGGCCGCGGCTGGCCTTGGGTGGTGAGCGGGGTGTACGGCCAGTCGGTGCTCGATCCGTTCATCGTCGCCGCGATGCCCGGCCAGGTGACGGGCTGCAACGGCCTGCCGATCCGCGTCGATCTGCCGATGTCGGACTGCCCCTCGCCCGACGTGGTGTGCGTGCCCGAATCGATGCTGGCGCTGGACGATCGGCAAGCGGGCATGTTCGAGCGCGAGGCCGCATGGCTGCGCCGCTGCCATGCCGAAGGCTCGCTGATGACTGCCGCCTGTTCGGGCGCGATGCTGCTGGCAGAGGCCGGCCTGCTCGACGGTTACGAGGCCACCACGCACTGGGCCTACTGCGACACGATGCAGCGTCGTCACCCTGCCGTGCGCGTGCAGCCGCAGCGCGCGCTGATGGTCACCGGCGACGGGCACCGGCTGGTGATGGCGGGCGGTGGCAGTTCATGGATGGACCTCGGGCTCTACGTGATTGCACGCTGCATCGATGTCGAGACCGCGATGCAGGTGGCGCGCATCCTGTTGATCGACTGGCATCAGGTCGGCCAGCAGCCCTTCGCGCGCGTGGCTCGGTCTCGCCAGCTCGACGACGCGCTGATCGGCCGCTGCCAGGCCTGGATCGCCGAGCACTACGCCGACCCGGCGCCGGTGGCGGCGATGGCTCAGCTGAGCGGGCTGCCGGCGCGTTCGTTCCAGCGTCGCTTCAAGCAGGCGACGGGCATGGCGCCGCTCGAATACGTGCACACGATGCGCATCGAGGAGGCCAAGCACCTTCTGGAGACGGGCGAGCTGCCGGTGAGCGCCGTGGCGCAGGAGGTCGGCTACGACGATGCAGCCTTCTTCGGCCGGCTGTTCAAACGGCAGGTGAACCTGACGCCGCCGCAGTACCGACGGCGCTTCGGCGGGCTGCGCGCGGCACTGTCGGGCGACACCTGCAGCATCGGCAGTACGGCCAGCGCGGGCGACACTGGAAACATGGGCCGAAGGCGCGCCGCGGCGCTCGCTTAGCGACCGGACGACTCAGGCAGCAACGCTGCGCGCAGCCTCCAGGATTTCGTCCGCCGACGGCATCTTGCCCAGGCCCGCCAGGCCCTCGGTCGCGCACTCCACATACGCCCAGCGCACGACGCCCGTGCGGTCGATCATGAACAGGCCCTTGAGCTGCGGCCATTGCTTCTCGACGTCGACCTGGTCGGCCGGCGTGTACTGGTAGCCGTCCTTCTCCTGCATCACTTTGCCCACCTGCGAGATCGGCAGGGGCTCGGGCAGATCGCCGAAGGGGTTGATGCGGATGGTGTCCATGGCCTGCATCACCTCGGGCGTCGGCACGGGCTTGGGCAGGCCGTAGGCGCGGTGGGTCGAAAGCTCCGGGTCGGCGGCCAGCGGCACGCGGGTGGGCCTGAACTTGAAGTAGAGCCGCGCGTTCTCGGGCGCCGTGGCCACCACGGCCAGGCTGTCGACGCCGATGGCCTTGAGCTTGTCTTCGAAGGTGCCCAGCTGCGCCAGCTGCCGGCGGCAGAATGGGCACCACAGGCCCAGCATGAGCGACAGGAAAAGCGGGCTGCGGCCGCGGTAGTCGTCCAGCGAAATGATGCCGGAGCCGGCAACCGCCGGCAGCGCGAAGCCGGGCGCCACTTCACCCGGGGCGACGGGGTGCATTGCCATGGACATGATGAGAACTCCTTCTGCAGCTCAGCAAAGGAACGGAAGCACGACCAGCGCGTCGGGGTCCAGGCCTGCGCGCTGGCAGGTGTCCTGGGCCAGCGCCATGTAGCGCTCGGCCTGTTCACCATCATCGACATCGAGGTACAGGGTTGCAAGCCCTTCGTAGCAGGGAAAGAGTAACTGCGGCTCCCCGCTCTTCTCGGCCAGGGCCAGCGCTTCGCGGTAATGGCCCATGGCGCGTGCGCCGTCGCCGTGGCACTGATGGATCTGGGCCAGCACCACCAGCGACACGGCCAGGTGGTCGAGCTGGCCGGTGCTGCGGTCGATGTCGATGGCGGTTTGGGCCGCGCCGACGCCGCGCTCGTCGCAGCGGTTGGTGAGAGTGCAGTAGGCCACCGCCAGGTTGGCCGACAGGCGCGACTGCAGGCCCAGGTCGCCGATGCGGCGCGCAGTCTGCAGGCCGCGCTCGCAGGCTTCGATGGCGTGCTGCGGGTGGCTGGAGCTGTAGAGCACGCCCAGGTTCGACAAGGCCCGGCATTCGGCCTGCGGCAGGTCGGCCTCGCGTGCGACGGCGACGCTGCGCTCCAGTTGCGCAACGGCTTCATCGAGGCGGTCGAGCCGGGCCAGGGCCACGCCCTGGGTGTTGTGCACCAGCGCGACGGCGGACTGCAGGTCGCGGCGTGCTTCTTCTTTGGACTCGTCAGGCTTCTCACGCTTCTCAGCCTTCTCGGGCTCGTCGGGCGATTCGGGCGATTCGGCCAACTGCCGAGTCCCCAGCAAGCTCAGGTGGTCGACTGCGCGCTGGGTCCAGTCCAGGGCGCCATGGTTGTCGGCGTTTCGGAAATGCAGCTCGCCCATCATCTGGTAGAGCCACGCGTGCTCGATGTGCGGCGCGGCGCCGTCGATCAAGGCCAGGCCGGCGGCCAGGCAGGCTTGCGCCTCGGCGCGTTCGCCGATCTCCCAGCGCAGCGAGGCGATCTTGCGCAGCAGGCGCGCTTCGGCCACGCGGTCGGCGGCCTGCGCATGGGCCTGGCGCGCCGCTTCGAGCTGCGCCGTGGCTTCGGCGATGCGGCCGGCGGGCGCGAGCACGTCGCCCAAGCGCTCGCGCACGGGCAACCGGCGGGCTTCGGGGGCATCGCATGACGCCAATGTTTCCAGCGCGAGCTGGTAGTCGCGTATGGCGTCGTCGTTGGCGTAGGCGTTGCGGGCCCAGTCGGCCGCGGCCACCAGGTAATGCGCACCGCGCGCCTTGTCCGCGCCCAGCCGAAAGTGATGGGCCAGGGCCTGCAGGTCTTCGAGCTGGCGCGGCACGGCGCCGCATTGGCGCTCCAGCGCTTCGCCGATGCGCGTGTGCAGCTCGGTGCGGCGGCTCATCAGCAGGCTCTGGTAGGCCACCTCTTGAAACAGCCCGTGGCGAAAGCGGAAGCGCTGGCCGTCCGGCGACGCCGTCGCCACAAGCAGGCCGGCATCGACCAGCGACGCCAGCGCTTGCGGCAGCGACTGCGCCATGGTCGCGATGCCGCGCAGCAGTGGCTCGGCGAACTCGGGCCCGATCACCGCGGCTTCGCACAGCGTGCGGCGGGCTGCCGGCGGCAGCCGGTCGATGCGGCCCAGCAGCAGGCCGTGGATGGTCGATGGCACTTGCACTGCGGTCGCGTGCGGGCTGCAGGTCCAGCCATCCGCTTGCCGCGAGAGCAAGCCGTCGGCGATGAGCGCGCGCGCCATCTCTTCGATGAAGAGCGGGTTGCCGCCGGCATGCTCGACGATGCGGCGGCGCAGCGGCTCGGGCAGGGCCTGGGTGGCGCTGCCGAAGAGCGTGTCGAGCAACAGCTCGCTGCATCGCGCGGACAAGGGCTCCAGTCGCAGCACGGTCTGCGTGCCAGCGCCTGCGCCTTCGGCCCAGGCTTCGAGCACAGGCGCGGGCCGTTGCGTCACCAGCAGCATGAAGGGGCGCTCGCGCAACCGGCCGAGCAGAAAGCTCAGCAGTTCGAGCGAGGCGGCATCGGCCCAGTGCAGGTCTTCCACGACCATCAGCACCGGGGCGCCTTGCTGCAGGCGCCGCTCCACCACGGCGAGCAGCGCGGCGAATATCTGCTGCTTCAGTTGTTCGGGGTCGAGGTAACGGGTGGGCGCGCCCTCCCCGTCGATGCCGAGCACGTGGCCGAGAAAGGTCGCGAGCTGCTGTGCCTCGTCGGCCTGCGCGCCCATCGCAGCCAGGGCCGCGATCAGCTTCTGGCGCGCCTCGGCCGGCTCGTCCTGCGGGCACAGGCCATAGGCATCGCGCAGCAGCGCGGCCGGCACGCCGTAGGCGCGCTCGCCCAGCGATGAGCAGCTGGCGCGGCGCAACGCGACGTCGGCCAGGCGGCCCTCGGCATCGAGTTGCGCCAGCCACTCCGTCACCAGCCGGCTCTTGCCGGTGCCGGCCTCGGCCACGATGCGCAGCAGGCCGCCCTGCCCGGCACGCATCTGATCGAAGGCATCGCGCAGGCGCTGCAGTTCGGCACCGCGGCCGACGATGCCGCTGGTCAGCCCATGCGCCTGCAGCCCGCGGGTCGACTGCGGCGCCGCGAGCGCGGACTCGAGTCGCCAGGCGGGCATCGGCTGCGTGATGCCCTTGAGCGTGAGCTCGCCTGCAGACGCGAAGACGAAGGCGTGGCGCGCGAGCATCCAGGTCGCGCGGCTGACGATGGTCTGGCCGTCGGTCGCCGCGTTCTGCAGGCGCGAGGCGGCGTTGACCGTGTCGCCGGTCACGGCATAGGCGGCTTCGTCGTTGGCGCCGAGCTGGCCCGCCACCACCGGGCCGGTGTGCACGCCGATGTGCAGCGTCAGCGGCCGGCCGATGCGAGGCGCCCAGCGCGCGCTGAGGCCGGCCACCTGGCGGTGCATCGACAAGGCGGCGTTGAGTGCGCGCTCGGGGTCGTCTTCATGCGCGACCGGCGCGCCGAACACGGCCATGACGGCGTCGCCGACGTACTTCTCGACGAAGCCGTCGAAGCGCTTGATGGCGCCGGACATCAGCGCGAACAACTCGGTCTGCAGTGCGCGCACGTCCTCGGCATCCATCGTCTGCGAGAGCGCGGTGAAGCCCGAGAGGTCCGCGAACATCACGGTGACCATGCGGCGGTCGGATTCGGGCTGGGGCTCGGGCGCCTCGGCGGGCGCCGGCGCAGAGGCCTGCGGTGCGAGACGCGTGCCGCACTTGGGGCAGAAGGCGAAGTCGCGGTCGGCGTCGTATCCGCATGCGGGGCAGGCCATGGCCGGGCCATGGTACTGCGGGCCTCACGCGTGCGGCAGGGGGTGGCGCCCACCCGGGCTGCGCACCCGCATCCGGTTCAGAGCAGCTCTTCGTTGACGAAGGCCGACACGAAGCCCAGGCGAAACTGCGCACCCCAACGCAGGTTGGGCTCGTGCGCGAACACGATCGGCTCGGTGCCGCCCTTGGCGATCCACTGCAGGCCGTTGCCGCCGTTGGCCGCACGCACTTCGTAGCTGGGCGGCTGGCGGTCGCCGCGCAGCAGGCTGGCCAGCTGGGCGGCGAGCTCGGGGCTGTCGACGATCAGGCCCATCTCGGTGTTCGAATGGGCCGAGCGGCGGTCCATGTTCATCGAGCCGATGTAGAGCCAGCGGCCATCGACCACCGCGGCCTTGGCGTGCAGCCGGCCCAGCGAGCCGCGGCGCTCGCCGACGGCAGCGGCCTTGGCGTCGCCGGTGCCGGGCATCAGCTCGTAGAGCGACACGCCCATGCCCAGCAACGCGGTGCGGTAGCGGGCGTAGCCGGCATGCACCAGCGGCTCGTCGGTGGTGGCGATCGAGTTGGTCATGACGGACACGCGCACGCGGCTGTCGGTCGCCTGCTTCAGCACTTCGAGCGTGCGGCGGCCGGGCACGAAGTAAGGCGAGGCCAGCACGACTTCGGAGCGGGCCGACTGCAGCAACTCGAGCTTGCCGGTCATCACGGCACCGTCGGCCATCGACTGGTCGGCCACGTCGGCCTTGGCGGGTGCATCGGCGATGACGCGCACGGCAGCCAGGTGCAGCTCGATGCGGCCGGCGGCCAGCTGGGTGGCGACGCTGGTCTGGCCCAGCACGTCGCGCGTGGTCACCGGCAGGTCGGCGGCTTCGTCTTGCAGCACGGCGGCGTCGAAGTGGCGGCGGGCCCGATCTTGCGTCAGAGAAGCGGCGACCAGGCTCTGGATGGGATACGCGTGCTCGCTGTTCCAGTAGCCGTCGAACACGGCGGAGAGGTCTTGCACGGCCGGGCCGGCGGCCAGCAGGTCCATGTCGATGAAATTGTCCGGGCCGCTGCGGTCGAAGTACTCGTCGGCGACGTTGCGGCCGCCGGTGATGGCGAACTGGTTGTCGGCCAGGAACAGCTTGTTGTGCATGCGGCGGTTGATGCGCGAGAAGTCATGCGCCGAGCGCACCACGCGCTGCGCGACGCCGCCGGTGCGCACCGCCAGCGGGTTGAACATGCGCAGCTCGAGATTGGGGCGGGCGGCCAGTCCGGCCAGCAGCGCGTCTTCGCCGGCGGCGTGCAGGTCGTCGACCAGCAGCCGCACACGCACACCGCGGGCGGCGGCTTCAGCCAGGGCGCGCAGAAACTGGCGGCCCGAGGCATCGTCGGCGATCTCGTAGTACTGCGCGTCGATGCTCTTCTGGGCCGCGCGGGCCAAGGCGATGCGGGCTTCGAAGGCCTGGTCGCCGGCCGGCAGCAGGCGCAGGCCGGAGCGCTGTCCGTCGGCACCGGGCAGCGAGGCCGCGGCCACGGCGGCGAGTTGCGTGTCGGCCACGTCGGCGCGGGCCTGCGACACGGGGCGCTGCACGCCGATGGGCAGGCCGGCGCAGCCCGTCAGCACGGCCGCCAGTGCCAGCAGCAGCGCCATCGCGAACAGGCGCAGGCTGGCGCCGGGGGCGGTCAGCGGGGTGTTGCGCTTGAACGAGAGGGTGGACATGACGGACTCCGAGGCGGCTTGTGGCTGTGGAGGCCGGCGGAAACAGCTTGTGCCGGCCATGCCGCAAATTTAGAGAAAGCAACGCTTTGTCACGAGTGAGCAGTGCGCCGCGTGGATGTGAACTACGTCACACCAGCGGCGCGGCGCGCCCATAATTTCCGCACCGCAGCACCGCCGGAGAGTCGATGAGTTCCGATGCCCAGGACCGCCTGCCGCAGCACCTGCTCGACGCCATCGCGCCGCACGGGCTGACGCGAGGCTTCGCGGCCAACGCGATCCTCATCAACGAGGGCGACACCACCGATTCGCTGTACATCCTGCTGAGCGGCCGCGTGAAGATCTACGCCAGCTCCGACGACGGCCGCGAGCTGGTGCTGTCGGAATACGGCCCCGGCGACTACTTCGGCGAGCTCTCCATCGACGGCGAACGCCGCTCGGCCTCGATCAAGGCCATGGAGCCCTGCAGCTGCCGCGTGGTGCAGGGCTCGGAACTGCGCCAGTTCCTGGCCGAACACCCCGACTTCGCCATGCACCTGACCCGCAAGCTGATCCGCATGGTGCGGCGCCTGACCGAGCAGGTGCGCAGCATGGCGCTGCAAGACGTCTACGGGCGCATGGTGCGTGTGCTCACCGAACTGTCGGAGCCGGCCGGCGAGGAGCGCCTGTTGCGCCACAAGCTGACGCAGCAGGACATCGCGGACCGGGTGGGTGCGTCGCGGGAGATGGTGAATCGGGTGATGAAGGAGCTGACTGCCGGTGGGTATATGGGGCAGCGGGAGGGGCGGTTGGTGATTTTGAGGAAGTTGCCGGCGGCTTGGTGAGGGGCTGGAAAGCTATTCCAGTTGGCCACCCATCGCCAGCGGGGCAGCGGCGAAGCGCAAGGAATCTGATGAATTCTGGCAGAGCTGCAACCGAGCGCGTCTGGCCGACTAAGGTGGCGGGCCTTCGCCACGACGGAGTGCGAGCGACAACACATTTGGAATGTCGACTCATTAAATAGAACCAACCAGAGAAGGCGTACGAACCAATGCAAGCAAAAATTGCATTGATCTGAGGCAGCACAATGAAAGCGTTTCTGTTTATGGCGGGAATGATCTGGACGCTCACGTCCATAGGGTCGTTGATTCTTGGTCCATTCATAGGCCTGAATCGGGCAAAAATGAGAAACGAGCTAATAGATTTTTATAAAACGATTCCACCAGACCACTTTAGGCGATGGCCAACCATTGGATTCTTGTTTTTTGCGCTGGCGGGTTTTTTGTTGCCTGCAATATATCCATTATTCGGATTCTTCGTAGGCCTTTCGTTTTTTGCAATTTTTTAGATTAGTTGAGTAAACATTTCTAACATCACACCGTCCAGCGGACAACCATGCTAGGCGATCTTTTTCTGAATTTGTTCTGTCACGGCCTCGGGCGAGCCATTGTTTGGATGCTAGAGGTATTTGGCTCGTGCAAGAAGGGAAAGAGCGATTTTGATTATGCAACCCTTGGATTCGTTGTTATTTTGATTACTATTGTATTGATCTTGGCTTTAGCCACTCAATGAATGCATTAGACAATTCTGTTTTGACTTGCTGTGGCTATTCGGGCGGGTGTAATGAGCGACCTTGACTAACTGCAATCCATTAATATTTTAGATAGAAGGCTGAGCTTGCAACAACTCGCACGAATTTCCAATGGAAAATTGTTATAGGGCAACAATATGAGCTTGTTGTTGATTGTGTTGATGGTTGTCGGTGTTTTTTTGCTTTGTTGCATCTTATTCTGGATGACATTTAATGCCGAAGAATATTTTTCGTCTGCATTTTCGAAGAAACCACCAAAAACAAACGATGCGGATGCGGCATCTAGTAACGCTGTGCTGTTTTACTATGCAACGAAGCTTTTTTTAACTTGCGTCATTGTGATTATTTCGATTTACATTTTCAATATGTGGAGCAGATAAGTGGCAGTTCCTGGTTTTGTTTTGAAAGGCGCTTTGGAGAAAGCCGGCGCATATGTTGGAGGGCCACTTGGTGCCGCCATTGGTGGACTGGCAGCTACGACGGCTCTAACATCGAAAGAACTTGTAGAAACAAGTGAATTGGTGGCCGATGGACAGATTTCTTTCAACGACATTATTCGCCTAACCGCTGCGTTGGAGGGGTCGATCCTTGCCCACATCGGTGTTCGTGCCGCCCTCGGTTTGGGCGCGGCGCCAAACGGTTATGCGGCAGCTGCTGTCGTCGCCGCCGGAGTGTATTCAGCTTATTACAAGAATCAAATTGCGTCAGATGATGCAATTCAAGCAGCGGTCGATGGGCTCAGCGCTGGCGATCAACCTTGGACCATCGCGAAGGCTGTCAGCGATGCGTATAGCAACGAGGTAGAGCGGCAGAAGCGCGGGGATTTAGCGACGAACTCTAACTTCCAGGCCGCTCGAGCTTGGCGCCAACCCGTCGACCCCTTGATGCTCGATCTAGATGGCGATGGCCTCGAACTGAAGCGCGCCGATGGTTCGGTTCTCTTCGACCACAACGCCGACACCATCCGCACGGGCACCGGCTGGATTGGGGCTGACGACGGCATCCTCGTTCGCGACCTGTACGGCAACGGTGCTATCGATTCCGGCCGCGAACTCTTCGGCATCGATACCGTCAAGGCGGACGGCAGTAACGCCGTCAATGGCTTCGATGCCATGGCCGACCTCAACACGAATGCCGACGGCCAACTCACTGTCGCTGATGTGGCTTGGAGCCAAGTCAAGGTCTGGCGTGACCTCGACCAGGATGGTGTGTCCGATGCAGGCGAGTTGTTTGGCCTCGATGCCCTGGGCATCAACCGCATCGGCTTGACCGGCAGCACGACCAACACCACCGGCGGCACCCAGGCCGGCACCACCGTCAACGGCAACCTGATTGCCCAGAGCGCCAGCTTCACCCGCACCGTGGATGGAGTCTCAGTGAGTCGCACCGTCGGCGCCATCGATCTCGAATCGAACCCGTTCTATCGAGAGTTCATGGGTGTTGTGCCGCTGACCGAACAAGCGAAGTCTTTGCCCGACATGCAAGGCTCCGGCCGAGCGCGCGACTTGGCCGAAGCCGTCAGCCTGAGCCCTTCGCTCGGCATCAGCCTCGCCGCTTTCAGCAGCGCCACCACCCGCGACGCCCAGCGCGCTTTGCTCGACCCGCTCCTCACCGAGTGGGCCCAAAGCTCCGACTTCTGGCAGAGCCTGGAAACCACCCTGGACGGCAACGTCAAGATCAGCGGCCTGCCCGCAGGCATGACCGAAACCCAGTACCGCAACCTCGTTGGCGTGCTCGAAGTGTTCAACGGCGAGCGCTTCTACAGCACGGGGGCCAACGGGACCGCCATGACCACGGGCACCACCCGCACCGACACCACCGATGCAGTGAGCCTGGTCACGCGGGCCGGCTACGGCCTCGCCCCACCGGCAGCCCAGTTGGCCCTGCTGCAGCAAAGCTACGACGCCTTGAAGGAAAGCATCTATGGCGCGCTGGTCGTTCAAACGCGCCTGAAGCCCTACCTCGACGCCATTTCCCTGTCCATCGACGAGCACGGCCTCCGCTTCGACACCGCCGCACTGGCCGGCCTTCTCGATCAGCGCAAGGCAGCGGACGAACGTGCGGCAGTGCTCGATCTGGTCGATCTCCAGCGCCATGCCGCATCCACCCTGCAGACCGTGGCCTTCGATGGCCTGGAGACGCTGCGCGGCTGGGTCGAGGCGCTGCCGGCCACCTCGCCACTTCGAGCCGAATTGGCCAACATGAACATCTACGCGGGCGCAGCCTCGTATGGCACGGACCGGGATGATATGTACCTGGGTGATGCCCAGGCCAACTATTTCAACGCAGGCGCCGGCAACGACATCGTCCACACCGGAGGCGGCGACGACCAGGTGTACGCCAGCGACGGCAACGACACGCTTCACGGCGGCGCGGGCAACGACTACCTGCACGGCGGCAGCGGCTCGGACACCTTCGATGGCGGTGCGGGCAACGACACGCTGATCGGCGAGACCGGCAACGACGTCTACCGGTTCGGCCGCGGCTCGGGCCAGGACATCGTGTACGACTACGACGGCACGGCCGGGAACGTGGACACGGTCCAGCTCGATGCCGACATCTCGCCTTCGGATGTGAAGGTCTGGCGCAACGGCAACAGCCTGATGATCGGCATCGTGAGCCTCGACGGCACGGTCGGCGCCGACCGCCTGGAGCTGGCGCATTACTTCTACGAGGATGGCACCTCGGGCTATGCGGTGGAGCGCATTCGCTTCGCCGATGGCACGAACTGGGCTCTGACAGACCTCAAGGCCATGATGCTGGTTGCAACCGACGGCGCCGACACCCTGATCGGCTACGCGGGCAACGACACCATCGCGGCCCTGGGCGGGGACGACTGGCTCTACGGGCGCCAGGGCAACGACGCGCTCGATGGCGGCGCGGGCGCCGACGCCCTGTACGGTGAAGAAGGCGACGACACCCTGATCGGTGGGGCCGACGACGACCGGCTGTACGGCGGCTACGGCGCCGACGTGCTGCGAGGTGGTGACGGCAACGATTACCTCTGCGGCGAAGAAGGCGAGGACACGCTCGATGGCGGCGCGGGCAACGACACGCTGATCGGCGACCGGGGCAACGACGTCTACCTGTTCGGACGGGGCTCGGGCCAGGACATCGTGTTCGACTACGACACGACGGCGGGCAACGTGGACACGATCCAACTGGGCCCGGACATCGCGCCCTCGGATGTGACGGTCTGGCGCAGCGGCAACGGCCTGCTGATGGCCATCAACGGCAGTGCCGACCGTCTGGAGCTGGGCCATTACTTCTACGACGACGGCACTTCGGGCTATGCCCTGGAACGCATCGAGTTCGCCGATGGCACGGTCTGGACCCTGGCCGAGATGAAGGCCAAGGTGCTGGTCGCGACCGATGGCGCCGACAACCTGATCTGCTATGCCGGCAACGACACGATCGCAGCACTGGGCGGCGACGACACGGTGTATGGCCAGGCGGGCGACGACACGCTCGATGGCGGCGCGGATGCCGACACCTTGTTCGGGCATGAGGGCGACGACACCCTGATTGGTGGTGCCGACGACGACCGGCAGTACGGCGGCTCTGGGGCCGACGTGCTGCAAGGTGGTGATGGCAACGACTACCTCTGCGGCGAGGACGGCGACGACACGCTCGATGGCGGCGCAGGCAACGACACGCTGATCGGCGACCGGGGCAATGACGTCTACCTGTTCGGGCGGGGCTCGGGCCAGGACGTGGTGTACGACCACGACTTCACGATGGGCAACGACGACGTGATCCGGTTGGGCCCGGACATCGCAAGCTCGGACCTGAGCGTGCGGCGCACCGACAACCAGCTCGTGATCACCCTCAACAACCCCGACGGCACCGCCAGCGCCGACCGTTTGGAGCTGGGCCATTACTTCTACCAGGACGGCAACTCGCCCTATGCCCTGGAGCGCATCCTCTTCGACGACGGCATCGAATGGCGCCTGGACGACCTCAAGGCCAAGGTGCTGGCCCCCACCGACAACAACGACACCTTGATCGGCTTCGCCACCGACGACTCCATCGCGGGCCAGGACGGCAACGACACGCTGTACGGCCGCCAGGGCAACGACACGCTCGACGGCGGTGCAGGTTCGGACACGCTGCTGGGCGAAGACGGCGACGACACGCTCCTCGGCGGCGCGCAGGACGACCGCCTGTACGGCGGTAGCGGCTCGGACGATCTGCGCGGCGGCGAGGGCAACGACCAGCTCATCGGCGCGGAGGGCAACGACATGCTGGATGGTGGCGCGGGCAACGACACCCTCGAAGGCGGCTCGGGTGCCGATATCTACCTGTTCGGCCGCGGCTCGGGCCAGGACACGGTGTACGAGTACGACACGGCCCTCAACGTCAAGGACGTGCTCGACTTCGGCGTGGGGCGAGACGAGCTGCGCTTCCAGATGGACGGCAACAACCTCAAGGTCAGCATCGCCGGCACGGACGACACGCTCACGGTGGCCAACTGGAATGCAGGCGACGCCTACAAGATCGAGCAGTTCAAGTTCAAGGACGCCGCGCCCATGTCGGCTGTGCAGATCGAAAGCCTCGTCTACAGCGCGACACAGGATGGCATGTCCACGCTGAAACAGCCCTGGCAGCAGCCGGAGCCTTGAACCGGCAGCATCAGCTGCTCCATTCGCAAGCAACGACTGGCAAAACGCCCTTCGCGATGTGGGCGGAGGAAGCCTCGCGCGGCTTCCTCCAAGATGACCACGACCTCTAAAACGACGGCGAACGCGCCTCAGGCCGTCTCCGCCAACGCATCCGCCAGCGCATTCACCAGCCGCTCCACATCCGCCTTCTCCGCGATGAAGGGCGGCGCGAGCTGGATGGTGTCGCCGCCGTAGCGGACGTAGAAGCCCTTCTTCCAGCACGCCATGGCCACCTCGTAGGGCCGGCGTGCGGGCTCGCCGGGCAACGCTGCCAGCGTCAGGCCGGCGGCCAGGCCATAGTTGCGGATGTCGGTGACGTGCTTGCTGCCCTTCAGGCTGTGCACGGCGGCTTCGAAGTGGGGCGCCAGCGCCTTGACGCGGCCGACCATGTCTTCCTTCACGAGCACGTCGAGCGCGGCCACGCCGGCGGCGCAGGCGACGGGGTGCGCCGAGTAGGTGTAGCCGTGCGGAAACTCCAGCATGTACTCGGGGCCGCCGGCGGCCATGAAGGTGTCGTAGATCTCCTTCTTCGCGATCACCGCGCCGAGCGGCTGCACGCCGTTGGTGACCTGCTTGGCGACGTTCATGATGTCCGGCACCACGCCGAAGGCATCGGACCCAGTCATGGCGCCGGCGCGGCCGAAGCCGGTGATGACCTCGTCGAAGATCAGCAGGATGTTGTGGGCGGTGCAGATCTCGCGCAGGCGCTTCAGGTAGCCCTTGGGCGGGATGACGACGCCGGCCGAACCGGAGAAGGGCTCGACGATGACGGCCGCGATATTGCTCGCGTCGTGCAGTGCGATCAGGTCGAGCAGGCGGTCGGCCAGATCGGCGCCCTGCTCGGGCTCGCCGCGCGAGAAGGCGTTGCCGGCCAGCTGAGTGTGCGGCAGATGATCGGCCTCGATGGCCTGGCCGAAGGTCTTGCGGTTGGCGACCATGCCGCCGACCGAGATGCCGCCGAAGTTGACGCCGTGGTAGCCCTTCTCGCGGCCGATCAGGCGCGTCTTGCCACCCTGGCCCTTGGCACGCCAGTAGGCGCGGGCCATCTTGAGCGAGGTGTCGGCGGCCTCGGAGCCGGAGCCGGTGAAGAACACGTAGTCCAAGCCCTCGGGCGTGAGGTCGCGCAGGCGGTTGGCCAGTTCGAAGGAGAGCGGGTGGCCGTACTGGAAGGCCGGCGCGTAGTCGAGCTTGGCGACCTGGCGGCTCACGGCCTCGGTGATCTCGGGCCGGCCATGGCCCAGGCCGCTGCACCAAAGTCCCGAGAGGCCGTCGAAGATCTTCCGGCCGTCGCTGTCGGTGAAGTACAGGCCCTTGGCCTCCACGATCAGGCGCGGGTCGGCCTTGAACTGCCGGTTGGCGGTAAAGGGCATCCAGTGGGCGTCGAGCCAGGCGGCATCGGTGCGGACGGCGCCGACGGGAAAGTCGGTGTTGGCGAGAGTGCTCATGGCGGGTGGACGCGACAGCGCCGAAAGGGTGGTGATGAGCGGATTCTGGGCAGGCGCCATACTTCGCTCAATGCCAGAATATCCCGGCTCACTTGCGCAGCAATGAAACTTTCATGAAAGTAAAACCCGCGGCCTCCGCCGCCCCGCGCCTGGGCCAGCTCGGCGAATCCGACTTGCGCATGCTCAAGGTCTTCAAGGCCGTGGCCGATTGCGGCGGCATGACCGCGGCCGAGCTGGAGCTCAACGTCGGCACGTCCACCATCAGCCGCCAGATCAAGGACCTCGAAACGCGCCTGGGCCTGACGCTGTGCCGCCGCGGGCGCGCCGGCTTCGCGCTCACGGTCGAGGGCCAGCGCGTGTACGAGGAAACGCTGCGCCTGCTGGGCGCGGTGGACAGCTTCCGCAGCGGCGTGGACGACATCCACCAGCGCATGGGCGGGCAGCTCGAGGTGGGGCTGTTCGACAAGACGGCGACGAACCCGAAGGCACACATCGGGCAGGCCATTGCGGACTTCACCGAGCGCGCACCGGACGTCGCCCTGCAGATCCAGATCGGCACCATCAACGCGATCGAGCGCCAGCTGATCGACGGCAGCCTGCACGTGGGCATCATCCCGTCGCATCGGCAATCGGAAAGCCTCGCCTACGACCCGCTGTTCGACGAGACGATGCTGCTGTACTGCGGCGCGGGCCACCCGCTCTTCGACGGCCGCAACACGGGCCTGGACTGGAAGGCGCTGCGCGCGCACCGCTTCGCTGGGCTGGGCTACCACTCGCCGAACATGGAGGCCAGCCACCGCGCCGGGCTCAAGCGCGCGGCCACGGGGCTCGACCAGGAAGCGATCGCCACGCTGATCCTCTCGGGCCGCTTCCTGGGCTTCCTGCCCGACCACTACGGGCGCATCTTCGAGCAGGACGGGCGCATGCGGCCCGTGCGCAAGTCGCTGTTTCGCTACGACTGCGGATTCGTCTGCGTGATGCGGCGCTCGCCGGCACCGAGCCGGGCGGCGCTGGCGTTTCGCGACGCGCTGCTGGGCGCGCATGGGGCTGGCTGAGCTGCCGCGCGCCGGACGGGTTGCGCCTTCTCCGACGCCGATGTCGGTGCCGGCCCGACATCCCCCGGCCGCGGCGTGCCTAGCCTGAACGCGCCTGCCATTCGAAAGAGGAGCCGCCGATGAACCGCCAACCCGATCCCCGCCACGCCGAGAAGCGACGCGCCGACCTTTCGCATGCGCACCTGCCGCATGACCATGACAGCCCCGTTCCAACGCGGCCGGCCGAAGAAGGCGAGGCGCAGCAGAGCCCTGGCGCCAAGCCTCTGGTGAAGAAGCAGCAACAGCAGCACTGAACCGCCGCGAACCGCCGTGCCGCCCTGCCGCCGGGCGCAGCGGCGCTACTCGACGAAGCGCCGCAGTCCGTCGAGATCGATCACGGTGATGCCGCCGTATTCGATGCGCAGCAGCCCGGCCTCGCGCAGCCGGTTGAGTGCGGCGTTGCAGCGTTGGCGAGACAGGCCCGAGAGGTTCGCGATTTCCTCCTGCGATGTCTGCAGATGCACGTCGACATCGGGATGCAGCCAGGGATGGAACAAGCCCGCCAGTGCCCGCGCGACCTGGCTGTCGGCGTCGAGCAGGCGGTGCGCCGCGTAGTTGCCCATGAACCAGTGCAGCCGCTCGTTGATCTGCCGCAGCAGGAAGTGGTCGAAGGTCTGCTGCGTCTGGTGCAGCCACTCGAAGGTCTCCAGCGGCAGCAGCGCCACGCGGCTGTCGCGCAGCGCGACGATGTCGGCCGAGCGCGGCACGGCACGCAGCAGGGTGCCTTCGCCGAACCAGCTGCCGACCGACAAGCCGCCGAAGGTGACGGAGCGGCCGTCGTCGGAGTCGATGGACCACTTGAGCAGCCCTTCCAGCGTGCCGTACCAGTGCAGCGGCGTGTCGCCGCGCCGGCACAGCGCGGCGCCGGCGGCCACGGATTGCTCGCGCATCTCTTCGGCCACGCGCGCCTGAACGTCGCCCGGCAGCGCGGGGAACCAGACCGAGCGCTGCAACAGCTGGTCGATGGTGAGAGAGGCCGCCGGTGTGCGGCTCGGCTTGGGTTGCATCGGGGGGTGTCCTGCGCCGCGTAAACCCTGACTTCAAATGTCGTCGCGATGACTGTGGCCCGGACGGCGGCCAAAAATAATAGCGCGCTCATCCCAAGATCCAGGAGCCGATTCGATGTCCAAGCGCAAGGTGATCGTGACCATCGCCCCCACGGGCGGCATGGCGCACAAGTCGCAGAACCCCCACCTCCCCACCCAGCCCGCCGAGATCGCGACCGACGTGGTGGCCTGCTGGAAGGCCGGCGCCAGCGTCGCGGCCATTCACGCACGGCGGCCCGACGACGGCGCGACCTGCGATGCGGCGGTGTACCGCGAGATCAACCAGCGCATCCGCGATGCCGGCTGCGACATCGTGCTCAACAACTCGACCGGCGGCGGCGTGCACGGCGACATGGTCAAGCCGCTGCCCGGCGGGCGCTGGGAGATCGCGTTCGACGAACGCGTGAAGGGCATGGATGCCGGCGCCGAGATGTGCACGCTCGACGCGACCACGCTCAACCTGAGCTTCGAGGGCCGCGAGATCCTGATGGACACGCCGCTGACCAAGGGCCGCGAACTCGCCGCCGGCATGAAGGCGCGCGGCATCAAGCCCGAGTGGGAGGTGTTCAGCCCCACGCACATCCTGCAGGACACGACGACGCTGATCAACGAAGGGCTGGACGAGGCGCCGTACTTCATCAACCTGGTGATGAACGTGCACCGCGCGTTCCAGAACGCGATGCCGTTTTCGCCGCGCCACCTGCAGATGATGGTCGACACGCTGCCCAAGGGCGCGATCTTCTGCGTGAGCGGCATCGGGCCGTCGCAGCTCGAAGCCAACATCAGCGCCCTGCTGCTCGGTGGCCACGCGCGCGTGGGGCTGGAGGACAACCTGTACTACCGCCACGGCGAGCTGGCCACCAACCTGCAGCTGACCGAGCGCATCGTGCGCGTCATCCGCGAGATGGACATGGAGCCGGCCACGCCGGCCGAGGCGCGCGACATGATGGGGCTGCCGCGCATGGGGCTGCCCAAGCCCGAGTTCGCGATCTGAGCCATGGCTGCACTGCACGACAAGACCATCCGCCGCGTCGCCGTGGTCGGCACGGGCGTGATCGGCGCGAGCTGGGCTGCGTACTTCCTCGCGCACGGGCTCGATGTCGACGCCACCGATCCGTCGCCGGGCGCCGAAGCGCGGCTGCGCGAAGCCGTGGCGCAGCACTGGCCGACGCTCGAGCGCTTCGGGCTCGCCGAAGGTGCGTCGATGGATCGCCTGCGTTTCCATCCGGATCTGGAAGCGGCTTTGCGCGACTGCGACTTCGTGCAGGAGAACGGGCCGGAGCGCCTGGACTTCAAGATCGACCTGTTCCGGCGCATGGACGCCGCGGCGCCTGCGCATGCCATCCTGGCTTCGAGTTCATCGGGCTTGCGCGTCAGCGACTTCCAGTCCGGCTGCGCGAACCCGCAGCGCGTGGTGCTGGGCCATCCTTTCAACCCGCCGCACCTGATTCCGCTGGTGGAAGTGATCGGCGGCGAGGGCACCTCGGCCGACGCCGTGGCACGCACGATGGATTTCTATGCGGCGATCGGCAAGCGGCCGATCCACGTGAAGCGCGAGGTCAAGGGGCATATCGCGAACCGGCTGCAGGCTGCGCTGTGGCGCGAGGCTTTTCATCTGGTGGAGCAGGGCGTGGCGTCGGTGGCCGACATCGACACTGCGATCGCGCACGGGCCGGGGCTGCGCTGGGCCTTGATGGGGCCTTTCATGAACCTACATCTGTCGGGCGGCGCAGGCGGCGTCGCGCACGTGCTCGCGCACCTGGGCGGGCCGATCGAAGACTGGTGGAAAGATCTTGGCGCACCCACGATGAGCGAGGCGATCAAGAAGCAAGTCACCGAAGGCGTGGCTGCGGAGATGGGCGAGCGCAGCCTGCAGGAACTCGAGTCAACGCGCGACACCCTGCTGTTGAACCTGATTCGCGCAAAGGCCGCCTCCGGCACACTCGAAGCATGACGGCCCCCCGGCTTTTCACGAGCTTCGCTCGTGTAACTCCACCCCCCACGGGGGAGGCGCGGCCCGCCTTGGGGCGGCCCGGCGGCGGCCGCCTACTACCTCTGGAGGCGCCATGGTGACGGGCTTCTTCGACGACGACACCCAACTCGCCCCGCCGCGCACGCTGCGCATCGACTTCGACGATGGCTCCTTCGCACTGCGTTCGCCGGTGGCGCTGCGACCCTACGCGCGCTGCATCGGCGAATGGCTCGAACGCTGGGCGCGCGAGACGCCCGACGCGATCGCGCTGGCCGAGCGCAACGAACAAGGCGACGGCTGGCGCAAGCTGGACTACCGTGCGTTGCGGCAGGCGGTCGGCGCGGTCGCCCAAGGCCTGCTCGACCTGAACGTGCCGGCGGACAAGCCGGTGGTGATCCTCTCCGACAACGCGATCGACCACGCGGTGCTGATGCTCGCCGCCATGCACATCGGCCGCACTGCATGCTCGCTTTCCAGCGCCTATTCGCGCATGGCCAAGGATCCGTCGCGGCTGCACGTCATGCTGCAGACGCTGCAGCCTTCGTTGATCTACGCATCCGATGCCAAGGTGTACGGCGGCGCGCTCGCCGGGTGCGGGGTCGAAGCCGTTGCGGTATTCAGCCGCCATGCCGATACGCACCCGGGTGCCCTGCCCTTCGAGCGGCTGATCGCCACGGCGGAAACGCCTGCGGTGATGCAGGCCTTCGAAGCCATCGGCCCCGACACGCACGCCAAGTACCTGCTGACCTCGGGCTCCACCGGCAAGCCCAAGGTGGTGATCAACACGCACCGCATGCTGTGCGCCAACCAGCAGATGATCGCGCAGACCTGGCGCTTTCTGGGTCACGAGGCGCCGGTGCTGGTCGACTGGCTGCCCTGGAGTCACACCTTCGGCGCGAACCACAACTTCAACATGGTGCTGTGCCATGGCGGCGCGCTCTACATCGACGAGGGCCGGCCGGCGCCGGGCCTGATCGAGAAGACGGTGCGCAACCTGCGTGAAGTGCGGCCCACGCTGCTGTTCAACGTGCCGCGCGGCTACGACATGCTGCTGCCCTTCCTTGAGGCCGACGAGGCGCTCGCGGCCGACGTGCTCTCACGCCTGCGCCTGTGTTTCTACGCCGCCGCGGCGCTCGCGCCATCGACCTGGCAGCGGCTCGAAGCCGTGGCCCGGCGCGCGCGGCCGGACAGGCCCTTGTGGCTCACCACATCGTGGGGCGCGACCGAGACCTCGCCGGCCATCACGTCGGCCCACTGGAAGCTCGACGGCGCCGGATGCATCGGCGCGCCGCTGCCGGGGCTGGAGCTCAAGTTCGTGCCCAACGGCGACAAGCTCGAGATGCGGGTCAAGGGCGTGTCGGTGTTCCCCGGCTACCGCCACGCACCGCGCGAGACGGCACAGGCCTTCGACGAAGAGGGCTACTACCGCATCGGCGACGCGGGCTACCTGGCCGATGCGGCGCGGCCCGAATGCGGCGTGATCTTCAACGGTCGCGTGGCCGAAGACTTCAAGCTCAACAGCGGCACTTGGGTGTCGGTGGGCACGCTGCGGGTCGACATCGTCTCGCGCCTCGCACCGCTGGCGCAGGACGTGGTGATCACCGGCCACGACCGCGATTGCGTGGGCATGCTGGTCTTTCCGAGCGCGCAGGCTGCGGCCATGCCGCCGGCGGAGCTGCAGGCGGCGATCCATCGCACGATGACGGCGCTGCGCGAGGCCGGCGCGGGCTCGTCGCAATGCCCGGTTCGCGCGCTCGTGCTGGGCACGCCGCCCGACATCGACGCGGGCGAGATCACGGACAAGGGCTACATCAACCAGCGCGCGGTGCTGAACCGCCGCGCGGCGGAGGTGGAGCGGCTTCACGGTGCCGCGCACGATCCGGCGGTGGTGCGGCTGGACTGAAAGCGCTAGCCCGGCCAGCGCGCGGTGCCGCTGCCGCGCGAAGTCCCCGGCTCGGGAAAAGGCATGGGCCACGACAGCGCGCCCATGCGGGTGGATTGCAGCGATGCCCTGTCGGTCTCCACCTGCTGAAAGCATTCCAGCATCGCGTTGACGCCCGGCGCGCGCCCGGGATGGTCGCGCCACTGAGGCCACTCGTGGTCCATCTGCGCGCACAGGTCCGGCCAGGCCTCCGCCAGCGCGGCCCATGACACCAGCTCCGGATCGGCCACCTGCCGGGCCAGCCGCGACATGCCACGGCGCAGCGAAGGCACCTGCTCCAGCAGCAGTCGGCAGCGCCGGAATTCCTGCACATCGCGCGGCAGGTCCAGGCCCGAGCCGCCGTAATGGCGGGGCCGCACGCCGGTGAGCAGGGCGAAGAGCGCCAGGCTCGACAGGCCTTGCTCGCCCGCGGCCAGCCAGCGCACGGCCTCGGGGTCGAGGCGGCGCGCCGAGCGGCCGAGCTGCGCACGCACGCGCCCCATGGCCGCCGCGGTCTCCTGCGCACGCAGGCGCGCCAGGCCATCGCGCGGGCCGATGACGGCGGTGGCGCCCAGCATGCGGGCCACGTCGGCATGCAGCACGTGCAGGTCGCTCGCGCCGCGCAGCAGGCGCAGCCAGGCACCGAGCGGCATGTCGCCATACAGGATCGTGCAGCCTTCTCGCTGCGCGATCCTGTAGTTGGGCGCACCCTCGGGCGCTGGCTTCAGCGTGCTCATGGCTCTCTATCGGCAGCCGGGGCCTTCGCGAACAGGGTGCGGGCGCCAAAAAAGTGCGCGGCCCGGGCGGCGACGCATCGATTACGCTTCGGGGCTGACCTCAAGACGCGACGCCCCGGCATGAAATCCAAAGTGCAGTTTCGACTTCGCATCTACCGCGACGAGAGCATCGCCATCGGCCCGGGCAAGATCGCGCTGCTCGAAGCCATCGCCGAGACCGGCTCGATCTCGGCCGCCGGGCGGCAGCTGGGCATGTCCTACCGCCGGGCCTGGCTGTTGATCGACGAGATGAACAAGGCGCTCAGCAGCCCCGCCGTCAACACCGCGGCCGGTGGCTCGCACGGCGGCGGCAGCGCGCTGACGCCCGTGGGCGAGCAGATCGTCAAGCACTACCGCGCCGTGGAAAGCACGGCCCGCATGAGCGCGGCCGCGGACATCGCGGCGCTGACGCGGCTGCTGGCCCAGTAAGGAAAGGCCCTGCGATGACGGCACCAGACACCATCGAGTGCCGGCCCATCGGCCTGGTGCACAGCCGTTTCACCGCCGTCGAAGGCATGCCGATCCAGACCGCCGGCGCGCCGGACGAACCGGGGCGAATCGAGCTCTTTCCCGACTATGCCGCGGGCCTGAAAGACATCGAGGGCTTCGACTACCTGATCGTGCTGACCCACTTCCACCGCTGCATGCAAGAGCGGCTGGAAGTGACGCCCTTCCTCGATACGGCTGCCCATGGTGTGTTCGCGACCCGCGCGCCGGCGCGGCCGAACCGCATCGGACTGTCGATCGTGCGGTTGATGTCGGTGGAAGGCCGCACCCTCCATTTCAGCGGCAACGACATGCTGGACCAGACGCCGGTGCTGGACATCAAGCCCTATGTGCCGCGCTTCGACGTGCGCGACACGCAGCGCATCGGCTGGTTCGCCGGGCGGGTGGACGCTTTAGCCCAGGTCCGGTCCGACGACAGGATGGGCTGACCCCGGCGCCTGCCGGCTGCCGGCCGCGGGCCCCGGCCAGCGCGACCAGACGGTGTGGGACAGCCACTCCCGGGCCGGCGGCGGTGCCTCGCGGATCGTGCCGATGCTGATGAAGCCAGCCAGATATTCGTTCGGGCCCAGGCCCAGCTCGCGCGCCAGGATGGCATCGAAGCAGCGCTCGCCGCTCAGCACGCAGGCGCCGTAGCCCAGCTGGTGCGCCGCCGCCAGCACGTTGCCCAGCGCGGCCCCGGCACCCAGCCATTGCTCGCGCAGCGGCACCTTGGTGTGCGGACGCGGCGACACCACGAAGCCGAGGAGCGTGGGCGCGCGCGTGGCGTGCTCGGCGGCGCGCTGCAGGTCGGTGGGCGTGGCCAGCGGGTCGCGGCGCAGCTTCTCGGCCTGGAAGCAATGGGCGAGCGCCGCCCGCTCGCGCTGCGGAAACTCGATCACGCGCCAAGGATGCAGCCCGCCATGGTCGGGTGCCCGCATGCCGGCCTGAACCATGCCCTCGAGCTCGTCGGCGTTCGGCCCGGGCGCCTGCAAGCGCCTGGGCGAGACGGAGCGGCGCGTCAGCAGCACTTCGAGCACGCGCTCGGCCGGGGTCATGAGGCGCGTGGTCACGGCGTGTCGAAAGGGGGGTGCATGCGGCGAGAGGGTTCTGCCCAGGTGCTGGAATACTGCCTCATCGCTGTATCGATCGGTATACGAATATCGTTCTTACGGGCCACGGCTTTTCCATCTTGCTCTCTGCCCCTGAATGCCCGCTAATCCGGCTTGGCGGAGGCGCCAAAGCGCCGTGCAACAATACCGCCGTATCTAAATGAACACAACGTCATCCTTGCTCGGCACGATGGACTGGTCGCCCCTGGTCCTGTCGCTGAAGGTCGCGGGCGTGGCCACGGTGCTCGCGCTGGTGGCCGGCGTGGCGCTGGGATGGCTGTTCGCACGCAAGCGCTTCTTCGGCCGCACGGTGCTCGAGTCCTTGTTCATGCTGCCCCTGGTGCTGCCGCCCACGGTGATCGGCTACGCCATCCTCGTGGCCGCCGGCCGGCGAAGCCCGCTGGGCGCGTGGCTGCGGGAGCACCTGGACTACACCATCATCTTCAACTGGCACGGTGCCGTGGTGGCTTCGGCCGTGGTCGCGTTGCCGCTCGTGCTGAAGTCGGCCAGCGCGGCCTTCGAAGGCGTCGACCGTGCGCTCGAAGCCGCGGCCAGCACGCTGCGCCAGTCGCCTTTTTCGGTTTTCCTGCGCGTGACGCTGCCGCTGGCCTGGCCCGGCATCCTGGCCGGCACGCTGCTGGCCTTCGCGCGCGCCATGGGCGAGTTCGGCGCATCGCTGATGGTGGCCGGCTCCATTCCGAAGCAGACCCAGACGCTGTCGATGGCGATCTACGACGCCGCCCAAGCCGGGCAGGACGACCTGGCCTTGGTGCTCGTGATCGTGACCTCGGTGCTGTCGATCACGGTGCTGGTGCTGTCGAACCGATTCTTTTCACTTCGCTGATCTTTTCCCTGACCTTCCGACCTTCTAGGAGCTTTTCGCCATGCGCCTGACCCGCCGCCTTCTCGTCCTCGCCTTCGCCAGTGCCCTGCCCTGGGCGGCGGCCGCCCAACAGATCACCGTGTCGGCCGCGGCCAGCCTGACCGATGCCTTCAAGGCCATCGGCACCCAGTTCGAGGCCAGCAAGCCCGGCGCCACGGTGCGCTACAACTTCGCCGCATCGGGCGTGCTGCTGCAGCAGATCAGCCAGGGTGCGCCGGTGGACGTCTTCGCCAGCGCCGACCAGGAGACCATGGACCGCGCGGCCAACCAGAAGCTGATCGAAGCCGACACGCGCAAGAACTTCGTGAGCAACAGCCTGGTGCTGGTCGAGCCATCGCAGGGCGGCACGGGGCTGAAGTCGCTGCAGGACCTGGAAGGCCCGGCGGTCAAGAAGATCGCGATCGGCAAGACGGCCACCGTGCCCGTGGGCCGCTACACCAAGGAAGTGCTCGACAACGCGAAGCTCTGGACCACGCTGGAGCCGAAGTTCGTGCAAGCCGACAGCGTGCGCCAGGTGCTCGACTATGTGAGCCGCGGCGAGGCCGAGGCCGGCTTCGTCTACCGCACCGACGCGGCCATCGCGGGCGACAAGGTCAAGATCGCTCTCACGCCCACCGGGCACACGCCGGTGACCTACCCGGTCTCGGTCATCGCCGAGAGCAAGGAAAAGGCCTTGGCCCGCGCCTTCGTCGACTACCTGTCTTCCGACGCCGCCCAGCAGACGCTGGCGCGGTACGGTTTCGGCAAGCCGTGATCGACGTCGACCTCCGGCTGACCGTGGCGGACCAGAGCCGCCGCTTCGAGCTGGCGGCGCGTTTCGCCACCGATGCGCCCTTCGCGGCGCTCTACGGTCCGTCGGGTGCCGGCAAGTCGCTGACGCTGCAGGCCATCGCCGGGCTTCTGCGGCCGGATGCAGGCCACGTGCGGCTGGACGGACGCACCCTGTTCGACAGCGCGCGGGGCATCGACCTGCCGGCGCCAGAGCGGCGCATCGGCTACCTGTTCCAGAACTACGCGCTCTTCCCTCACCTGTCGGTGCGCGACAACGTGGCCTTCGGCCTGCGGTCATGGCATCGCCGCCGGTTGTCCAGCGACGAGGACGAGCAGGTCCAGGCTCTGCTCGACGGCTTCGGCCTGGCAACGATGGCCACGAGCCGCCCGCGCAACCTTTCGGGCGGCCAGCAGCAGCGCGTGGCACTTGCGCGCGCCCTCGCCTGCCGGCCCCAGGTGCTGCTGCTCGACGAGCCCTTCGCCGCGCTGCACCCGATGCTGCGCAGCGCATTGCGCACCGAACTCGCGCAGGTGCGGCAGCGCTGGAACATCCCCGTGCTGATGATCACGCACGACATCGAAGACGTTCTCGCCCTGGCCGACGTGGCCTTCGTCTACGAGCAGGGCCAGGTGGTGCGAGAGGTCGACCTCCACGCAGGCAGCAGCCGCGACCTGGCGACGCTGGCGCTGAGCGGCGTGCCCGCCGAGGCAGAGACGCCGCTGCGGGGGCGGCTGCGGCAGATGCTGGCGGGTGGCGCCGCCTGAGCTTGCGCGGAACAGGAGCCTGAGTTCCGTGGAACTGCAGTCAAGGCAGACGCAGCATCAAGGTCAATGGATGCACCGGTGACTGCACGAATCCAAAGTGCCGATAGAACTCCTTGGCCTGTTCGTGCAATGCATGAACCAATAGGGCACGTACGCCGGCGTTCTGCGACACGGTGATGGCGCGTTGCACGGCGTCCTGCAACAAGGCGCCGCCCAATTGCATGCCCTGCGCCCGCAGGTCCACTGCCAGGCGAGCCAGCACCAGGACGGGGATGGGATCAGGCATGTTGCGGCGCACGTTGCCCGTCGCATCGCGGTGAGCCACCGCACCTGCAGCCATCGCGTAATACCCGAAGACCCGCCCGCCGGTGTCGGCAACGACGAAGGTGCGACTTGCGCCGCTGCCTTGATTCGCGAACGCCCGCCGTTTGAGCCAGAAATCCAACCCATCCTCTCCGCAATCGAACTCATCGAGCAAATGGTCGGCCGTCAGCGGCCGCGGAGCCTCTAGCGACAAACTCATGCTTTGCGGGCTCTCGCTGCCTTTTTCCAAGGCGCCTTCACCGCCATCAGACGTTCGAGGCCGGGGTTCGACGTTGGCGGTGCATCGAGCATTGCAGTGAACTGCTTGAGGCTATCGGTATCAAGAGTGAAGAACACTTGGTCCAGGATCACGGACTGCGCCCGATCGCACGCGGCTTCGAGCATGAAATCCGATCGGTTCTTGCCGAGGAGACTGGCGGCGTGGTCTATCAGGTCCCGCTGCTCAGGCAGGGCGCGGAGATTGATGGCTGCATCACGCATGGTCAGGCACTTTCTTTTTGCATATACAACAGATACACGAATTGTGAAGTAAACGTATATTCATCGTCAACACACGCTTGGTGCATGACACCCTGTCCGGGATGGGGCCTTTCCGATGGAACAATGTGCTCGCACACAGAGGACGCCCCAATGCCAGACACCCCCAACCTCCCCACCTACGACGACGTCGCCGCCGCAGCCCGACGCCTCGAAGGCCATGCACACCGCACGCCAGTGCTGCGCTCGCGCACGGCGGACGAGGACATCGGCGCGCAGGTCTTTTTCAAGTGCGAGAACCTGCAGCGCATGGGCGCTTTCAAGTTCCGCGGTGCCTTCAACGCGCTGTCGAAATTCGACGAGGGCCAACGCAAGGGCGGCGTGGTGGCGTTCTCGTCGGGCAACCATGCGCAGGCGATCGCGCTGGCGGCGCGCATCCTGGGCATGCCGGCCACGATCGTGATGCCGCACGACGCGCCGGCCGCGAAGGTGGCCGCCACCAAGGGCTATGGCGGCCAGGTGGTGATCTACGACCGCTACAAGGACGACCGCGAGCAGATCGGCCGCGACCTGGCGCAGAAGCACGGCATGACGCTGATCCCCCCCTACGACCACCCGGACGTGATGGCGGGCCAGGGCACCGCGGCCAAGGAGCTGTTCGATGAAGTGGGGCCGCTCGACGCGCTCTTCGTGCCGCTGGGCGGCGGCGGGCTGCTGTCGGGGTCGGCACTGGCCACGCGGGCACTGTCGCCCCAGTGCAAGCTCTACGGCGTGGAGCCGGAGGCGGGCAACGACGGGCAGCAGTCCTTCCGCAGCGGCCGCATCGTTCACATCGACACGCCCAAGACCATCGCGGACGGCGCGCAGACGCAGCACCTGGGCAACCACACATTCCCGGTAATCCGCCGCGACGTGCAGGACGTGCTCACCGCCACCGACGCCGAGCTGGTCGACGCGATGCGCTTCTTCGCCACGCGCATGAAGCTGGTGGTGGAGCCGACCGGCTGCCTGGGCTTCGCGGCCGCGCGCGCCATGAAGGCGCAGTTGGCCGGCCTGCGCGTGGGCGTGCTGATCAGCGGCGGCAACGTCGACGTGGAACGCCTGGGCGCGCTGCTCGCGGCCTGACGCCGCCGCCTCAGCGCGGCTGCACGCCGAAGCGGTGCAGCACGTTGCGCAGCAGCGCGCCGAAGATGGGATCGCTGCCCACCACCCAGGCCGCACCCACCGCACCGGCGTGGAACACGCGGCCGCCTTGGGGCCGCTCCCAATAGATCATCTCGGCCGACAGCCCATCGAGCGACTCGGTGAGGTTGGAGAAGTAGTCGAGGTACGCATCGAGCCGCCCCGGCACGCGCCGGATGCCGTGGGCGATGACCTCGATGCCCTCGGGCGGCTCGG
This sequence comes from Variovorax sp. KK3, assembly GCF_001984055.1. Lineage (GTDB taxonomy): Bacteria > Pseudomonadota > Gammaproteobacteria > Burkholderiales > Burkholderiaceae_C > Variovorax. The sequence continues at coordinate 29,512 of NZ_LYVO01000028.1, forward strand.
GCAGCGCCGCGCCGGCCGGCACCTCGTGCGTCATGCGCGCGAGGGTGGCGAGCGTCAAGTCCCATTCATGGCCGATCGCGCGCGGCAGGCCACCGCCCGGTGCGTGCCCGAAGGTCTGCCCCTTCGCCAGACCCAGCGGCTTCGGCTCGTTGAAGAGCGCATGGCCCGGCTGCGTCACGTGATAAACGCCGAAGTCGTCACCGTCGGCGAAGGCCCAGCCCGCGGTCTCCAGGCCGACGATGCGGCCGGCCGCGCGACCCGAGGCCTTGAGCCGGCCGCCGCGCGCCCAGTCCTGGCTGTGGTATTGCTCGCCGAAGGGGCCGGCGGGCGGGCCCAGCGGCGGGGCGCTGTCGTCGTGGTCGGGGCCGTCGACCTTGCGCTGCTCCATCACGGTCATGTCCTCGTCGTAGCTGACGCGCAGGTACATGGTGTTGCCCGAGAGCACGACCGCGCTGCCGCCGCGGCACAGGTAATCGTCGAGGCCGTCGACGGCAGGCGTCGACCAGTACTCGCTGTGGCCGTTGACGAAGACCGTCTTGTGTCGCGCGAGCATCGCCGGGTCGCGGTGCAGGTCGATGTCGGCCGCGATGTCGAACTCGTAGCCCTCGCGCTCCAGCCACACGTGGAGGTGCCGCTCGAGCCGCACCCACTGGCTGAAGCCGCTGCCCGCGGGGTCGTAGAGCGCATTGGGGCTGGCATTGGGCCAGGGCATGCGCAGGCCGACCTGGTAGCAGGGCTGGCCGGCGCGGTGATAGGTGTAGCTGCAGAAGGCCGGCGCCTCCGGGTGGCAGTTCTCCAGGCCCTCCGAGCGGCGCGGCCAGACCGGGTCGTCGACCACGTTCTTCGCGAAGGGCGTGCTCGCATAGGCCAGCCAGCTGCTGACCGCGCACAGCACGAGGATCGGCGCGGCTGCGGCGTGCGCGGGCCGCCTCACGATGAAGCTGATGTCGTATTCGGCGTCGCGGCCTTCGAGCTCGAAGCGCAGGCGCCCCACGTAGATGCCCGACCTGGCGTGCGCGGGAATGCGGAACTCGTGCGTGGCGTCCCAGCGGCAGTCGTAGAGGTCGTCGCTCGCCAGGCGCAGGCCGTGGCCGCGCGTCGGGTCCGCGAAGGGGTCGTAGTCGGACTCGGTGTCTTCGTTGGGCGCCACCTTGGCGGCGTCGAAGGCGGGGCCGACGATCATCCAGGTGGCATGGTTGACGATGCGGCCCGTGCGCTGGTGGCCGCTGGCATCGGCGACTCGCGCGCCACGCTGCTCGCGCAAGGGCCAGCAGGCCAGCACCGAGCGGCCGATGGGTGCGCGCAACCCTCGTGCCGCGACGCGCTGCGCGATGTCGTCGGGCGTGAGCCCGCGGTCGTACAGGGCCGGCATGATCAGGTCGGCGTCGAGGAACACATCGGCCGCGCCATCGACCGCGCTTGCGCCCAGGCGCAGCGGCGACGGGCCCGGGCGCACGTCTTGCGGCGCGTCCCATTGCCCGACGCGCAGGCCGTCGATCCACAGTGCGGCCACGCGGCCGTCCCACGTGGCCGCCACGTGCTGCCAGCGCCGCGCCGCCAGGCAGCCATGGGCCTGCTGCGCATCGGCTCGGAATGCGCCTCCGTCACCCAAGTGGAAAGCGAGCGCGCCGCCGGCCTCGATGAACAGGCCCCAGCCGCAGTGCGCGGGAACGTCGAACTGGCCCGCCAGGGTCTGGCGCTTCGCCACGCTCCAAGGCTTGACCCAGCATTCGAAGCTCAACCCACGCAGCGCGAGCGTGGCAGGCAGCCCCTTCTCGACATGCACGTACGAGCCCGGGTGGATCGGCTGCACCCGTGCCGCCGAAGGCGCGAACGCGTGCAGCACCTCGTCGTCGCTGCGCCCTTCCACATCGGTGCCCAGCCGGCAGACCGACAGGCGATAGGCCCGGTCGCTGCTGACGTGAAAGCGCAGCAGCTCCCCGGCCGCCACGCTCTTGTGGTCGGCATAGCCATGGACGCCGGGAAGATGCAGTGCCTTGTGCGCGGGTATGCCGTTCATTCGGACGTGAAGCCCGAGGCCTTGACCACCGGGCCCCAGGTCTTCAGGTCGTCTTCGATCAGCCGCGTGAGTTCCGTGGACGTGCTGGGATGCGCCTCGAAGCCGAGCTTGGCAAAGCGTTCCTGCACGTCGTTGGCGGCCAGTGCCTTGCCGAGTGCCTTGTGCAGCTGCTCGACGACGGGCTGGGGCGTGGACGCGGGCACGAAGAGCCCGGTCCATTCGAGGTTGTCGAAGTGCGTCTGGCCCAGCTCTTTGAGCGTGGGCACGTCGGGCAGCAGCGCCGAGCGCTTGGCGCCATTGACCGCGAGCACCTTGAGCTTGCCACTCTGCTGGTAGGCCACCAGGTCGGCGATGGGCGTGATGCCGGCCGCGATCTGGTCGCCCAACAAGTCCTGCACCAGCGGCGCGGCGCCGCGGTACGGCGCGGCCACCAGGTCGGCCTTGGCCTCGGTGCCGAGCCGATAGCCGATGAACTGCGCGACGCTGCCCGGCGCGGGCACGCCGTAGCTGGCCTTCTTTGGATCGGTGCGCGCGATCTCCAGCCACTGCTTCACGTCCTTCGCGGGCAGCGCGGCCGGCACGGCGATGCCTTCGTAGAAGCTCGCGATGCGGCCCACGGCCTTGAAGTCCTTCACCGCGTCGTAGCGCACGGTCTTCGAGGTAAGGGGCAGCATCACCATCATGTGCATGTTGGCGAGCAGCACGGTCAGGCCGTCGGGTGCGGCATTGCGCACGTAGTCGGCCGCGATCTGGCCGCCGGCGCCGGTGCGGTTGTCGACCACCACGGTGGTGCCCAGCTCGGCTGCGAGCTTGTCCGACAGCGTGCGCGCCTGCACGTCGGCCGAGCCGCCGGCCGGATAGCCGACGATCAGCTTCACCGGCCCCCTGTTCGTGGCGATCTGCGCCGACGATGCGGCGGCGAAGGCGAGGCAGGCGCAGGCGAGCGCGGTCTTCATCAGCAATGCGGGAAGCTTCATGGTGGGCCTTGATGGATTGAAAGAAAACGCGTCAGGCCGCGAGGCCCTTGCGCGCGATCTCGTCGGCGAGGTCGGCCAGCGAGCGTTCGAGCAGGTCGGCCAGCTGGTCGATCTCGGGCGCGGTGATGGTGAGCGGCGGCGTGATCATCTGGAAGTCGCCGAAGGCGCCGAGGTTGGCGCGGCGGTTGTAGAGCGCGATGCCGTGCGCGAGGCCATGCTCGGTGAGCCGCGCCGGTGCGTTGAAGGCGGCGGGCAGCTGGCGCCTGGTGCTCTTGTCGGCCACGAGTTCGATCGCGGTGAGCAGCCCCTTGCCGCGCACGTCGCCGACGATGGGTGAGCGCCCGGCGATGTCGCGCAAGCGGGCGGAAAGCAGCTCGCCCATGTCGCGTGCGCGCGCCACCAGGTCCTGGTCGATGACTTCCTGTACGACGGCATTGGCCACCGCGCACGACAGCGGATTCGTGAAGTAGGTGTGGCCGTGCACGAAGCCGCCGCTGCCCGCGACCGCGTCGACGATGCGGTCGGGCGCCAGCAGGCAGCCCAGCGGCGTGTAGCCGGCAGCCAGGCCCTTGGCCAGCGTGACGAGGTCGGGCCGCGCGGCGGGCCAGTGGTGCGCGGCGAGGAAGGCGCCGGTGCGGCCAGCGCCGCTCATGATCTCGTCGTAGATGACGAGCACGCCATGGCGGTCGCAGATCTGCCGCACGCGCTCGAAGTAGGCGGCCGATGACACGACCGCGCCGGTCGAGAGGCCGCCGATCGGCTCGAGGATGAAGGCCAGCACCGTCTCGGGCCCTTCGCGCAGGATGGTCTGTTCCAGCGCGTCGGCACAGGCCAGCTCGTAGGAGGCCACGGTGTGGCCGTCGGGCACGCGGTAGGACAGCGGCGCCGGCACCTTCGGCATCGCGCGGATCATCGGGCCGTACAGGTTCAGCGTGTTCGCATCGCCGGTGACCGCCAGCGCGCCGAGCGTGGAGCCGTGGTAGCTCGGGTCGCGCGAGATCACCTTGCTGCGGCTGCCCTGCCCCCGCACCACCGCGTACTGGCGCGCGAGCTTGATGGCGGACTCGTTGGCCTCGGAGCCGCCCGAGACGAAGAAGGCGCGGTCGAAGCCCTCGCCCGCCAGCGCGCAGACGCGGTCGGCCAATGCGATGTTGTGCTCGCTCTCGAAGAAGCGCGGGTAGGCAAAGCTGACCTTGGCCGCCTGCTCGGTCATCGCGGCCAGCACGCGCGGGTTGCCGTGTCCGATGTTGGCGACCACCGCGCCGGCGGTGGCGTCGAGGTAGCGCCGGCCTGCGTCGTCCCACAGGAAGATGCCCTCGCCACGCGCGATGCGCGGCGGGCGGGGGGCGCCCTTGGGCGCGTAGAAGCCGAGGACGCTGCCGCCCTGGGGCGTGTCGCCGATGGTGCGGACGGGTGGTGCGATGGGTGCCGAGTGGGTCATGCCGCGCACGATACGGAGCCCACGCCCGGGCCGGTAGACGTGTCGTTCGATGAAGTGCTATACGTCATGCGCATGAAGTACACCCACGACCGCCTGGACCTGCTCGAGACCTTCATCCGCATCGGCGAGAGTGGATCGCTGAGCAAGGCCGCGCGGCTGCTCGGCACCACGCAGCCGACCGCCAGCAGACGCCTGCTGGAGCTCGAGCGCCTGCTGGGCTGCAAGCTCGCGATCCGCAACACGGCGAGCTTCTCGCTGACCGACGAGGGCCGCTCGCTGCTGGCCGAGGCGCACGACCTGACCGATCGCTGGTCGGGCCTGTCCAGCCGGCTCTCGGGCGGGCAGAGCCGGCCCGAAGGCACGCTGCGGGTGATCGGTCCCTCGGGCTACGGCACCGGCTTCCTGACCGACGCGGTGACGGACCTGCGGGCCGCGCATCCATCGCTGCGCATCGAGCTGACGCTGACCGACCGCGTGGTGGACCTGGCCGCGTCCGGCGCCGAATGCTGGGTGTGCGTGGGCGACGTGCGCGACCCGGGCTTGGTGAGCCGCCACCTGGGCGCGATGGAGCGGGTACTCATCGCCGCGCCGGCGCTGCTCGAGCGCATCGGGCCGGTCACGCTGGCGCGGCTGTCCTCGCTGCCCTGCGTGGGCCTGGTGCCATACGTGGACGGCAGCGTGCGCCTGCTCGACAAGTCGGGCCGCTCGCGCCTCGTGCGGCTGGACACGCCGCTCAAGACCGACAGCCTGCTGTCGAGCTACCGCGCCATCCTGAACGGCGCCGGCATCGGCGCCGCCGCGCCGTGGATGTGCCATGCCGACATGCAGGCCGGGCGCATCCATCGGGTGCTGCCGCGCTGGTGGCTGGAGCCGATCGGCATCCACGTGGCGCTGCCGCCGGGCTTGTACCGGCCGGCGCGGGTGTCGGCCTTCATCGATGCGTTGAAGCAGCGCATGCATGCGCTGCCGGGTTTTCGGCCCGCGCAGTGACGACGCGCGAAGCCGCCAGGGCCGTCGGATCGGCTAGGGCAGCAGGGGCGCTGCGGGCGCCTTGCGCGGCGCCGCTGGCTGCTGCTGCTTCTTCTTTTTCTCTTCCTCGCTGCCGAACATCTTCTCGACCTGCTGACCGACGCGCGCGCCGATGGCGGTGCCCACGCCCGGCAGCACGGCCGTGCCGACCGCGGCGCCCGCCAACGCGCCCCCGGTCAGCGAGACCTGCGGGTCGTCGAGCGTGCCCGCGAGCTTGAGCGGCAGGCCGACCACGCCGTCGACCAGGTCGATCGCCACGTCGCCGTTCAACCGGCGGTTCAGCACCGTGGCGCTTCCGCTGGCGCTGAGCACGCCGGAACGTGCCTGCAGGCCGGCGTAGCGCAGCTGGATGCCGTCGCCGGTGTTCTGCGTCTCCAGCGTGCCGGTGAGTTCGTCGAGCGCGGTCTGCCCACCTTTGGCGGAACCCGGCGCCCCGACCACCTTCGACAGGTCGAAGCCCTTGAGCGTCGCCGGCCGGATGGTGAAGCGGGTGCGGGTGTTGAAGTGCCGGATCAGCTCGCCGACGTTGTCGCCTTCGCTGCGCACGTCGGTGCGGCCTTCGATGCGGCCCTCGACGGCCTGGTTGCGTCCGAAGGCGCGCACCAGGTCGCCGACGTCGACGTTGTGCGGGTCCAGCTGTGCGCTCAGGCGCATCCGGCCCTTGTCGGAGGTTTCGAGCGCGGCCTGCCCGTTCCACGTGCCGCCGCCGGCTGCGATCTGCACGTCCCAGCGATCCGCTTCGCCCTCGCGCGTGAGGCGCAGCCGGGCTTCGGGCGACACGCCCGGGCGCCAGGCTTCGGCTTCGCGCGGCCGCCATCCCGCGTCGAAACGCACGTCGGCGTCGTAGGCCAGGGCGAGCTCGCGGCGGTTGATCCAGGTGATGTCGCGCAAGCGCACGCGTTCCACCGGAATGTCTGCCGTGGTCCAGGCGCCGGCCAGCATGCCGGAGACCTCGCCTCCCTGCCACCGGCCCCGGAAGGCCCGTACCGAGGCCCAATGCAGCACGACGCCTTCGACCTCGACGGCTTCGATCGCGATGCTGCGCCGCCACAGCGCATCGAGCCGCGGCCGCAGCACGACGCGGCGCACGGTGATCGGCTTGTCCTGCTCGGTGGCCAAGTTCTCCAGCACGACGACCGGTGTCGGCCGCAGCGACCAGCTCGCCTCGCCCACGCGCAGCTCGATGCCCGTCGCCTTCTGGAAGCGTTCGCCGATGTCGGCTGCCAGCGCCTCGTCGTTGGGCAGCAGGCGCCAGGCGTACCAGGCGCCGCCGGCGAGGAGCAGCAGTACGGCCACCAAGGCACCCATCCACCAGCGTCGAGCATGCGTCATGCGGCGAGCTTAGTTCGCGAACCCGGCGACGCCATCGGCCGAGTCCCGATGGCCATGTCAGGACCAGTCGCTATAGTTTTGCGCCACATCGACCCTGGAGCACCGAATGACCATCTGGAAGAAGAACATCTCGATCGAGGAGCTGACCCGCAGCCACGAGAACACCGCTGTCGCGACGCTGGGCGTCGAGTTCCTGGAGATCGGCGACGACTTCATCCGCGGGCGCGTGCCGGTGGACACGCGCACGCGCCAGCCTTTCGGCATCTTGCACGGCGGCGTGTCGGTGGTGCTGGCGGAAACGCTGGGCTCCTGCGGCGCGCACTACTCGGCGCCCGAGGGCCATCGCGCGGTGGGGCTGGACATCAACGCCAACCACATCCGTGCCACCACCTCGGGCTGGGTCACGGGCACCGCGCGGCCGGTGCACCGCGGCCGCAGCACGCAGGTGTGGCAGATCGACCTGACCAACGACGCCGGCGAGCTGACCTGCGTGTCGCGCATCACGATGGCGGTGCTGACCTCGCCGGCCGCCTGAGCACGCGCCTTAGCTCCGGCAACGAACAACGACAACAAGCAAGGACGACAAGCCATGAGCGATTCCTACTTTCCCCGCTGGCGCGAAGTCACATCGGGCCAGGCCGCAGTGGTGGCGCCCGATGAGCGCCTGCCGTGGCTGCAGACCACGGCGATGGGGGTGCAGCACGTGATCGCCATGTTCGGCGCCACGGTGCTGGCGCCGATCCTCATGGGCTTCAATCCGAACATCGCGATCCTGATGAGCGGCATCGGCACGCTGATCTTCTTCGTCATCACCGGCGGCCGGGTGCCGAGCTACCTGGGATCGAGCTTCGCCTTCATCGGCGTGGTGATCGCGGCCACCGGCTATGCCGGCCAGGGGCCGAACACGAACCTGGGCGTGGCGCTCGGCGGCATCATCGTCTGCGGCCTGGTCTACGTGCTGATCGGCGTGCTGGTGGCAGTGACCAACGAACGGCACCGCAAGACGGCGCCGCTGCGCGGCGTAGAGGTCGACGAGATCGAGCGCGGCGCCGCGGTGCACTGGATCGAGCGCCTGATGCCGCCGGTGGTGACCGGCGCGGTGGTCGCCGTGATCGGCCTCAACCTGGCGAGCATTCCGATCAAGAACATGGCGCCCACCGGCTTCGACACCTGGATGCAGGCCGTCACCTTTCTGTGCGTGGGCCTGATCGCGGTGTACAGCCGCGGCATGGTGCAGCGGCTGCTGATCCTGATGGGCCTCATCGCCGCCAGCATCGTCTACGCGGTGCTCACCAACGGCATGGGCCTGGGCAAGCCGATCGACCTGGGCCCGCTCGCCGCGGCACCGTGGTTGGGCATGCCGCAATTCGCGAAGCCGGTTTTCGAGGTCAACGCGATCCTGCTGATCGCGCCGGTGGCTGTCATTCTGGTGGCGGAGAACCTGGGGCACATCAAGGCGGTGAGTGCAATGACGGGCCGCGATCTCAACCCCTACCTCGGCCGTGCCTTCATCGGCGACGGCATCGCGACCATGGTGAGCGGCGCGGCCGGCGGCACGGGCGTGACCACCTATGCCGAAAACATCGGCGTGATGGCCGCCACCAAGATCTACTCGACCGCGATGTTCGTGGTGGCCGCGCTGATCGCGTTGCTGCTGGGCTTCAGTCCGAAGTTCGGTGCGCTGATCCAGGCCATTCCGCTGCCGGTGATGGGCGGCGTGAGCATCGTGGTGTTCGGGCTGATCGCGGTGGCCGGGGCCAAGATCTGGGTGGACAACCGGGTCGACTTCTCGCAGAACCGGAATCTCATCGTCGCAGCGATCACGCTGATCCTTGGCACCGGCGACTTCACGTTGAAGTTCGGCCAGTTCGCGTTGGGTGGCATCGGGACCGCCACCTTCGGCGCGATCCTGCTTTACGCCCTGCTCAACCGCTCGCGCGCCACGGCCTGAGGCGGGCGCCAGCGCGGCACGGCGCGCGCGCGGTAGATGCGCATCACGCGCGCCATCAACTCCTGGAACAGGCCGAGCGGATCATTCACCATGCGCGCGACCGGATAGCTGCCCAGCGCGAAGCCCGCGAAGTGGATCTGCACGCGGTCGAAATAGAGATACAGCCCTCGGCCGGCATCCTGCAGACAGCGCTCGGCGGTATCGAAGACGTCGCCGGTGTGCGCTTCGGCCTGCGCCGCGGCGCCCAGGCTGTAGGTGTACAGGTGGGCGTTCACCGTGCGGATGTCGAGGATGGGCTGCATCGAAGTCGAGAGCACGCCTGTGAAGGAAAATAGGCGCACCAGTCATTTTGGGAAGCGCGCAGTCTGCATAAGGTACTCAGCCATTGGTGTAGGAGAAGTTCCCGTTCACCGACGTGCAGCCCACCGCTCAAAGTGAAACCTGGTGCAAGAAATGTTGTGCCGAATGGCGCTTTCAAGGACGCTCGCCAGGGCTTCATCCCCTTGCCCGTTAGACTTCCACGCTTTTCGCACACACGTTTTCCATGGCCGATGCATCCGCCGCGCGCACCCGAGCGGTTTTCGAATTCAAGAGCGCGACGCTTCCGCTGATTGCCGTGATCCTGAAGACGGCCGACCTGGACGTGCTGGCCGCGGCGCTCGACGTCCAGTTGGCCGACTCGCCCGACTTCTTCGACCAGGAGCCGGTGGTCATCGACCTGTCGCAGCTGCAGGAGGCCGAAGCCCCCGCCGATATCGACTTCCCCGCCCTGCGCACCCTGCTGGCGCGCCACCAGACGCAACCGATCGCGGTGCGCGGCGGCAGCGATGTGCAGCATGCGGCCGCGCGAGCGGCCGGCCTGTCGGTGACGGCCATGCCGGTGGCCCCGACGCCGAGCCCGCGGCCACCTGCGCCGGCGGTGGAGGCGCCACAGCCGCAGATCGTGCGCGAGGTGCCGGTGCCGGCCAATGGCACGCTGGTCATCGACAAGCCGCTGCGCTCGGGCCAGCAGGTGTACGCGCGCGGCGGCGACGTGGTGGTGACTGCGGTCGTCAACTACGGCGCCGAAGTCATCGCCGACGGCAACGTGCACGTGTACGCACCGCTGCGCGGCAAGGCGATCGCCGGGGCGCGCGGCAACACCGAGGCGCGCATCTTCACCACCTGCATGGAGGCGGAGCTGGTCGCGATCGCCGGGATCTACCGCACCTCGGAAGTCGCGCTGCCGGAGCAGGTTGCGGGCAAACCGGCACAGATCTCGCTGGACGGAAAAAAAATCGTGATGAGCGCGATCGAATGAGCCCCCTGGCTTGCCGCCTTGAGGCGGCCCGGCGGCGCCTTCGCGCGACGAACTGAACAACTGAACATAGAAGGAACGCAATGGCAGCCAAGATTGTGGTGGTGACCTCGGGCAAGGGCGGCGTCGGCAAGACGACCACGAGCGCGAGCTTCGCGTCCGGGCTCGCGCTGGCGGGCAAGAAGACGGCTGTGATCGACTTCGACGTGGGCCTGCGCAACCTCGACCTGATCATGGGTTGCGAGCGCCGCGTGGTGTACGACCTGATTAACGTGATCCAGGGCGAGGCCAACCTGAGCCAGGCGCTGATCAAGGACAAGCAGTCCGACAACCTGTTCGTGCTGGCCGCCTCGCAGACACGCGACAAGGATGCGCTGAAGCAGGAAGGCGTCGAGAAGATCCTCAAGGAACTCGACGAGCAGGGCTTCGACTACATCGTGTGCGACTCGCCGGCCGGCATCGAGACCGGCGCGCTGATGGCGATGCACTTCGCCGACGAGGCGCTCATCGTCACCAACCCCGAGGTGTCGTCGGTGCGCGACTCCGACCGGATCCTCGGCATGCTGGGCTCGAAGACCAAGCGCGCCAAGGAAGGCGGCGAACCGATCAAGGAACACCTGCTGATCACGCGCTACAACCCGAACCGCGTGGCGGGCGGGCAGATGCTGTCGCTGGAGGACATCCAGGACATCCTGCGGATCAAGCTGATCGGCGTGATCCCCGAGTCCGAAAGCGTGCTGCAGGCCTCCAACCAGGGCATCCCGGTGATCCACGACAGCGAAAGCATCGTGGCGCAGGCCTATGCCGACGTGATTGCGCGTTTTCTCGGCGAGGACAAGCCGATGCGCTTCGTCGACGCGGAGAAGCCCAGCTTCTTCAAGCGCTTCTTCGGCGGGAGGTAAGGGATGTCGTTTTTCTCGTTCCTGCTGGGCGAAAAGAAGAAGACGGCGGCTGTCGCGAAAGAGCGGCTGCAGATCATCCTGGCGCACGAGCGCAGCAGCCTCAGTGGCAAGCGTCGCCCGGACTACCTGCCCGAGCTGCAGCGCGAGCTGATCGCCGTGATCTCGAAGTACGTGTCGATCAATGCCGAGGACATCAAGGTCAACCTGGAGAGGCAGGACGACCTGGAGGTGCTCGAGGTCAAGATCGAACTGCCGGACGGCACGGCCCTCGCGGCGCGTTGAACGGCTCCGGGCTGCTGGAGCCCAGCTTCACGCCGCCGCGATGAAGGCGGTGACCTGCTGCAGCACGGGCGGATCGCGCAGGATGCGGCGGTGGCCCAGCGCCTCGGTGGCGACCAGCCGGGCGCCGGCAATCGCGTCGCGGTAGGCCACGCCGTCGGCGAAGCGGTTCACGCGGTCGTCGCGGTCGTGCACCACCAGCGTGGGCTGCACGATACGCGGGCCCACGGCCGCGGGCTCAAGCAAGGGCATCAGGATGCCTTCGCGCGCCTCGATCCGGTGCTGCATCGCTGCACGGGTGCGTTCGCTGAGGCCGAACACATGGGCGAAGTAGCGGGTAAAGGCATGCGGCGAGGCCGGCGGCGCCAACAGCACCAGGCGCTCGGCACGCGCGCCGCGGCTCGCAGCGTAGGCAAGCGCATTGGCGCCCAGGGAGTGGGCTGCAATGGCCTTGAGCGGCGACCCTTCCAGCGCCAGCCGCGCCGTGACGTACTCGATGGCGCGTGCGAACTGCGCGAGGTTGCTCGCCGTGCCGTCGCTGCGGCCGTGGGCCGGCATCTCCAGCAAGAGCGGCGAGAGCCCGGCGGCCGCAAGCGTCTGCGCCAGCGGCACCATCTGGCCGGCATGGCCGCCCCAACCATGGACCAACAGCACGAGCGGTGCATCGGGCATCGAGGCGATGGGCGCATAGAGGCCCAGGCTGGTTTGCTCGAAGGCCCAGGCTTCGCGTTGCCATTCAGCGCCAGGCCCATCGGGACGGTTGAGCCACTTGAGCGGCAACGGCGTACCGAAGAGACGATGGGCCGCGCGCACGCCCATGGCTGGCCAGGCTCGCTCGGAGGCAGCCAGCAACAGACGCAAGGCGCGCATCCAGGGGCTCGCACCGTAGTAGTTGGAAGTCGCGGCCGCAGCCGCCGTGGAAGTGGCAGTCGACATGGCGGGCTCCCGCGGCTCAGTACCAGACCCACTCTTCATTGCTGCGGGGCAGGCTGCGCACGGTATCTACGACCGTGCGCACACCCAGCCCGACCAGGCAGGCACCGAGGAACAACAAGGCGATCAACATGACTTTCTCCTTTATCGCACGATCGTGCGAAATATAAGCGAACAAGGGGCGGTGGTTCGGACGGACATGGGGCTTCAGGCGCGGTAGCTCGCGACCGTTCGCTGCCACGAATGCAGGGCGCGGTCGCCTGCACGGCTGTCGCGCAGGAAGCGCGCGTCGTGCAGCAGGGACATGATGAGGCCGTTGATTTCGCTGACCAGCTGTGCCGGATCGGTGTCGGCCCGCAGTTCGCCGGTGTCCACGGCCTGCTGCACGCTGCGCCGCAATGCGGCGCGCCAGCGCGTGACTTCCTCGACCAGCACGTCGCGCAACTCGCCCTCGCGGTCGTCGAGCTCGAAGGCGCCCGCCGTGTAGATGCAGCCGGTTTCGGATTCGACGTCGCGGGTGCGCACGATCCAGCGGGCGACGATGTCGTCGAGACGAGCCAGGCCCTTGGGCTTTTGCATGGCGGGCACGAAGACGTCGGCCAGGAAGCGGCGCCCGAATTCCTCGATGACCGCCTTTTGCAGCGCCTCGCGCGAACTCACGCGCGAGAAGACGCCGCTCTTGGACAGGCCCAGCCGCGTGGCCACGGCCTGCAGCGTGATGGCTTCCAGTCCCTCGGCCGAGGCGAGATCCATTGCCGCGCCGACGATGGCGGTACGGGTCATCTCGCTCTTCTGGGTCTTCGCATCCATGATGGCGCTAAATTTAGCACAGTCGTGCGAAATAGCAAGCCGCAAAGAATTCGGGCTTTGCAGCTTCCATGGAGGCGGCATCCCGGCGTATCGTGGCGGCTCCAACCACAACCCGGAGAGATGAGCATGGCAACCAGCAGCAAATCGAGCAGCGGCGCCGGCGCCAAGAAGGCAGGCCCGACGGTCGCGGACGATGTCCAGGACGCTTTCATCAAGCCGCTGAAGGGCATGGCCGACCGGCTGCAGAACCTGCCGCTGGCGGGGGCGGCCGGCGCCATCGTGGAGAGCGGGCGCAAGGACCTGGCCGCGCTGATGGAAGCCAACGAGAAGTCGTATCAGGGGCTGCAGGCGGTGGTCCAGCGCCAGACCGAGATGCTGAAGGCCTCGATCGTCGAATGGCAGGGCGCGGTCAAGGGCATGTCGCCCGCGGAGCCGCGGGAAAACCTGTCCAAGCTCGACGCGATGGGCAAGGCGGCTTTCAAGCAGGCGCTGGACGACATCCGGGAGCTCTCGGAACTGGCGGCGCGCTCGCAGGCCGAGGCCTTCGACATCGTGAGCCAGCGCATCCGCTCGAACGTCGACGAAGTCAGCAAGCTGCTGAAGGCACCGAAGAAGTAAGGTGTTGCTGAAACGGCGGGCCGGCATGCCGGATCGGCCATATTGAGAAAAAGGTCCACGACGCGCTCAGCAGTAGGCGTACATTGGACCTCTTTCTCGCGAAATCGGAGCGATCTTGGCCAAGGCATCGACTTCTCTCATCCGCAGACCCGCCGTTCCGGCGACCGACGAGACCTTGATTCGTGAAAGGCTCCGGGCGGCATTGCCTGCCACGGTCGAACTGCTGAAACAGCGCCAAGCGGATCGGATTGCCGATGCCGATATCGAGGCCTACGTGTCGCTCAACTGGCTCGAATGGCACGGCGGCGGGCTGCGGCTCACCATCACCGGGCGCAACATCTGCGCACAGACGGCGGCCGCGGCCGCCTGAGCCGCACAACGGATCTCCGGCTTTACTGCGACGCGATGATCTGGGCGATCAGCCCGGTCGCGATCGCGGCCAGCACAAGGTTGCCGTCCGCACTCACCCAGTGGTAACCGCTCGGCGGTGCCTGCAGTCGCTGGGCGCGCCAATCGCGCACCTCGTAGCCGTGGCCGCGGTAGGCAGGGGGCAGATAGCCGCCACGCTGCCAGCCACGGTGGCCTTCCCATTGGCGATGATCGCGGCGGTCGTCGTGGCGGTAGTCGTGACGCTGATCGCGGCGATGGTCGTCGCCCCGGTCATGACGCTGCGCATAGCGGGGACCATCGTCCGAGCGGCGATGCGAATCGCCCCAGCGGCCGTCCTGCGCCATGGCGCTGCCGGCCATGCAAAGGGCCATCACCGCTGCGACGGCACTGGTACGGAAGCTGCTGCGCTTGTTCATCATCACGACTCCTTCATTGCGTTGGAACATGGGCTCATTGTGGAAAGCCCATGTGTCGCGCACGCAGGCCGCGAATGTGGCGGCCATGAAGGGTGTAAGCGCAGGTAAAGCGCTGCCGCCCTTACGGGGAAGTGCTTTGCGGTCCCACAGCGGGGGCTGCGCCGTGCCCCTGTCCGCCGCCAGGCAGCTTGCGGCCCAGCGACTCGCCGAAGTTGCGGATGGGCCGGCTCGCGCGCTCGGATCCGCTGCTGATGCCCCGCCGCGCGGCATCGTCTGCGCGATCGATGCCGCGGCCTGCCGCATCGGTGCCACGCTGCATGCCGCCGATGACCTTGCTGTCGCGCGGCGGTGACTTGAGCGTGTCGGCACGTTGGTGGGCCGTGGGGGGATGGTTGGCGTTCTGCGCGCTCGCGGCCAGCGGCAGCGCGAGGCAGGCCGCAAAAACCGCGGCAGTCGCGCAACGAAGAGGCTTGCTCGGCATGGATCGATCTCCTTGAAGTGCAGGTGTCATTCGCCCGCGGCGGCGCGCGCCATGCGCTCGCTCTTCCAATAGACGTCGTCGCCGCCGTCGATGCGGTTGAGCACGCGTGCAAGCACGAAGAGCAGGTCGCTCAGGCGGTTGAGGTATTGGCGTGGCGCGTCGTTGAGCTCGGCCTCCGCGCCGAGCGCCACCACGGCGCGTTCGGCGCGACGCGCGACGGTGCGGCATACGTGGGCCTGCGAGGCCGCGCGCGTGCCCGCGGGCAGGATGAACTCGGCCAGGCGTGGAAGCGCCGCATTGTGCTCGGCGAGCGCGTTGTCCAGCTGCAGCAGCGCATCGCCCTTGAGCAGCGTGAACCCCGGCATCGACAGTTCGCCGCCCAGGTTGAACAGCTGATGCTGCACGTCGACGAGCAGCTCGCGCACACCATCGGGCATCGGCTCGCACAGCAACAAGCCGACGTGCGAGTTGAGTTCGTCGACCTCGCCCATGGCGTGCACGCGCTGGTGGTCCTTGGGCACGCGCGTGTTGTCGCCCAGGCCGGTGGTGCCGTCGTCGCCGGTACGCGTGGCGATCTGTGAGAGTCGGTTGCCCATGTCGATGTGCTGATGAAGATTCGGGGGTAATCGGTGTGGTAATCAAAGGGGGCGCGGGAAGGTGTGTTCGAGGATGTGCTTCCCTGGCCCGGTTCGTAGAATGGTAGCCCCCTGACGGAGACCCGCCGATGAATGCGCCCACCGCCCTTGCCCACCTCACCCCGGCCATCGCACTGCGCGACGTGCCCGATGCGCTGATCGAGGCGCTCAAGGACCGCTTCAAGGACCAGTGTTCCACGGCGCTGGCCGTGCGCACGCAGCACGGCCGGGACGAATCGTCCTTCGATGCGCCGCCGCCCGCAGCGGTGGTGTTTGCCGAGAGCACGCAGGACGTGTCCGACGCCGTGAGGCTCGCAAGCGAGCACAGCGTGCCGGTGATCCCCTTCGGTGTCGGCTCGTCGCTCGAGGGCCACCTGCTCGCGGTGCAGGGCGGCATCAGCATCGACGTCAGCCGCATGAACCACGTGCTCTCGGTCAATGCCGACGACCTCACGGTCACGGTGCAGCCGGGCGTGACGCGCAAGCAGCTCAACGACGACATCAAGAGCACCGGGCTCTTCTTTCCGATCGACCCGGGTGCGGATGCATCGATCGGCGGCATGACGGCCACGCGCGCCAGCGGCACGAACGCCGTGCGCTACGGCACCATGCGCGAGAACGTGCTGGCGCTCGAAGTGGTTACCGCCACCGGCGAAGTGATCCGCACCGGCACGCGCGCGAAGAAGTCTTCCGCAGGCTACGACCTCACCCGACTGATGGTCGGCAGCGAGGGCACCCTGGGCGTGGTGACCGAGATCACGCTGCGCCTGTATCCGCTGCCCGAGGCGGTGTCGGCCGCGATCTGCTCGTTCCCGAGCATCGAGGCTGCCGTGCGCACGGTCATCGAGATCATCCAACTGGGCGTGCCGATCGCGCGCGTCGAACTGATCGACGTGAACACCGTGCGCATGGTGAACGCCTACGCCAAGCTCGGCCTGCGCGAAGAGCCCATGCTGCTGATGGAGTTTCACGGTTCGCCCGCGGGCGTGAAGGAGCAGGCCGAGACCGTGCAGGAACTCGCCAGCGGCCATGGCGGCAAGGCCTTCGAATGGGCGAGCACGCCCGAGGAGCGCACGCGCCTCTGGACGGCACGGCACAACGCCTATTTCGCGGCAGTGCAGTCGCGCCCCGGCTGCCGCGTGATCAGCACCGACACCTGCGTGCCCATTTCGCGACTGGCCGATTGCCTGCTCGAATCGGTGGCCGAAGCCGATGCGAGCGGCATCCCCTACTTCCTCGTGGGCCACGTGGGCGACGGCAATTTCCACTTCGGTTATCTGCTCGATCCGGATGCGCCCGAAGAGCGCGTCACGGCCGAGAAGCTCAACCATGCGCTGGTGTCGCGCGCACTCGCGCTGGAAGGCACCTGCACCGGCGAGCACGGCGTCGGCCTGCACAAGATGGAGTTTCTGGTCAACGAAGCCGGTGCCGGCGCCATCGACATGATGCGCACGATCAAGCGCGCGCTCGATCCGAAGAACATCATGAATCCGGGGAAGATTTTCAGCCTTTGAGGGCCTTACTTGCAGGGATGTGCCTCGATCGGCTGCGATCGGCGTCCTTTAGACAGCAATCGACAAAGCCCGGGGCTCGCAAGAGCCGCCGGGCTTTTTGTCCGAGGCGACCGGGCTGCGCGCCCGCGCTCTTATTTGGTATTGCGACGCGCCGGCGCACGTTCGGCAGGCGCCGAGGTTTGCGAAGGCGCCACGCCGCCATCCACACCCAGCCGTCCGCCGCCGCCCAGACCCTGGCCTTGCACCGTCTGCGCCTTGTAGTTGCGCAGCGAAACGACCATCTGGTTGAACGCGTCCATGAAGGCAGCGCTGATGACCTTGCCTTGGGCCGTGTTGGTGTAGCCGCCGAGGCCACCGGCCCCGCCGCCGCCGAACACGGAGCCGAAGGCGCCGAAGTCGGTCTTGGAGGCGCTGCCCTCGGAGGCCGCGACCTGCACGCCGGAACGGTTGTCGATGAGGGTCAGCAGCGCACTGGCTTCCTTGGTCTGCAGGTTGCCGCCCACTGCCGCCAACACGCCGCTGTAGCGCCCGCCGACCAGGCCGCCGAGCCCGCCACCCATGCCACCGGCATTGCTGTTGCTGAACACGATTTCGGGAGACAGGCCGTAGTCCGAAGCCACCATCTGGCCGCGGCCGAAATTGCTGCCCTGGCGCATTTCGCCGGAGGCCATCAGGTCGCGCTCCCGCGACATGGCGTTCATGCCGGCAGCGCCGCGCTCGACCACCACGAAGCAGTTGGATTGCTGGACCAGAAGGCGCAGCAGGTTGGCGGTGGGCGGGAGGCGGTATTCGTTGCGCAGGATGGTGTACCAGCCGGCCGATTGGTTCTCGATGAGCGAGACGGTGCCCAGCGGAGAGGCGCAGCGTTCGAGTGTGCTGCTGGTGTTGGCCGAGGCGGAACCGGCGGCGCTGCCGGTCGCCACCGTCTTGGCGCTCTGGCTTCCCATCTGCATGTCGGTCGTCTGGCAGCCAGTCAGAAGAAGTGCCCCCAGGGCGACGGCAGCAAGCGGAAAACGGGCGGTGGTCATGTGGCGGTCCTCAGAGAACTTTCGAACTACAGTTAAAAAACGTAACGGGCAAGCATATTCGCAAAGGCGCCGCCGGACAACCGCCCAGAAGCATGAAGTCGCGTCTTTGCAGAATTAGGCCGTTTGGCGGATGCGGTCGATGAGACCGTTGAGGGCCTCGAGTGAACCGAAGTGGATGGCAAGCTCACCGCTCTGCTCCACCTTGCCGCCGCGTTTGCTGCGCTTCTTGATCCGCACCTCGACCTCGGCCGCCAACAGGTCGGCGAGCTCTTCCTCGACGCGCTGCAGATCGCGCGATTTCTCGCCGCCGCCGCGATGAGCCGGTGGACGCAAGCTGAATTCGGCGCTCAGCTTCTTGACCAGTGCCTCGGCCTCGCGCACCGACAACTTCTTCGCTGCAATCTGGTTGGCCGCGGTGATCTGGGTGCCCTTGTCGAGCGACAGCAGCGCGCGGGCATGCCCCATGTCGATGTCGCCCGCCATCAGCATGGCCTGCGCGGGCTCGGCCAGATTGAGCAGCCGCAGCAGATTGCTGGCGGCACTGCGCGACCGGCCCACGGCCTGGGCCGCGGATTCGTGCGTCAGGCCGAATTCGGCCACCAGCCGCTGCAAGCCCTGCGCTTCTTCGAGCGGGTTGAGATCTTCGCGCTGGATGTTCTCGATCAGCGACATCGCCGCGGCGGCCTCGTTGGGCACGTCGCGCACCAGCACCGGCACACTGTCGAGCCCAGCCAGCCTGGCCGCTCGGAAGCGGCGCTCGCCGGCAATGATTTCGAACTCCGCGTTCTTCACGCGCGCCGCCTCGGCATCGAGCCGCCGCACCAGGATCGGCTGCATGATGCCCTGCGCCTTGATGCTCTCTGCCAATTCGTAGAGCGCGCCTTCGTCCATGCGCGTTCGCGGCTGGTAGATGCCGGGCACCATCTGGTCGAGGTTCAGGGTGGTGGGATTGGCCAGCGCGACTTCGTCGTTGGCCGGGTTGTCCGGGCCATTGAAGGTGGGGCCCAGCAGGGCTTCGAGTCCGCGGCCGAGGCCCTTGGGTTTCTTGGTGGCCATCGAGGTCATTCTTCTTTCAGCAAGTCGTTCAGCAGTTGTCGTCCTTCGGGCCAGTCCCCGAGGCCGGATTCGGCGTTGATGTGCCCCCGGCGGCCAGCATCGATGTAGCGCGCCGCCCAGTCGCGCGCCATGCCCCGTGAGCGCTCGGCGCTGCAATAGGGGTCGTCGCTGGCCGCGATCATGAGGGCGGGGAACGGCAAAGGCTTGCGCACGATGGGCGCCCAGCCGGGAATCATCTGGCGAATGTCTTCGCGCTCCAGGTCGCCAGGCGCGACCAGCAAGGCCGCGCGCACCTTGTGCGTGTTGCGCGAATGGGCTGCCCATGCGGCCACGAGGATGCAACCCAGGCTATGGGCCACCAGCGCTACGGGCGCCTTGGCGGCCAGTACTTCCTCTTCGAGCCGTGCCGACCAATCACCGCGCAGGGGCCGCATCCACTCGTGTTGCTCGACCCTGCGGTCGCCATGCACGGCCTCCCACCGGCTCTGCCAGTGCGGCGGATCGCTGTTCTGCCAACCGGGCAGCAGCAGGACGGTGGTGGCGGCAGCGGTCATGCGCTCCAGAATTGATAGCAGTCAGGTACCGACCGGCGGGCTCAGAGGCCTTGGGGGTCTTGCACTGCGACAGGCGGTGGCGCCATCGGCGCGGGTGCAGGCGCAGCGCCGGCCAGTGCACTGGCCGGAGGCATCTTCTGCACGAGCTCTTCGGCAAACGCCACGAAAGCCTGGCTGCCCCGGGCTGCCGGATCGAAGATCACCCCCGGCAAGCCATAGCTCGGCGCCTCGGCAAGTCGCACATTGCGCGGAATCACCGTGTCGAACACCTTGTCGCCGAAGTGGGCCTTGAGCTGCTCGCTGACCTGCTGCTGCAGGGTGATGCGCGGGTCGAACATGATGCGCAGCAAGCCGATGATCTGCAGGTTCTTGTTAAGGTTGGCATGCACCTGCTTGATGGTGTTGACCAGGTCGGTCAGCCCTTCGAGCGCAAAGTACTCGCATTGCATCGGCACGATGACGCCGTGCGCGCAGCACAAGCCATTGAGCGTGAGCAAACTCAAGCTCGGCGGGCAGTCGATCAGGATGAAGTCGTATTCGGCGCCGACCGTGGCCAGGGCCGTCCGCAGGCGTTTTTCGCGGCGATCCAGAGCCACCATCTCGACTTCCGCACCGGCCAGCTCGCGGTTGGCGCCCAGCACGTCGTAGCCACACTTCTCCGCCCTCACCTTCGCCTCGGTCACCGACGCCGATTCGAGCAGCACGTCGTACACCGTCGTTTCGAGCCGGCGCTTGTCGATGCCCGAGCCCATGGTCGCATTGCCCTGCGGGTCGAGGTCGATCATCAGAACCCGCTGGCCCACCTTGGCCAAGCCGGCCGCCAGATTGACGGTGGTCGTGGTTTTGCCCACGCCGCCCTTCTGATTCGCAACGCAAAAAATCTTGGCCATGCTAGTGATTGGCCGCCAGCTTGATGCCGAAACCAATCAGGAACACGCCTGCCAGCTTTTCAAACAGTGCAGAAATGCGCGGATTGGCGCGCAGCCGAGCGGCCAAAAAATGCGTGAGCAGCGTGGCGGTAAGGCAATAGAAGAAGGTCAGAACGGCGATCGTCAGCGCCATCACGGCAAAGGTCAGAAGTCCTTGATGCCGAGCCGGGTCGACGAACAGCGGGAAAAACGCCATGTAGAACACGATCGCTTTCGGGTTCAGCAAGGTGATGGTCAACGCCTGACGGAAGTACTGACGGGGGCGGATGTTCAACAAGGGCGCGGCGCCCGGCTTGGCGGTCAGCATGCGGAAACCCAGCCAAGCCAGATAGATGGCGCCCAGCCACTGCACGGCCTTGAAGGCCGGCGGAAACGCGGCCAGCAATGCAGCCACGCCGGCCACAGCCGCCCACATCAAGATCTGGTCACCTGCAATCACCCCGAAGGTTGCTGCCATGCCCGCCCGAATGCCCCCTTTGCTGGTCGAGCTAATCAGCGCAAGATTCCCAGGGCCGGGAATCGCGAGAAAAAGAATGATGGCGGCAACGAATGCGCCGTAGTCAGCGATGCCGAACATGGAAAACTGCCTTGATGGGGAGGGATCGAGTCTAAGCGAGGTGGACTCGTCGAAGGTTGCTCAGGCGGGCTGTTTTCGCGCCCAAACGATGCAGCGCTCCGCATCAAGGCCGGGCACGTCCAGTTGTTCCACGTGAAACACCTCAACGCTGGCAGGCACCTGCGCCAGTTCGTCAACCGGCTTCCTGCCTTTCATGGCCATCCAAATGCCGTCGTCCGCCAGGAGGTGCGAGGAGCCCGCGAAAAAGTCAGGCAAGGATGCGAAGGCGCGCGAGCTGATCAGTTCATATTGCCCACTGAGCGACTCCACGCGTGCATGCTTTCCCCGAAGATTCGGGAGCTGCAGCTCACCGGCCACTTGTTGCACAAAGGCCGCCTTCTTGGCGACAGCATCCAGGCATTCCACGGCGATATCCGCTCGCATGATGGCGATGACCGCACCCGGGAGGCCCGCACCGGCGCCCACGTCGAGCAAAGTCGCCCTCCCCGGCCATTGACGAGCCAGGGGAACAACAACGGCCAAGCTGTCAAGCAAGTGATGGGTCAGCACACTGGCGGAGTCACGAAGCGCCGTGAGGTTGTAAACCTTGTTCCATTTCAGGATCAATGCGGCGTAGGCCAGCAATCTTTCACTTTGCAGGTCGTCCAGTTGGAGCCCCAGCTTCGCCGCGCCGTCGCGCAGCACGCCCGCCGCGATCATTCGGCGGCCGTCTGCGTCACCGCGGCAGCGTCCCGCGAAAAGGCGCGATGCCCGCGTTTGCGAAGATGGATCAGCAAAAGGGAAACCGCAGCCGGCGTGACGCCCGAGATTCGAGAAGCCTGGCCCAGCGTTTCCGGGCGATGCTTCGCCAACTTCTGGCGCACCTCGAAGCTCAGCGCAGTGACTTGGCCGTAGTCCAGATCGGCAGGCAACTGCAGATTCTCGAAATGCGCCGCGCGCTCGACCTCGTCTTGCTGGCGATCGATGTAGCCAGCGTACTTGGCGGCAATCTCGATCTGTTCGATCTCGGATTTCCCAAGCGGCTGGTCAGACGCGTACTTCCCGCCGTCCAGCGACATCAGCGACGCGTAGTCGACATTGGGCCGACGCAGCAGATCGCCCAAGTTGTATTCATGCTCGATGGCCTTGCCGAGAACGCGCGCTGACTCATCGGGCGGCAGGTTGCGAGGGTTCACCCAGATCGAACGAAGTCGTTCTGTTTCACGTGAAACAAGATCGCGCTTGCGCGAGAACGCATCCCAGTGCGCATCGTCCACCAATCCAAGCCGCCGGCCAGCCTCGGTCAGCCGCATGTCGGCGTTGTCCTCGCGAAGCTGGAGACGGAATTCGGCCCGGCTGGTGAACATGCGGTAGGGCTCGGTCACGCCCTTCGTGATCAGGTCATCGACCAGCACACCCAAATAGGCCTCATCGCGCCGCGGCAACCAAGCCGCTTCTTCCCTGCACAGCAGCGCCGCATTGATGCCGGCAAACAAACCCTGCGCCGCCGCCTCCTCATAGCCCGTGGTGCCGTTGATCTGCCCGGCAAAAAACAAGCCCTGAATGGCGCGCGTTTCGAAGCTACTCTTGAGCCCGCGCGGGTCGAAGTAGTCGTACTCGATGGCGTAGCCCGGGCGCAGGATGTGAGCGTTCTCCAGTCCGGCCATCGACCGCACCAGCTGATACTGGACGTCGAAAGGCAGACTGGTCGAAATGCCGTTCGGGTAGTACTCGTTGGTCGTCAGGCCCTCGGGCTCGAGAAAGATCTGGTGGCTTTCCTTGTCAGCGAAGCGGTTGATCTTGTCTTCCACGCTCGGGCAGTAGCGCGGTCCGACCCCATCGATCTTGCCGGTGAACATCGGGCTCCGGTCGAAGCCCGAGCGAATGATCTCGTGCGTCCTCGCATTCGTATTCGTGATCCAGCACGGCATCTGTTCGGGATGCATCTCCTGCCGACCCATGAAGCTGAACACCGGCATCGGCCCTGCCCCACCTGGCATGCCATCGCCCGGCTGCTCGACGCACTTCGAGAAATCGATGCTGCGCCCATCCAGCCGCGGCGGCGTTCCCGTCTTGAGCCGACCCTGCGGCAGCCTGAGCTCCTTCAGACGCGCAGACAGGCTGACGGCCGGCGGGTCACCCGCACGGCCAGCCTGGTAGTTGTCGAGGCCCACATGAATGCGGCCATCGAGAAAGGTGCCGGCCGTCAGCACCACGGCACGCGCACGAAACGCGATTCCAACCTGCGTCACCGCACCGACCACCCGATCGCCCTCGACCATCAAGTCGTCGACGGCCTGCTGAAACAGCGACAAGTTGGGCTGGTTCTCCAGCCGCCGTCGAATCGCAGCCTTATAGAGAACGCGGTCGGCTTGCGCGCGCGTCGCACGCACAGCCGGGCCTTTGCTCGAATTGAGGATGCGGAACTGAATGCCCGCCTCATCGGTCGCGATCGCCATCGCCCCGCCAAGCGCGTCGACCTCCTTGACGAGGTGCCCCTTGCCGATGCCGCCGATCGACGGATTGCAACTCATCTGCCCCAGCGTCTCGATATTGTGGGTGAGCAGCAGCGTGCGTGCGCCCATGCGCGCGGAGGCCAGCGCGGCTTCGGTACCGGCATGGCCGCCGCCGACGACGATCACATCGAATTCTTCGGGGTACAGCATGGAGAGAGGCGCACGGCGCGCGCGCTGGCGGAAAGGGGCGCCAATTTTAGTCGCCGGCGCCGCCCTGCGTAGGATGCAGGGACAAGGCGAATGGCTGCGCGCGCCCGTCGAAAGGCGCACTCCGCGGCTACGCAGCGCTATGCTTTTTGTAGCAACACAGCACCGCTGCCAGCGCCCGTGCGGGCGCCGCGCGACCTGCTTCGTTCGACGACGGCCCAATGCGTGCGCGTCACGTCCAGCACACGCACGATGCGATGCGCCGGACTCTGCAATCTCACGGCCAGCGGCTCACCCGCCAGCCCTCGCAACAACCGATGCAGCATCGTCAGTCCAACGCTTTCTTGGCCGCGCCGATGCCCAGTGCCGCCAGCACCAGGAACACGATCGCGATGATCAGGAACAGGCCGAACAGCAGCTTCGCGATACCGGCAGCACCGGCAGCCACACCGCCGAAACCCAATGCAGCCGCGATCAGCGAGATCACGGCAAAAATGATGGCGTACTTCAACATGAACGTTCTCCTTGGCTGCAGACCCCTGCCGCAGCGCTAAGGACTGTAGAGTCGCCGCCCCTGCGAGCCCGGTAGTCGCCCCCCGCAGCGCACCGTAGGACAAGGCAAGTTGTCCTTGAAGACCTCAGCGAAGACGCTAGCATCGCTCCTCCCTCCCGAGAACCAATCCATCAAACCTGGAGCATTCGAATGAAGCTGTACTACTCACCGGGCGCCTGCTCGCTCTCCCCGCACATCGCCTTGCGCGAAGCCGGCGTCGCCTTCGAGCCCGTGCTGGCGAGCACCAAGAGCCACAAGCTGAAGGACGGCACCGACTACTACGGCATCAACCCCCTGGGCTACGTGCCGATGCTCGAACTCGACGACGGCACCCGCTTGCGCGAAGGCCCGGCCATCGTGCAATACATCGCCGACCTCGCACCCACCAAGAACTTGGCGCCCGCCGCCGGCACGCTGTCGCGCTACCGCCTGCAGGAGTGGCTCACCTTCATCGGCACCGAGATCCACAAGACCTATTCGCCCTTCTTCAACCCCGCCATGCCCGACGAGGCGAAGGCCGTCTTCAAGTCCAAGCTCGAGTCGCGCTACGAGTGGCTCAACCGCGAGCTCGAGGGCAAGGAGTACCTGATGGGCGAGCACTTCACCGTCGCCGACGGCTACCTCTTCACCGTCACCAACTGGGCCAAGCCGGTCGGCATCGACCTGTCGCCCTACCCGAACGTGCAAGCCTGGCACGCACGCGTGGGCGCGCGCCCGGCCGTGCAAGAGGCGCTCAAGGTCGAAGGCCTGAGCAAGTAAGCAGACGCGTGGCGCTCAGCCGGCCAGCGGCCGCTGCCGCCACGCCAGCAGGGCCCCGACCCACAGCGTGAGGGCCGAGGCCACCAGGCCGCGCGCCAGCCCCCCCGGCCCGTCGGAAATCCATCCGGTCACGGTCGGCCCCACGATCTGCCCCAGTGCGAACACGATGGTGAACGCGCTGATGCCCGCGGCCCATTGCGGCGCCGGCAGGTTGTGGCGCACCAGCGCGGTCGTCGACGCCACCACCGACAGGAACACCGCGCCGAACAGCAGCCCCGACAGCAAAGCCACCGGCCATGACGCGCTGAGCACCGGCAGCAGCGTCGCCGCGCCCAGCAGCAGGTTGAGGAAGGCCTGCGGCTCGCCGCCGCGATAACGATCGAGCAGCCCCGCCCACAATCGAGCCGAAGCCACGCAGGCCACACCGAGCAGTGCATAGAAGGTGGTGATGCCACCGGTGCTCGCGCCCTCTTCGCGCAATAGCGCGATCACGAAAGTCATGTAGCCGATGTAGCCCATGCCGAAGCACATGTACCCCGCCAGCGCCCAGCCGAAGCGCCGCACGCCAGGCCCCGCGCCGGCGCCGGCCGCCGGCGCAGCTCCACCGGCGCCCGGTCGATCCTGCTGCGCCGGCATCGCACGCACCGCCAACGCCAGCAAGACGGTGGCCGCCACGCTGGCCGCCGCCAGCGCCCACCAGGCCCAGGCCCACCCGTGCGCGCGGCCCGCGGCCGACTGCAGGGCCAGCGGCACCAGCAGTGCCGACAAGGTGATGCCGAAGCCGGTGCCGCCGTAATAGAGCCCCAGCAATAGCCCCGTGCGCGCAGGCTGCAGCGCACCGAGCCGCGCGGCCAGCACGCCGCCGGCCACGAACACCCACGCACTGGCCAGGCCCGCCAGCAGACGCTGCACGAGCAGGGCCGGCGCCGACGTGAAGAAGCCACTGGCCGCCATGAACAGGCTCGCCAGCATGCAGCCGCCGACCAGCAGCCGCGTGTGGTCGAGGCGCCGCATCATGGCCGGCATCATCAATGCGCCCACCAGGTAGCCCGCCGCGTTCGCCGTGTTCATGCCGCCCGCGAGCGCGTAGCTCCAGCCCAGGTCGGCCCGCATCGGCGGCAACAGCAGTCCATACGAGAAGCGCGTGATGCCCAGCGACACCGCAGCCCCCATCGACAGCGCCACCGCCAGGCGAAGGGCCTGGCCCGGTGTGATCGAAGTGCTGGGGCTCGTCATGGACTGCGGCGATTCTGCGGCATGCCCGTCGCCTAGCACCAAACCGACAACCTCGTGCGTGCGGGCCCGCGCGCGTCGGCGTACTGTCGCGGGTCTTCAAGCAACCATCCGCAGGTGCCGATGTCCTCTCTTTTCGACCCTCTCCAGGCCGGCCAGCTCCAGCTTGCCAACCGCGTCGTCATGGCCCCGCTCACGCGCAACCGCTCGCCCAACGCGGTGCCTCAACCGATCGCCGCCACCTACTACGCGCAGCGCGCCGCCGCCGGCCTGCTGATCACCGAGGCCACCGCCATCAGCCACCAGGGCCAGGGCTATGCCGACGTGCCCGGCCTCTACGGCGTGGAACAGCTCGAAGCCTGGAAGCACGTCACCGATGCCGTGCATGCCAAGGGCGGCAAGATCGTCGTGCAGCTGTGGCACGTGGGCCGCGTGTCGCACAACGAACTGCAGCCGGATGGCGGCCAGCCCGTCGCACCCTCCGCCATCACCGCCAAGACCAAGACCGTGCTGATCAAGGACGGCGTGCCCACCTTCGTCGAGACCTCGGCACCGCGCGCGCTCGATGCCGAAGAGCTGCCCGGCATCGTCCACACCTACGCCGCGGCCGCCCGCAATGCCGTGCACACCGCCGGCTTCGACGGTGTCGAGGTGCATGGCGCCAACGGCTACCTGCTCGACCAGTTTCTCAAGACCGGCAGCAACCATCGCGACGACGACTACGGCGGCAGCATCGAGAACCGTGCACGCCTGCTGCTCGAGGTCACGCGTGCCGTGGTCGATGCCGTGGGCGGCGGCATTACGGGCATTCGCCTGTCGCCGGTCACGCCGGCCAACGACGCGCACGATGCCGACCCGCAGCCGCTCTTCGAGTACGTGGTGAAGCAGCTCGCGCCTCTGGGACTGGCCTATGTCCACATCATCGAAGGCGCCACCGGCGGCCCGCGCGAGATCGACGACCGACCCTTCGACTACGAAGCCCTGAAGGCCGCCTACCGCCAGGCCGGCGGCAAAGGCGCCTGGATGGTGAACAACGGCTACGACAAGCCGCTGGCCGAAGCAGCGCTGAAGGAAGGCGACGACCTGGTCGCCTTCGGCAAGCCCTTCATCTCCAACCCCGACCTGGTACGCCGCCTGAAGGAAGGCGCCCCGCTCAACCCGTGGGACAAGAACACCTTCTACGGCGGTGGCGAGAAGGGCTACATCGACTACCCGGCGCTCGCCTGAGCCGGCGCCGACGCTGAGCCCGGCGCCGCGGCCGGCGTGGCGCGAAAGGCCACGCCGACCCGCAGCCCGCCCGCCTCGCTCGCCTTCTCGAAGCGCAGCTCCGCGTCGAGCAGCGCCGCATAGCGCGCAACGATCGCCAGGCCCAGTCCGGCGCCCTGCCCCAGCTTCTGGCCCTCCGGCCCCTGCGACCAGCGCGCCGTCACCGCACGGCGCATCTCATCGTCGATGCCCGGCCCGTCGTCGGCGACCGACAGAGTGCGCCCCGCCAGCTCGATCGTGATGGTGCGCCCGCCGTAGCGCAGCGCGTTGTCGATCAGGTTGTCGAGGATGCCCTCGACCAGCGCCGCATTGGCCTGCACCGTCACCGGCGCGTCCAGGCCCAGCGCGCCCAGGTCCACGCCCTGCGCATCGGCGCGCGCGAGGTGCCGGAGCACCGCCTGCTCCACCAGCATGTCCAGCCGCAGCGGCTCGCGCTGCAGTGCCGTGTGCCCCTCGTCGGCCAGCGCCAGTCCCAGCAGCTGATCGACCAGGCGACTCGCGCGCGACTGGCTGGCGGCGATCTGCTGCAGCTGCTCGCGCCACACCGCCGGCGCGTGCTGCGCCAGCCCGTAGTCGGCCAGCGCGCGGATGCCCGCGAGCGGCGTGCGCAGCTCGTGCGCCACGTTGCCCGCGAACTCGCGCTGCGCCCGCACGCTGTAGCCGAGCCGCTCGAACAACGCATTGAGCGTTTCGCCCAGACGCTCCAGCTCGCGCGAGCTGCGCGCCACCGGCACCGGCGCCAGGTCGGATGCGTCCCGCTGGTCCAGCGTCTGCCGCAGTTCGCCCAGTGGCCTCAGCTCGCGTTCGATGCGGCGCCACAGCCAGATTGCCAGCAACACCAGCAGCACCAGCTGCGGCGCCAGCGAATAGGCCAGCAGCCGCTCGACCAGCGCACTGCGGGCGCGCGTCGTCTGCGCGATCACCACGCGAAAGGCATTGGGCTGCTCGTGGTGCAGGGTCACGGCGCGCAGCGGGTGCCCCTGGTAGTGGATGTCGGAAAAGCGGTAGCGCGCGCCCTCGTCGGGCTGCGGTGCCTGCAGTCCCGCATGGCCGGCCAGCAGCGAGCCATCGGGCCGCAGCACCGCGAAGAACATCGTCTCCGACTGATCGAAGAGCACGCTCGTCACCTCGCGCGGGGACAGGCGCAGTTGGATGTCGCGCTCGTTCGCCTCGACGTTGGCCGACACCGCGTAGGCATCATCGAGCAGCGAGCGGTCGAAGGCCTGCTCGGTGAAGTGGCTCGCCACCGCCACCGCCACCGCCGTGCCTCCGAGCCAGGTCAATGCCAGCGGCAGCAGAACCCGCCGCAGCATCCGCCCCGTGAGCGAGGGCGCGCCCGCCTTCGGCGGCGCTTCGCTCACGCAGTGGCTTCCAGCAAGTAGCCGATGCCGCGCAACGTGCGGATGGCCGCACCGCTGCCCACCAGCTTCTTGCGCAGCCGCGAGATGAAAGCCTCGAGCGCGTTGTCGCCCAGCGACTCGTCGAAGGTCGAGAGCTTGTCGGACATCGCACGCTTGCTCACGGTGCGGCCCGGCGGGCTCATGAGCTCCCACAGCACTTCGAACTCGCGTGCCGGCAGGTCGAGCGGAAAGCTGTTCACCGTGAAGCGGCGCGCCTTGCGGTCGAGCTTGAGCCGGCCCAGCGTCGCCACGTCGTCCGTGCCCTGCGCGCGCCGCACCAGCGCACGCAGGCGTGCTTCCACCTCGGCCAGGTCGAAGGGCTTGCCCAGGTAGTCGTCGGCGCCGGCATCGAGCCCGGCGATGCGCTCCTCGGTGCGGCCGCGCGCCGTGAGCACGAGCACCGGCGTGCGGTCGCCGCGCGTCCGCGCATGGCGCAGCACGTTGAGACCGCTGGTCAATCCGCTGGTGGGCGCGGCAGTGGCGGGCAGGTTCAGGTCGAGCAGCACCGCATCGAACAACTGCACGCGCCACAGGTGGTCCGCGTCTTCCGCATTGGCAGCCACGTCGACACGGTGGCCCGCATCGTTGAGGCTTCTCAACACCACGCCGCGCAGCACGGCATCGTCTTCGACCAGGAGGATTCGCATGGGAGCAGCCCGCAGAAAGATACGTGTTTGTACCGCATGCGAGGGTCAGCAGGCCGTCAGCCGCGCGACGCGATAAACAACCCATGAGGAGACGACACCGGGCCGCTTGTGCGGCCCTTTTGATGGGCGCCGCAGCGTTGCTGCCCGCCACCGCGCAACAGGCACAGCCCCGCACGCTGGGCCTGGACGACGTGCTGTCCGCGAGCCGCGACAACCCCGACGTGTTGCTGGCGCGCCAGCAGCTCGCGGCCGCGCGCGCCGACGTGCTGGCAGCCGACCACGCGCCGGCACCGCTCCTGACCGGCAAGCTCAGTTCGATCGACCTGCAGAACGGCATCGGCAACGGCGGCCTCGGCCGCAAGCGCATCGACAGTTCGCTCGGCATCGACTGGACCTGGGAACGCGGCGGCAAGCGCCGCGCGCGCACCACCGCGGCCGAGCGCACGGCCGACGCCGCATCGGCCGAACTCGACGACACGCAACTGCAGCAACGCATCGCGGCCGGCAGCGCCTTCTTCGACCTGCTCGGCGCACAGGAGCGCATCGCCGAGGTGCAAGAGATCGAGCGCAGCGCAGCACAGCTGGCCTCCACCGCCGAGCGCCGCGTGCAGGCCGGCGACCTGCCCGCGCAGGAGTCCGCACGCACCGCCATCGAGGCGCAACGCAGCCGCGTCGAGCTGCGCAGCGCACAGCTCGAACGCGATCGCGCGCAACTGGAGCTCACGCGACTGCTCGGCCCTGCGGCCGCCGTGCGCGGCCTGGCTGCGCGGCCCGATTGGCCCGCATTGGCGCTGCCCGCACAGGACGCCGACCTGGCCGCGCTGGTCGACCAGCGTGCCGACGTGCGCGCAGCCCGCGAACGCGCGGCCGCCGCCGAGGCCTCGCTCGCCGCCGCGGAGGCGCAGCGAAGCGCCGACGTGACCTGGGGCGTGTCGATCGACCGCTATCCAGGCACATCGAATCGCCTGCTCGAAGTGCGCGCCACCGTGCCCCTGAACTGGGGCTACCGATTCGAAGGCGAGATCGGTCGCGCACAGGCCCAGTACGCACAAGCGCAGGACCAGCTCGACAAGGCGCGCCATGAAGCCAATGTGGAACTGCAGCGCCTGCGCGAGGAAGCGCTGGCCAATGCGCAGCGCCTGCAGCGCTTCGAGGAAGACATCCTCACGCGCTCACGCCAGGTCGCCGACAGCGCCGAGTTGGCTTACCGCAAGGGCGCGATGTCGCTCACCGACCTGCTCGATGCGCGCCGCACGCTGCGCGCCACGCAGCTCGACGCCATCGCCGCCCGCGTCGATCACGCCAAGGCCGCGCTGGCCTGGCGCCTGCGCACCCAGCCCCAGGCCTCGCCATGACCATCCACGCCCCCGCCCTTCGCCACCCTTCCATGCTGCTCGCGTCGATCGCGCTCGCGGCCATCGCGTCGCTCGCGGCGTGCAGCGATCGCGAGACGCCCGCTGCCGAGGCCGAGCCGCCGGCGCCGATCGTGCAGAACAACCAGATCCGCTTCGCGCCCAACCATCCGCAGCTCAAGCTGCTCACGCTCAGCGAGGCCGCGCCCGGCAAGAGCGTGCGCGCCGAACTCCCGGCACGGCTGGTGTGGAACGAGGAGCACACGCAACGCATCTACCCCGCCTTCGCCGGCCGCATCACGGCCATCCGCGCCGACCTGGGCGATGCGGTGCGCCCGGGCATGCCGCTCGCGCTGCTGGCCTCGCCCGACTTCGGCATCGCGCAGGCCGACACGGCCAAGGCACAGGCGGACGTGTCCCTCGCGCACAAGAACCTGCAGCGCCAGCGCGAGCTGTTCGACGCCGGCATCGTCGCGCGCAAGGAACTGGAGCAGGCCGAGGCCGATGCCGCGCGCGCGCGGGCCGAGGTCGCACGCGCCGGTGCGCGCACCGCGATGTACGGCGGCGGCAGCGGCGTCAACCAGCGCCTCGCCATCACCGCGGGCATCGCCGGCGTCGTGGTCGAGCGCAATCTGAATCCGGGGCAGGAACTGCGCGCGGATCAATCGGGGCCCGGCGTGCCGCCGCTCTTCGTGCTCAGCGACCCGACCACGCTGTGGGTGCAGATCGACGCGCGCGAATCGGAGGTCGCCACGCTGCGGCCCGGCGCCGTGTTCAAGCTCAGCGTCGCGGCGCTGCCAGGTCAGGTCTTCGAGGGCCAGGTGAGCGCCGCCGCCGATGCCATCGATCCCGCGAGCCGCACGATCAAGGTCCGCGGTGTCGTGGCCAACCCGGAGCGGCGCCTCAAGGCCGAGATGCTGGCCACCGCGCAGTTCGAGCGCATGCTGAGTTCGGGCGTGGTCGTGCCCGCCTCCGCCGTGATGCTGCGCGGCGCCCAGCAATCGGTGATGGTGCAGGTGCAGCCGGGCGTGTTCGAGGCGCGCGAGGTGCGCGTTGGCCATGCGGGGCCGTCCGAGATCGTCGTCTCGCGCGGCCTCGAAGTGGGCGAACTGGTGGTGAAGGAAAACGCACTGCTGCTCGCGCGCGAGCTGCGCCAGGCACAGGAATCGGCCGCCGCGGTGGTCGAAGCCGAGTCGGCCGATCCGAAGAAGATGAGCGCCAACGCGGCAGGCGCCGGCAAGCCATGAAACGCCTGATCCAGTACGCGCTGACGCAGCCGCTCTTCATCGTGCTGGGCACGCTGCTGTTCGCGCTGGCCGGCATCGTCGCCTTCAAGAACCTGTCGGTCGAGGCCTTTCCCGACGTCACCGACACGCAGGTCACGGTGATCGCGCTCTACCCGGGCCGCGCCGCGGAAGAGGTCGAGAAGCAGGTGACGCTGCCCATCGAGGTGGCCTTGTCGGGCCTGCCCAATGCCATTCGCGTGTTCTCGCACACGCAGTTCGGCCTGTCCTTCACCGTCGTCACCTACGACGACGCGGCCAAGGTGCAGGAGGTACGGCAGCAGGTCAACGAGCGCCTGCGCGGCGTCGACCTGCCGCCCGGCGTGGAAGCCGACATCGCGCCCAACGCCACGCCGGTCGGCGAGATCATGCGCTACCGCCTGCGCGGCGACGGCCTGTCGACCACCGAGCTGCGCAGCGTGCAGGACTGGACGGTCGAGCGTCAGTTGCGCCAGGTGCCCGGGGTCGCCGACGTGGTGGCCATGGGCGGCTTCATCAAGCAGTACGAGGTGCAGCCCGACCTCGACAAGCTGCGCGCGTACAAGCTGAGCTTTCAGAACCTGCTCGACGCGCTGGGCCGCGGCAACTCGAACGCCGGCGGCAGCTACGTCACGCAGGGCGCGCAGCAGTACGCCATCCGCGGCATCGGCCTGCTGCGCTCGGCCGACGACATCGGGCGCATCGTCGTGTCCTCGCGCGGCGCCACGCCCATCCTCGTGCGCGACGTCGCGCGGGTCGAGGTCGGCGCCGTGCCGCGGCTCGGCACCGTGGGGCAAGACCTCGACGACGACGTCGTCACCGGCATCGTGGTGATGCGCAAGGGCGAGAACCCGAGCGTGGTGCTCAAGGGCGTGAAGGACAAGCTCGCGCAGCTCAACGCGCGCGGCCTGCCGCCCGGCGTGGAGATCGTGCCCTTCTACGACCGCACCTGGCTCATGGGCAAGACGCTCTCGACCGTGTTCCGCAACCTGGTCGAAGGCGCGCTGCTGGTGTCGCTGGTGCTGTACCTGTTCCTGTCGAACCTGCGCGCGAGCCTGGCGGTGGTGGTGGTGATTCCGCTCGCGCTGCTGGCGACCTTTCTCGGGCTCAAGATCATGGGCGTGCCGGCCAACCTGCTGAGCCTGGGCGCGATGGACTTCGGCATCATCGTCGACGGGGCCGTGATCGTGATCGAGAACATCATGCACCGCCTGGCCGAGCGCGGCGAAAACATGGACGAGGACGAGCGCCGCCGCACCATCGTCGACGCCGCCAGCGAGGTCGGGCGGCCCACGCTGTTCTCGATGCTGATCATCATCGCGGCGCACATCCCCATCTTCGCGTTGCAGCGGCACGAAGGCCGCATCTTCCAGCCGATGGCGCTGTCGGTCACCACCGCGCTGGTGGGCTCGCTGATCTTCTCGCTGACGCTGGTGCCGCTCTTGGCCTACCGCATGCTGCGCCGCGGCCTGCCGCATGGCGACAACCGCGTGGTGTCGGCCAGCAAGCGCGTGTATGCGCCGGTGCTCGACTGGGCACTGGCCCACCGCAAGCAGGTGGTGGGCATCGCGCTGGCCGCATTCGCGTTGGCGCTGGTGGCGGCCTCGCGGCTGGGCTCCGAGTTTCTGCCCGAGCTCAACGAAGGCACGATCTGGGTCAACCTGCGCCTGCCGTCGAGCGTGTCGAACGACGAGGCCGCGCGCGTGCTGCGCAACGTGCGCAAGGCCCTGCTCGCCGTGCCCGAGGTGCGCACCACCGTGTCGAAGGCCGGGCAGCCCGAGGACGGCACCGACCCCAAGACCATCAGCATGGCCGAGATCTTCGTCGACGTGAAACCGCCGGAGCAATGGCGCAAGGGCCTCACGCGCGAACAGCTCATCGAGCAGATGGACCGCGCCGTCTCGGCCCTGCCCGGCATGGAGCCTTCGTTCTCGCAACCGATCCGCGACAACGTGCTGGAGTCGATCTCGCAGATCGACGGCCAGATCGTCATCAAGGTCGCGGGCGACGACCTGGGCACGCTGCGCAAGATCACCGAGGCCATCGAGCACGAGGTGCGGCAGGTGCCCGGCGTGTTCCGTGCCGAGATCGACCGGCTCGGCGACCTGCCCCAGCTGGTGGTCGACATCGACCGCGAGCGCGCGGCGCGCTACGGCCTCAACGTCAACGACGTGCAGGACGTGATCGAGGCCGCGCTGGCCGGCAAGTCGGCCACCTACTTGTGGGAAGGTGAGCGCAAGTTCTCCGTGGCCGTGCGGCTGCCGCAGGAGCGGCGCGCCATCGCCGCGCTGGGCGCGACGCCGGTGGCCACGCCCGACGGCAACTACACCACGCTGGGCGCCGTCGCCGACATCCGAGAGACCAGCGGCGCGATGAATATCGCGCGCGAGGCCGGCCGGCGCACCATGGCGATCGGCATCTTCATCAAGGACCGCGACATGGGCTCGGTGGTGAAGGACATGCAGGCCCGTGTGGCGCAGAACATCAAGCTGCCTGCCAGCTACACGGTCGGCTGGTCCGGCGAGTTCGAGAACCAGGAGCGCGCGATGGCGCGGCTGGCGGTGGTGGTGCCGATCTCGCTGCTGCTCATCTTCGTGCTGCTCTTCGATGCCTTCAAGTCGCTCAAGATGGCCTCGCTGATCCTGCTCAACGTGCCGCTCGCGCTGGTCGGTGGCTTCGTGGCGTTGTGGATCTTCGGCATCCCGCTGTCGGTCTCGGCCGCCATCGGCTTCATCGCACTCTCGGGGCAGGCGGTGCTCAACGGCGTGGTCATGCTGTCGGTGTTCCAGCAGCTGCGCGCCGAAGGCATGGCGGTGCAGGCCGCCGTGCGCGAAGGCTCGATGCAACGCCTGCGTACCGTGCTGATGACCGCCATGCTGGCCGCGCTCGGGCTGCTGCCCATGGCGCTGTCGCACGACATCGGGTCGGAGACGCAACGGCCGCTCGCGATCGTGGTGATCGGCGGGCTGGTCACCGCCACGTTGCTCACGCTGGTGGTGCTGCCGGCGCTCTACGTGGCCTGGTTCGCGCCGCGCGGCCGGGCGGCGGCGCAGGCGCGAAACCCCGAAGGCGGACAGGTCAAGACACATTCCGCTTTACCCTGACATGGGGAGAAGGTTCAAACTCGCCCTCCCATCCCCCATCGAGGAGCCACGACGATGAGCCAGAAATTCCAGGTCTCGGGCATGAGCTGCAACCACTGCATCAGCGCCGTCCAGAATGCCGTGCAGACGGTCGACCCCAAGGCGCAGGTCACGGTCGACCTCGAGACCGGCCACGTCGACGTGCTGAGCGCCCAGCCGCGGCAAGACATCGCCTTGGCCATCGAAAACGCCGGCTACCGCGTCGAATAGTTCACATCGCGCGGGTCCGGCGCAGCCGGGGCGTTGGAAACTGTTGAATACCTTTGTTTCAAAGTGCAAAATGCGCGCTGCGCTCGCGGTCGCACCTTGGTATGCGATCGCCTTCTGAACTCGAAGGGTCCTTCATGCTGTCGAATCTCATGCCCGCGTCGGTGCGCGAGGCCGCCTACCGCCGCAAGTTTCTGGAAAACCGCGACGAGAACCTCTTCATGGGTTCCTTCGAGAGCTACGCGGCCGCCGAGGCTGGAGCGCCTTCGTCCAAAGCCGTCGGCTACGACAACGCACCGGCCGACGCCTTCTACAGCCACCAGGTCGCCTTCTACGACTACCCCGGCCTCTTCTGGCTCGGCCGCGCCCTGGACGAAGGCATGCGCACCGTGTTCGACCTGGGCGGCCACGTCGGCATCAAGTACTACGCCTTCCGCCGCATGGTCAATTACCCGGCCGACCTGCGCTGGACCGTCTGCGACGTGCCCGCCGTCGTGAAGAGCGGGCGCGACCTGGCCGTGCAGCGCGAAGTCACGCAGCAGCTGGGCTTCACCACCGATATCCAGGACATGGACGGCTGCGACGTGCTCTATGCCTCGGGCAGCCTGCAATACCTTCCCAAGCGGATTTCCGAGACCCTGGCTTCGCTGAAGACCAAGCCGCGCCGCATCATCCTCAACACCACGGCCGTGAACTCGGAGCGCACGCTCTATACGCTCAACAGCATCGGCTTCGCCGTGTGCCCCTATCGCATCCAGCATCACGACCAGCTGCTGGCCGAGCTGGCCGAGGCCGGCTACAAGCGCCGCGATGCCTGGCGCAACGAGGGCAAGCCGATCGAGGTGCCATTCGTGGAAGCCGGCGACAAGGCTTACTTCGCCGGCTGCTGCTTCGACCGTCAGTAGCGCGCTTCGCCAGCTCTACCGGCAGCCACCGCCGGCCAGGCTCGACCCACGGCGCTCGTCAGAAGCGCCTGAGCAACGACAGCCGCCGTGCGAGGCGCCGCCCCGCCGCCCGCAGCCATTCGAGCGCCCCCGGCGACGCCGTCGTCACCTGGCCCGCCCGGCGCGCCGACACCGCACAGGCCAGCCGCCCGCCGCAATGGACGAGGCGCGTGAACAGCTCTTCCTCCAGGCCCGCAGGCACCGGATGCATGCCGATGGCGCGCGCCGTCTCGCGCATGCAGGTCGCCGCGCTCGCGTAGACCGCCGACAGGTGATCGGTCGCCGCATCCAGCACCTGCACCACTTCGGCATCGGTGAAGCGCAACGCCGCAGCCGGGCCGCTGTCGAGCAGCACCGCAGACTCGTCGACGTAACGCTCGAGCGCCTTCCAGCCGAAGGTGCGGATGTCGACCAGCGTCGCGGCCGACGCGAGGCTGGCCGACGCCTGCCGCGCACGGGTCATGTCGAGCACCTGCGCGTCGAAGCGTTCGGTCGAGGCCGTGAGCGCCTGTTCCATCCGAACCTGCAGCAGTGCGAGGCAGGCGCGAGCCGGAGTCAGGTGTTCCGACGGTCGGAGACCGGGCGCTTGCAAAAGAGGTCGGGGCATCGCCGCATCGAGGTTCATGTCCCGATGCTGCGGCCGAACTTGGGAGAAAAGTAGGCGAAACGTCGATAGCCGACTGCCGGCCGCACTAGGCGCCGCGCACCATCGACAGCACCTTGCCCGCGTCGAGCGTGCGGGCCTTCTCCTGCATGGCCGGCAGGTAGCGCGTCTGCAGGCCCTGCGCCTCCTGGGTGAGGCCGCTGAACGCCTCTTTCAGCATCTGCGTCGACAGCGTGCGCCCGCCCGCGTAGTAGCGCTTGGCCACATGGCCCAGGGCGTAGGTGCTGACGAAGCTCATGCCCGAGCTCACCGCCTGCTTACCCAGGCCGCCCAGCAAGCCGCCGCCCACCTTGCCGAGCAGCCCGCCCAGCAGCTTGCGGCCGGCCTGCTCCAGGTACTGCGAGGTCAGGCCCACGCCGACGGTGGCCAGGAAGTCCTTGACGTGGCCGCTGTCGAGTTCGTAGCCGTGCGCCTTGCCGATGCGGTAGACCAGCTTCATCTGCAGCGGAATGATCGCCATGGTCGAGAGCGTCTCGGGCAGCAGCTCGAGCGCGCCGTTGAGGATCGCGGCGTTCAGGATGGATTGGTCGAGCGCCGCGCTGTCGACGGCCGGCGTGGCGGGGGTCGCGGCGGCCGTCGCGGTGGTTGCAACGGCCGTCGCGGCAACTGGCGCCGCCAGCGGCACCGCCGCGATCGCCTCGGCCTGCTGAGAGAACTGCGTCGCCGACGCGGCATCCAGCCCGAGCGAGGTGCGCGCATCGCTCAGGAAGGCGCGCTCGGCGTCCGACTGAGTGCCGTCGGCGTCGCACACGCACACCGCCATTTCGTAGGCCAGCTGCCGCGCGTCCGCGCTCTTGAGCTCGCCCGCCACCGAGGCCAGGGACACCCGTTTCATCAGCACGTCCTGGTAGAGCATCGGCAGGTTCACCCCGTCGGCCTGCGACAGCCCCTCGGCGATGCGCTTGATCTCGGCGCGTTCGCGCTCGTGCTTGTCGCCGTCGACGAAGGCCGCCAGCAGGCTCAGGCTCACGATGGCGCGGGTTTCGGAAGGGGTCACGGTGGCGTTCTCCAGTCAAAAGCAAGGCCCTGTTCGTGCGGCCGCCGGCCCAAAGGTTCCGGGCCGCTACCATCCGCCCCATGTTCTCCCCACCGCGGATCTTGATCGCCGAAGACGAATCCGGGATCGCCGACACGCTGCAGTACGTGCTGAAGACCGATGGCTTCGTCCCCATCTGGTGCCCGACCGCCGAAGAAGCCATCGCCCAGTTCGCGGCCGAGCCGCCGGCGCTGGCGATCCTCGACGTCGGCCTGCCCGACATGAACGGCTTCGAGCTGTTCAAGCGGCTGCAGGCGCTCAACCGCGAGCAAGGCGGTGCCGAGGTGCCCATGCTCTTCCTCACCGCGCGCAGCGACGAGATCGATCGCGTGGTGGGCCTGGAGCTGGGCGCCGACGACTACGTGGCCAAGCCCTTCTCGCCGCGCGAGCTGGTGGCGCGCGTGCGCAGCATCCTGCGCCGCAGCGGGCGAAGCAATGGGCATGCGGTGCCGGCCCCCGCAGCCGCGTCTGCACCCGCCGCGTCCACCGCGCCGCCGGCTGCCTCGCCCTTCGTCCTCGACGCCGAGCGCATGCAGATCCGCTACTACGGCCGGCTGCTCGAACTCTCGCGCTACGAATACGGCCTGCTGCGTCTGCTGGTGCAGCGCCCGGGCCGCGTCTTCACGCGCGACGAACTGCTGCAGCTCGTGTGGGACGACGCCAGCGACAGCTTCGACCGCACCGTCGACGCACACGTCAAGACCCTGCGGGCCAAGCTGCGTGCCGTCGCGCCCGAGGTCGAGCCGATCCGCACTTTGCGCGGCACCGGCTACGCGCTCAACGAAGAGCTGCCGCCATCGAACCCGAGATGAGCTGCGAGTGGCCGCCGCCGGGCCGCCCCAAGGCGGCCAGCCCCCTCGGGGGGCAGCGAGGACGCGAAGTGCCGAGCGTGGGGGTCATCCTTTGAGTCGCCGGACCCGCATCTTCATCGGCATCCTGCTGATCTATGCAGCGGGCATCGCCTTCCTGCTCTACCGCGTGGTGGCCGACATCGACCCGCGCTACCGCGAGTCGGCCGAGGAATCGCTCGTCGAGACCTCTCAGCTCCTGGCCAGCCTGGTCGAGCAGGACGTCATCGCCGGCGCCATCAACCCCGCGCGCCTGGAGCCGCTGTTCCGCTCGGCCTACGCGCGCCAGTTCTCGGCGCAGATCTACAACCTGCACAAGAGCCGGGTCGAGCTGCGCATGTACGTCACCGACCGCAGCGGCCGCGTGCTCTTCGATTCGCAGGGCCGCAGCACCGGCGCCGACTACTCGAAGTGGAGCGACGTCAGCCGCACCCTGGCCGGCATGTACGGCGCCCGCACCACGCGCGACATCGAGAAGGACCCGCTCACCTCGGTGATGTACGTGGCCGCCCCGGTGCGATGGAACAACGAGATCGTCGGCGTCGTCAGCGTGGGCAAGCCCGTGCAGGCCTTCGGCCAGTTCGTCGAAGACGCGCGTGCGCGAACGCTGTGGGTGGGCGTGGGTTCGGCCTTCGCACTGCTGGTGGGTGCGTTGATCATCTCGGTCTGGCTCGTGCGGCCCTTCGGCCTCATGTCCGACTACTGGCGCTGGCTGCGCGCGCAGCGCAGCTTCAGCCTCGGCCGCATGCTGCGCCGCGCGGTCGACACCCTGCGCAGCGGCTTCGGCGAAATCCGCGACGCGCTGACCGGCCGCAGCTACGTGTCGGACTACGTGCAGACCTTCACCCACGAGATCAAGAGCCCGTTGTCGGCCATCCGCGGCGCCGCCGAGCTGGTGCAGGAACCGTCGATGCCGCAGGCCGAGCGCGAGCGCTTCCTCGCCAACATCACGCACGAAACGCAGCGCATTCAGGAGATCGTCGACCGCATGATGGAGCTCACCGCGCTCGAAACCCAGCGCGCGCTGGACCGCAGCGAGACCGTCGCACTCGCGCCCCTGCTGCGGGAAGTCGCAGCCAGCGCCCAGGGCGCCGCGGCCGCACGCGACATTCGCCTGCACCTGGCCATCGACACCGAGGCGCGCGTCGAAGGCGACCCGTTCCTGCTGCGCCGTGCCGTCAGCAATCTGCTGGACAACGCGGTCGACTTTTCACCCGCCGGCGCCGAGGTCGCGCTGGCCCTGCATGCCACCGCGCGCGAGGCCCGCATCACCGTGCGCGACCACGGCCGCGGCATCCCCGACTACGCCAAGGACAAGGTCTTCGAGAAGTTCTATTCCCTCGCGCGCCCCCACAACCAGAAGAAGAGCACCGGCCTCGGCCTCGCCTTCGTGAAGGAGATCGCCGGGCTGCACCGCGGGCGCATCGAACTCGCGAATGCGCCGCGCGGCGGGGCGCTGGCGACGCTCACGTTGCCGCTGACGGCCTACGTGAGTTAGTGGCCCGTGTCACGCCCGCGTTCGTTTCACCAGCGTGGCGATCGGCAACACCAGATGCAGCGGTTGGATGCCGAACGGAATGAAGCCGTGATGCAGGTAAAACGCGGCGGCGGCTTCATCCTTGGCATCGACCAGGAGTGCGAATACCCCCATACCCGACCGCATGGCACGAAGCCCTGCATCCCAGAGCAGCGCTGCCCCAAGTTGCTGCCCTTGAAACGAATGCCCGACCGCCAGGCGGCCAACACGCGCCACCGGCACCACCGGATAGCGTGGCAATTTTTTCGCCACAGACTCGGCGAGATCGGTCAAGGGGACACTGCTTGCTGCGAGTGTGTAGTACCCGGCGACCACTTCCGTTTGCACATCGACCGCCACGTAGCAGACGCTCGTGTTGCGCCGCATGTCTTGCGTAGCCTGCTGACGCAGGTATCGGTCCAACGCGGCGCTCCCACATTCGAGGCTCGCGCGGTCGTGCTCGGGCGCAAGCACCTCGATCCGGAACCGCCCTGTCATCGACCAGGCACGATCAACTTCTTATGCGCCTTCGCCGCACGCGCCATTGCATGAGGGAGTTGAGGCGGCTCCAACAGCAGTGCAGCGAAGCGCTGCTGCTCCTCCATCGACAGGCGGATGATCTGAGCTTGCTCGATGGTGCGCCGCGCGGCTTCCTGTGCGGCACCCACGAGGAAGTCACTGACGCTGCGACCTTCGATTTCCGCAGCACGCCGGACGATGTCCAGGACGTCTGGTGCAATTCGCGCTTCGACACGCTCGGTGCGGGATGTGATGGGAGCCATGTCAATTTCCTTGCTTGAGGACACTGAAGGAAATGTACGTTAATTTCCCGTACAAACTCCAGAAACCGGTGAAACCCATGAAGCAGACATTTCTCTCGAAGGCCCACACTTGCTACGCGCCGCCGTGGCCACGAGCGGACGCGACATGTTCGGGCGTTACCCGCTGATCGAATCCAACGAGACCGGGTTCGCCGGATGATGCCCGCCGGCATCACGCGGCGACGCTGATACCTGCCGGCGCAGCTACCGAAACAAATCCAGGATCCGCGACCGCTCCTGCTCCGTCGGCACCGCCCCCACCGACGCCCCGGCCAGTGTCTCGGCCGGTGACGACGGCGTCGAGCCCAGGCCCAGGCTCGCGATGCCGCGACCGGGCGCGTAGTCGTCGTAATACCACTCGCCCTCCACCTGAACCACACCTTCGGGAACCGGCATGGCAGCCACGGGCACACCGCGCAGCGCGGTCTGCATGTAGCCGGTCCACACCGGCAGGCTCAGGCTGCCGCCGGTTTCGCCGCGCACGCCCAGTCGGCGCGGGGTGTCGTATCCGATCCAGGCGATGCCGACCTGCGTGGGCTGGAAGCCGGCGAACCAGGTGTCGACCGAGTCGTTGGTGGTGCCGGTCTTGCCGTGCAGGTCGTCGCGCTTCAGCGCCTGCCAGGCCTTGATGCCACTGCCGTGGCGCACGACGCTCTGCAGCAGCGAGCGCATCACGAACGCGTTGCGCTCGGGGATCACGCGGGCCGATTCGTCCAGCGCAGCGGGCGGTGCGTCCACCAGCACCTCGCCCTTCGCGTCGGTGATGCGCGTGACCAGCCGCGGGCTGACGCGGTAGCCGCCGTTCGCGAACACCGCGTAGGCGCCCGCCATCTGCATCGGCGTGACCGCGCCCGCTCCCAGCGCCATCGGCAGATAGGCCGGGTGCCGCGCACGGTCGAAGCCGAAGCGCGTGGCCCAGTCCTGCGCATAGCGCGGGCCGATGGATTCGAGCACGCGGATCGTCACCATGTTCTTCGAGCGCTCCAGCGCGCGGCGCAGCGTCATCGGGCCGTCGAAGCCGCCGTCGAAGTTCTTCGGCTCCCAAGGCTGGCTGCCGGTGGCCGCGGCGTCGAAGAAGAGCGGCGCATCGTCGACCAGCGTGGCCGGCGTGAAGCCCTTCTCCAGCGCGGCCGAGTAGATGAAAGGCTTGAAGCTCGAACCCGGTTGGCGCCAGGCCTGCGTCACGTGGTTGAACTGGCTGCGCGCGAAGTCGAAGCCGCCGACCAGCGCCTTGACCGCGCCGTCGCGTGGGTCGAGCGCGACGAAGGCGCCCTCGGCCTGCGGCATCTGCAGGATCTCCCAACCGCCCTGCGGCGTCTTCGTGATGCGGACCACCGCGCCACGTCGCACGCGCAGCGGGGCGGCCGCGCGCGGCGACAGGCCCGGCTGCGCGAGCCGCAACCCCGCGCCCGTGACGCGCAACGATTCGCCGTCGGCACGCACCACCGTCACCGACTTCGCATCGGCCTCCAGCACCACGGCTGCCAGCAGCTCGTCGCTGTCGGGGTGGCGGGCCAGCGCCTCGTCCACCGCATCGTCGAGCGCGGCGGCATCGTCAGGCAGTTCGACGAAGCGCTCCGGCCCGCGCCAGGGCTGGCGCCGTTCGTAGTCCAGCAGTCCCTTGCGCATGGACTCGTAGGCTGCGGATTGGTCCGCAGCGACCAACGAGGTCTGCACCTTGAAGCCGCGCGTATAGGCCTCGCGGCCGTACTGCGCCACCATCAGCTGCCGCACCGTTTCGGCCACGTACTCCGCATGCAGGCGCGGCGCGTCCGAGGGGGCACGCAGGTGCAGAGGCTCCTTCTTCGCGGCCGCTGCCTCTTCGGCGCTGATCATGCCGACCTCCTGCATGCGGTCGAGCACGTAGAGCTGGCGCGCCCGCGCACGACGCGGATTGACCACCGGGTTGTTCGCCTGCGGCGCCTTCGGCAGGCCCGCGAGCATCGCGGCCTCGGCCAGCGTGATCTGCGCGAGCGGCTTTCCGAAGTAGGTCTCGGAGGCGGCCGCGAAGCCGTAGGCGCGGCGGCCCAGGAAGATCTGGTTCAGGTAGATCTCGAGGATGCGTTCCTTGCCGAAGCGCCGCTCCAGCTCGAAAGCCAGCATCGCTTCGGACAGCTTGCGCGTGAGCGTGCGCTCCTGGCTCAGGTAGATCTCGCGCGCCACCTGCATGGTGATGGTCGACGCGCCCTGGTGCAGCCCGTGCCGGAGGTTCGCCACCACCGCGCGCAGCAGGCCGACCGCATCGACGCCCGGATGCTCGTAGAAGCGCGCGTCCTCCACGGCGACCACCGCGTCCTGCATCACTTTCGGAATGTCGGCCAGGCGCGTGAAGGTGCGCCGCTCTTCGCCGTACTCGCCGATCAGCACGTCGTCGGCCGTGTAGATGCGCAGCGGCTGGCGCGGCTGGTAGTCGTCGAGCGAGGACACGTCGGGCAGGCGCGGATGGAGCACCGCGACCGCGATGCCGACGGCACAGAGCGAGGCGAGCGCGCCGCCGGCAGCGAAGCCCAGGGTCCAGCGAATCACGCGCTTCATGCTTGCACTCCCGCAGCCGATGGCGCGAAGGCCGCCGCCCTGGCCCCGCCGAGCGCATACCAGTCGACCTTGCGCGTCGCCAGCATCAGCACCGCCAGCATGCCGAAGATCAGCAGCGCACCCAGCAGCAGCGCGTTGCTCTCGGACGCGAGCAACCCGTAGAGCGCGCCATAGAGCAGCG
The DNA here is from genome assembly GCF_001984055.1 of Variovorax sp. KK3. Taxonomy (GTDB): domain Bacteria; phylum Pseudomonadota; class Gammaproteobacteria; order Burkholderiales; family Burkholderiaceae_C; genus Variovorax. Next base: position 73,690 of record NZ_LYVO01000028.1, read on the forward strand.
CGACGAAGGCACCGAAGGACGCGCCGCGCCGCCAGCCGCCTAGCACCGCGCTGAAGTAAACCGCGAGCAGCAGCACGCTGGCCCCGGCTGCACCCGCATACGCGATCCAGAAGGCCACCTTCTCCGACAGCGCCAGCAGGAGCAGGAAGAACAGCGCGATCGACAGGCCCACCAGGCCGTACTGCACCGGGTGCAGCCGCAGCTTGCGGAACAGCTCGAACATGAAGGCCGCCATCAGCACCAGGCCGATGAACAGCAGGCCGTACTTCGAGGCCCGCGTCGACATCGCGTAGACATTGAGCGGCTGTGCCAGCGACACGTCGAAGCTTTGCAGCGACAACTCACCGGCCTGCGGCGGCCGCCCGTCGCGCGCGCCGCGCATGCCTTCACGCACCTGCTCGCGCGCCGTGGTCACCAGCGAGGCCACGCGCCAACGCGCATCGAAGCCCTGCGCCGTCACGCTGCGCTCGGATGCGAGGAAGCGGCCGCCGAAGCTCGGGTGCGCCCACGGCGACGCGAGGTGCGCGGTGGTGTCCTCACCGATCGGCACCATCGCCAGGCGCTCCTGTCCGACCAGCCCCAGCTTCAGCGCGAAGGGCAAAGGCTTGCCGGACTGCCAGGCTTCCAGCGCCGCGCCGGTCAGTGGCGCATGGATGCCGTTGGCCAGCCGCGCATCGTCCGCAAGTCCCGGCAGCCGCTGCTGGAAGCGCAGCGCCTCGCCCCCGAGCTGAAGCGCGGGCGAGCCGTCCAGCCCGCGGAGGTCGCTGACGTGCAGGGCCACGTAGGGTGCGCCGAGTTCGACGGTCGAGCCCTTCTCGCTGCGCGGCACGCCGGCCGCATCGAAAGCCGCGAAGCCACCGTCCAGCGTGGCGTCGAGCGTGTAGAACGGAATGCGAAAGATGCCGCGATAGCGCTCCTGCGGCGCCAGCCGGCCTTCGATGTGCATCCGGTCGGGAAACACCAGGTGCGCCATCTCCTTGCTGCGCGCTTCGTGGCCGACCACGCGGCCCTGCGCATCGCGCAGCGGCTCCATCCAGCGCTCCACGTAGGGCTGCACGACCAGCGGCCCCACCAGCGTCTGCGCGCCGGCATAGGTGGAGGCCAGCTCCTGCGCCGCCTCCTGCTGGCTGCGGCCGCGCTCGTGGGTGAGCGAATCGATCTGCGCCAGCGGAATGCACAGCAGCACGGCCAGCAGCAGCAGTCCGCCCACCTTGGCCAGCACGGAGTTTCGGATCATCTGAAGCACGGGATCTCTCCTCGTCGTTGTCGATGTGCCGATGCTGGCCGCGCCATCCGAAGAGGATGTGAAGTGCCGCCACCCGCAGACTTCACACAGGCTTCACACAGCGCCGCACGCTTCAAGAAGGCTTCCCACTGCGTTCGCGTGCGCCCTCGACATTGGCTGCCGTGCGACGTTGCACGACACCCAACGAGGGAACAAGGACCATGGAAGCCACCACCACCCGCCCCGGCCGCTGGCTCTGGCTCACGACCGTCGCGATCGCCGGCGCCGGCTTCGCACTGCTCGTCGCCAGGCCGATTCATGCGCAGGAAGCGCCGCGGCTCAAGACCGAGAGCCCGTACTTCTTCGTCAAGAGCGACGACCCCGCCGTCGACCAGCTGCCGCTGAAGAGCACCGACGTCGACGTGAAGGTCTCGGGCGTAATCGCCGACGTCACCGTCACCCAGACCTACCGCAACGAGGGCACGCGCGCCATCGAGGCCCGCTACGTGTTTCCGGGCTCGACGCGTGCCGCCGTCAACGGCCTCAACGTGCGTCTGGCCGACCGCCTGATCACCGCGCAGATCCGCGAGAAGCAGCAGGCGCGCATCGACTACGACGCCGCCAGGAAGGAAGGCAAGACCGCCGCCCTGCTCGAGCAGCACCTGCCCAATGTGTTCCAGATGAACGTGGCCAACATCCTGCCGGGCGACGAGGTGAAGGTGGAGCTGCGCTACACCGAGCTGCTGGTGCCGCAGGCCGGCAACTACCAGTTCGTGTTTCCCACGGTGGTGGGCCCGCGCTACAACAGCCCGCAATCGGCGCAGAAGGATGCGAAGTGGGTCGCGCAACCGACCCTGCGCGCAGGCGTCGCGCCCGACACGGCGTTCCGCATGAAGCTCGCGCTCGACACGCCGCTGGTCATCAAGGAGATCCGCTCCGCCACGCACGCCATCGACATCCGCAAGAGCAGCGAAGACCAGCATGCCGAGGTCGTGCTCGCGCGCAGCGCGGCGCCCGCCAACGACCGCGACTTCGTGCTCGACTGGCGCCTCGCCGGCGAGAAGATCGAGTCGGGCCTGATGCTCTACCGCGGACAAGGCGACAACCCCGAGAACTTCTTCCTCGCCATGGTCGAGCCGCCCAAGTCGGTGGCGGCCAGCACCGTCTCGCCGCGCGACTACATCTTCGTGGTCGACATCTCGGGCTCGATGCACGGCTTTCCGCTCGACACGGCCAAGGTGCTGCTCGAACGCCTGATCGGCGGCCTGCGGCCCAGCGACACCTTCAACGTGATGCTGTTCTCGGGCAGCAACCGGATGCTTTCGCCGCAGTCGGTGCCGGCCAGCCGCGCCAACATCGAGCAGGCGCTCGCCACCATCAAGAACTACGCCGGCGGAGGCAGCACCGAGCTGATCCCGGCGCTGAAGCGCGTGTATGCCGAGCCCAAGGCCGAGAACGTGTCGCGCACCGTCGTCGTCGTGACCGACGGCTACGTGACCGTGGAGCGCGAGGCCTTCGAGCTGGTGCGCAAGAACCTGTCGAAGGCCAACGTGTTCGCCTTCGGCATCGGCAGCTCGGTGAACCGCCACCTCATGGAAGGCCTCGCGCGTGCCGGCATGGGCGAGCCCTTCATCATCACCGACCCGGTGCAGGCGCCCGAGCAGGCCGCGCGCTTCCGCCGTATGGTCGAGTCGCCGGTGCTGACCAACGTCAAGGCCAGCTTCGGCGGGCTGGAGGTGTACGACGTGGAACCGCAGGCCATGCCCGACGTGCTGGGCGAACGCCCGGTGATCGTGTTCGGCAAGTGGCGCGGCGAGGCCAAGGGCCGGGTGGTGATCCAGGGCCAGGACGCCGAAGGCCCGTTCCGCCAGGAGCTGGCGATCGACGGCAAGACCCGGCAGGACGCCGCCGCGCTGCGCAGCCTGTGGGCGCGTCACCGCATCGCGAGCCTGAGCGACCAGGAGTCGCTCGAAGGCGGCGATGCCTTCAAGCAGCGCATCACCGACCTCGGCCTGCGCTACGGCCTGCTCACGCAGTACACGAGCTTCATCGCGGTCGACAAGGTGGTGCGCAATCCGGCGCCGCAGGCCGCCACCTCGGTCGACCAGCCGCAGCCGCTCCCCAAGGGCGTGGGCGAAACGGCGTTGGGCCAGGGCGCTGCGCTCGGTGCCGAAGTGCCGAGCACGCCGGAGCCCGAGACCCTGGGCGCGATCGCCGTCGCGCTGTCGATGCTGGCCATGCTGCGCCGTCGCTTCCGTCGGCACGATGCGCGCCGCTTCACCGCCTGAGGACCGAAGGATGACGCTCGATCAACTCGCACGCCGGCATCCGCACGTGTTCGACGGCGGCATCCGCCTCGACCGCGCACCGGTCGCCGCCTGGCTGGCGCTGCAGGCCGCGGCGCTGGTGCCGACCTGGGCCTGGATGGCGCGCCGGCTCGGCGACGGCTCGGACGATCCGCTCGGCCTGCTGGCATTGGCTGCGCTGGCGGCGCTGGTGTGGCACTGGCGCGCCGCCCTGCGCGCGGCACCTCGGCTGGGCTGGCTCGCGCTGGCCGGCGCCGGCACCGTCGCGGCCACCTTGCTGCGCACCGGCATCGGCCCGCTGCCCGCGCTGCCGCCGCTTGCTGCCGGCCTGCTCGCCGTGCTGGCCCTGGCGGCGGGCCTGCTCGCCTTCCTGCCGCGGCAAGTCGCCAGGCTGCCGGTGCTGGGCTTGGCCGTGCTGGCGCTGCCACTGCTGTCTTCGCTGCAGTTCTACGCCGGCTACCCGCTGCGCGTGATCACCGCCGAGGCCAGCCGCTGGCTGCTGGCGCCGGGCTTCTCGGTGCTGCGCGAGGGCAGCAGCCTGCTGGTCGACGGCCGGCTGGTCATCGTCGATGCGCCCTGCTCCGGCGTGCAGATGGCCTGGCTCGGCTACTTCTGCGCCTGCGTGGTCGCGCTTTGGGCGCGCCACGGCGACCGGCGCTTCGTCGCGCGCCTGCCGGCCGTCGGCCTGCTGGTGCTGGCCGGCAACATCCTGCGCAACAGCGTGCTGGTGGGCTTCGAAGGCGCGGGTCACGCGCTCGCGCCCTGGCTCCACGAGGCGCTGGGCCTGGTGGTGCTGGCCCTGGTCTGCGGCGCCATCGCCCGGCTGATGGCGCCGGTGCGCCGGCCGCCGCCTGTCGCCTCCCGTGCCATTCCCGGCCTCATCACCGCTCCCGGAGCCCGCCATGTGGATACAGCCCTTTCTTGAACGCTGCTTCGGCAACCGCTTCCTCAACCGCATCGCCCACAAGGCCGGCTTCGCGCTCGCCATGGTGCTGTGCCTGCTGTGGTCGGCCGCCGCCGCGTTGCGGCCGGCGGCACCCGCTCCCATCGCGAGCTTCCAGGAGTGGCCCAGCCAGTGGGACGGCGCGCCGCTGCGGCCGATGGCACTGGGCGCGGTCGAGCAGCGCTTCGCCGAGCGCTTTCCGGGCGCCATGGCCCGGCTGACCGACGGCCGCCAGACCCTGGTGCTGCGACGGGTCGAGGCGGCCACCCGCATGCTGCACCCGGCGACCGACTGCTACCGCGCGCTCGGCTACCGCATCGGCGACCCGCGGCTGGAGCGCGACGTGGAGGGCCGACTGTGGCGTTGTTTCGTCACCGAGGGCCATGACGGGCAAAAGTTGAGGGTTTGCGAGCGCATCGTCGATGCCCGGGGCGCTGCTTTCACCGACACTTCGGACTGGTACTGGGCGGCGGCCACCGGCCGGTCGACCGGGCCCTGGCAGGCGGTCACCCGCGCCAGCCCGGTCGCGTTCGAATGAGTGAGCATGTGAGTGCGTGAGAGAGTGAGAAAGACTTGTTGAAGAAAGCCCTGCTGTTCCTGCTCTTCGGGCTGCTCGCCCTGGTGCTGACCACCGCCGTCGCCATCTACCTGGTCGTGCGCTTCGCGCTGGCGCCCGGTCCCGGCGAATGGCCCACCCGCGTCCAGGCCGGGCCCTTCACGCTCAACGTGGGCGTGCCCACCGCGATCCGCCTGGCCACCTCCTCCTGGTTCGCGCCCTGGCTGGCCGGCCACCGCTTCGAAACCGATCACGGCCCGGTGCAAGTGGGCTGGATCGAGGAGAGCAATACCCTGGTGCTGGACTGCGCGCCCTGCACCGCCTCGGTGCCGGCCCTGGGCACGCAGCCCCTCAAGCTCGACACCCTGCGCTTGACGGCGCGGCGCGACGGCCCCTCGCTGGCCGGCACGCTCGAGGCAGCGCCGGCCGCCACCACCGTTTCAAGCCTAGCCGGCGACAACCAGCTGCGCGCCCGCTGGGACGGCCGGCTCACGCAGGCCACGCTGCAGCTGCACGTCGACGCGCCCGAGGCGCCGATCGCCCGCTGGTACGCCGTGCTCGCCCCCTCGCTGCCCGAGCTGCAGCGCGCCAAGATCGGCGGCACCATGGCGCTGCGCGCGCAGGTCAATCTGCCGGCCGGGCGCTTCTCGGCGAATCCGCGCATCGAGCAATTCACCGTCGAGGGCCTGGGCACCGAGGCCCTGCTCGACGCCCGCACCGCCTGCGGCCCGCCGGCCAGGCTGCCCACTGACAGCTGGCTGGCCCGCGCCGTGATCGCGGCGGAGGACCAGCGCTTCTTCGGCCACTACGGCTACGACCTGGCCGAACTCACCGCGGCGCTCGACGCCAACCAGAAAGCCGGCCAGGTCGAACGCGGCGGCAGCACGCTGACCCAGCAGCTGGCCCGGCTCGTCGCCACCGGCAGCGAGCGCAGCGCCGATCGGAAGCTGCGCGAGCTGCTCTACGCGGTGGAGATGGAGCAGACCCTGGGCAAGGCGCGCATCCTGCAGACCTACCTGGACAACGCGCCCTGGGGCGAGGGCGGCCTGTGCGGCGCCGAGGCCGCGGCCAAGCGCTACTTCAAGCGCAGCGCCCGCAACCTGGAGCCGGCGCAGGCGGTGTGGATGGCCGCGATGCTGAACAACCCGGGCGCGGCGGTCGAGAAGTGGCGCCGCGACGGCCGCATCGACGGCGAGCGCGCCAAGTGGGTGGCCGAGAACGTGCGCGGCATCACCCGGCCCCAGCGCGATGCACTGCTGCGGCAACTGGCCGCGGCACGCTTCGCACCGCCGCAACCCTGAAACGGGGCGCGCCGCACCAAGCCGGCGCACGCCTGGCGGCGTCTTCTCCGACACGCGCGCTGGCATATGTCTTGCGATGTCGGCATCGATGGATGCTGCCACCGCCCCTCCCCCTGCGGCTGTCGAAATCGTCGCGCTGACCAAGCGCTACGCCGCCGGCACGCCACCCGCGGTCGACCAGATCGACCTGCGCATCGCCAGCGGCAGCTACTGCTGCCTGCTCGGCCCCTCCGGCTGCGGTAAGAGCACCACGCTGCGCATGGTGGCGGGGCACGAGTCGGTGTCGGCCGGCGACATCCTGCTGGACAACCGCAACATCACCCACCTGCAGGCGGCCGGCCGCGGCACGGCCATGATGTTCCAGAGCTTCGCGCTCTTCCCGCACCTCTCGGCGCTCGACAACGTGGCCTTCAGCCTGAAGATGAAGGGCGTCTCGAAGGTCGAACGCCATCGCCGCGCCGGCCAGTTGCTGGAGCGCGTGGCCATGGGCCACCTGGCGCAGCGCAAGCCGGCCGAGCTGTCCGGCGGCCAGCAGCAGCGCGTGGCCCTGGCCCGTGCCCTGATCACCGAGCCGCGCGTGCTGCTGCTGGACGAACCGCTGTCGGCGCTCGACCCCTTCCTGCGCATCCAGATGCGCGCCGAGCTGCGGCGCTGGCAGAAGGAGCTGGGCCTGACCTTCATCCACGTCACGCACTCGCAGGAAGAGGCGATGGCGCTGGCCGACACCATGGTGGTGATGAACCACGGCCTGATCGAGCAGGTCGGCTCGCCGCACGAGGTCTACAACCATCCGGCCAGCGAATTCGTCGCCCGCTTCATGGGCGGCCACAACGTGCTGGCCGTGCCCGGCGGCGGCCTGATCGCCGTGCGCCACGACCACACGCGCATCGCACCCGACGGCGAGGGCCTGGCCGCCGATGTCACCGACGTCGAGTACCAAGGCACCTACGTGCTCATGGGCTTGCACCTGGCCGAGTCGACGCCCGAGCGGCGCGGCGTGTCGGTGCAGCTGACCGAGCGCGCCTTCGCGGAGCGGCCCTACGCTGTGGGCGAGCGCGTGCGGCTCTCGTGGACGGCGGCCGATGCCCGCGTGCTCGGGCCCGGCGCGACACGGCCCGAGGCTCGATCGCCCGGCACGCCGAGCGTTCGACAGCCGCTGGCCGCCCTCGCCTCGATGGCCGCCTGAAATGACGCTCTCCCCCAGGCTCCCCCACTTCGTGTGGTCCGCCAACCCCCTCACCGGGG
>NZ_LYVO01000029.1 GCF_001984055.1 Variovorax sp. KK3
GAGATGGCGCACGCCATGGCCGGCTGCGCCGTCGGTGCGGGACGGGCAGGCACGGGCGATGGCTGCGCGCCGGGCGCCATCGGTGCAGTTGCCGGGCATCTCGCGGCCCAGTATCTCAATCCGACTGGTGACCAGAGCCGCAACTTGGAGACCATCGAAGCATCGCGGCTCATCGGCGGTATCGCGGCAGCAATCGCGGGCGGAGACGAGCGTGCCCTTCATGTCGCCGCAGGTGCAGCAGCCAACGCGGTGGAGAACAACCGAATACTCCATCCCGACGAACGCGCACGCGCCGCGCAGCTCGCTCGACTCGGCCCTTACTCCGCCGAGGAAATCGAGAGCGCACTGCGTTGGGCGGGCAGGCGCGATTCCAACGGCAACATCGTGGAACGGTCCGGTAGCCAGCAGTCGTACATCCGCGAAAGCGGCGCATCGGTCGGAGCGGCATCTCCGACCGGTACAGTGATCGGCGACCTGAACTACGACGCAGGTCTGCGCTTCACGGCAAGAGATCAGGTGCTCTCGGAGGTCCTGCCACCTGCCCCGCAGCCCGACCTCATGAACTTCATCGTTCAAAACACGGGTGGCACCAACTCACCCTACGTGTTCGATCGCACCGCGATGCGCTACGGACCAAGCCCTCGCGCGGAAGACAACCCTCGGTACTTCGATTGCGCCACCATCACATGCATCGTCTACGGCGCGAATCGCAATCCCTCCAATGCAGTCAACCAAGCTGAGGATCAGCGTCAACTCAATACGGTGGTTGCTGCGGCGCTGCTGGCAGGCGCGCCATTCGCGGCTGCGCATGGCGCTCCCGCAGTAGTCGCCGCGGGCGTAGCTGCGCAAACAACTGCTCTATCGGGCGGTGTCGGCGGTCTAACCATCGGCCGGTGGTTTGGGGCCTTACTCATCGGCTTCCCGCTGGGCGCAACAGTCGAGTACAGCTTCAACCTGCAAGCGACGCCCTTCGATTTGATGTGGGGAGGAATAGGCGGTGCAGCAGGTGGGGCCGTCAAGCTGGGAGCAAACGCGTATTTCGGCTTGGCAAACCAGTGGATTCCCACAACCTGGGCAAATCTAGGTACTTGGGCAATCAGTTCGCAAGGAACGGCGCGCGTTGTTCGAGAAGGAGGTGAAACGGCAACCCAGGATCGAGTTAGCAACACATGGTGGACAACGCCTGTCCCGAGAGTCGAGTGCCACTTCACCAATAGCAGCCATTGCTGATGGGTAGCGATGAAGAAACCTGAACTGAATATTCCCGGTGTCCCATACAACTTCGACGCCATCCCGCTATGGATCGAGCCCGCCTTGTGGGACATCGCCACCGCTGTTCGCTTTCGACGCACCAAGATTGCTGCGTTCTATTGCTTGTCTGGTATCGCCGCAACTACGGTGGTCTGCCTTCCCATGTATTTATGGCTTGGCATCAGCAACGGATTTTCGAGTACAAGAGCGCTAGGCATATGGCTTCCATGGGCGATGTCCATCGCCTTCACACCGGTGTACGGGCTTGGCGTGCTTTGGGACTTCGTGAAGGCGAAACGCGAGGCCGAACGAGTCACGAGGCTTGACCAATGAACACCCTGGGTGCCCACCGAGGGTGTCGGTGCAATCCTTGAAGAAGCTCGAGTTCAACGTCCCAGGCAATCCCTACCATTTCAATGCAATTCCGCTTTGGATCCAACCGGACCTGTGGGACTTGGCCAAACCTGTTCGGTATCGAAAAACCACGATCGCCTTTCTCTGCGGACTTTCGATCGTCGGCCAAGTCACCCTCATATGCCTGCCCTTGTACTTATGGCTTGGCATGAGTGGTGGATTCAATAGTTCGAGGGCCCTCGGCATCTGGGGCTTATGGGCCGTTGGGATATGCGTCACCGCACCTCCGTATGGGCTGGTCGCTCTCCGGGGCTTTGCGAAAGCCAAGCGAGATATAGATCTCACCTCCGTATGGACTTCTTGCTCTCCGGGCCTATCTCATAGCTAAACGGGAAGTCGATGCGGAGATTCCAAAATACACAAACGAATAGTCATCGCCCGCGCGCAATGCACGAGAAGTCGGGTCAATCAAGTTCAGCATCGCCCAGTTCGCTGGCCAGCCGCGTTGCGGTGAGCTTGGCCGCCAACGCAATGGATTCCAACAACTTGGCCGACCCTGGGCACGTGGGCTTTCAGTTCGCAGGCAATAGGGCGCACTGTTCGCGACGGTGGGGAGGCGGCTATGAACACGCAAACGATGGGCCAATGGTGGACGACGCCAGTCCCGAGGTTGGAATGCAGCTTCGCCTCTGGAAGTCGATGCACAAAACTTTCCAATGAATAAGCCTGAAATCAATGTTCCGGGAGTTCCGTATGACTTCGATGCCATCCCCCGATGGATAGAGCCGAACCTCTGGAATCTCACCAGTCCCGTGCGATACCGCCGAACCAAGATTGCAGTGCTGTACGCGCTCTCCTGCATCGGCATGGGCACGACAGTGTGCTTACCCATTTACCTCTTTCTGGGCATAGGCAATGGATTTGCCAGCGGCAGGGCTCTTGGAATCTGGTTTCTATGGCTTGTCGGCGTGGCAATTGCACCGGCCTATGGACTGACTGTCCTATGGGATTTCGCCAAAGCAAATCGTGAAGCCGTCAAAGCCGATGAGCATCAAGGGTGAGGACAACAGCCAACGCACCGAGCCTCGCCTCCCGCTCAAGCATCGGCCCCTGTACCTTTCTCTCGTCATGAATGGCGGATTTACAGTTCGAAGGCGCTTGGCATCTGGGTCTTGTGGGCCGTTGGGATAGGCATCACCGCACCTCTGTATGGGCTGATCGCTCTATGGGGCTTTGCGAAAGCTAAGCGAGATGTTGATGCAAAGCAAGAATGAAGAACCCCGAATTCAATGTCCCCGGCTTTCCCTACAACTTCGACGCGATCCCACTTTGGATCGAGCCAGACCTTTGGAACCTCGAGGTCAACGTGCATTGGAGACGATCAAAGCTCGTCCTTCTCTATGGCCTTTCGATGATCGGCATGGCAACCGCGATCTTCTTGCCAATCTTTCTGTACTTGGGCGTCAGCAGCGGGTTCGACAGCACCAGAGCGCTGGGAGTCTGGCTTCCATGGGTCATGACCATCTCCCTTGCGCCTCCGTACGCTTGTCGTCTTGTGGGACTTCAACAAGGCAAAGCGCGAAGCCGACCACGCCACATAGCGAACGAGTGATTCATGAATTCTTCGTGCACCCGGTGGCGGCGGGCGAATCGGCCTTCCTTCCAGGCATTTGTGCCGCGCGCGTTGGTGGTTGCAGCGCATGAACAAGCCGGAATTCAATCTCCCCGGAAACCCGTACAACGTCGACGCGATCCCGCAATGGTTCGAGCCGGACCTTTGGAAGACCGCCAAACACGTGCCACTCCGTCGGACGAACGTGGCATTGCTGTACGCGCTATCGATGGCGGGGTTTACAGCAGTTGCTTGCACTCCCTTCTATCGTTGGCTTGGCGTTGTGAGTGGCTTTGCGAGCCCGAGGGCGCTGGGCGTGTGAATCGTCTGCGCAGCCTGCATCGGAGTGATCTCACCTCCGTACGGACTCCTTGCTCTCCGGGCCTATTTCATAGCTAAGCGGGAAGCCGATGCGGAAGTTCCAGAAGACACACAACAATAGTCATCGCCCGCGCGCAATGCACGAGGAGTCGGGTCAATCAAGTTCAACATCGCCCAGCCGGGCGGACTCAATGAGGAAGCCGGAAATCAACGTACCTGGCTTCCCATATGACTTCCACGCGATTCCACTCTGGATCGAGCCCAACCTCTGGAGTCTTGAAAACGATGTGCACTGGCGCAAATCGAGGATTGCTCTCCTCTATTTCCTCTCGATGATCTTCGCAATCTCTGCATTCTTCTCGGCCATGTTCGTGTGCCTTGGCCTCAGCAACGGCTTCGACAGCGGTCGAGCAAAAGGCGTCTGGCTTCCATGGGCCATGAGCGTCCCTTGGGCCCCCGTATACGGCCTCGGCGTCCTCTGGGACTTCGTCAAGGCAAAACGCAAACTCGACCAGACAAACACTCCAAACAAGTGATGTCCGGGCGGCCCTGTGTCGCTCTATGACTACATGAAGAAACCTGACATCGACATCCCCGGTGTCCCATACACGTCGACGCAAGCCCCCTATGGATTGACCTGCACTTTGGGATCTCGACCGAGTCGTGAGCTCAGTGCATCAACGCCCCAAGCCACCGATCCAACCGAACAGCCCCGGCCGCAACCTGCGACAGGCCACCCGCCTCGCGCACCACCTCGCGGGCGCTGTAGCCGTACTGCGCGCGAAAGGCCTTGCTGAAATGGGCTGCGCTCTTGAAGCCGAACTGCTCTGCCAGGCTGGCGATGGAGGCCTGGTGCTCGCCGCCGCTCAGCAGCTCGTGGATGCGGGCCAGGCGGCGCTCCTTGATGAACTGCGACACGCCGCCCAAGGGCTCGAACAGCCGGTAGAGCGTGGAGCGCGCAACGCCCAGGTGCGCGCACAGCGCCTGCGCGCCCAGCTCGTCGTCCTGCAACTGCTGCTCGATGAAGCGGCGGCCGCGCCGCAGCAGCACGTGTTCGACGGCGGAGCGGGCGCCTTCCACGTTCTGGGGCGTGGCGGCGATGCAGGCGGCCACCAGGTTGACGGTGGCGCGCGACAGGCCGGGCACTTCTTCGACCGTGGCCTCGGGCAGCTGGGCGAGCAGGGCCGCCAGGTGTTCGCCCAGGAGGCGCGAGCAGGCGTTGTCCGGGGACAGGCCGTGCAGGTCCATGGGGCGCGGCAGCGCGTCGTCGAGCTGCTCGCGCGGAATGAACATCACCATGCTGTCGCTGCACGATTCGTTGGTCTCGGCACGGGCCATGTCGGTGATGACGAAGCGGCCGGGCGTCAGGGCAGTGCGGCGGCCTTCGGCGTCGCAGTCGAACTGGCCTTCGCGCAGCAGGATCAGGCGGTAGTGGTCGAGCTGGTCGGCGCGGATGTTGCGCTCGCGGCGGGTGCGCACCTGCACCGGGCCGAAGGCGCCGGTGCCGACCAGCAGGCGGTCCATGTGCCACATGTCGGAGTAGGCATGAAAGGGCTTGCCGGACACCTCGTCGTCCAGGCTCAGGTCCCAGCTGCGGGCCAGCGACTGCTGCCAGACCCCCATGGCTTCGCCCGGCGCGTAGTCGCGCGAATCGAAGTTCAGGTACGGGATGCGTTGGGCATGCGGCGAGCAGAGAGGCGGGTTCATGGCAGTCATCATCGAATCGAGGGTGTCGCCGCAAGCCCGGCGACTGGGCGAGCCGGGCAGCAAGGGCGCTGATCCGACGGGGTGAACTGTAGGTTTTGGTGGCGCCGGCGTGTGAACTCTGCGTTCCAGTACTTGCCTGCGCGTCCCGGATCGCAGGCCGAGTGTCCAGATCGTCCCGCCGCCTGGCATGCGAAGAGCAGAACTGGGACGCCCAGCACACCCCGTCGCCCCCTGCGAAAGAACAATCGCCTGCACCGCAGCCCCCATGCTGCACCGATCTGTACTCACCGTCCCAGGCTGTCCCATGAATGGCTTCTTCCTGTTCCCGATCCTGGTGCGCGCGCCCGGCCGCGTGTCGGACCGTTCGCCGTATCGGCCCACCGCCACCACTGCGCGGCGCACAACCGTAGCCGCTGCCCGCCCCCGCGACCGCACGCCTTCGCCGGCAATCCAGCGGAGCAAGACATGAAACTCAGGGCACTACGCACCTTCGTGCTGGCGGCCGCCACGACGCTGAGCGTGGCGATGTCGCAGGCCGCCGGCTTCTACGACCCGCCCGTGCTGAATGGACCCGACACGCGGCCCGGCACCCTGCTGCGCGCAGAGCCGATGCTCGGCGCACCGCTGGGCGCCACGGCCACGCGCATCCTTTACACCTCGGTCGGCGAGCGCGGCGAGCCGATCGCGGTGTCGGGCTTCGTGGTGGTGCCCGCGGGCCCACCACCCGAAGGCGGCCGGCCGATGGTCGCGTGGGCGCATCCCACCAGCGGCGTGGTGCAGCGCTGCGCGCCCTCGCTCGCGCTGGGCGCCTTCCGCAGCGTGCAGGGCTTGCGCGACATGCTCGCGCGTGGCGAGGTGGTGGTGGCGACCGACTATGCCGGCCTGGGCACGGCCGGCCCGCATCCCTACCTGGTCGGCCGCAGCGAGGCGCGGGCGGTGCTCGATTCGGTTCGCGCCGCGCGCGCCCTGCCCGGCGCCGCTGCTGGCAGGCGCTTCGCGGTGTGGGGCCATTCGCAGGGCGGTCAGGCGGCGCTCTTCACCGGGCTCATCGCGCGGGACTACGCGCCCGACCTGGACCTGGTGGGCGTGGCCGCGGCCGCGCCGGCCACCGACCTTCGTACGCTGCTGCACGACGACTTCGCCACCGACGGCGGACGCAACCTGACGGCGATGACGCTGTGGTCCTGGACCCGCGTGTACGGTTTGCCGATCGACAGGCTGGTGCTGCCCCGGGCGGTGCCCGCGATGGACGCGCTGGCCGGCGAATGCATCGAGTCGGCCATCGACATGGTGGAGCGCATGGTGTCGCAGCGCGGGCTGCAGCACGGCTTTCTGACGGTGCCCGACCTCACGCAGCTCGAGCCTTGGGGCCGCATGCTGCAGGACAACTCGCCAGGCCAGCTGCCGCGCGAGCTGCCGCTGTTGCTGGTGCAGGGCAGCGACGACACACTGGTGCGGCCGGATGTGACGCAGGCCTACGCCGCGCGCCAATGCGCCGCCGGCGGGCCTGTGCGGATGGTCATGCTGCCGGGGGTAAACCACGGCTTCGCCGGCCGCGACGGCGCGAGCACGGCCGTCGATTGGATGGCGGACCGGCTCGCCGGCAAGCCCGCGCCGAGCGACTGCGGCGCGGCCGGCGGGCCGGAAAGCTGAGGGCGCAGCGCTTACAGCGCGCTGCCGAAAGGCGAGGCCTCGGCCGCGTCGAGCGGCGGCCCCAGGAACACCACGCCCCAGCGTTCGCCGAAGGCACGCAGCCGTGCGCCCGCGTCCAACGGCAAGTCGTCGCCGACAGGGGCAGCGCCGCGGTCCAGCGCAAGGGCCAGCTCCGCGAAGAAGTTGGCCGCGTCGATGCCCGGTTCGATGATCACCTTCTGCCGTGCGCCCGTGCCCGTCACGTTGACGAAGGCCCGTGCCGCGCCGCCCGGCACGCGCACCAGATCGCCGCGCCGCGCGATGAAGCGCCGGCCGTCGATCTCGAAGAGGTAGCGGCCGGTGACGATCTCGAAGATCTCGGCCTCGCGGCGCCTGTGCAGCGGCGGGCCGAAGCCCGGCGCATTGGTGGTCTCCACGATCGCCGAGCCGCCGCCCTGCGGATCGGGCGCGAAACGCACGCGGACCGTCAGGCCCAGCGCGGGGATGCGAATGATGGGCTCGTCACGCTGCGGGCGAGCCGTGCTCACTCCCGCAGGCATGCTCACTTCCAGCCGCCGTTCGGCAGGCGGCCGTGGTACGGCGTGTTGCGGCAGTGGCCCCAGGGGCCGCGCCAGTAGCCGGGCGGGCAGCCGTTGCCCATGACCGGGCGCTCCTGGTAGTAGCCGCCAGGCAGCGGGCCGTAATACGGCGTGGAGCGGCAGCCGCCCCAGGGGCCGCGCCAGCCGTTGGGGCCGCAGCCGCCGGCAACGGGCACGACCATCGCGCTGTCGACGTCGACGACGGGCGACGGCGCGGCGGCGGATGCGGCCAGCGCGGCGGCCGCCAGCGTGGCGGCGACCAGGGCCTTGAAGGACTTGTTCAGGGTTCTCATGTCGAAATTCCTTGGTGGATGTTGGTGATGGAATCGTAGGAATCGCAGCCTCGGCGTTGTTGCCGAGCCGTCCCGTTTCATGCCGGGCCGTCCCAAGTCGCATCGCCTGCCCGATTCGTCACCTTGCGCGGCTCGGCCGGCGTTTCGGGACGCCGATGCCACAACTGGGACGCAGGTGCAGCACGGCGCAAGCGGCGCGCAGCACCATCGGTGTCCTCAGATCGAACCACTTTTCTCTTCGAGGCCACACCATGACCACTCTTCGTTTCGCCGCCATCACCGGCGCCCTCGCCGCCGCCGCCCTGCTGGGCGCCTGCACCACCACCGGCACCTTCGGCGGCGACGTCGTCCGCAACGGCCGCGCCACCACCCCGGTGCAGTTCTCCTGGCAGAGCAAGGACGGGTCGATCGACGGCACCATGACCGCCAAGCTGCCGGACGCGACCTACCAGGGCCGCTTCATGCAGGTCACCCGCCAGGTCGACAGCGACACGCTCGCGCCCATGTGGGCGGGCTGGCCCAATGCCTGGAGCGACTGGCCCATGGGCGGCATGCCCGGCATGATGGACGCGACCCAGTTCAGCACCGTCTACAGCGGCCGCGTCATCGCCAACCTCAAGAGCCCGGGCGGCGCGCTGCTGCGCTGCCGCTTCCAGATGACGCAACCCGATGCAGGCATGGGCGGCGGCCGCACGGGCGAATGCCAGGGCGTCGGCGGCAGCGTGATCCAGGCGACCTTCTGACCGGCCGTCGCTGGCCGCGACGGCTTAGAGCCGGATCGCGTTGAGCCAGTCCGAGAAGCCGTTGTCCGTCGGCAGCGCGAGCTTCGTGTCGGCCGCCGGCACCGCCATGGCGCGCACGGCCTTGGGGCTGTAGCCGTACTGGTCGCGGAATGCGCGGCTGAAGTGCGACGCGCTCTTGAAGCCGTAGTCGTCGGCCAGGCTGGCCAGGTGAATGCGCTGGTGCGGCTTGGCCAGCACGGCGTGGATGCGCGCGAGCCGGCGTTCGCGGATGTACGACGTGACGCCGCCCATGGGCTCCAGCAGCCGGTAGAGCGTCGAACGCGACAGTGCGAACTTGGCGCAGATGTGCTGCGCCGACAGCTCCGGGTCTTGCACGTTGGCGTCGATGTAGCGGCCGATGCGCCGCGCCAGCAGGTGCTCGAAATCGGCGCGCGCGAGCGCCAGCGATTCGGCCATGGGCGCGATGCTCGCCGCGATCAGGTGCAGCGTGGCGCGCGAGACCGCCTGCGCCTCCGGCAGCGTCATCGTCTCGGCACTGGCCGCCAGCATGCGCAGGTGGTCGCCCAGCAATGCACCCGCTACGCCGCGCGGCACGACGCCGCGGATGTCGACCTTGCGCGACAACACTTCGTCGAGCGCGTCGCGCGGGATGAACAGCGACAGGTCCGAGCCTGCCGCGAACTCGAAGCGCAGTGGATGGGCCAGGTCGGCGAAGAGCGGTGCGCCCATGCCGAATTCGATGGTGCGGCCCTCGGCCATCGTGTAGCGCGAAGGCGCGCTCTGCGACAGCGGCAGGTTCAACGTGTAGTGGTCGACCTGGCTCGTGCGGATCAGGCGCTCGTCGCGCACCAGCGCATGCGGCACGTTGCGGCGCGTCATCATCACCATGCCGCCCAGCATGTAGCCCTGGTGCTCGATGCCCTGCGGGTCGATGGGCTGCTCGGGCAGCAGCAGCTCGTAGTTGCCCGAGGAAGCGAAGCGACCGCGCACGTGGTCGCGCACCTCCGACGACGGAAGGTCGCTCGAGCGGAACGAGATCCGCGGAATGGCACCGGATGGCATCGTCGACATGGGCACGGCCCGGGAAAAAGGCCGGGGGCATGATAGCGAAGGCCGTGCCAGCCCCGCTTGCCGTGCCGCCTGCGGCCCCTCTTCCAGCCCCCTTGCTGCTAGCATCCGGCACGCCCCAGGATCAAACCAACAGGAGACACCGGACGTGGGAGATCTGCTTTCGCTCCTGCGCTTCAGCGCCGGCTCGGGCCACATCTGGCTGGACGAGCAGCGCATGCTGCTGCTGCATGCGCGCGCCTTCGCCGAGCTGCGCAAGGAACTGCTCGACACGCTCGGCGTGGAGCGCGCCCGCAGCCTGCTGGTGCGCATGGGCTTCGCCTCCGGCCAGCGCGACGGCGAGATGGCCGCCAAGGCCCGCACGCAGGACGGCCTGCGCACCGAAGACGCCTTCATGCTCGGGCCGCGCCTGCACTCCATCGAAGGCATCGTCAGGGTCGAGAAGGTGCACATCGAGATGGACCTGGCCACGCGCCACTTCCACGGCGAATTCATCTGGGAGAACGCCTGGGAATGCGAGGCCCACGTGGCCGAGTTCGGCTACGGCGAAGACCCGCAATGCTGGTCGCAGATCGGCTACGCCTCGGGCTACACCAGCGCCTTCATGGGCCGCCTGATCGTCTTCAAGGAGATCGAGTGCACCAGCATGGGCGACAGCCGCTGCCGCATCCTGGGCCAGCCGGCCGAGGACTGGCAGGACCCGCGCTACCTCGACTACTTCCGCCAGCACCACGTGGCAGAAAAGCTGATCGAGTTCAACCTGGGGCTGGAGCACATCCGCGCGCTGCAGCCGCGCCGCGAGTACGACCAGAAGCTGGTAGGCGTGTCACCCGGCTTCCGCGCCGCCTTCGACCTGCTGCGCAACGCCGCCAACAGCGCCATCACCGTGCTGCTGCTGGGCGAAACCGGCGTGGGCAAGGAGCTGTTCGCGCGCTGGCTGCACGACAACGGGCCGCGCGCGAAGCAGCCTTTCATCGCGGTGAACTGCGCCGCCATTCCGCACGAGCTGATCGAGGCCGAGCTGTTCGGCGTGGAAAAAGGCGCCTACACCGGCGCCCACCATGCGCGCGCCGGCCGCTTCGAGCGCGCGCACGGCGGCACGCTGTTCCTCGACGAGGCCGGCGACCTGCCACCGGCCACCCAGGTCAAGCTGCTGCGCGTGCTGCAGACCGGCGAGATCGAGCGCCTGGGCGCCGAGCAGCCGACGCGCGTGGACGTGCGCATCGTCGCCGCCACCAACGTCGACCTGCAGCAGGCCATGCAGGCCGGGCGCTTTCGCAGCGATCTGTTCTACCGGCTCAACACCTTCCCCATCACCATCCCGCCGCTGCGCGAGCGCACCGCCGACATTCCGCCGCTCGTGGCGCGCTTCGTCGAGAAGTTCAGCGCGCTCTACAGCAAGAAGCTGCGCGGCCTGACCGACAAGGCGATGCGCGAGGTGCTGCGCCACGGCTGGCCCGGCAACATCCGCGAGCTCGAAAACGTGATCGAACGCGCGGTGCTGCTGACGCCGGACCATGGCGAGATCGAGGCGGCGCACCTGTGGATCACGCCGCCCGGCGCAGCGGCAGCCGACGCAGCCGGGCGCAGCCACGTCGACGCCAGCGGCCAGCTGTGCGCCGATGACGCCGGCGCCGGCGCCGGTGCCGGTGCCGGTGCCGGCAACACGCTCGACGCGCTGTGCGAGCAGGTGCTCGAGCAGCGCATCGACATCGCCGGGCT
Source organism: Variovorax sp. KK3 (assembly GCF_001984055.1). Lineage (GTDB taxonomy): Bacteria > Pseudomonadota > Gammaproteobacteria > Burkholderiales > Burkholderiaceae_C > Variovorax. Next base: position 11,303 of record NZ_LYVO01000029.1, read on the forward strand.
CGAGCAGCGCCTGATGCGTGCCGCCATGCAGCGTGCCAAGGGCAACCTGTCGCAGGCGGCGCGGCTGCTGGGCATCACGCGGCCGCAGCTCGCGTACCGGCTCAAGAAGGAAGGGCTGCCGGCGTCGTAGCGCTTCAGCCTTGGCCCGGGGGCATGCGCTCGTAGCGCATCAGCGCCGGGTCGATGGCATCCCAGGCGTGGCCCCGGATGGTGTAGGTCACGTGCTGCGGCTGGTACCTGGACGGGTCGTCGAGGCTGCCCGCATGCACGACGAACACGTCGGGCATCGCCGGGAAGCTCAGGTACACCGGGCTGCCGCAGGCGGGGCAGAAGGCATGCTGCTTGACCAGCCCGCCGCTTCCCGTGACGCTCCATTCCTTGGCCTCGCCGGTCAGCGTTAGCTTGGCGCGCGACCCGAAGCTAATGTACGAGCCGTGGCCGGTGCCGCTGCGGCGCTGGCAGTCGCGGCACTGGCAGTCGTTCATCGCGATGGGCGCATCGGCGATCTCGAAGCGGATCGCTCCGCAGGCGCATCCGCCCTTGAAAGGCGTGCCCTCTTCGTTGTCCTGTTGCTGCATGTTCGACTCCTGGTAACGGTTGAAAACAAATCGAGCGGAAAAAGATCGAGCGAAAAGAGCATCGGGCTGAAAAGATCAGGCGCGAAGCGGCAGCGCCGCCCCGATCGCCATGAAGAGCCCGCCGCAGACCTGGTTGAAGCGCTTGCCGGCCCGCGCCAGCCAGGCGCCGATGCGCTGCGCCATCGCCACGATCACCAGCTCTGTCGCGAACTCCAGCACCGCGAAGGTGCCGGCCATCACGGCGAACTGCGTCAGCAGGCTCCGGGCCGGGTCGATGAAGTGCGGCAGGAAGGCGGCGAAGAAGAGCAGCACCTTCGGGTTGGTCAGCGCCGACAGCGCGCCCTGCCTGAACATCGATGCGCCCGAGCGCTCGATCGCCGCCGCCTCGACCCGCGCGCTGGCCGGCGGCGAACGCCAGACCTGGATGCCGAGCCAGACTAGGTAGGCGCCGCCGATCCACTTCATCGCCGTGAGCCAGGCCGCCGAGGCCTCCAGCAGCGCGCCGATGCCGAACATCGACAGCGCGATGACCACGACGAAGCCGAACACGCCGCCGGTCACGGTGTACGTGGCCTTGCGCCAGCCGTACACGGCGCCGTGCGTCAGGGCCAACAGGCCGTTCGGGCCCGGAGACGCCGAAAGGCCGGTGACGGCCGCGACGTAGATGAGCCAGGTATGGAGGTCCATGCGCTTGTCCTTTCGTTGCAACGATGAGCCCGGAGAGACTCGATGGACGTGAAGATACCGGCGACGGGCCGCTCCGCACAGCCACAGCCGGCGGGCAAGCTGTGCGGTACAGATGCCCGCTCGCATCGCCTGTACCAGTCGCTGCGACGGGCATCTGTACCAGTGGCCCGGCACGCCATCGGTACAGAATGGCGCGCATGCCGGAGCAAGACCCTGCGCACATCCACGTGGTCGACCATGAGCAAGACCTCGCTCATGACCGCACCCTGTACCTGCGCATCGCCGATTCCATCGCCTCCCCGATCCGCGCGGGCACGCTGGCGCGCGGCGACCGCGTGCCGTCGGTGCGCGAACTGGCGCGCCGGCACGGCGTATCGCTGGGCACCGTGGTCCAGGCCTATCGCATGCTCGAGGATTCGCGGCTCATCGAGGCCCGGCCGCGCTCGGGCTACTTCGTCGCGGCGCGGCCGCCGCGCCTGCCCGAGCCCGAGCTCTCGAACCCGCCTCCCGGCTCGATGGCGGTGGACGTCAGCTCGCTGGCGGAGCGTGTGATGCGCCTGGCGCACGACCCGGGCTACATTTCCTTCGGTGCCGCCTGCCCCGGCTCCGACCTGTTCTCGGAAGAGCGCGTGCGTCGCGCCGTCAGCCGCGCGGCGCAGCGCCATCGCGCCACGCTGACCCACTACACCATCGGCCCGGGCGACGACAGCCTGCGGCGCGCCATCGCACGCCATGTCCTGCGCATGGGTTGCCAGTTCGACGCGCGCGACATCGTCGTCACCAACAGCTGCCTGGAGGCGATCACGCTGTGCCTGCGCTCGGTCACGCAGCCGGGCGACGTGGTCGCGCTCGAGTCGCCGACGCTGTTCAGCTTTCTGGAGATCCTTGAAAACCTGCACCTGCGTGCGCTCGAAATACCGACCCATCCGCGCACGGGTCTCTCGCTCGATGCGCTGCAACTGGCTTTCGACACGCAGCCGGTGAAGGCCGTGCTGGCGGTTCCGACGCTGTCGAATCCGCTCGGCGCCACGATGCCGCTGCCCGACCGCGAACGTCTGGCCCGGATGGTGGCGCGCCGCGGCGTGCCGCTGATCGAAGACGTGCTCTACAACGACCTGGCCGAGCAGGAAGAGCAGCGCCGCGCGGTGCGCGCCTTCGACGGCACGGGGCACGTGATGGTCTGCGGATCGTTCTCGAAGACCGTGGCGCCCGGCCTGCGCCTGGGCTGGGTCGAGGCCGGACGTTGGGGGACGCAGCTCGCGAGGCTCAAACAGGCGACCAGCGGCAGCCAGCCCGCCGTTCTCGAACGCGCCATGGCCGACCTGCTGACGCAGCCCGGCATCGTGGCCGGCTACCGCCAGCTGCGCACCAGCCTCGCGGCGCGCGTCGACGAGGCCCGCGGGCTGATCGCGGAGCACTTTCCCGAAGGCACGCGCGTCACCAACCCGCCCGGCGGGCTGATCCTGTGGGCCGAGTTGCCGCACGACATCGACGCCCTCGCGCTGTTCCAGGCCTGCCTTGCCGAGAACATCGTCATCGCGCCCGGCACCATGTTCAGCGTGACGAAGAACTTCGGCCACTGCGTGCGGCTCGGCGTGGGCGGCAGCTGGGACGATGCGCACCGCCGGGCGCTGCGGCGCGTGGGAACGCTGGCGCACCGCCTCGCGGCCGTCACCACGGCCTGAGCGGGCGCCTCAGCCGCTTGCGGCACCGACCGGCGCGTGCTGCGCCATCAGCTCGGCGACCCAGTCGATGAACACGCGCAGCTTGGCGCTCACGTGCCGGTTGGGCGGATAGGCCAGGTACAAGGGCATCGGGTCGAGTTGCCATGACTCGAACAAGGGCACCAGCTCGCCCGACGCGACGTGCGCCTTCGCCATGTACTGCGGCAGCCACAGCACGCCCAAACCCGCGAGTCCGGCCGCCAGGTAGGCATTGCCGTCGTCGACCGCGAGCACGTAGCGGCCCTGCACGCGGATGCTCTCGCCGTCGCGCCGCATCGCATAGGGCGACACCCTGTCGTCGCTCAGCCGCATGAAGCCCACGACACGATGGTGCGAGTCTTCCAGCTCGCGGGGGTGACGCGGGGTGCCGGCTTGCGCCAGATAGCTCGGCGACGCGAACACGCCGAGCTGCAAGTCGGCCACGCGGCGCGCCATGAGCGACTGGTCGGCCAGCTCACCGCCGCGCAGCACGCAGTCCACGTGGTCGCCGATCAGGTCGACCATGCGGTCGCTCACGCCCATGTCGAGCTGGATGTCCGGGTATTGCGCGTGGAAGGCCGGCAGGGCCGGCACCAGGATCATGCGGGCCAGCGGGCTGGGCACGTCGACGCGCAAGCGGCCGCGCGGCGAGGCCGAGGCGCCCGAGAGGCTGGTCTCGGCGTCGTCCATGTCGGCCAGCAGGCGCAGCACGCGCTCGTAGTAGGCGGCGCCGTCGGCCGTGACGTTGACCTTGCGCGTGGTGCGGTTGAGCAGCTTCACGCGCAGGCGCGCTTCGAGCTGCTGCACCAGCTGCGTCACGCTGGTCTTGCTCATCTGGAGCGTCTCGGCCGCCTTGGTGAAGCTGCCGGCCTCCACCACGCGCGCGAAGGCCAGCATTGCGTCGAAGCGGTCCATCGTCGTGCTCAGTTCCGGAAGATCATGGGGTTCGCGACGTGCGCTGAAGGTCGAGCCGCGGCCGCGTGAGCCTGCCGTCGGCGAGTTCGAGGACGAAGCGCAGCCGCGGACCGTCGACGATCAGCTGCAATTCGAGCCCTGCCGCGATTCGTTCGCAGGCGACCTTGGCCTTCTTCCAGGTGGCGACCGCGTCGCGGGCCGACAGCGCGGCCATCTCGACGCTCAGGCCGCGTCCCACGGCCTTCGAATGCAGCTTCAATGCGTTGCGGCCTTCGCTGCGCCCTTCCAGTTCGGCCTGCAGGCCGGGCACCGCCAGGCGACCATCGCCGAGCTGAACGTCGCCCGACAGCGCGGTGCGACCCAGCAGCAAGCGCGCCTGTTCGGTGAGCCCCTGGCCCGCGCCACTGCGGCCCTGCCGCAGCATCGATTCGACGAAAGGCTGCAGAAGCAGCTTGCCGCGCTCGGAGACCCACGGGCTCAGCAGTGCTCCACGGCGCTCGAACTCCACGCCGGCCAGCGGAGCCGACGCGAACTGGTACAGGTAGCTGCGTCCGTTCGGTGCGTCGACGTAGAAGCCCATGCGGCTCACGCCCATGCGCGAGTCGGGGCCGACGTGCTCGACGGTCGCGTCGTTGAAGTCGATCTGGCCGAAGCGGATCGGCACGGTCACGTCGGCGTCGAAGAGCAGGTGGGCGTCGGTGATCTCGCTGCGGATCGTGCCGTCGATCTGGCCCAGCGGGCCGAGCGACCAGGCGTCGGCGGGCGCCGCACCGGGTGCCGGCGACGCCGCCCCGCCCGGCTTGTGCGTGGCATCCCACACGTGGCGGATCGCGTCCGGCACGACCAGCGGGCCGTGCAGCACGAGGCCCGAGAACTCCACCTCCGCGGCCTCGACGCCGGCCAGGCGCATGGCCCCGGCCTCGGTTCGCAGCCGGGCCACCATGCCGTGGACGGCGATGCGGCCCAGGTCCATCGCCAGCGGCCCCATGGCGAGCCGCAGCGCCGCCGCCTCGAGCTTCTTCGCGCGGACTTCGACCACGCCGTCCTGCCCCGACGACAAGGCCAGGCCCTCGACGAAGCAGCGGTTGCCGGCGGCCGGGTCGGACGCGCCGAGTTCCAGGCCGAGGGCGAGATCGATGATGGAAGCCGCAAGCGGATCGGTCATGGGGCTTCTTGTACCAGACAGCTGCCGCCGCGGCGGTTTCACCATTTGATCAAGCTGCAGCGCAGCAAATGATCAACCCATGATCCGGGAGAACCCGCGACTTCGCGCCGCGCGGCGATCGCCCCTTTGCAAATCAATCACTTAGCCGCGCTGGCACGCCCGTTGCCCCTGTAGGCCAGGGCAGCGCGGTTGCTGCCCGGCAAGTGATGGATTGAACAAGTGAAGCTCTCCAACCAGATCAGCGACTGCCGAAGCGCCGCGGCCATGACGGGGCAGACCTGCTACGTGCGCGTCACCGGCACCCGCGACGCGCGCTTCGTCGAGTTCGAGTTCGCCATCGGAGACCCCGAACTCGCCGTGGAGCTGGTGCTGCGCTTCGACCAGTTCCGCGAATTCTGCGCGCGCCATGCGGTGCAGCAGCTCACGCCCGAGGACGGCGCCCGGCTCGACTACGAGCGCATGAAGTGGCGCTACGGCGCACCGGGCATCGACCACTGAACCCTTTCCCCGTCCGACATCCCCACTCAGGAGACACGCGTGCAAGTCGACATCAAGACCTCCGACATCCGGCCGATCCGGCAGACCTTCTCGCACATCGCGCGGCGGCTCGGCGACAAGCCCGCTTCGCGCTACCAGGAAGCGACGCTCGACATGCAGCCCACCGCCAACTTCCACTACCGGCCGCTGTGGCAGCCCGAGCGCGAGCTGTACGACAAGCGCCGCACGGCCATCGCGATGGCCGACTGGTACACCTTCAAGGACCCGCGCCACTACTACTACGGCGTGTACACGATGACGCGGGCTCGCCAGCAAGAAGGCGCCGACCGCCAGTTCGAATTCGCCGACAAGCGCGGCCTGCTGGCCGCGGCCGGGCCCTCGGTGCGCGAGGCGCTCGAGCAGGTGCTGGTGCCGCTGCGGCACTACGAGTGGGGTGCCAACATGAACATGAGTTATTGCTGCGGCTATGGCTACGGCACGGCCATCACCCAGCCCTTCATCTTCGCGGCCATGGACCGGCTGGGCATCGCGCAGTACGTGTCGCGCGTCGGCCTGCAGCTCGACGGCAACACCGGCGCCGCGCTGGATGCCGGCAAGAAGGCCTGGCTCGAGCATCCGGCCTGGCAGGGGCTGCGCCGCTCGGTGGAACAGATGTTCGTCACCGCAGACTGGTTCGAGCTGTTCGTCGCGCAATGCCTGGTGGCCGACGGGCTGGTGTACCCCCTGCTCTACCGCCGCTTCGCCAACGCCCAGGGCGCCGCCACCGGCCATGCGCTGGCGATGCTGACCGAATTCCAGAACGAGTGGTTCGACGAGACGGCGCGCTGGGTCGACGCCACGCTCAAGACCGCGGCCGGCGAATCGCCCGCGAATGCCGCGCTGCTCGCGCAGTGGTACGCGCACTGGCGCGACGAACTTGCCGCGGCCGTCGAACCTTTGGCTGCGCTGGCCTTCGGCGCTGCCGGTGCCGACGTGCTGGCCGAGGTGCGTGCCGAGCTGGACGCGCGCGCCGCACGCCTTGGCCTGAGCCTTGACTTGGGCCTCGCCGCCTGAGCCCCACCCGATTCAACAGGAGACCCGCATGAGCACCACCACCCCGCAGGCCGCGACGCGCGCCCCCGTCTTCATCGCGCTGCAGACCAGCGAGTCCGCGCGCGCCATCGTCGAGGCGATCGTCGACGACAACCCGGAGGCCAGCGTCAACGAGTACCCGGCCATGGTCAAGATCGACGCGCCCGGCCGCCTGACCATTCGCCGCGAAACCGTGGAAGCCCGCATCGGCCGGGCCTGGGACACGCAGGAGCTGCACCTGAGCCTGATCTCGCTGTCCGGGAACATCGACGAGAGCGACGACGAATTCACCCTGCACTGGGGCGCTTGAGCACCGCACACGAGGACCACGACATGAGCACGACCCACACCACCAAGCGCCTCGGCCTGAAGGAGCGCTACGCCATGATGACCCGCGGCCTGGGCTGGGAGACCAGCTACCAGCCGATGGACAAGGTGTTCCCCTACGACCAGTTCGAAGGCATCAAGATCCACGACTGGGACCGCTGGGAAGACCCCTTCCGCCTCACCATGGACGCTTACTGGAAGTTCCAGGGCGAGAAGGAGAAGAAGCTCTACGCGATCATCGACGCCTTCCAGCAGAACAACGGGCAGTTCAACGTCAGCGACCCGCGCTATCTGAACACGCTCAAGCTCTTCCTCACCGGCGTGTCGCCGCTCGAATACGCGGCGCACCGCGGCTATGCGATGGCCGGGCGCTCGCTGCGCGGCGTGGGCGCGCGGGTGGCCTGCCAGATGCAGTCGATCGACGAGCTGCGCCACTGTCAGACGCAGTTCCACACCATCAGCCACTTCAACAAGTACTTCCACGGGCTGCACGACCCGCAGCACATGCACGACCGCGTGTGGTACCTCTCGGTGCCCAAGAGCTACTTCGAAGACGCGATGAGCGCGGGGCCCTTCGAGTTCATCACCGCGATCTCGTTCTCCTTCGAATACGTGCTGACCAACCTGCTCTTCATGCCCTTCATGAGCGGCGCGGCCTACAACGGCGACATGGCGACCGTCACCTTCGGCTTCTCGGCCCAGAGCGACGAATCGCGCCACATGACGCTGGGGCTGGAGGTTGTGAAGTTCATCCTCGAGCAGGACCCGGACAACGTGCCGATCGTGCAGAAGTGGATCGACAAGTGGTTCTGGCGCGGCTACCGACTGCTCACGCTGGTGGCGATGATGATGGACTACATGCTGCCCAAGCGCGTGATGAGCTGGCAGGAAGCCTGGGAGATGTACTTCGAGAAGAACGGCGGCGCGCTGTTCGAGGACCTCTCGCGCTACGGCATCCGCATGCCGAAGTACCACGAGGTGGCGAGCAAGGAGAAGACGCGGCTGTCGCACGAGGCCTGGGCCATCTTCAACAACTACGGGCACGCGGCCAACATCAACGTGTGGGTGCCGCAGCCCGACGAGATGAGCTGGCTGTCGGAAAAGTACCCGGACACCTTCGACCGCCTGTATCGCCCGCGCTTCGAATGGCTGGCCGAGCAGGAGCGGCAGGGCCAGCGCTGGTTCAACAACACCCTGCCGATGCTCTGCCAGACCTGCCAGATCCCGATGGCCTTCACCGAGCCGGACGACCCCACCAAGATCTGCTACCGCGAGACCACCTACCACGGCATGAAGCACCACTTCTGCTCCGACGGGTGCAAGGACATCTTCGAGGACGAGCCCGAGAAGTACGTGCAGGCGTGGCTGCCGGTGCATCAGATCTACCAGGGCAACTGCTTCCCTGAAGGCACCGATCCGACCGTCGAGGGCTTTAACCCGCTGGCGGCGGTGCTGCAGTACTACCACATCGAACCCGGCGTCGACAGCGGCGAGTTCAACAGCTCGCCGGACCGGGCGAACTGGGAGCGGTGGACCGGGCAAGACCTGCAGCCCAAGGCGGCCTGAAGTCGCCCTCGCCCCAACCCTCTCCCGCCAGCGGGAGAGGGGGCAAGACAAGCGTCCTTCCCCAACCTCCGGCGTGGGCCGGAACTCCCTCTCCCGCTTGCGGGAGAGGGCGGGGGTGAGGGTGCGTGCCTCAGCAACTGATTGAACATGAACACAAGGAGACTCCCATGCCCGTCGTCGCACTCGCCCCCCACTACCAAGGCACCGTCGCCGATGCCGAAGACCGCTTCCACGGCAACCGCCTGCTCTACATCGGCTGGGAAGACCACCTGCTGTTCTGCTCGCCGGTGTGCCTGCCGCTGCCGCCCGGCATGCCCTTCGGCGCACTGCTGAAGGACGTGCTGCCCGGCGTCTACGGCAGCCACCCGGATTTCGCGCGCATCGACTGGACGCAGGTGCGCTGGCTCGATTCCGGCAAGCCCTTCACACCCGACCCCGCGAAGTCGCTCGCCGACAACGGCCTGGTCCACAAGTCGGTGATCCGCTTCCGCACGCCCGGCCTCGCCGGCATCGGCGGTTCGCGCAGCTGAGAGCCAGGGAGCACGCCATGAGCTTCCAGATCACGATCGAGCCGCTGGGCCAGGGCATCGCCGCGGCCGACGGACAGACGGTGCTCGACGCCTGCCTGCGTGCCGGCGTGTGGCTGCCCCATGCCTGCGGCCACGGCGTCTGCGGCACCTGCAAGGTGCAGCTGCTCGAAGGCGAATGCGAGCACGGCGATGCCTCCAACTTCGCGCTGATGGACTTCGAACGCGACGAGGGCAAGATCCTCGCCTGCTGCGCGATGGCGCAGGGCGACATCGTCATCGAGGCCGAGATCGACGAAGATCCCGACGCGCAGTTCCTTCCGCTCGAGGACTTCGAGGCCGAGTTGGTCGAAGCGCGCATGCTCACGCCCACCATTCGCGGCCTGTGGCTGCGCACCGCTCAGCCGGTGCCCTTCCAGGCCGGCCAGTACCTGATGCTGCACGTGCCGGGCGTGGATGGCGCACGGGCCTTCTCGATCGCCAACGCGCCGCAGGACGGCTTGATCGAACTGCACATCCGCCGCGTGCCCGGCGGCCGCGCCACGGGCTGGTTGCACGAGTCGCTGCAGCCGGGCGACGCGCTTCGATTCACCGCACCCAACGGCCGCTTCTTCGTGCGCAAGTCGGCCGGGCTGCCGATGATCTTCGTGGCCGGCGGCTCGGGCCTGTCGAGCCCCAAGTCGATGGTGCAGGACCTGCTGGCCGAAGGCTGCGAGCTGCCGATCACGCTGGTGCAGGGCGCGCGCAGCCGCGACGAGCTGTACTACCGCGAGCTCTTCGAAGCGCTGGCCGAACTGCATCCGAACTTCACGTACATCCCGGTGCTGTCGGACCTGCAGCCCGGCGACGACTGGGCCGGCGAACGCGGCTTCGCGCACGAAGCGCTCAAGGCGCATTTCGCGAACGACTTCCGCGGCCACAAGGCCTACCTGTGCGGACCGCCGCCGATGACCGAGGCCTGCATCGCCACGCTGATGCAGGGGCGGCTCTTCGAGCGCGACATCTACACCGAGAAGTTCTTCACCGCCGCCGATGCAGCCAACGCGGCACCGCGCAGCCCGCTCTTCAAGGCCCTTTGAGCTTCGCTCCATGACCATGACCTACGCGATCGCCATCGGCAACACGCAGGAGCAGTACCGCTGCCGCGCCGACCAGACCCTGCTGGGCGGCATGGAGCAGCTCGGCCGCAAGGGCATCCCGGTCGGCTGCCGCGGCGGCGGCTGCGGCGTGTGCAAGGTGCGCATCGAGTCGGGCACGACCCGCTGCGAGCGCATGAGCCGCTGTCACGTGAGCGCCGACGAAGAGGCGCAGGGCTACGTGCTGGCCTGCCGCGCCTATCCGCAGAGCGACCTGGCGTTGCGGGCCGTCGAGCGCCTGGCGCGCTGCATCGAGCGGCATCGCACGCCGACCTTCTTGCAATCCGCTTCGCAACCCCTTTCCCAACCCTGAACCCCCCACCCACCCCACCAAGGAGACTCACCATGGCACTCACAGGCGTCCTTCGCCCCGGCCACGTCCAGCTGCGCGTGCTCGACATGACCGCTTCGCTGCGTCACTACCGCGACGTGCTCGGCCTCATCGAGACCGGCCGCGACGCGCAGGGCCGCGTCTATTTCAAGGCCTGGGACGAGCACGACCACCACAGCGTGGTGCTGCGTGAAGCCGACACGGCCGGCATGGACTTCATGGGCTTTCGCGTCGATTCGCCGGCCACGCTGGAGCGGCTGGCCGCGCAGGTCAAGGCCAGCGGGCTCGCGAGCGACATCCACTGGATCGAAGCCGGCGAACTGCTGAAGACCGGCCAGCGCCTGCGCTTCACCGTGCCCACCGGCCATCTGATCGAGCTCTTCGCCGAGAAGGAAAAGGTCGGCAACGGCATGCCTTACGAAAACCCCGAAGTCTCGCCCGACGACTTGAAGGGCATGGCGCCCTCGCGCTTCGACCACTGCCTGCTCTACGGCGACGACGTCGACGGCACGGTGAAGCTCTTCACCGAGGTGCTGGGCTTCGAGATGGCCGAGAAGGTGGTGGCCGGGCCCGAGAAGATGCTGATCGCGGCCTTCCTGACCTGCAGCACCAAGCCGCACGACATCGCCTTCATCCGCCACGCGGAGAAGAACAAGTTCCACCACGCCTCCTTCATGCTCGACAACTGGGGCGAGGTGCTGAAGGCGGCCGACATCATCACGAAGAAGCGGGTGTCGCTGGACATCGGCCCGACGCGCCACGGCATCACGCGCGGCGAGACGATCTATTTCTTCGACCCGAGCGGCAACCGCAACGAGGTGTTCTCGGGCGGCTACATCTACTACCCGGACAAGCCGCCGCTGGTGTGGACCGACGACGAGCTGGGGCGCGCGATCTTCTATCACGACCGCAAGCTCAACGAGAACTTCCTGTCGGTGCTGACCTGAGGGCGTGGCGATGAAGCAGTTCCTCAACTTCATCGGCGGCGAGTTCGTCGCCACCGGCCGCACCTTCGACAACCGCGCGCCGGTCGACGACCGCGTGCTGGGCCAGGTGCACGAGGCCGGCGCGGCCGAGGTCGATGCCGCGGTGCGGGCCGCACGCGCCGCGCTCGACGGCGAATGGGGCCGCATGCCGGTGGCGCGCCGCGTCGAGCTGCTGCATGCGGTGGCCGACGAGATCAACCGCCGCTTCGACGACTTCCTGCAGGCCGAGATGGCCGACACCGGCAAGCCGCATGCGTTGGCCTCGCACGTGGACATTCCGCGCGGCGCGGCCAACTTCAAGGTCTTCGCCGACATGGTGAAGAACGTTCCCACCGAGAGCTTCGAGATGACGACGCCCGACGGCGGCCAGGCGCTCAACTACGCGCTGCGCTCGCCCGTGGGCGTGATCGGCGTGGTGTGCCCGTGGAACCTGCCGTTGCTGCTGATGACCTGGAAGGTGGGCCCGGCGCTGGCCTGCGGCAACACGGTGGTCGTCAAGCCCTCGGAAGAGACGCCCGCGACCGCCACGCTGCTGGGCGAGGTGATGAATGCGGTGGGCATTCCGCCGGGCGTCTACAACGTGGTGCACGGCTTCGGGCCCGGCTCGGCCGGCGAGTACCTGACGCGCCATGCGGGCGTGAACGCGATCACCTTCACCGGCGAGACGCGCACCGGCGAGGCCATCATGGCGGCCGCGGCGCAGGGCGTGCGGCCGGTGTCCTTCGAGTTGGGCGGCAAGAACGCCGGCATCGTGTTCGCCGACGCCGATTTCGAGCAGGCGGTCGCCGGCATCACGCGCAGCGCCTTCGAGAACTGCGGCCAGGTCTGCCTGGGCACCGAGCGGGTGTACGTGGAGCGGCCGATCTTCGAACGCTTCGTGTCCGCGCTGAAGGCGAAGGCCGAGGCGCTGAAGCCCGGGCCGTCGGAAGACCCCGGCGTGGGCATCGGGCCGCTGATCTCCAGGGAGCATCAGCAGAAGGTGCTGGGCTACTACGACAAGGCCGTGAAGGACGGCGCCACCGTGGTCACCGGCGGCGGCGTGCCCAAGATGGCCGGCGCCCTGGCGGAAGGCCACTGGGTGCAGCCGACCATCTGGACCGGCCTGCCCGAGTCGGCCGCGGTGATCCGCGAGGAGATCTTCGGCCCCTGCTGCCACATCGCGCCCTTCGACTCCGAGGACGAGGCGATCGCGTTGGCCAACGCCACCGACTACGGCCTCGCCACCACCGTGTGGACCCGCGACCTGGGCCGCGCGCACCGCGTGGCGCGGCGCGTCGAGGTGGGCATCTGCTGGATCAACAGCTGGTTCCTGCGCGACCTGCGCACGCCTTTCGGCGGCGCCAAGGCCTCGGGCATCGGCCGCGAAGGCGGCGTGCATTCGCTGGAGTTCTACACCGAGCTTCGCAACGTCTGCGTGAAGCTGTGAAGGGGCCGACGTGAGCAATCCCGAGATCGCCGGCACGGTGCGCACCGGCGCCTTCCGCACCAACGTGCACGACCTGGGCGAAGGGCCGCCGGTGCTCTTCATCCACGGCTCCGGCCCCGGCGTGAGCGCGTGGGCCAACTGGCGGCTGGCGCTGCCCGAGCTCGCGAAGACGCGCCGCGTGATCGCGCCGGACATGGCGGGCTTCGGCTTCACCGAGCGTGTACCGGATGCGCAGTACACGATGGACGGCTGGGTCCAGCAGGCCATCGACTTGCTGGACGCGCTGGACGTCGAGCGCACCGACCTGGTCGGCAACTCGTTCGGCGGTGCGCTGTCGCTGGCACTGGCGATCCGCGCGCCGCACCGCGTGCGGCGGCTGGTGCTGATGGGCAGCGTGGGCGTGCCCTTCGACATCACCCCGGGGCTGGATGCGGTGTGGGGCTACACGCCGTCGTTCGAGAACATGCGCCGGATCATGGACGTGTTCGCCTTCGACCGCGGCCTGGTCACCGACGAGTTGGCGCAGCTGCGCTACGAGGCCAGCGTGCGGCCGGGCTTCCAGGCGTCCTTCGCGGCGATGTTCCCGGCGCCGCGGCAGAGATGGGTGGATGCCATGGCCAGCCCCGAGGCCGCCATCCGCGCCCTGCCCCACGAGACGCTGCTGCTCCACGGACGCGAGGACCAGGTGATTCCGCTCTCCACCTCGCTCACGCTGGCCCAGTGGATTCCGAACAGCCAGCTGCACGTGTTCGGCCGCTGCGGGCACTGGACGCAGATCGAGCACGGCGCGCGCTTCGTGCGGCTGGTGCGCGACTTCCTGGACGAAGGCATCTGATTCAACGCAACGAAGGACCATGAGATGGAACCGCAACTGATCGAACAGCTCGGCGACGAGCTCTACGCCGCGCTCACCGCGCGCCAGCCGATAGCCCCGCTGACCGAGCGCCACGAGGGCATCGGCATCGAGGACGCCTACCGCATCCAGCAGCGCATGATCGCTCGCCGCCTGGAAGCCGGCGAACGCGTCGTCGGCAAGAAGGTCGGCGTGACCTCGCGCGCCGTGATGAACATGCTGGGCGTGTACCAGCCCGACTTCGGCTACCTGCTCGACGGCATGGTGGTCAACGAGGGCGAGTCGATCGACAGCACGACGCTGATCCAGCCCAAGGCCGAGGGCGAGATCGCCTTCGTGCTGAAGCGCGACCTGATGGGGCCGGGCATCGGCGCGGCCGACGTGCTGGCCGCCACCGAATGCGTGATGCCCTGCTTCGAGATCGTCGATTCGCGCATCCGCGACTGGAAGATCAAGATCGCCGACACCGTGGCCGACAACGCCTCCTGCGGCGTCTTCGTGCTGGGCGACAGCGCGGTCGATCCGCGCCGCGTGGACCTCACGACCTGCGGCATGGTGCTGGAGAAGAACGGCGAGATCGTCGCCACCGGCGCGGGGGCGGCCGCGCTGGGCTCGCCGCTCAACGCGGTGGCCTGGCTGGCCAACACGCTGGGCGGCCTGGGCATCGGGCTCAAGGCCGGCGAGGTGGTGCTCTCGGGCGCGCTGGCTGCCATGTTCCCGGCCAAGGCCGGCGATAACTTCCGCGTGTCGATCGGCGGCCTCGGTGGCTGCTCCGTCCGCTTTCATTGAAGGAACGAACCCCATGAGCAAGAAGATCAAGTGCGCGCTGATCGGCCCCGGCAACATCGGCACCGACCTGCTCGCGAAGCTGCAGCGCAGTCCCGTGCTGGAGCCGGTGTGGATGGTGGGCATCGACCCCGAATCCGACGGCCTGCAGCGCGCCCGCGAGATGGGCCTGAAGACCACCGCCGAAGGCGTGGACGGCCTGCTGCCCCACGTGGAGGCCGACGGCGTGCAGATCGCCTTCGACGCCACCAGCGCCTACGTGCACGCCGAGAACAGCGCCAAGCTCAATGCATTGGGCGTGCTGATGATCGACCTGACGCCTGCGGCCATCGGGCCTTATTGCGTGCCGCCGGTCAACCTGGCGGCGCAGCTCGGCGAGCGGCCGATGAACGTGAACATGGTCACCTGCGGCGGCCAGGCCACCATTCCGATGGTGGCGGCCGTCTCGCGCGTGCAGCCGGTGGCCTACGGCGAGATCGTGGCGACCGTGTCCAGCAAATCGGTCGGCCCCGGTACACGCAAGAACATCGACGAGTTCACGCGCACCACGGCCGGCGCCGTGGAACGCGTGGGCGGTGCGGCGGAGGGCAAGGCGATCATCATCGTCAACCCGGCCGAGCCGCCGCTGATGATGCGCGACACCGTGCATTGCCTGACCGAAGGCGAGCCCGACCAGGAAGCCATCACCGCGTCGGTGCATCGCATGATCGCCGAGGTGCGCAAGTACGTGCCTGGCTACCGCCTGGTCAACGGGCCGGTGTTCGACGGCCGGCGCGTGTCGATCTACCTGGAGGTGGAAGGCCTGGGCGACTACCTGCCCAAATACGCCGGCAACCTCGACATCATGACCGCCGCCGCCGCGCGCACCGCCGAGATGTTCGCCGAGGCGATGCTCGCCGGCCGCTACCAGACCGAAGCCCTCGCCGCATAGGAGCACCCCATGAGCCTTCAAGGAACGAAAGTGACCGTGCACGACATGACGCTGCGCGACGGCATGCATCCCCAGCGCCACCAGATGTCGTTGGCGCAGATGATCGACATCGCTACCGGCCTCGACGCAGCAGGCGTGCCGCTGATCGAGGTGACGCACGGCGACGGCCTGGGCGGCAGCTCGGTCAACTACGGCTTTCCGGCGCACAGCGACGAGGCCTACCTCGGCGCGGTGATCCCGCGCATGCGCCGGGCCAAGGTGTCGGCGCTGCTGATCCCGGGCATCGGCACCGTCGACCACCTGCGCATGGCGCACGGCCTGGGTGTGCACACGGTGCGCGTGGCCACCCATTGCACCGAGGCCGACGTGTCGGAGCAGCACATCGCGATGGCGCGCAAGCTCGGGCTGGACACGGTGGGCTTCCTGATGATGGCGCACATGGCCGGCCCCGCCATGCTGGTGCGGCAAGCCCTGCTGATGGAGGGCTACGGCGCCAACTGCATCTACGTCACCGATTCAGCCGGCTTCATGCTGCCCGAGGACGTGAAGGCGCGCGTGGGCGCGGTGCGCGCGGCGCTGAAGCCCGAGACCGAGCTGGGCTTTCATGGCCATCACAACCTGGCGATGGGCGTGGCGAACTCGATCGCCGCGGTGGAAGCGGGCGCGAACCGCATCGACGCGGCAGCCGCCGGGCTGGGCGCCGGCGCGGGCAACACGCCCTTGGAGGTATTCGTCGCGGTGTGCGAGCGCATGGGCATCGACACCGGCGTGGACGTGTTCGAGATCCAGGACGTGGCCGAAGACCGGGTGGTGCCGATCATGGACCAGCCCATTCGCGTGGACCGCGACTCGCTCACGCTGGGCTATGCGGGCGTGTATTCCAGCTTTCTGCTGTTCGCGAAGCGCGCCGAGAAGAAATGGGGCGTGCCGGCGCGCGAGATCCTGGTGGAGCTGGGGCGGCGCGGCATGGTCGGCGGGCAGGAGGACATGATCGAGGACACGGCGATCACGCTGGCGCGCACGCGCCGCGCGGTGCTGGGCGCGCAAGCGGCGCAGGAGGTGGCGGCATGAAGCTCGACGCACGCACCATCGCCGCGCTGGCGGAGCATCTCGAAGGCTGCGAACTGGGCGCGCGCGACACGCCCAAGATCACCGACGAGCATCCGCAGATGGACTGGGACGACGCCTATGCGATCCAGGACGCGATTCGCGCCCGAAAGCAGGTGCGCGGCCTCCGCATCGTCGGGCTCAAGGCGGGGCTGACCTCGCACGCGAAGATGAAGCAGATGGGCGTGGCCAGCCCGGTCTTCGGCTTCCTGGCCGAGCCGCATGCGCTGCCCGAAGGTGCGGAATGCAAGGTGAGCGAGCTGATCCATCCCAAGGTCGAGCCCGAGATCGCCTTCGTCACGCGCCGCCCGCTCAAGGGCCCGGGCTGCCACATCGGCGCGGTGCTGGCCGCCACCGACTTCGTGCTGCCCGGCATCGAGGTGATCGACAGCCGCTACCGCGACTTCAAGTTCGACCTGAAGAGCGTCGTCGCCGACAACACCTCGGCCGCCCGCTTCGTGGTCGGCGGCCAGGCGCGTGCCGCATCCGAGGTGGACCTGCGCACCACCGGCATCGTGCTGGAGAAGAACGGCGTGCCCGTGGCCTTCGGCGCCGGCGCGGCCGTGCTGGGCCACCCCGCCGCGGCCATCGCGATGTTGGCCAACCACCTGGGCGCGCGCGGCGAGGAGATTCCGGCCGGCACGCTCATCCTGTCGGGCGGCATCACCGAGGCCGTGGCCGTGGAGGCCGGCGACGCGGTCACGCTGCGGGTGCAGGGCATGGGTAGCGTCGGGCTGCGTTTTGTCTGAGGAAGCAGGGAAGCCTCAACCCGCCCGGCAGTTGCCGAACTCGCAGCGCACCGCCAGCGACTGGCCGTTGCTGCAGGCCACGCTGTAGCGCTCGAAGCCGGGCCCTTTGTCGACCAGGTTGGCCATGGGCACTGCGGCGCAGCTGCGGGACTTGGCGAATTGCTCGGCGGTGTACGTGTCGCGGCCCGTGACGCGCAAGGCTGTCTCGGCGCGGCGCTGGCCCGGGGGCATCCAGGTCACTTGCACGCTCGGGTCCTGGTTGACGTAGCCGCGCTGTGCGAGGCAGTTGAGCATGGAGGTTTCCTGCCGTGCGTACCAGACGCGGCGCTCGGGGGTGTAGACGGCGCGCTGGAAGGCGTACAGCCCGCCGACCACCGCCACGCCGCTGAGCGTCGGGATACCGGCCATCCACCCCGCACCGACGACACCCGTGTCGAGCACCACGAGCGCATCGTCGTGCTGGCTGGCGCGGAAGGGGATGCTGGCGGCGGCGGTGCGGCAACGGGCCAGATCGGCGTCATAGGCCGCCGGGGTCTTGTCGGCGGGGGCCTGCACCACGGGAACGTAGTCCGAGCCGGAACCGGAACCGGGGCCTTCGTTGGGGCGGGTGGCGCAGCCCGCTACGAGGGCGGCGATGCAGACGATGCTCAGCAGACTTTTCATGGATGTCCTCGACGGGCCTCTACTCCGCCGCCGATTGGAGCACACAAATGGTTACTTTCCCAAGTGACTTTTGCCCGGACGGGGCGCCGGCGCTACAGGCCGATGCCGAGGGCGGCCCTGGCGCCAGGCCATTGCGGCTCGCCTGAGGACGAAGCTGAGCCGACCGGAGCAAGCGTGCGGTGCAGAAAGTCGGCCATGGCACCTTCGACGGTGGTGGGCCCGCCGTCGTCGCGCAGGACCGCCGCTTCCGCGCGGTAGAAGTGCCCTGCGCCAGGCACCCGGACCTGCGTGCAATTCAGCCCTGCCTGCCGCAGCCGTGCGACCAGACCGGGTGCGGCGGCAGCCACGTAGTCGAGGTCGTGCTCGGCACTGGCGACCAGCACCGCGGGCCCCTGGCCTGAACAGCGTGCGAGGTGCCGCTGCAAATCGTCGTCGTCGACGTAGCCGGACAAGGCCACCACCGCCGCCACCGGCACCTGCTCTCCGAACGCGACGTTGAGCGCCGTGCGGGCGCCTGCGGAGAACCCCCCGATCGCGATGCGCGCCGGGTCGACCTGCCAGGCATCGGCCTGCCGGCGCACGAAGCGGGTGGCGGCCGCCATGTCGTCGCTGGCGGCCTCGATGCCGCGCCAGAGCATGTCGGGCGTGGCAGGCGGCAGCTGCATCAGCTGGCGAACCACGTCGACGCGCGCGGTCGGGATGCGTTCCGGCGCGCCGACCACGGGCGTGTCGCCGGGTTCCGGGTCTTCGGGGACGAGGCGATAGTCGATCGTGCAGGCCACGTAGCCGCGGCGGGCGAAGCGCCGGCAGTACTCGGCCACGGCCGTGTTGCCGCCTTCCGCCTCGAACGCATCGTCTTCCTTGCAACCCCGGTGGAAGGCACCGCCGAAGGCAAGGATCAGCGCCGGCATCAGCTGACCGGCGGGTAGCGGATCGACGGGGCGGTAGAGGTCCAGGGTCAGCTCGCGCTCGACCGGACCGCCCGGCCGTTCACGCCCGACCCGGCCGCGGCCGTACACCAGGTTGCGCACGCACTCGATCTGGTGCGCGGGCGCCTCGGGGGCGACGGAAGCCAGGTTCACGGTTCGTCCTTCGACGTCAATCGACGTCAATCGACGGAGGCGCCGGATTCGCGCGCAACGCGGCCCCAGACCTGCACGTTGTCCTTGAACGCGGCGGCCCACTGCGCCGGTGTCTGAGGCTCGACGGGCATCGAGCCGCTGTCGATCAGCAGGCTGCGCATGTCGGGCCTTGCCATCACCTTGTTGAGTGCGCCGTTGAGCCGTGCCGTGACGGCCGCGTCCATGCCCGCCGGACCGAAGACCGCATACCAGCCCACCGTGTCGAAGGGAATGCCGGCCTGCGACAGCGTGGGCAGATCGGGGAAGGCCGGCGAACGCACGGGCCCCGTGATGGCGAGCGCGCGCAGACGGCCGGCCTTGATCAGCGGCGTCATGGAGACCACATCCATGATCGCCACGCCGATCTGGCCCGAGAGGATGTCCGGCAGCGCGGCCTGCCCGCCCTTGTAGGGCACGTGGGTCATGCCGAAGCCGCCCAGCGACTTCATGCGCTCACCCACCAGGTGCGGCGGCGCGCCGTTGCCGAAGGTGGCGTAGCTGATGGCATTGCCGTCCTTCTTGGCGACGGCGACCAGGTCCGCGATGCTACGCAGGGGAGACTCGGCACGCGTCACGACCAGCAGCGGCACGCTCGCGATCTGGGCCACTGGCGTGAAGTCCTTGACGGGGTCGAAGCTCGGGTTCTTGAAGACGGCGGGCGCAATGGCGAAGGGCGCGGAGGTCAGCATCAGCGTGTAGCCGTCGGGTGCCGAGCGCGCGACGCTGTCGGCGCCGATGTTGCCGCTGGCGCCGGCCTTGTTGTCGACGATGACCGGCTGCCCGAGTTCTTCGCGCAGGTGCTCGGCCAGCTTGCGCGCCACGATGTCGGTGCCGCCGCCGGCCGGGAAAGGCACGACCAGCTTGATCGGACGGGCCGGATAGGCCTGCGCGTGAACGAGGCCCGCGAAGCCTCCGAGGGCCAGCCCTGCCGCCAGCCCCAGCATCAGCGCGGAGCGCCGGGTCGTCACTTTCGTCATTGCAGCTCCTGCCAGGAATGAAATCGGATGCCCGGATGATGGGTCGGCATCCCATAATGATCTACACCTGCTTTCATCTGAATCCATCGCGATCTCTTATGCAAGATGCTTCGCTCCAGTTGGCGCTCAACCTCCGTCGGCTGCGCCTGCGGCACCTCGAAGTTCTGCTGGCCGTCGCCCGCCACGGCAGCCTCACGGCCGCTGCAGAGGGCCTGGGCGCCACCCAGCCCGCCGTGTCGCAATGGCTGGCCGAGATCGAGTCGGCCCTCGGCGTGCCGCTGTTCCAGCGCGGTCGGCAGATCCGGCCCAGCCCCTATCTGCCGGTGGCGTTGCGTCACGCGCGGCGCATGGTGGAAGACTCGCGCCAGCTCGAACACGAACTCGCCGCCGTGGGCGCCGGCACGCTGGGCGCAGTGCGCATCGGCAGCATGCTGGTCGGCAGCGCGGGGCTGCTGCCGCGTGCGCTGCTGGCGCTGGCCGCGCAGGCCGAGCCCGTGCGGATCGAAGTGGTGGAAGACACCGCCGCTGGCCTGTGGGCACGCTTCGAGCGCCGCGAGCTGGACTTGATCCTGGGTCGCCTGGACGCTCGAGCCTTCGGCGCGACGGTGCACAGCGAGGCGCTCTTCAAGGACCCGCACTGCCTCGTCGCCGGCCGAAGGCATCCGCTGCTGCGCGTGGCCAAGCCATCCTGGGCGCGAGCTGCCGCCTATCCGTGGATCCTGCCGCCGCGGCAGACCGCGCTGCGCGATGCGATCGACGCGACCTTCGTCGACGCGGGGCTGGCGCCGCCTGCCGCGTGGGTCGAATCGACATCGCCGACCTTGAACCAGGCACTGATGCGCGAGAGCCCGTGCATCGGCGTGCTTTCGGGCGAAGCGGCGCGCCACTACCAGCGCCTGGGGCTGCTGTCGATCCTGCCGCTCACCTTGAGCTCCGACGTGGGGCCGGTCGGCACGGTGTGGGACCGGCAGGAACCCAGCCCCGCGCTGACGCAGGTGCTTCAGGCCTTGCGCGAGGCAAGTCCGCCCGGCCCCGATGCGCGCGCCGCGCCTCGGGCGGTGCGAGGCACGCGATAGCATCGACGCCTTTGGCTCGATGCTTACCGCCACCCTCTTCTGCCTGGTCGTCGCCGTCGGCGACGGCGACTCCCTCAAGGTCCGCTGCGGCGAGCCCGGCCACTATCGCCAGATCAGCGTGCGGCTGCATGCGATCGACGCGCCGGAGTGGAACCAGCCCTTCGGCCGGCGCGCCAAGCAGGCCTTGTCGCGCATCGCGTTCGGCAAGCAAGCGCGGCTGGATTGCGGCGAGGACGACCGCTACCAGCGTCGGGTCTGCCGTGTGCGCGTGGCGCCGGACAGTTGCGTGGAAGCGAACTGCGCAAAGACGCTCGATGCCGGCCTGGGCATGCTCACACTCGGCCTGGCGTGGTGGGCGCGCGGCTATGCCGACGAACAGCCGGCCGGCGAACGCGGGCAGTACGCGTTTGCCGAACGCGAGGCCAGGGGCAAGCGCGCCGGCCTCTGGGCCGATCGCGATGCGGTGCCGCCCTGGACCTGGCGCGCCCAGCACCCGCGGCCTCGCTGAATCGCGCGGCATCGGATAGGCTCGGCCCCGATGAATGCACTCGTCGCCCTCAGTTGCCCCCAGTGCTCGGCCCCGCTGCCCCGCGCGGCGCGGTGGCGCACGGTGGAATGCGTCTACTGCGGCACGACCGTGGTCCGTGGCGAGCAGACCGTCCGGCGCGAGGAATACCGCGCGGCATGGAAGCGCGCACAGTCGCAAGCGGCGTCGGCCGGCGCGCAGGTGCTGCGCTGGCGCGGCGCGTCCTACCGCGTGCTCGCCAGGCTGGGACGCGGCGAGCATGCCGACGTGCTGCTGGCCGAGCGGCTGGGGCCGTTGCCCGAGCAGGTGACGCTCAAGCTCGCGCTCGACGACGATGGCGCCCGGGTGTTGGTCCGGGAGGCGGCGGCGTTGAACGCGCTGCAGGCGCTGAGCGTGCCGGGTGCGGCCTACTTCACGCGGCGCCTGCCGCAACCCGTCGGCACCGGCCTGGCGGAAGGCTGGAGCGACGGCAGCCGCGATGCGCTCGTGCTGCGCCATCCGACCGGGTTCTGGGGCAGCCTGGAAGCGGTGCGCGCGAATCAGGTCCAGGGCATCGACCCACGCCATGCCGTCTGGCTCTGGCGCCGCATGCTCGAGGTGCTGGCCTTCGTGCATGACGCCGGCTGGAGCCACGGCGCCATCGCCCCCGAACACGCACTGGTACACCCACGGAACCACGGCGTGCTGCTGATCGGCTGGTCGCAGGCCCGACCGAACGCAAGCCGCGCCGCGGCCGCGCGCGACCTGCGCCAATCGGCCTGGACGCTGCGCGCGCTGCTTCAGGGCGCTGGCGATGCGGCGCCGGGCTTGGGCCCGCACACGCCGGCGCCGCTGGCCAGCCTGCTGCGCGATTGCAGCGACGGTGCCGGCACTTGCGAACGGCTGGGCGCGCGTGGCATCGAGGCGGCGCTGTCCGATGCAGCGCGTGCATCCTTCGGCGCGCCGGAGTTCGTCCACTTCGATCCGGCGCCGCGCGGCGCCTGAGCCTTCAGACCACCGACACCACACAGGAGATCACAGAGCATGGGTTACGGAAACTACTCGCACGCCGCCCACGCGGCCCTGGTGGCCGACCGCGCGCACCGCTCGGGCGCCGAGGTGTTCCGGCAGGACGCCACGCATGCGCTGATGAACCCCAAGGGTCTGAAGCTGCGCGAGTCGCGCGACAACGCCGACCACCCGAACTCGCTGGCCATCGCCTTCGCGCTCGACGTGACCGGCTCGATGGGCGACATCCCGCAGACCCTGGCGCGGCGCGAGCTGCCCAACTTCATGAAGCTCATGACCGACTGCGGCGTGGCCGATCCGCAGCTGATGTTCATGGCGATCGGCGACGCCACGTCCGACCAGGCGCCGCTGCAGGTGGGCCAGTTCGAGTCGACGGCCGAACTGATGGACCAGTGGCTGACCTGGAGTTACCTGGAAGGCGGTGGCGGCGGCAGCGGCTCGGAAAGCTACGAGCTGGCCTTCTACGTGATCGCGCAGCACACCGACTTCGACTGCATGGCCAAGCGCAACAAGCGCGGCTACCTGTTCATGACGGGCGACGAGTTGCCCTACCCCGCCGTGTCGCGCCACCAGGTCGAGGCGCTGATCGGCGAGAAGCTCGACGAAGACATCCCCATCGAAGAAGCGATCGCTGCGGCGGCCGAGACTTGCCACCTGTTCTTCCTGATCCCCGACGCGCAGCGCCGCCGCGCCTGCGAGCCGCGCTGGCGTGAACTGCTGGGCGACCACGTGATCTGCATGGAGTCGCCCGACGACGCCTGCGCGGTGGCGGCCGGCATCGTGGCGTTGACCGAGAAGGCCGTGCCCAGCCTCGACGGACTGGCGCAGGTGATGGGCTCGCACGGCATGGCACGCGAGCGGGTCAACGCCGTGGTGCATGCGCTCGAAGGCTATGCGGCAGTGCTCGACCCCAACGCCCCGCGACGCGTGCACACCGGCGCCACCGCGCCCGGCACCGCACGTTCGTCGTGGTGGAAGCGCCTGTTCGGCTGACGAGCCGGCTGGCGGGCTGGCAGGCTGACTGATGGCTCGCGCCGATTGACCACGCGCTACGTCTCGCTGCTGGGGCTGGGCTTCGGCGACTGCGGCAAGGGACGCTTCGTCGATCACTTCGCGCGCGATTGGAAGGCCCACACGGTGGTGCGCTTCAACGGCGGCGCGCAGGCCGGGCACAACGTGCTGCTGGCCGATGGACGCCACCACACCTTCGCGCAGTTCGGTGCCGGCAGCTTCCAAGGTGCGACGGGCACGCTGCTGGCGAGCCCGGTGGTGGTGCACCCGACCGCGCTGCTTGTCGAGCACGACGTGCTGCGGCGTGCCGGTGTGCATCACGCCATGGCGCGCCTGCTGATCGATGCACGCTGCCGCGTCACCACGCCTTTTCACCAGGCCATGGGACGGCTGCGCGAATGGGCGCGCGGCGGGGCGGCGCACGGCAGCTGCGGCGTGGGCGTCGGCGAGACGGTGCGGCAGGCGCTGGCTGCGCCGGACGAGGCGCTGCACTACGGCGACCTCGCGCAGCCTGCGTTGGCCCTCGGCAAGCTGGAGGCGCTGCGTGCGCGCCTGCGGAACGAACTCGACGCACTGCCCTTCACGCCGGGCAGCGATGCCGCGCAGGAGCGGGCGATGTTCGACGACGACGCGCTCTCACGGCGTTGGCTCGCGGCCGCGGCGCCATGCGTGCGACAGGCACCGCCTGCGAGCCGCGATGCCATCGGCGCGCGGCTCGCCCGGCCTGGCGTGGTGCTGTTCGAAGGCGCACAGGGCGTGCTGCTCGACGAATGGCAAGGCTTCCATCCGCATACGAGCTGGAGCACCGTATCCACGGCCGCAGTCGAGGCGGTGCTTGCGGATGCCGGCATCGCCGCACACGCGCGAGTGCAGCATCTGGGCGTGCTGCGCAGCTATTTCACGCGCCACGGCGCCGGGCCGCTGCCGACGGAAGATGCAGTACTCGATCGCCTGGCCGAGCCGCACAACGCGAGCCATGGTTGGCAAGGCCGCTTCAGGCGCGGGCATCCCGATGCGGTTCTGTGGCGCCATGCGCTGGCGGCGGTGGGCCGACTCGACGGGCTGGCGGCGAGCCATCTCGATGCGGTCGACGGCAGCTTGCGTTGGTGCGAGTCGTACTCGCTGGCTGGCGATGCCGGTCCCCTCCACACCTTGCCGCGCAGCACGGGTCGCGACCTGGCGCATCAGGAAGCCCTGACAGGCCTCTTGTACGCCGCACGCCCTTGCTACGACCGGCGCGCCATCGCATCGGCCGACGATTGGATCGCGCGCATCGAGGCGCTTGCCGGCGGCTGCCGCGTGCGTTACGGCGCCTTCGGCCCGGTGGCGGGCCAGGTGAAGAGCTTCACGCCCCTGGCCGATTGATCGCGCCTGCCCCTCAGGCCGGCTTGTGCGCCGCCACCGGCAACACGGTGCGGGCCACCACGCGGTCGATGCGCTTGCCATCCAGCGCCACGATCTCGAACTGCCAGTCGCCGCAGTCGATGCGCTCGCCCACCTCGGGCAGGTGGCCCGCCACGAAGATCAGCAGGCCCGCCACCGTGTTGTAGCGGCCGCGTTCTTCCTCGGGCAGTTCGCGGATGCCGAGGCGTGCGCGCAACTCGGCCACCGGCATCAGGCCGTCGAGCTCCCACACGCCGTCGACGCGCTTGTGCGCCCAGGCGTCGGCCTGGGTGGCGGTCTGCAGCTCGCCGGTGATGGCTTCGAGCAGATCGCCGGGCGTCATGAGGCCCTGCACCACGCCGTATTCGTCGACCACGAAGACCATGCGCGCGGCGCGCGCGCGGAATTGCTCGAGCAGTTCCATGCCGGTCAACGTCTCGGGCACGAAGACGGCGGGCAGCACTTCGGTCTCGAGGCTGGCATCGTGCGTGGCGCCGAGCGCCAGCAGCCGCGCCACGCTGATGATGCCCACCACGTCGTCGAGCGACTGGCGGCACACGGCGTACCACGAATGGGTCTGGTCGCGCGACGCGTCGGCCGCGACGCGTTGCAGGGCCTCGGCCACGCTGGAAGACGCCTCGAGCCAGTCGATGTCGGCACGCGTGACCATCAGCGAACTCAGGCGCCGGTCGTCGAGGTGGAACACGTTGCGCACCATCTGGTGCTCGTGCATCTCGATCACGCCGGCGTCGACGCCCTCTTCGAGGCTGGCCGAGATTTCTTCTTCGGTGACGACGCGAGCCGCGTTCGAGTCGATGCGCAGCAGCTTGAGCACCGTGGCCGTGGCGCCCGACAGCAGCAGCACGAAGGGCTTGGCCGCCGCTGCCAGCATGTGCATCGGCCGTGCGACGTAGCGCGCCACGGGCTCGGGATAGAGCTGGCCGATGCGCTTGGGCACCAGCTCGCCGAAGATGATCGTGAAGAAGGTGATGCACACCACCACCACGGCGGTCGAGGCGACGCTGGCCGTGCCTGCGCCCATGCCTGCTTCTTCCATCCACACGGCCAGGGGTGCCGCGAAGGCGGCCTCGCCGACGATGCCGCTCAGCATGCCGATAGAGGTGATGCCGATCTGCACGGTCGAAAGAAACTGGGTCGGCGACTCCATCAGCTTCAGTGCGGCGGCAGCCCCCGCGTCTCCGGTTTCGGCCAGTGCCGCCAGGCGGGCGCGGCGGCTCGTGGAGAGGGCCATTTCGGACATTGCGAACACTGCGTTGAGCGTGGTCAGCAAGGCCAGCAGGAAAACATCCATGTATGCGGGGGAGAATGAGAACCATGGCACTCTACCTGATCGGTGACGTGCAGGGCTGCGACGAAGCCCTGGCGCGCCTGCTCGACGACATCGCTTTCTCCCCCAGCCGAGACCACCTGGTGCTGCTGGGCGACCTGGTCAACCGAGGTCCCGATTCGCTGTCCGTGCTGCGTCGCGTGCAGGGCTTGGACGGTGCCGCGCAGTCATTGCTGGGCAACCACGACCTGCACCTGCTCGGTGTGTCGCAGGGCGCGCGCAAGCCGGGCCGAAAGGACACGCTGGCCGAGTTGCTGAACGCGCCCGACCGCGAAGCGCTGCTCGACTGGCTGCGGCGCCAGTCGCTGGCGCTGCACCGCGCGTTGGGCCATACCGATCTGCTGATGGTGCATGCGGGCGTGCTGCCGCAGTGGAGCCTGGGCGACGCGCTGGCGCTGGCGTCCGAACTCGAATCGGTGCTGCGCGGCCCGGGCTGGAGCGCGTTCCTGCATGAGATGTACGGCAACGTGCCGGCGCAATGGCATGACTCGCTGACCGGCACGGCGCGCCTGCGGGTGATCGTCAACGCATTGACGCGGCTGCGCTTCTGCAGCGCCGAAGGCGTGATGGAATTCGACGCGAAAGACGGCACGGCGGCCGCACCGGAGGGCTACATGCCCTGGTTCGACGTGCCGGGGCGGCGCACCGCCGACGTCACCGTCGCCTTCGGCCACTGGTCCACGCTGGGTTGGGTGTCGCGGCCCGACCTGATGTCGACCGACACGGGCTGCGTCTGGGGCGGATGCCTCAGCGCGGTGCGCATGGGTGCGACGACCGCCGAGCGCGAATTGATCCAGGTGCGTTGCAAGCAGGCGCAGAAGCCGGGCTGACCGGCTTCGTCACGCGACGCGTCAAGAGCTCGCGGGTGCCGCGGCCTTGAACAGCGCCGCCACCTTGCGCTTGGTCTTGATGTTGCTCGAGATGCCACGCGTCGCATGGGCCTTCGGCGTTGCTTCCCAGGACGGCGCTGCCTCGCGTTCGGGCGTCTCGTAGGGCTTCTCGAAGAAGGGGTCGCGCGGTGCCGCCGGTGCGCGGTGCGGGCGGGCGCCGCGGCCGAAGCGTGCATCACCGGCGCGTTCGCGCGGCTGGTCGAGCACGTCGCGCGCATCGCCGGCTTCGCCCTCGTCGCGCCAGTGGCGGCGGCCGTCGTTGATCCGTCCGCGCGGGCGGTCTTCGTCGAATTCCACCGGCTCCAGCTCGATCTTTTTCTTGATCAGCTTCTCGATGTCGGCCACCAGCCGCACATCGTTGCCGCCGCTGGCGAAGCTCACGGCCAGGCCCGAAGCGCCCGCGCGACCCGTGCGGCCGATGCGGTGCACGTAGTCTTCGGCGTTGAAGGGGATGTCGAAGTTGAAGACCGCGGGCACGTCCTTGATGTCGAGGCCGCGCGCCGCGACGTCGGTGGCGACCAGCAGGTCGACCTCGCCGGCCTTGAAGGCGGCCAGCGACTTCAGGCGCTCGTCCTGGCTCTTGTCGCCGTGCAGCGCGGTGGTGTTGAGGCCGTCACGTTCGAGCGAGCGAGCGAGCCGCGCACAGCCGAGCTTGCTGTTGACGAATACGAAGGCCTGCTTGAGGCCGCGCTGCCGCAGGATCTGCTTCAGCGCGCGGCGCTTGTCGTCGTCGCTCACGCTGTAGAAATGCTGCTCGACGGTGGACGCCGTTTCGTTGGGCCGCGCCACCTCGATGGTGACGGGGTTCTGCAGGTAGCTGCTGGCCAGGCGCTTGATTTCCGGCGAGAAGGTTGCCGAGAAGAGCAGCGTGGTCCGCTGCTTCGGCAGGTACGACAGGATGCGCTGCAGGTCGGGCAGGAAGCCGATGTCGAGCATGCGGTCGGCCTCGTCGAGCACCACGTACTCGACCTGGTTGAGCACCGCGTTCTTGGCCTCGATGTGGTCGAGCAGCCGGCCGGGCGTGGCGACCAGCACTTCGACGCCCTTCTTGAGTTCCAGCGTCTGCGGCTTCATGTCGATGCCACCGAACACCACCGTGCTGCGCAGGTTGGTGTACTTGGCGTACATCTTGACCTGCTGTGCGACCTGGTCGGCGAGCTCGCGCGTGGGCAGCAAAACCAGCGCGCGCACCGGGTGACGGGCCGGCGAGGTCGAGCTGTTCTCGTGCTTGAGCATGCGCTGCAACAGGGGCAGGGAGAAGGCGGCCGTCTTGCCGGTGCCGGTCTGTGCCGCGCCCATCACGTCCTGGCCTGCGAGCACCACCGGGATGGCCTGCGCCTGGATCGGCGTCATGCTTTCGTAGCCCATTTCGGCCACGGCGCGCGCCAATGGTTCGGCCAGGGAAAGATTGGAGAAGGAACTGGTCATGAACCGGCTATTGTCGCACTGCGGCAAAAACCGGGGATGACAGTGCGGTGACTGGATGTTTCGCTACCGAATCGATAGCGCCGAATCTGTGCTGCGCAGGCGCTGCGAGATTCGCAGCAACCTTGGAGCCCCTCGCGCCCTACAGGCTGCGCGCCGCAAAGGTGTCGCAGTCCTGAATCTTCCCGGTCTTGTAGCCTGCACCGAACCACCGCTGGCGCTGGGCACTAGAGCCGTGGGTGAAGCTGTCGGGCACCACCGCCCGGCCGGCCGAACGCTGCAGCGCGTCGTCGCCGATCTTCGCAGCGGCATTCATGGCCGCCTCGATGTCGCCCGGGTCCAGCCACTGCTTCGATTCCTGCGAGTGGTGCGCCCACACGCCGGCGAAGCAGTCGGCCTGCAGCTCGACGCGCACGCTGAGCGCGTTGCCCTGCGATTCGCTGAGCCGTCCGCGCATCTGGTCGACCTTGCCGGTGATGCCCAGTTCGTCCTGCACGTGGTGGCCGACCTCGTGCGCGATGACGTAGGCCCGCGCGAACTCGCCCGGGGCGCCCAGCTGGCGCGAGAGCGTGTCGTAGAAGCCGAGGTCGATGTAGACCTTCTTGTCGCCCGGGCAGTAGAACGGCCCCATGGCCGACTGGCCGGTGCCGCAGGCAGTGGGCGTGGCCCCACGAAACAGCACCAGGCGCGTGGGCGTGTAGTTACCGCCGTTCTGGCGAAAGATGTCGGTCCACACCACTTCGGTGTTGCGCAGCACAGTCGACACGAAGGCGGCTTCCTTGTCCTCGGCCGGCGGCTTGCGCGCAGGCCCTTGCTGCTGCACTTGCGGCGCGGGCTCGCCCCCGCTCATGAGGCCCAGCAGCGTAAGCGGGTTGATGCCGAAGATCCAGCCGGCGATCACCGCCACGGCGACCGTGCCGAGGCCCACGCTGCGCCCGCCGATCGGCAGGCCGCCGAAGCCCCCACCCCCGCCGCCACGACGGTCCTCGACGTTGTCCGATTGTTCGTTGCCTTCCCATCTCATGGCGCGCTCCTGGCCGCCCGCGGCGGCTGTGTGCTGCGATGGTACGCGCTCAACGGAACGGGGCGTATCCCACCGTCACCACGCCATCCACCTGTTGCTGCGATCGCATCTGCTGTGCCTGCAGCGCGGCCGACTTGGCGCTGGCCTCGGCGCGTGCCTGCAGCTCGCGCTGCTCGGCCCTGAGCACCTGCGAATGGACGATGGAAACCATCAGTGCAACCTGCGCCAGCACCACGAGCAGCAGGGTACCCATCACCAGCAGGCGGTAGGGGTGCGTCTCGCGCAGGTATTGAGTGATCGACGACATGGCTTCGCTCCCGAAAATCCGTCGCGAGGCTGCGACGGGCATGTAACGAAGCGTGCCGATGTTTCAGAGCTGCCGCAGGGTGTGCGAATCCCAAGCGCGTGTAGGAAGGCGCCTGAACGCGGGATCAGGCCTTCGGCAACGTCACGCCGCGCTGGCCCTGGTACTTGCCGCCGCGGTCCTTGTAGCTGGTCTCGCAGACCTCGTCGCTTTCGAAGAACAGCACCTGGGCGCAGCCCTCGCCGGCGTAGATCTTGGCCGGCAGCGGCGTGGTGTTGCTGAATTCCAGCGTGACGTAACCTTCCCATTCGGGCTCGAAGGGCGTGACGTTGACGATGATGCCGCAGCGCGCATAGGTGCTCTTGCCGAGGCAGATGGTGAGCACGTTGCGCGGGATGCGGAAGTACTCGACGGTGCGCGCCAGCGCGAAGCTGTTGGGCGGGATGATGCAGAACTCGCCGTGCATGTCGACGAAGCTCTTCTCGTCGAAGTTCTTCGGGTCGACCACCGTGCTGTGGATGTTGGTGAAGACCTTGAATTCGGGCGCGCAGCGGATGTCGTAGCCGTAGCTCGAGGTGCCGTAGCTGATGATGCGGTGTCCCTCCCGCTCGCGGATCTGGCCCGGCTCGAAGGGCTCGATCATGCCGTTCTTCTCGGCCATGCGCCGGATCCACTTGTCGCTCTTGATGCTCATGTCGGGGCGTCCTTCGTTGGGGCCGCCATTCTAGGCAAGGTCACAGCCCTTTTTCGGGCTGCGACCGCGCCAGGGATCAGGCCGACGGCGCCTGCGAGATGACGGTGCGCTCGACCAGCCGGTCGTCGCCCAGCACGATCATCGAGAAGAGCAGTTCTTCGAGGTTGTTCGCGCGTTCAATCTTGCGCGCCAGCAGCGGCGTCGCCTTGGGGTTCAGCACGAGGAAGTCCGCCTCGCAACCCGGCTGCAGATTGCCGATCACGCCTTCCAGCCCCAGCGCGTGCGCCGCGCCGCCGGTATGCCGCCACCACAGCTGCGACGGTGGAATGCTCAGCCCCGGCTTGGTCTGGCCCTCGCGGCCGACGTAGTACGCGGCCAGCATGGTCCTGAAGGGGCTGAAGCTGGTGCCGCCGCCCACGTCGCTCGCCAGGCCGTATTCGCAGCCGATGCGGTCGGCACCCTCGAAGTCGAAGAAGCCGCTGCCGAGGAACAGGTTGCTGGTCGGGCTCACCGCGGCGGCGGTACCGGTTTCGCGCATCAGCAGGCGGTCGGTGTCGTCGAAGTGGATGCAGTGCGCGTAGACGGCCCGCTCCCGCATCAGGCCGAAGCCGGTGTAGACATCGAGGTACGAGCGCGCGCCCGGAAACAGCTCGCGCGCCCACTTCACCTCGTCCTTGTTCTCGGCCACGTGCGAATGGATCCAGGTGTCCGGGTACTTCGCCGCCAGTTCGCCGGCGCCGCGCAGCTGGGCGTCGGTGCTCGTGGGCGCGAAACGCGGGGTGATCGCATAGCCCAGGCGGTCGACGTCGTGCCACTGCCGGATCAGCGCCTCGGTGTCGATCAGGCTCTGTTCAGTCTTGTCGCGTACACCGTCGGGCGAATGACGATCCTGCAAGACCTTGCCCGAAATCATCCGCAGCCCGCGACGCTGTGCCGACTCGAAAAAGGCCTGCACCGACTGCGGGTGCGAGGTCGCGAAGGTCAGCGAGGTGGTGACGCCGTTGCGCATCAGCTCGTCGAAGAAGACCTCCGCCACCTCGGCCGCATGGGCCGGCTCGGAAAAGCGCCCCTCGGCAGGGAAGGTGTAGTTCTCGAGCCAGGGCAGCAAGCCTGCGGACGGGGCACCGATGATGTCGGTCTGCGGAAAATGAATGTGCATGTCCACGAAGCCCGGTGCGATGATGCGCCCCGGCCAGTGGGTGACGGCCACGTCCGGATGGCGGGCGGCCACCGCGCCGTGGGGGCCGGCATCGATCACGCGCTGGCGGCCGGCTTCGTCGGGCCCGACCACGAGCAGGCCGTCTTCGTCGTACACCGGCTGGCCGGCGGCATCGAAACGCAATAGGGAGGCACGGTAGGCTTGCATGGACTCGGAGGGTAAGTCAGCGCAGCCGGTACGGAATGTGCGAGTACGTATGGACGCTATATGACAACCCGGCCGCCACGCCGGCCGTTTTGGGGCCGGGTCGCCGGTCGAACATAATTCCTTTTTACGCCAACACCAACATCGATGCCTTCCGAGACGCGAAACGCCTCGCTCCGTTCAACATGAAAGTGCTACTCATCGGGAACTACGTCCCCGACGGCCAGACCAGCATGCTGGCCTTCAAGCGCATCCTGGAACGCGAGCTGCCCCACGTGGGTTGCGAACTGCGCGTGCTCACGCCCCCCCGGCGCGTGCTGCACGTGCCCACCAGTTCCCGCCTGTGGAAATGGCTGGGCTATGTGGACAAGTTCATCCTCTTCCTGCCCACGCTGGCCCGCCAGTTGCGCTGGGCGGACGTGGTCCACGTGGCCGACCATTCCAACGGCATGTACATCCCGTGGGTCAAGAACAAGCCCAACGTGATCACCTGCCACGACGTCATCGCCGTCCAGGCCGCCAAGGGCATGGTCGACGGCTGGAACGTGGGCTGGACCGGCCGGCTGTTCCAACGGCTGATCGTCAAGGGCTTGGCCGCGGCCGACCTGGTGGCCTGCGTTTCCGACCTGACGAAGCGCGAGCTGCTGGGGCTGGGGCTGGCCGACAAGTCCCGTGTCACGGTGGTGCTCAACGGCCTCAACGACGACTTCCGGCCGGTGCCGGCCGAAGAGGCGCAGGCGCTCATCTCGCGCTTCGGCATCTCGACGCAAGACAAGTACCTGATGCACGTCGGCTGGGATCTGGCCCGCAAGAACCGCCGCAAGGTGCTGGAAACCTTCATCGCGCTGCAGGCCCGCGCCGCGGCCAGCGGCAAGCCCGCCCCGGTCGACCAGTTGCTCTTCGTCGGCCCGGAGCTGGTGCCCGAGATGGCCGAGCTGGCCCGCGAACACGGCGTGGCCGATCGGGTCAAGACGGTGATGGGCGTCACCCATGCCGAACTGCGCGCCCTGTACGCGAGTGCGACCGCCCTGCTCTTCCCGTCGCTGCAGGAAGGCTTCGGCTGGCCGGTCATCGAGGCCCAGGCCTGCGGCTGCCCGGTCATCACCTCGGACGTGGCGCCGATGAACGAGATCGGCGGCGAAGGCGCGGTCTACGCCGACCCCAACGATGCCGAGGCCATGGCCGCCGCCATCGAAGATGCCGCGCCGCGCTTCGAGCAGATGCGTGCGCAGGGCATCGAGAACGCCTCGCACTACACGGCGCAGCGCATGGCCTCGAATTACGTGGCCACCTACCGCCGCGTGCTCGACGAGCGGAAAACGAGCCGATGAAGCGGCTGCTGGGCCTGCTGGTCGTGCTGCTGCCCTGGTCGCTCAAGCGCCGCGCGCTGCGCCGCTTCTGGGGCTACCAGGTCGCGGACAACGCGCGCATCGGGCTGTCGTACGTGTTCCCGGGCGAGCTGGTGATGGACGAAGGCGCCACCATCGGCCACTTCAACGTCGCCATCCACCTGGGGCGGCTCGAATGCGGGGCGCATTCGGTCATCGACCGCTCGAACTGGATCACGGGCCACCCACCCGCCGGCGCGCACTTCACGCACCGCACCGGCCGCGACCCGACGCTCACGCTGGGCGCGCATGCGGCCATCACCAAGAAGCACATCATCGACTGCACCGACCGGGTCGACATCGGCGCATTCACCACCATCGCCGGCTACTACTCGCAGATCATCACGCACGGCATCAACGTGGTGGACAACCGGCAGGACTGCAAGCCGATCCGCATCGGCGCCTACTGCCTGGTGGGCACGCGCGTCACGGTGCTCGGTGGCGCGACGCTGCCCGACCGCTCGATGCTGGGCGCCGGGTCGGTGCTCAACAAGGCTCATGTCGAGCCCCACCAGGTGTACGCCGGCTCGCCGGCCGTGGCCGTGAAGCCCATCGACCCCCAGGCCGCCTACTTCCACCGCGACCGCGGCTTCGTGCACTGAGGCGCGGGGCCGGGCGCCTCAGCGCGGGATGCGCCCCTGCACGCCCTCGGCCAGCCAGTTCATCGACAGGATCTTGTCGTCGGGCAGCACTACGCCCTTGGCGATAACGACCCGGCCCTCGTTGTCACGCACGTCCTCGGCTGCCTGGAACACCTGCAGCTTGCCGCTCGCGATGTCGGCCTGGCGCGCCAGCACCTCGTCCTGCACGGCCTTCGGCACCTTGGGGCCGAAGTCGCCGACGCGGATCATTCCTTCCTTGACGCCGCCCCAGACTTTCGACGACTTCCAGCTGCCGTCGAGCACGGCCTTGGCGCGCTGGGCGTAATAGCCGCCCCACTGGTGGGTGACGGCGACGATCTGCGCATCAGGCGCCACCTTGCGCATGTCGGAGTGGTAGGCAATCGCCAGCTTGCCGCGCTCCTGCGCCGCCGCCATGACCGCGGTGGAGCCGGTGTGGAAGGCGATCACGTCCACGTCCTGGTTGAACAGCGTCATGGCCGCATCGCGCTCACGGGGCGGGTCGAACCAGGCGTCGAGCCACACCACCTTCACCTGCGCCTTCGGGTCGACCGAGCGCATGCCCAGCGTGAACGCGTTGATGCCCTGCAGCACCTCGGGGATGGGGAAGCCGGCCACGTAGCCGGCCACGTGCGTCTTCGTCATGCGCCCGGCCGCCACGCCGGCCAAATAGCGGCCCTGGTAGTAGCGCGCGTTCGCGGTGGCGACGTTGGGTGCTTCCTTGTAGCCGGTGATCGACTCGAACTTCACGTCGGGGAAGTCGCGCGCCACCTTGAGCGTGGGCTCCATGTAGCCGAAGCTCGGCGTGAAGATCAATTTGTTGCCCTGTTGCGCGAGGTCGCGGATCACGCGCTCGGCATCGGCGCCCTCAGGCACGTTTTCGACGAAGGTGGTCTTCACCTTGCCGCCGAGCGCTGCCTCGACGGCTTTGCGGCCGTCCTCATGC
The DNA here is from genome assembly GCF_001984055.1 of Variovorax sp. KK3. GTDB lineage: Bacteria > Pseudomonadota > Gammaproteobacteria > Burkholderiales > Burkholderiaceae_C > Variovorax. The sequence goes on from NZ_LYVO01000029.1 coordinate 46,412, forward strand.
TGGCGCACCCAACCGGCATCGGTGATGGGCGCGACGTAGACGAAGCCGATCTTGAGCGGATCGGCCGCGGGCTTCGCGGGCTGGGAAAAAGACGGCGATATCCAACAACAAGCGGCCGCGAATGCGGCTGCGAGGTTTTTGTACATGGTGTTCCTCTACATGGCCCCGACAAAAAAATCGGCGCTGCGGGGCAGCAGCGCCGAGGCGGCATTTTAGCGGGCGCCTGTCGCACCGTTCCATCGCCGGCCGCGCGCCTCAGCCGAGCCGGATCAGCACCGACCCCGCCGTCGCAATCAGCACCGCCAGCGGCACGCGGCGGTCCAGCGGCTCCTTCAGGATCACGACCGCGATCACCGCGGCGAAGATCGCGCTCGTGTCGCGCAGCGCCGCGCCCAGGGCGATGGGCGCGTGCTGGAAGACCCAAAGGATGAGCAGGTACGACGCCATGGCCGCCACGCCTGCCGGCACGGCCTGCGGCCACTGGTCCGCGAGGCCGGCCAGGCGTGCGCCCGCGCGACGCTGCAGCCAGGCGAAGGTGATGGCGTTCACGACGGTGAGTGCCGCCCCGTAGGCCAGCGGCGACTGCGCCTGCCGCACGCCCTGCGCATCGCAGACCGCGTAGCCGGCCCCGAAGGCGCCCGCCGCCAGGATCCAGCCCAAGGCCGGCCGCTTCAACGCGCCTTCACGCCCGCCGCCCAGTGCCAGCATCAGCATGGCCGCGCTCACCAGGCCGACGCCGATGATGGCCAGCGGCGCCGGCTTCTCGCCCGCCACGGCCGCCGCCAGCGGCAGCACCAGCAGCACCGATGACGCCCGCGCCATCGGGTAGACCATGCCGAAGCCCGCATGCGAATAGCCGCGCAGCAAGGCCGCCACCGCGCCCATGTTCAGCGCCACCGAGGCGACGATCCAGGGCCAGGCGGCCAGTGGCGGCAGGCCGGCCCATGCCAGCATCGGCATGGCGATCAGCGCCGATACCGCCATCTGCGCCAGCATGGCCTGCGCCGGGTGGGGGTTGGCCTTGATCGCCGCGTTCCAGGCCGCGTGCAGCACGGCGCTCAGCAGCGCGGCGCCGACCATCAGTTTGTCCATGCGGGCTGTCGACCCTCAGCAGCCCGGCCGGCGCGCGGGCTTGCCCTTGCCACGGCTCGGCGAGCCGGCGGACGGGCGCGCGGGTGTGTTCATCGCTTCGAGTCTCCTTGCCGGCGACTGGGCGCCTGGCCGGCTCGCGATCTTAGGGGACGCGTGTTCCGCGCAGAGGCTGCTCGCACACCGGGTGCGGCATGCGCACCACGCCCCGATGCGAATCTGCAACGCCACCATGGCAGCAGTGACTTTGTTCACGCCATCGCCATGCGGCCGCAACGGCGCGGCAGTAGGATGCAGAAGCACAACGCTCTTCGGCGTTCGTTGGAATCGGGCAGGTCATGAAAGCGCGCATCGAACTGGGAGCACTCTTGTCGGCATCCGTCTTCGGCATCTGGCTGCCGGCCGAGGCGCAGACCACACGGCAGTCGGCAGCGCCGACCGCCGCCGAACAGCAGGAGGCCGACTGGCGGGTCATCGCCGCGCGCTGCGGGACCCCGGCCTTCGAGAAGGCCTTCTACAAGGAATCCCGCGCGGCCGTCAGCGCCGGACTCATCAATAAAAACCGCCCGCCGGCCGACGTCGAAAAATCGGTCGAAGCGCTGCGCCGCAGCCCCTTCGTGCTGGTGGCCAGCAACGCGGACTGCCCCAATCAGCTGGCCCAGCTCAAAGAGCTGCAGAAGAGCCGCCAGGGCCTGGTGCGAACCGGTCGCAACCGGCCCTGAGCGCCCGGCGGGCTCAGTCCCCGCCCGAGACGGTTTCCGTCGCCTTCGCCGTTTCGATTGCCTGCATCTCCTCGCACAGGATGGGCACGGCCAGGTTGCAGGCGTGGATGCCCATCACCGTCGTGAGCTGGATGACTTCCAGCACCTCCTCCGGTGTGGCGCCGAGCTTGAGCGCGTTCTTCATGTGCCGGCGCACGCCCGGCGCATAGAGATGCGTGGTGGCAGCGTTGATGGCCACCAGCACGAGTTCCTTGAACTTCGCCGGCAGCGGGCCGTTGCGGTGCGGAACGCTGCGAAAAGCCAGGTAGGCCTCCATGAACTCGGGATCGAGCTCGCGCAACTGGTCCCACAGTGGGTTCCAGTCGCCGCGCGCGATGTGGTCGTCGCAATGCGGCGTGGCCGTCTTGGTGTCGGTCGGGTTTGCGGTCATCGGATCGCTCCTGGCTACCACCGGCCCGCATCCGCGAGCAGCATCTCGGATGCCTTCTCGCCGATCATCAGCGCCGGTGCGTTGGTGTTCGACGACGCGATGGTCGGCATCACGGACGCATCCGCGACGCGCAAGCCCGCGATGCCGTGGACGCGCAGGCGCGAGTCGAGCACCGAGTCGGTGGAATCCCTCCCCATGCGGCAGGTGCCGACCGTGTGCCACGCCGTCTGGCCGCTTTCGCGGGCGTAATCCAGCAGGGCCCCGTCGGCGGTGGCGCCGGCGCCGGGCCGCTGCTCGGCGATCACCACCTTGCCGAGCGACTTCTGGTGCGCGATGCGGCGAACCAGCTTCAGCAGGTCGACCGTCGCGCGCCGATCGGCCTCCTCGGCCAGGTAGTTGGGCTGGATGCGCGGCGGCGCTTTCGGATCGGCGCTGGCGCAGTGGATGCTGCCGCGCGAGGCCGGATACAGCACGAAGCCGCCGATCGAAAAGCCGGACCACGGGTCGATGCCGGCACCCTTCGTGCGCGAGTAGCGGTCCTTCCCACTGATGTGGTACACGCGGATCATCACGTCCGGACGGCCGTTGGCCGATGCGGTGCGCGTGATGGCATGCGCTGTCGACGACGTATTGGCGAGCAGCCCCTTGCGCTGGAAGAGGTATTGCAGCGCGGTCTTCACCTTGACGTACGGGCTTCGCATCAGGTCGTTGATGGTTTCCGGCACGCTGGTGCGGTAGGTGCACCGCACCTGAAGGTGGTCGCTCATGTGCTCGCCGACCGACGGCAGGTCGCGCCGCACTTCGATGCCGAGCGCCTGCAGCCGCGCCGCATCGCCGATGCCCGACAGCTCGAGCAATTGCGGCGATTGAACGGCACCCGCACTGAGCACGACCTCGCAGCGCGCACGTGCGGTGTGCACGCGGCCTTCGTGTTCGAACTCGACGCCCACGCAGCGCTGGCCCTCGAGCAGCACGCGGTGAACGATCGCGCCGGTGCGCACCACCAGGTTGCTGCGCTGGCGTGCCGGCTTCAGGTACGCGACGGCGGCGCTCCAGCGGCGCCCGTTGTGGGCCGTCTGCTCGAGGTAGCGCACGCCTTCGTAGCTGACCGCGTTGTAGTCGGGCGTGCTTTCGATGCCCGCCTCGCCGCACGCGTGCACGAAGGCCTCGGAGATCGTGTCGCGCTCGCGCGCAGCGCGGTCGGTGATGCGCACCGGACCGTCGTGGCCACGCAGCGGGTTGTCGGTGAACGGATTGGATTCGAGCCGCTTGAAGTACGGCAACAGTTGCTCGAAGCGCCATCCCTCGATGCCACGGTCCGTCCAGCCGTCGTATTCGCGCGGGTCGCCCCACACGTAGGCCATGCCGTTCAGCGCGCTCGAACCACCGAGCACCTTGCCGCGCGGCCAGTAGATCGACTGGCCCTGCATCGAAGCCTGGGGTTCGGTCTGGAACTTCCAGGCATAGCGTTCGTCGGTGAGCAGCTTGCCCACGCCCAGCGGGATATGGATCCACATGTGGTTGTCCGCGCCGCCTCCTTCGAGCAGCAGCACGCGGTGCCTGCCGCTTTCGGTCAGTCGCGAGGCCAGCACGCAGCCGGCCGAACCCGCGCCGACCACGATGTAGTCGTAGGTTTCCACGGAAGATGGTTCACCGGTCATGCGGACTTGTCCCGGTGCTTGAACGAATCCCGGCGAAAGCTGTAGAGGGCGTTCGGGTCGACCTTCACGTCCACCACCGCGGGCCTGCCGCACGCCACCGCAGCGGCGACCGTGCCGGCGAGGTCCGCGGCGCGATCCACCCGGAAGCCCTTCGCGCCCCACAGTTCAGCCAGTTGATCGTAGGGCGGGTTCGGCACGTCGGCGCCGATGTAGCGCTCGCCGAAGAAGTCGCGCTGGTATGCTTTTTCCGCACCCCAGCAGCCGTTGTTCATGACGATGCAGACGGTGTTGATGCCGTGAGCGACCGCCGTGCCGATCTCCGACGCGGTCATGCCGAAGCCGCCATCGCCCATCAGGCTGATCACCGTGCGATCCGGCGTGGCGAGCTTCACTCCCAGGCCGCAGGCGTAAGAGAAACCGACCAGCCCGAAATCCAGCGGCGTGAAAAGAGCCGGCGGCTGGGCGTAGCGCAGTTTGTCGGTGGCCTGCAGGCACAGGGTGCCGGCATCCATGGTGTAGATGCAGTCGTCGGGCAGCACGTCTCTCAGCGTCTTGAAAAGGAAGCCGGGTTGCAGCGGGTCCGTCCCCTGTCCCGCGTCGACGTCCTGCTTTTCGAGAAAGGCCTTGCGCCGGTCCATGAACGTCGTGGCCCAGTCACCCGCCAGGCTGCCGTCATGGCCTCGGAGCGCCGCACCCAGATCGCGCGCCACCGCGCCTGCCTCGCCGAAGAGGCCGAGCGCGACCGGGAAGAAGCGCCCGATGGCCGTCGGCTCGTTCTCCACCTGGATGATCCGCGCGTTGCGGTTGAGGTTGTCGAACGAATAGAACGTGGTGTTGAAGCCCAGCCGCGTGCCGAGCGCGAGGATGACGTCGGCCGTGCGCGCGAGTTCGGACGCAACCACGTTGCCGCGCGGCCCCATCTGGCCCGCGTAAAGCGGGTGCGTACAGGGAATCGCGTCGCCGTGGCCTGGCGACGTGACGACTGGTGCGTTCAACATCTCGGCCAGCGCAAGCACCGCCGCATGGTGGCGCCCGTTCTTGACGCCGCCGCCGGCGAGGATCAACGGATTCTTCGCGCCGCGCAGCAAATCGGCTGCCTGCTCGATGGCTTCACGGCTCGCGGTGAACGACCCGTCGAAGTGCATGCTGCCGGCGCGCGCAGCGAAGTCGAACTCGGCGCTTTCTGCGAGCAGGTCGCGCGGCAGGTTCAGCAACACCGGCCCGCGACGCGGCGACAGCGCCGTACGAAAAGCCTCGCCCATCATCTCGGGAATGCGTGCGGTCTGCGTCAGCGTCCACGTCTTCTTGGTGACCGGACGGAAGAGCGCCTGCTGGTCGACCTCCTGGAATGCATCGCGGTACACGTGCGCCGACGACAGCGAGCCTGCCAGCGCGACCACGGGCGAATACGCCGCGTGCGCCTGGGCCAGCCCGGTGACCAGGTTGGTCGCGCCCGGCCCGTTCTGCCCGGCCAGGAAGACGCCCGCCGTGCCCTTGGCGCGTGCGTAGCCGTCGGCCATGTGCACGCCGGTGCGCTCGTCGCGCACGCCGATGAAGTCGATCGAGCGCGCGTCGTAGAGCGCATCGAAGATCTCCATGCCGGCCGAGCCGATGAGGCCGAAGACGTGGCCGGTCTTTTCGGCCTCGAGCGATTCGACGATGGCCTGGCCACCCGTCATTCTTTGCATGCTGGTTCTCCTATTCGGGCTGGATGCCGCTGGCCTGCACGAGGCGGGCGGTCTTCTTGATGTCTGCGGAAATCATCCGGTCGAAGTCGCCGAGCGTGAGCCGGGATGCGATGAGTCCCTGCGACTTGAGCTTGTCGGCAACCTCGGGCGTCTCCGTCACCTTGACGAACTGGGCCGCCAGCGATTCCATGATGGGCTTGGGCGTCTTCGACGACATCACCAGCGCGTACCAGATGCTCGAGTCGAAGCCGGGCACGCCCTGTTCGGCCACCGTCGGCACGTCGGGCATGGAGGGCGATCGCTGCGGACTGGTGACCGCGAGCGCACGCAGCCGTCCCGACTTGATGAAGGATTGCGCCAGCGCGATCGGTGGAAAGGCCGTGTCGAGCCGGCCGGCGACGACCTCGTTGACCGCCTCCTGCACGCCCTTGTACGGGATATGCAGCAACTCCACGCCTTCTTCCGCCGCGAAGTAGGCGCCGGTCAGGTGGGTGGCGGCGCCGACGCCGGCGGAGCCGTAGGTCATCTCCCGCGGCTTCTTCTTGGCCGCCGCCACGAATTCGGCCAGCGTCTTCGCGGGATGGTCGTCGCGCACCACGACGAGGCTGGGTGAAGACGCCAGCAAGGCCAGCCCCGAGAAGTCCTTTTCGGTGTCGTAGGGCAGCTTGAGCTTGAGCGCCGGATTCGCCGCGTGGGCCGACGACACGAAGAGCATCGTATGGCCGTCGGCCGGCTGGCTCAGCAACATCTGCGATGCGGACACGCCACCGGCGCCCGGCCGGTTTTCCACCACCACCGACTGCCCCAGCGGCAGCGCCAGCTTGTCGGCATAGATGCGCGCGATGATGTCGGTCAACGCGCCCGCCGTGAACGGCACGATGATGCGCACCGGCTTGGTGGGCATCCATGGTGAAGGCGACGGTGCCTGTTGCGATTGAGCCGTGCCCGGCAGCGACGCCCCGAGCCCGGCGGCGGCGAGCGCCGCGACGAAAGCGCGGCGCATGATCCTGTATTCCATCGGCAGTCTCCGAATGTATAAATGTCGACATTTAAATTGTAGGCATCGCAACGCGGTTCGGTCAACCCGCCTTCCCGCGTCGAGCCTGCCGGGCATCACGATGCCGCTGCCTAGAATCGAGCCGCCATGGACCCACGACTTTCCTCGCTGCAACTCACCCATACGCTGCCGCTGCAGGTTGCAGACCGAATCGGGCTGAGCATCGTCGAGGAATCGTTCGAGCCCGGCGAGCGCCTCAAGGAGACGGAGCTCGCAGAAACTTTCGGTGTGAGCCGCGCGACGATCCGCGAGGCGCTTCGCATTCTCGAAAGCCGCCGGCTCGTGACCATCCAGCCTCAACGGGGCGCGCAGGTGACACGTCTGTCTGCCAAGGAACTCGACGACTTCTTCGAGATCCGTGCCGTGTTGCTCGGCCATGGCAGCAGGCGCGCGGCAATGAACCGGTCCGACGACGAGGTGGCCGTGCTCCAGGCACGCCTGCAAGAGCTGGAAGCGCAGCGTGACGACCTCGACAACTACGTGCGCCTGAGCGGTGAACTCGTGTCCTACCTCATGCAGGTCTCGCGCAGCATCGCGCTCACGGCCTACATCGACGACTTCTCGCAGCGCATCGGGCGCTACGTGCGGCTCGGCCTCACCACGCCGCGCCGTCGCCAGCAATCGATCGCGACGTGGCGCAAGCTCATCAAGGCCATCGTGGCCCAGGACGGCGACCTCGCAGAAGCGATTCACCGCAACCTGGCGCTCGAGAATCGCCAGGCAGCGCTGACCGAGTTTGCCCGGCGGACGACGTCCGACAAGCCGAGCTAGCGCCTGCGGCCCGCCGCAGTCGCTCGCTTCGCCTGCGGCGCCTGAGCCTGGCGCATCTCCTCGAACCACTCGACCACGCAGCGCGCCTCGGGCGTCGCGGCCGGCGCGACGCCGTAGTAGTAGCGCGTGAGCGGCATGCGCAGTTCGGGCAGCCCCGCCTGCAGCCGCCGCGACGCCAGGTCGTTCGCGAGCAGCGAGGCCGGTGCCAAGGCCAATCCCAGCCCGTCGACCGCCGCCTGCATCACGAAGTGCAGGTGGTCGAACTGCAGGCGCCCGGCCGGCCGGGTGCGGGGCGCGCCGAAGCGCTTGCGCCAGTCGTCCCAGTCACCCTTGCGCGTCTTGGCCGACAGCAGCACGTGCGACGAGAGCGCGCGCAGGTCGGCCAGCGGCTGCGCGGCGAACAGCGAGGGCGCGCCGACCACCATGACCTCGTCTTCGAGGAAAGGATGCACCTGCATCGCTTGCGGCCAGCCTTCGAGCCCGCGACGCACCGCCACGTCGAAGCCCTCGATCTCCTGCGACGGCCAGCGCGTGCTGGTGACGACCTGGGGCTCGATGTCGGGGTAGCGCTCGACGAAGTCGGGCAGGCGCGGGATCAGCCAGCGCAGCGCGAAAGATGGCCGGACGTTGATGCGCACGGCGGCGCGCCCGGTGGCCGGCTTTGCAAGCGCGCGTGCGGCGGCGCCGATCTGCTCGATGGCGGGCTCGACCTCCGCGTAGAACTGCTGGCCCTCGGCCGTCAGCGCGACCTGGCGGATGCGCCGCTCGAAGAGCGGCACGCCCAGGAATTCCTCGAGCGCCTTGACCTGGCGGCTCACCGCGCTGTGCGTGACGTGCAGTTCGGCCGCCGCCCGCGTGAAGCTCAGTTGCCGCGCCGCCGCCACGAAGACTCGGACGGCGTTCAATGGCGGCTCGCGGGATGGCATGCGTGCGATTTTGTCACGCATGCCGCGGCAGGAATGTCGTTTGTCGAAGACGCGATGGCGGCGCACCATCGCGGCCTTCGATGCCTGCACCCTCTTCCCCGTCTTCCTCTCAGGCCGCCGTCACGGCGGACCGCCACTCGCGACACGCCGCCTTCGCGCTGGCGCTGGCCCTGCCGGCCGACACCGTGCTCTACCTGCTGCTGCCGATGTACGCCGAGCAGTTCGGCGTCACGCTGGCCGAAGCCGGCCTGCTGCTCGCCGCCAACCGCCTCGTTCGCATCGCCGGCTACGGCTACGTGGCGCGCTTCTACGCGCGCCGGGGTGACCGAGCCACGTCGCTGATCGCGGTCGCCGCGGCGGCCGTCTGCGCGCTCGGCTACGCCACGCTGTCGGGCTTCTGGGCCTTGATGCCGCTGCGCCTCCTGTGGGGCCTGTGCTTCGCCGCGCTCAACCTGTCGACGCAGGCGCTGGCCACGTCGGACCCGCTCGGCGCATCGCGCCGCAGCGGACGCTCGCGTGCCTTCATCGCCATGGGGCCGGTGCTCGCGCTGCCGCTGGGCGCCCTGCTCGCGCAGTGGGCCGGGCCGAGGCCGATCTTCTGGGTGCTGGGCGCCGTCGCACTGCTGGGTTTGGCGGCCGCACGCCGGCTGCCGGCCTTGCCGCATCCGCTGACATCGTCGCCAGGGCGCCGCTTCCATCGCCCCAACAGCCTCGACGCCTGGTCCTTCATGGAAGGCCTGACGCTCGACGGCCTCTTCATCGTCGGCCTGTCGTACCTGGGCCGCGACCTGCTGCCCGGCGGCGCCGTGGTGGTGGCTGGCCTGCTGATGGCGCTGCGCTACCTGGCGGAGATCATCCTGAGCCCCGCTGGCGGCCGCATGGCCGAGCGCTTCGGAGCCGAGCGCCTGCTGGTGTGGCTGTCGCTGTCGACGTCCGTGGCACTGGTGGGCTTCGGCGCGGGCTGGCTGTGGTCGTGCGCAGCGACCATCGTCGTGCTGCGCGCGCTGCAGATGCCGCTGCTGCCGCCCATCGTGATGCGGCGCACGCCGGGGCCGGGCCGCGTGCAGGCATTAGCCGCGCGCGCCGTGTGGCGCGACATCGGCGCCGGCGCCGGGCCGCTGCTGGCCGGGCTGCTGTTGCCGCTGGCCTCGCCGGCCTGGCTCTACGGCATTCCGGCCCTGCTGCTGGCCGTGGCCGCGCTGGCCTGCGCCCGCGCACCCTCTCATCCTGCGACAACCACCGAAGCGAGCGCACCATGATCCATCGACACACCATCGACACCCTCGGCCAGCTCGAGGCGCTGTACGGCAGCCCCGGCGAAGCATCGCTCAAGAAGGTGGCCGACCACCTCCACCCGCACTACCAGGCCATGATCGCGGCCTCGCCCTTCGCGGTGCTCGCCACCAGCAACGAGCACGTGCTCGACACCTCGCCGCGCGGCGATGCGCCCGGCTTCGTCGCGGTGCAGGACGACCGAACGCTGCTGCTGCCGGACCGCCGCGGCAACCAGCGCATCGACAGCCTGCGCAACATCGTGGCCGACCCGCGCGTGGCGCTGCTGTTCCTGATCCCCGGTGTCGGCGAAACGCTGCGGGTGAAGGGCCGCGCCCGCATCAGCATCGAGCCCGACCTGCTCGCACGCTTCGCGGTCGACGACAAGCCGCCGCAGTGCGTGATCGTCATCGCGGTCGAGGCGGTGTACTTCCAGTGCGCACGCGCGATCCAGCGGTCGAAGCTGTGGGCACCGGTCGCAGCCGATGCGCCACGCACGGTGCCCACGGCAGGCGCGATCCTGGCCGCACTCAGCGCGGGCACCTTCGACGGCGACACCTACGACCGCGAGCTGCCGCAGCGGCAGAAGAACACCCTCTACTGAGCGAACATTCCGCGCTCGCCTCGGGCGCCCTACTTCCTGGCCAGCGGAATCTGCAGGTTCGTCGGCCGGTTGGCTTCGGTATCGAAGCCGCGGCCGTCGATATTGCGCGCGCCCCAGAACAGCATGTCGCCCCGCAGGTAGACCAGGTCGTATTCCTTGAAGTTCGTGCCGGCCACCAGCCCGAAGGGGACGAAGGTCTTGCCGAAGATGCTCTGTGCCTGGCCGACTTGCCACGGGCCGTACCCTTGCGCAGCCACCTTGCCGAGCAGGTCCGCGAAAGCGGGATTCAACGGCGTCACCTCGTACGCGACATCCGCCACGAAGTCGACCTTCTGCGCGCCCTCTGCGACTGGGTGCGGTCCTTGCCACGCCATGTGGCCGCGAATGAAGATGCGTGCCAGGGGCACTGCGCCGTATGGGTCCGCCGAGTTGTCGATGGTCAGCTCGAACACGTCGCCTTCGAGGTATTTGAAGCTGCGCTTCAGGTAGAAGGGCTTGAGCGTGCCGTCGGGGTTCTTGACGGCACTGGGCCGGATTTCGGGTGCGATGCTCGCCCACTCTCCGGCGAGGCCCTGTTTGATCTGTTGCAGGCTCATAGAATTTCGTTCGGTTGGCGGCTGTGCTGAACGGCGCGCCGCATCGGGTGCCGTGGTGCACGCTGCGAGCGCGGCGGCCAGGACAAGCCAGCAAGGGATGACGATGCGCAAGGTTCACCTCTCTGATCCAGCGATACGGCGGGTGCCTCCGGCAGCCGGCGCCGAAGGCACGACGGGCAGTATCGCGACGGCGGCATGCGCGGCGCTATCCCGAATCGGCAAAACGGCGAGCCGCCCCGCACCCTCCATCGCATGACCGGCATGCCGATCCAGGTCGACGTGTTCGACGACTTCCACCTGCACGGCGCCTCCGCGCCCGAGTGGAACCAGCGCTACCTGCAGTTGTCGGCCGGCGCGATGCGCAGTTCGCTGACCGAAGCGAGCGCAGGCGACGTGCACGTGTTCCGCAAGTGGATGAGCGAGCGCGTGGTGCAGCAGGGCTGCCTGCCGCCCGGCAGCATCTGCTTCGCCTTGCTCAACGGCAGCGCGCAGGGCACGCCCCGGGTGCAGGGCGTCGAGTTGCGGGACGACCGGCTTTTCATCCTGCGTGGCGGCGAGGAGTTCACCATCCAGCGGCCCAGGGGCATGGAGCTTCTGGCCTTCACGTTCCGGACCGAGACCTTTCTGCAACTGCTCGACGAACGGCCGCTCCCCGCGCCGGCGCGGGCGCTGCTGTCCCGCCCGATCCTCGATGCACCACCGGATGCGACGCAGCAGCTGCGCGCGCACCTGCTCGACGCGCTTCGACGTTCGCAGGCTTTCGGCGGCGATGCCGCGACGCCCGACGCTCTGTTCGAATCGCTGCACGGCGTGCTGACGGACGCCGGCGGCGCACACGACACGGTAGGCAGCGCATCGGCCGGGTTCATCGTCGCGCAATGCCATCGCATCGTCGTTAACAGCAGCGGGGCTGCACCCAGCGTCGAAGCGCTGTGTCGACGGCTTCGCACCAGCCGCCGCAGCCTGCAGGACAGCTTCAGGCAGGTGGCCGACACGACGCCCGTGCACTACCTGCGTGGCCTTCGGCTCAACCTGGTCCGCAGCCGCCTGATGTCGACCACGGCCGCACAGCTGAGCGTCTCACAGGCGGCGACCGACCAGGGCTTCGAGCACCTCAGTCATTTCGCCGAGCGCTACAAGGCGCTGTTCGGGGAATTGCCGTCGGAGACATCGAGGATGGAAGCAGGAGGCCGCTCGAACCCGACTGGGTCGAGGATTGACCCCACACAAAAGAAAACTGTGGGGTAACCCGGCACGGTGCCACTGCTCAGGCCTTGCCGAACTCCGCAAAGCACGCGTCCAGCCGCTCCATCCACCGCGCCTTCGTCTCTCCATCCACGAAGCTTCCCTCGAAGCTGTTCGCGGCCAGTTGCCACGCCTGTTGCGCGCTGAGCCCCGTCGCCGCGAAGGTCTGAAGAAAGTTCTCGTTCATGTAGCCGCCGAAGTAGGCCGGGTCGTCCGAGTTGACGGTCGCGCACAGGCCGGCGTCGAGCAGCTGTCCCAGGTTGTGCTGCGCCAGGTCGGGGAAGACGCAGAGCTTCAGGTTGGACAGCGGGCACACGGTCAGTGGAATGCGTTCGTCGGCCAGGCGCTTCATCAGGGCCGGGTCCTTGGTGCTCTGCACGCCGTGGTCGATGCGCTCGACCTTGAGCACGTCGAGCGCGCTCCAGACGTAGGCAGGTGGGCCTTCTTCACCCGCATGGGCGACGAGGTGGAAGCCCAGCTCGCGGCAACGGGCGAAGACGCGCGCGAACTTTTCCGGCGGGTGGCCGACCTCGCTCGAATCGAGGCCGATGCCGATGAACTTGTCGCGGAAGGGCAGCGCCTGCTCCAAGGTCTCGAAGGCATCTTCTTCGCTCAGGTGGCGCAGGAAGCACAGGATCAGCGCAGCGCTCACGCCGAGCTTCGCCTTCGCGTCGACGCATGCACGGTGCAGGCCGTCGACGACCGTCTGCATGGCGACGCCGCGCGCCGTGTGGGTCTGCGGGTCGAAGAACATCTCGGTGTGCACCACGTTGTCGGCGGCGGCACGTTCGAGGTAGGCCCAGGCCATGTCGTAGAAGTCCTGCTCCTTCAGCAGCACGCTGGCGCCGGCGTAGTAGATGTCCAGGAAGCTCTGCAGGTCGGTGAAGGCATAGGCGCGGCGCAGGTCCTCCACGCTGGCGTAGGGAATGGTGACGCCGTTGCGCTGCGCGAGCGCGAAGATCAGCTCGGGCTCCAGCGAGCCCTCGATGTGCATGTGCAGCTCGGCCTTGGGCATGGCGGCCAGCAGCGCGGGCAGGCGCTCGGCGGAAATGGAAGAAAAGTCGGGGGTGGTCATCGTCAGCAAACTCCGAAGGTGATGCCGCGCGCCTTGAGGTGGCGGCGGTAGAAGGATGAAGCCTTGTCGGCAGCGGTGTGCAGCTCCGCGCCCAGGTCCAGCGGCAGGCAGCGCGGCCGCTGCGATTCGAGCACCGGCTTGTCTTGCAGAAAGATGGTGTCCTGGAAAGCGCGCAGCTGTGCATCGTCGCGCTCGAAGTCGGCCATGGCCAGCCGAAACCACACGCGGCTGTGCTCGGGCGACACGGGGCAGATGAAGAGCGCGATGAACTCGCGGTAGCCCTCGATGCCGACGCTCGCCGCATCGGGCACCTTGGTCAGCACGGCCGTGTAGGGCGCTGTGACTTCGTAGCGGTACTCCACCAGCGCGGGCGCCGTCGCGTTGATGCTCGACTGCGGCTGCCAGGCCTTGCAGCCGGTGGCCAGCAGGCCGTCGGGCGTGGCCTCGACGCGGTAGTCCTCGATGGCCGCGAACTCGCGCGCGCCGAGCCAGCCTTCGTGCACGAAGCCGAAGTGCGCCATGTCCAGAAAGTTTTCGACGAGGCGCGGCGCGCTGGTCTGCACTTCGTAGGGGCCGCAGTTGAGCTTGCGCAGCCGCGCGTCGTGCTCGGCCTCGAACACCGGCAGCGCATCGTCCTCGTCGCGTTGGCCGGCCAATCGCACCCACACCAGGCCATGCGCCTCGCGCGCCGCGTGCACGGTGGCGCGGTGCGTGGCCGGCGGCACGAAGCCGGGCAATGCCGGCACGTGGACGCTCTGGCCGCCCGCTGCGAAGCGCCAGCCGTGGTATGGGCATTCGAGCGCGGTGGCGCCTTCGCAGACACGGCCCAGGGACAGTTGCGCGCCGCGATGCGGACAGCGATCGGCCCAGGCTTGCACGTCGCCGAGGGCATCGCGCCAGAGCACGAGATCGTCGTCGAGCAAGCGCACGGCAAGCGGCATGCCCGCGACCTGCCCGGACTGCGCGACGGGATGCCAGTGTTGCTTCTCGATCATCGTGGGTGGTACAAGGAGAGGCGGGACGGGTCGAGAAGCCCATCGGCCGATCTGCCGACCGTAACTGGATGCCACCGGTTTGCCAAGCAACTAAAACTGTCGCCTAGCCCGCCGATAAGCCACGGATGGAGCCGACTGCTTTTCTGGCCACGCGCCACGACCCGTTGTTCGTCGCGGCATCGCTGCTGGTGGCGACCTTCGCGTCCTACGTGACGCTCGACCTCGCCCGGCGCGTCGCGCGCGGCGGCCGTGCGCGCCGCCTGTGGTGGCTCGGCGGCTCGCTCGCCATGGGCACGGGCATCTGGGCCATGCACTTCGTCGGCATGCTGGGCTTCGAAACAGGCCTGCCATTGGGCTACCGCTGGCAGCCCACGCTGTTGAGCTGGATCGCGGCCGTCGCCGCGGCCGCCGTCGCCCTGGGCATTGCGGCGCGCTCGCGGCTCACGCCCGCCCTTCTGCTGTGCGGCAGTGCCAGCATGGCGGCGGGCATCTGCACCATGCACTACCTGGGCATGCACGCGGTCGAGCTCGAACCGGGCATCGTGTGGCGGCCCGCGATGGTGGTCGCATCGATCGTCATCGCGTGGACCGCCTCCGCCGTCGCGCTCGGGCTGTTCTTCGTTCTTCGCACCCAGCGGGGCACGCGCCGCCTCAAGCTGCAGGTCGCCTCGGCGCTGGTGATGGGCGGCGCCATCGGCGGCATGCACTACACGGGCATGGGCGCGGCGCAGCTGCCGCTCGACTCCGTCTGCCTGAGTGCCGATGGCCTGGCCGGCCCGCCGCTGGCGGCGCTCGTGACGATCGCGACGCTCGTCATCCTGGCGGGTGCGCTGCTGCTGTCGGCCATCGACGCGATGGCGCAGGCCCGGGAATCGAAGCTCACGACGTCGCTGCACCAGGCCAACCAGGACCTGCGCGTGGCCAACGACGCACTGCAGCGCAAGGCCTTCGAAGACCCGCTGACCGGCCTGCCCAACCGCGCCCTGTTCGACGACCGGCTCGGCCACGCGGTGTCGCGGGTCGCGCGCACCGTGCGGGGCGGCAGCGCCGGCCGCGGGTCCGCCGGCGACCGGGTCGCGGTGCTGTTCGTCGACCTGGACGGCTTCAAGCCCGTCAACGATTCCTTCGGCCATGAAAAGGGCGACGCCGTGCTGCGCGAGATCGCCCAGCGCCTGCAGCACAGCGTGCGCGAGAGCGACACGCTCGCCCGGCTCGGCGGCGACGAGTTCGTGGTGATGATCGAGGCCCGCGATGCCGAGGTGGCGGCCCAGGCCTTGGCGCAGCGCATCATCGGCGGCTTGCGCAGGCTTATGAGCATGAATGGCCAGGACGTGGAGATGTCCTGTTCGATCGGCATCGCCGTGTTCCCCGACCACGACGACACGGGCCAGCGCCTGCTGGCCTGCGCCGACGCCGCCATGTACACCGCCAAGCGCGCAGGCGGCGGCACGTGGGTGGTGTACGACCGAAGCATGGCAGGCGACGCCACCGAGCAGCTGCTGATGCACCAGGCACTGCGCCACGCCATCGAGCGCAGCGAACTCGCGCTGCACTACCAGCCGAAGGTGAGCGCGAAAAACGGCCAGGTGCACGGCTTCGAGGCCTTGCTGCGCTGGCAGCATCCGCAGCGCGGGCCGGTGAGCCCGGGCATCTTCATTCCCTTGGCCGAACGATTCGGGCTGATCGGGACCATCGGCAACTGGGTGGTCGAAGAGGCCTGCAGGCAGTTGGCGCAATGGCAGGACGAGGGCGTCGACTGCCGCATCGCCGTCAACCTGTCGCCCTACCAACTGCGCCACCCGGGCCTGCCGATGCACATCCGCGACTGCCTGGAGCGCCACGGCGTGCATCCGTCGCGGCTGGTCTGCGAGATCACCGAAACCGCGCTCATGGAAACGCTCGGGGCGGAAAGCGACGTGCTCGACCAGATCTCCAAGCTCGGCGTGCGGCTGTCGATCGACGACTTCGGCACAGGCTACTCGAGCCTGGCCCACCTGCGCAGCATCCCGGCGCGCCAGCTCAAGATCGACCGCAGCTTCGTGGTCGACCTCGCGGTGGACTCGGACGCCCGCGCCGTGCTCGACGCCATCGTGCGGCTGGCCCATGCGCTGCGCATGGAGGTGGTCGCGGAAGGGGTGGAAACGCATGAGCAGCAGGTCGTGCTCACGCAACTGGGATGCGACGTCTTGCAAGGCTATTTCATCGCCCGGCCGATGCCGGCGGCGGCCGTCACCCCCTGGCTGCAGGCCTCGAAGGTGCGGGCGCTCGTGGACTGACTGCAAGCGCGCCCTCCGCGCGGCAATGCGCGGCAAGGCGCTGGAGAGCGCGCATGCGAACGTCTTACTTCTTGTCGCCAGGCACCTTGCCTTCCACGCCCTTGACGTAGAAGTTCACGCCCGACAGGAACTTGTCGTCGGCCACCGCGCCGGCCGCCACGAGTTCCTTGCCGTCCTGGCCGACGATCGGGCCCTTCCAGATCGAGAAGCTGCCGTCCTTCAGGCCCTTCTTGATCTCGTCGACCTTGGCCTTGGTCTCGGCCGGCACGTCTTCGGCGAGCGAGACGATGTCGATCGCGCCTTCCTTCACGCCCCACCAAGTCTGGCCGGTGGCCCACTTGCCGTCCAGCGCGTCTTGCACGGCCTTGGTGTAGTAGGGCGTCCAGTTGATGATGGCCGAGCCCAGGTGGGCCTTGGGGCCGTAGGCGGTCATGTCCGAATCCCAGCCGAAAGCGCGCTTGCCTTTTTCCTGCGCGGTCTTGAGCACGGCCGGCGAATCGGTGTTCTGGAACAGCACGTCGGCGCCGCCGTTGATCAGCGCGGTGGCAGCTTCGGTTTCCTTCGGTGGGCTGAACCATTCGTTGACCCACACCACCTTGGTGGTGATCTTCGGGTTGACCGACTGCGCGCCCATGGTGAAGGAGTTGATGTTGCGCAGCACTTCGGGAATCGGCACCGAGCCGACCACGCCCAGCGTGTTGCTCTTGGTCATGGCGCCGGCGATGACGCCGGCCATGTACGCGCCCTCGTAGGTGCGGCTGTCGTAGGTGCGCATGTTCTCGGCCGTCTTGTAGCCGGTGGCATGCTCGAACTTCACGTCCTTGCTGTCGTTCGCCACCTTGAGCATCGGCTCCATGTAGCCGAAGGTGGTGCCGAAGATCAGCTTGTTGCCCTGCCCCACCATGTCGCGGAACACGCGCTCGGCGTCGGCCGACTCAGGCACGCTTTCGACGAAGGTGGTCTTGATCTTGTCGCCGAATTCCTTCTCGATGGCCTTGCGGCCGTTGTCGTGCGCGAAGGACCAGCCGCCGTCTCCCACCGGGCCCACGTAGGCGAACGCGACGTTCAGCGGCGCGGCCGGTGCGGGCGCGGCGGCTGCAGGGGCCGGCGCGGGCGCGGCGGGCGCGGGGGCCGGCGCCTCTTCCTTCTTGCCGCAGCCGATCAGGGCCGCCGAGGCCACGGCGGACAGGGCAGCCAGCTTGAGCAGGGAACGCTTGTTCAGATCATTCATTGTTCGAATCCTCGAAGGAACGGGGTTGGCGGAAGAAAAAACCAGACGAAAAAACCAGCCGCGATTATGAGCCGGGGTAGAAGGGCTTCCCGATCGAAGCCGGCATGTTGATGCGGATGAAGGCCGGGTTGCGCGAGATCAGCGCCAGCACCACGATCGGCGCGATGTACTGCAGCATGCTCAGGAACTGGCTCGGCACGTCGACGCCGGTGCTTTGCAGGTGGAAGCCCAGCATCGACACGCCGCCGAACAGGTAGGCGCCCAGCAGCACGCGCACCGGCCGCCAGGTGGCGAAGGTGGTGAGCGCCAGCGCGATCCAGCCGCGGCCGGCCACCATGCCCTCGACCCACAGCGGCGTGTACACGGTCGACAGGTAGGCCCCGGACAGCCCGCACAGCGCGCCGCCCGCGATCACCGCCAGGAAACGGATGCGCCGCACCGGGTAGCCGAGCGCATGCGAGGACTCGGGCGATTCGCCCACCGAGCGCAGCACCAGGCCCGCGCGCGTCTTGTAAAGGAACCAGATCAGGCCGATGGTGAGCAGCACCGCGAAGTACACCATCGGGTGATGGCGGAACAGCGCCGGCCCGACCAGCGGAATGTCGCCCAGCACCGGCAGCGCATAGCTGGTGCTTTCTGGCAGCTTGGCCTGCACGAAGCGGATGCCTGCGAAGGCCGAGAATCCCACGCCGAAGAGGCTGAGCGCCAGGCCGGTCGCGTACTGGTTGGTGTTGAGCCAGATCACCAGCACGCCGAAGAAGGCCGCCAGCAGCGCACCGGCCGCCATGCCTGCCGCGAAGCCCAGCCACATGTTGTGCGTGGTCACCACGGTGGCGAAGCCGGCGATCGCGGCGCACAGCATCATGCCCTCGGCGCCGAGGTTGACGATGCCGGCCTTCTCGTTGATCAGCAGGCCCAGCGCCGCGATCGCGAGCACGGTGCCGGCGCTGAGGGTCGAACCCAGCAGGAGTGCGTAGCTTTCCATCAGAGTGCTCCCTCGGTGGCGCGTGCGGCAACAGGTGCCGTCAAAGGCGTGCTGGCTTGCAGCGACGAAGTACCTGCAGGCGCCGCAGCCGCCTTCGCCGCGGCCTTGCGCCGGATGCGATAGGCGATCAGCGTGTCGCAGGCCAGCAGCGTGAAGAGCAGCAGCCCCTGGAACACGCCGGTCAGCGACTTCGGCAGCCCCAGCCGCGACTGCGCCAGCTCACCGCCGATGTAGAACATGCTCATGAGGATGGCCGAGAAGATCATGCCCACCGGATGCAGCCGCCCGACGAAGGCCACGATGATGGCCGCGAAGCCGTAGCCGGCCGGCACGTAGGGCGTGAGCTGGCCGATCGGGCCGGCCACCTCGAGCGCCCCGGCCAGGCCAGCCGCGCCGCCCGAGGTCAGCAGCGCGATCCAGATCGCACGCCGCGCCGAGAAGCCCGCGTAGCGGGCCGCCGCCGGCGCCAGCCCGCCGACCTGCTGCGCGAAACCGGCCCGCGTGCGGAACAGGAACACCCACAGCGCAGCGGCGCCGACCAGCGCGATCACCAGGCCGATGGTCACGCGCGAGCCCTTCATGAGCCGCGGAATCTGCGTCACCGCCTCGAAGGTCTTGGTCTGCGGAAAGTTGTAGCCCAGCGGGTCTTTCCACGGCCCGTAGACCATGTAGCCCAGCAGCAGCGTGGCCACGTACACCAGCATCAGGCTGACGAGGATCTCGCTCGCGTTGAACTTGTCGCGCAGCAGCGCCACGATGCCGGCCCACACCATGCCGCCCAGGATGCCCGCGAGCAGGATGGCGGCGACGATCCACGGCCCGGTGGTCTTGTCGGCCATCAGCGCCACGCCGCCCGCGGCGATGGCCCCGAACACGAACTGCCCTTCGGCGCCGATGTTCCACACGTTCGAGCGAAAGCACACGGCCAGGCCCAGCGCGATGATCAGCAGCGGCGTGGCCTTGACCATCAGCTCGCCGATCGCATAGCCGCTCTTGATCGGCTCCCAGAAGAAGACGAGCAGACCCTTCACCGGGTCCTTGCCGAGCGCGGAGAACAGCGCCATGCCGATCAGCACCGTGATCAGCAGCGCCAGGATCGGCGAGCCGTAGCTCCAGAAGCGCGACAGCTGTGGGCGGGGTTCGAGCTTAAGCATGGGCGACCTCCTCGTTCTTCTTGGCTTGGCCGGCGTGGCCTGCTCCGGCATGGCCGTCCCACAGGCCGCTCATCCACTCGCCGATCTGCGGCACGGTGGCGGCGGCGCGGTCGACCGAGGGCGACAGCCGGCCCTTGGCGATCACGTGCAGCCGGTCGCTGATCTCGAACAGCTCGTCGAGTTCTTCGCTGACCACGAGCACGGCGCAGCCGGCATCGCGCAGCGCCAGGATCTCGCCGCGGATCAGCGCCGCGGCGCCCACGTCCACGCCCCAGGTGGGTTGCGAGACGACGAAGATCTTCGGGTTCGCATCGATCTCGCGGCCGACGATGAACTTCTGCAGGTTGCCGCCCGACAGCGAGCGCGCCGCGGCACCGGGGCCGCCGGCCTTGACCTTGAAGCGCTCGATGATCTTCGCCGCGTGCTGCTGCAGCGCGCCGGTGCGGATCCAGCCGCCCTGCCCCACCGCATTGCTGCGCGTCAGCAGCATGTTGTGCGACAGGCTCAGCGTGGGCACGGCGCCGCGGCCCAGGCGTTCCTCGGGCACGAAGTGCAGGCCCAGCGTGCGCCGCTTGCGCGGACGGAAGCGCGCGGCCGCCTGGCCGAAGATCTCGATCATGCCGGCCTCGGCACGCGTGTCTTCGCCCGAGAGCGCGTAGAGCAGTTCCTTCTGGCCGTTGCCCGACACGCCGGCGATGCCCACCACCTCGCCCGCGCGCACGTCGAGCGACACGGCGTCGAGGTCGACGCCGAACTGGTCCTCGCGCGCCAGCGACAGCGCCTTGACGCGCAGCGCCACGTCGCCCGCATGCACCGGCCGGTGCTGCAGCGGCGGCGGCTCCGCGCCGATCATCAGGCGTGACAGCGACTCGTTGCTTTCCTCGCGCGGGTTGCACACGCCCGTGACCTTGCCGCCGCGCAGGACCGTGCAGGCGTTGCACAGCTCGCGGATCTCGTGCAGCTTGTGGCTGATGTAGAGGATGCTGCAGCCTTCGGAGGCCAGCTTCTTGAGCACCACGAAGAGCTTGGTGACGGCCTGCGGGGTCAGCACCGAGGTGGGCTCGTCGAGGATCAGCAGCTTGGGGTCGGTCAGCAGGGCACGGATGATCTCGACCCGCTGCATCTCGCCCACCGACAGCGTGTGGACCGGGCGCGAGGGGTCGATGTCGAGTCCGTATTCGCCGGCCTTGGCCGAGATGCGTCGCGTCACTTCGGCCAGCGACAGGCTCTTGTCCAGCCCGAGCCAGACGTTCTCGGCCACGGTCAGCGTGTCGAACAGGCTGAAGTGCTGGAACACCATGCTGATGCCCAGCGCCCTCGCCTCCTGCGGGTTGCGCACGGTGACGGGCTGGCCGTCGAACATCACGCTGCCTTCGTCCGGCTTGACCGAGCCGTAGATGATCTTCATCAGCGTGGACTTGCCGGCGCCGTTTTCGCCGAGCACGGCGTGGGTCTCGCCGGGCGCCACCACCAAGGAGACGTCGCTGTTGGCGACGACCGAGGGGTAGCGCTTGGTGATATTCGATAGCTGGAGTCTGTGGATTGTCATGCCTATGCCTGGCCTCTGGGTTCGGAATCGCCCTGAACCGTCCCCGGCCATCACCGGGGCGGTCGCTTCGATTGTGTCGTCAGTCCGTCAATGTCCGCCGATGTAGATGAACTTGAAAAGGAACACACCGCCGATCAGCCAGACCATCCAGTGCACCTGCTTGGCGCGCCCGGTGAACAGCTTGAGCACCGCATAGGTGATGAAGCCGAAGGCCAGGCCGTTGGCGATCGAGTAGGTGAAGGGCATGGCCAGCGCGGTCACCGCGGCCGGAATCACTTCGGTGGTGTCGTCCCAATCGAGTTCGGTGATGTCCCTGAGCATGAGGCATGCCACGAAGAACAAGGCGGGCGCGGTCGCATAGGCCGGCACGGCGCCGGCCAGCGGCGAGATCGCCAGTGCGGCCAGGAACAGCACCGCCACCGTCAACGCGGTGAGGCCGGTGCGGCCGCCGGCTTGCACGCCGGCCGCGCTCTCGACGTAGGCCGTGGTGCTGGAGGTGCCCAGCAGCGAGCCCGCGAAGATCGCGCCGCTGTCGGCCAACAACGATTTGTTGAGCCGCTCCATGCGGCCCGGCACCAGCAGCCCGGCGCGGCGCGCCACGCCCATCAGCGTGCCGGTGGCGTCGAACAGCTCGACCAGGAAGAACACCAGGATCACGTTGAGGATGCCGCCCGTCAGCGCGGCCTTGATGTCCAGCTGCAGGAAGGTGGGCGCGATCGAGGGGGGCGCGGCGAAGATGCCGTGGAAGGTGTTGCCGGCGAAGAAGAAGGACAGCACCGTCACCGTCACGATGCCGATCAGGATGGCGCCCGGCACTTTCAGGCGGTCGAGCACCACGATCAGGAAGAAGCCGATCACGGCCAGCACCGCCTGCGGCGTGTGCAGGTCGCCCAGCGTCACGTAGGTGGCCTTCGACGGTGCGACGATGCCCGCGCTCTTGAGCGCGATGATCGCCAGGAAGAGGCCGATGCCCACCGTGATGGCCAGCCGTATCGACTGCGGAATGCCCTTGATGATCAGCTCCCGCAAGCGGAACACCGTGACCAGCAGGAACAGGCAACCCGACACGAACACGGCGCCCAGCGCCGCCTGCCAGGTGAAGCCCATCTGGAGCACCACCACGTAGGCGAAGTAGGCGTTGAGCCCCATGCCCGGCGCCAGCGCGATCGGGTAGTTGGCATAGAAGGCCATGATCCCGGTGCCCAGCGCCGCGATCAGGCAGGTGGCGACGAAGACGGCGTCCTTGGGCATGCCCGCGTCGCCCAGGATCGACGGGTTGACGAAGATGATGTAGGCCATCGTCAAGAAGGTGGTGAGCCCTGCCACGATTTCGGTGCGTACCGTGGTGTTGTGCTCCCTGAGCTTGAACAGGCGTTCTGCCAAGCCGGTCGCGGGCCGCTGCTGTGTATCGTGCTCGGGCATCCCGAGCATCTGCTCTGTACGGTTCATCGCGTTGTCTCCGAGTAGTTCTCAAACTGGCGTTGTGTCGGAAATTCGCGACGCCGGGCGCGAGGTGGGAAGGGACGGCTATCCGGAGCCGGTCGAGGAAGCGGCGGGCCTCAGCGAGGCCGCCACCGATTTGGTCCGCTCGCGCAGCCAGCGCGCGGAGCTGGAGGAATGCGTGCGCTCGTGCCACAGCTGGTAGTACATGAGCCGCGGCATCTCTACCGGGCACGGCAGGATCGCGACCGGCAGCCGTTCGGCGAAGCGCTCGCAGTACTGGCGGCCGGTGGTGAGCACCAGCAGGCTCGAGGCGACCATGTCCGGGATCAGCCCGAAGTGCGCGCAGCGCGCCGTGATGTGGCGCTGCCGGCCCATCTCGTCGAGCATCTGGTCGATGATGCCGCGCGCACCGGGGTGCAGCGGCGTGGGCGCCACGTGCTCGGCAGCGAGCCAGCTCTCCAGGTCCCAGCCGCGGCGCACCGCGGGGTGGTCCTTGTTGACCATGCAGACGATCTCGTCGCCGAAGAGCCGTGCCATGTGCAGGTCTTCCGGCGGCTTGAGCCAGTTGCCGATGACCAGGTCGACCTGGCCCAGCGACAGGTGCGCGTGGTAGTCCGAATCGGACGACAGCGCATGGATCTCGATGCTGCACAGCGGCGCCTGCGCCTTGACCTGCGCCACCAGCATCGGCAGGAACAGCGGGTCGAGGTAGTCCGACGCGGCCACGCGGAAGGTGGTCTGCGCGGTCTGCGGATCGAAGCCGCGCGCGTCCGAGAACAGCATCTCCGCCGCCCGCAGGATGCTGGCCGCCGGATCGATCATGCGCAGCCCCGCATCGGTCGGCACCATGCCGGAGCCCGAGCGCACCAGCAACGGGTCGCCCGACAGCTCGCGCAGGCGCTTCAGCGCGGCCGAGACGGCCGGCTGGTACATGCCCAGGCGTATGGCTGCGCGCGAGACGCTTCGGTCGGTCAGCACGGTGTGAAGTACCCGAATGAGGTGGAGGTCGATCTTGTCGAGGAGCGCTTGGTCTCTCATGAACTGCCCGCTGGTTGCGAATTTGCGGGCAGTTATACAGCGCTGCTCACATACAAGGCTCTCAGTTCGCGGCGTTCTGCACCGCCGTCACGGCGCGCAGGATCGACTCGCTGGTGGCCGGCGCCTGCAGCGGCGGATCGGCCTTGTGGTCCCCCACCGCCGACACCGCGTCGCGGATGGCGAAGAACACCGAGAAGGGCAGCAAGAGCGGCGGCTCGCCCACCGCCTTGCTGCGGTGGATCGAGTCCTCGAAGTTCTGGCCTTCGAACAGCCGCACGTTGAAGACCGGCGGGCAGTCGTTGGCCGTCGGGATCTTGTAGGTGCTGGGCGCGTGCGTGGTCAGCAACCCGGTCTTGGGGTGCCACACCAGTTCTTCGGTGGTGAGCCAGCCCATGCCCTGGATGAAGGCGCCTTCGACCTGGCCGATGTCGACCGCCGGGTTCAGCGACTTGCCGGCGTCGTGCAGGATGTCGGCGCGCAGCAGCTTCCATTCGCCGGTCAGCGTGTCGACGATCACCTCGCTCACGGCGGCGCCGTAGGCGTAGTAGAAGAAGGGACGCCCTTGCATCTTGTCCTTGTCCCAGCTCAGGCCCGGCGTGGCGTAGAAGCCGTCGGACCAGAGCTGCACGCGGTCGAGGTACGCCTCGCCGACCAGCGTGCTGAAGGGGAAGGTGCGGCCGTTCACGAACACCTTGTCGTTGGCGAAGCGCACTTCTTCCGGCTTGCCGCCGTGGCGCGTGGCGGCGCAGATGGCCAGCCGTTCGCGGATCTGCCGCGCCGCATCCTGTGCGGCCTTGCCGTTGAGGTCGGCGCCGGTCGATGCCGCGGTGGCCGAGGTGTTGGCGACCTTCTGCGTGTCGGTGGCGGTGACGCGCACGCTCTCGAAGCTCACGCCCAGTTCGTGCGCCACCACCTGCGCCACCTTGGTGTTGAGGCCCTGCCCCATCTCCGTGCCGCCGTGGTTCACCAGGATCGAGCCGTCGGTGTAGACGTGAACCAGCGCACCGGCCTGGTTGAAGTGCTTGACGTTGAAGGAGATGCCGAACTTGAGCGGCGCCAGCGCGATGCCGCGCTTGAGCACCGGGCTGGTCGTGTTGAAGGCGGCGATTTCCTCGCGCCGGGCGCGGTAGGCGCTGGTGTCTTCCAACTCGGCGACCAGCTCGTGGACGATGTTGTCGGTGACGGTCTGGCGGTAGGGCGTGACGTTGTTCTCCGTCTTGCCGTAGAAGTTGACGCGCCGCACGTCGAGCGGGTCGCGGCCCAGCTCGCGGGCCACCGAGTCCATGATGTTCTCGATCGCGATGGCGCCCTGCGGGCCGCCGAAACCGCGGAAGGCCGTGTTGCTCTGCGTGTTGGTGCGGCCGGAGTAGCCGTGCATGGACACGTCGGGCAGCCAGTAGGCGTTGTCGAAGTGGCACAGCGCGCGGGTCATCACCGGGCCGGACAGGTCGGCCGAGTGGCCGGCGCGCGAAACCATGGTGATCTCGGCGCCGAGGATGCGGCCCTCGTCGTCGAAGCCCACCTCGTACTCGTACCAGAAGCAGTGGCGGCGGCCCGTGATCATGAAGTCGTCGTCGCGGTCCAGCCGCAGCTTGATGGGGCGCTGCAGCTTGTTGGCCGCCACCGCCGCCACGCAGGCGAACAGGCCCGACTGCGATTCCTTGCCGCCGAAGCCACCGCCCATGCGGCGGCATTCGACCTGCACCTGGTTCGCATGCAGGTGCAGCGCATGCGCCACCAGGTGCTGCATCTCGCTCGGGTGCTGGGTGGAGCAATGCACGTGCATCGATCCGCCCTCCTTCGGAATGGCGTAGCTGATCTGGCCTTCGAGGTAGAACTGCTCCTGCCCGCCGACGTTGAGCGTGGACTTGAGCCTGTGCGGCGCCTTGGCGATGGCGGCCTGCGCGCCGCCTTCGTTGGTGCTGCGCACCAGGTGCATGGGCGGCAGCACGTACTGGCCCTTGGCATGCGCCTCCTCGGGCGTGATGACCGGCGGCGCGGCTTCGATGTCCAGCGCGTCCTTGGCGCGGGCCGCGGCGCGGCGCGCGGCGTCGCGCGTCTCGGCGATCACCGCGAACACCGGCTGGCCCAGGTAGCGGATGTCGCCGCTGCACAGGATCGGGTCGTCGTGGATGATCGAGCCGCAGTCGTTCGTGCCCGGGATGTCGGCCGCGGTGAGCACGGCCACCACGCCCGGCATGGCGCTGATGGCTTCGAGCTTCATGTCCTTCAGCCGGCCGTTGGCCACCGGCGACAGGCCCAGCGCGCAGTGCAGCGTGCCGGCCAGCTCGGGGATGTCGTCGATGTAGGTGGCCTCGCCGGCCACGTGCAGATGGGCCGATTCGTGCGGCCGGCTGATGCCCACGCGGGCGCCGTCGCCGTGGGCCTTGGCCTCGGCGTTCACGTCGATGCGCGCGGCGGCGTTCTTCAGGTAGTCGGCGAAGGCTTCGGCCGATTGGAGCAGTGCGGGATCGAGGGGCTTGTTCATGGTCAGACTCCTTCGGCTTCGACTGCGCCGGACGCCGCGGTGACGTGCGGCATGACGCTCCAGACGCTGGTGGCTTCCAGCGGCAGCGGGTCTTTGGCGCGCGTTTCCAGCCACAGGCGCTGCAGCAGGTTCTGCGCCACCAGCAGGCGGTAGTCGGCGCTGGCGCGCATGTCGGTCATGGGCTTGAAGTCCTGCGCGAGCGCGAGCTTGGCGGCGTTGACGCTGGCCTGCGTCCAGGGCTTGCCGAGCAGCGCGGCCTCGGCCTGCGCGCCGCGCTTGACGATGGCGGCCATGCCGCCGAAGGCCAGCCGCACTTCCTTCACCGTGTCGCCGTCGAGCTCGATCGCGAAGCCCGCGCACAGGGCCGAGATGTCGCAGTCGAAGCGCTTGCTGATCTTGTATGCGCGCACCTGGCGCTTCATCGCGGCCAGCGGCACCGCCATGCCTTGCACGAACTCGCCGGGCTCCAGCTTGTTCTTCATGTAGTCGACGTAGAAGTCGGGCAGCGGCATGCGGCGCACGCGCTCGCCCAGGCGCAGCTCGATCTGCGCGTCCAGCGACATCAGCACGGGCGGCGAATCGCCGATGGGCGAGCCGTTGGCCACGTTGCCGCCCATGGTGCCGGCGTTGCGGATGGGCGGCGAGGCGAAGCGCAGCCACAGGTCGGTGAGGCTGGGCACGCGCTTGGCGAGCGCGCTGAAGGCGTTCTCGAGCGAGGCGCCCGCGCCGATGTAGAGCTCGCCGTTCGCACCTTGGCCGCGCTCTTCCACGACCTTCATCTCGGCCACGTCACCCACGTAGATGATGTCGCCCAGGTCGCGGAACTGCTTGTTGACCCACAGGCCCACGTCGGTGGAGCCGGACAGCAGCTGCGCAGCAGGCTTGGCCTCGCGCAGCGCGGCCAGTTGGGCCAGCGTGGTCGGCGCATGGAAGTGGTCGACGCGCTGCCCCAGCGGCGCGGTGTATTCGAAGGCGGCTTCGTGCTTGAGGCTGGTCAGCGCCAGCACCACCGGCTCGGTGTCCAGTCGCACCGCGGGCAGGTCGAACATGCGCTGGCCCGCGTCGAGGATCGGCCGGTAGCCGGTGCAGCGGCACAGGTTGCCCGACAGGTCGTCGGCCAGTTGCTGGCGGCTGGGTTGGGTGCCGGCGTCCTGGTGGTGCTCGTAGGTGGACCACAGAGACATCACGAAGCCGGGCGTGCAGAAGCCGCACTGCGAGCCGTGACAGTCCACCAGCGCCTGCTGCACCGGGTGCAGCTGGATGGTGCTCTGCTTTTCGCGCGGCGCCTTCTCGCGGTGGCGGGTGCACTGCGCCTTGAGGTCTTCGACGGTGAACAGCGCCTTGCCGTGCAGCGTCGGCATGAACTGGATGCAGGCGTTCACGGTCTGAAGCCGCAGCCCGCCCACCGCGCCCTTCTCGCCGGGATCGGCCAGTTCGCCGATGACCACGGTGCAGGCGCCGCAGTCGCCTTCGTTGCAGCCTTCCTTGGTGCCGGTGCAGCGCACGTCCTCGCGCAGCCAGTCGAGCACCGAGCGCGTCGGGTGCACGCCGCTCACGTCGACGATCCGGCCGCGGTGAAAAAAGCGGATGGGTTGGGTGCTCGGTGTCATGCTCATGCTCGTGGGGCGGTATTCGTGGCGATCAAAAATCGTGCCTGCGAAGTTATTCCTTTACGGGCCGGAATGCATACGGACGTGCCCATACGGCCTATGTGGGGTTGCTATATAACGCCCGGGTTAACCCTTGCTTCGAGGGGTCTTGCAGCCCGTTCGGCACCTTTTTTCGGAGACGGCATGAGTTCGAGCACGACGGAAATCCAGGAAATCCGCTTCGCCGTCGGCGAGCAGGCGGCGGTGTCCGGCCTGGTGCAGGCGCCACCGGAGCCTCGCGCCTGCTATGTCTTCGGCCACGGCGCGGGCGCGGGCATGCGGCATGCCTTCATGGCCGCGGTGGCCGACGGGCTGGCGGCGCGCGGCATCGCCACGCTGCGCTACCAGTTTCCGTCGATGGAGCTGGGCAAGAAGCGGCCCGATCCACCGCCCGTGGCCCACGCCACCGTGCGGGCTGCCGCGGCCCAGGCGGCGCAGCGCTTCGGTGCGCTGCCGCTCTATGCGGGCGGCAAGTCCTTCGGCGGGCGCATGACATCGCAGGCCCAGGCGCTGCAGCCGCTGCCGGGCGTGAAGGGGCTGGTGTTCGTGGGCTTCCCGCTGCATCCGGCCGGGCCGCCGGCCACCAAGCGCGCCGACCACCTGGCCGAGGTGCGCGTGCCGATGCTCTTCGTGCAGGGCACGCGCGACGAACTGGCCGAAATCGGCCACCTGCGCACCGTGGTGTCGAAGCTGGGCACCACGGCCACGCTGGTCGAGATCGCGGAGGCGGACCACGCCTTCCACGTGCTGCGCCGCTCGGGCCGCACCGATGCGGAGGTGCTGCAAGAGCTGCTGGACGGCATCGCGGCCTGGATCCCTGCCTGAGCCGATCGAAGGTCGCCCCATAGACGCCACGTAGGCGCCCTGTAGGCATTCGGCGGCGGCACGCGTCGGCCTTCGCGGATTGCGAAGGCGTGCCCGCGCGGCTAAGGTCGGACTCCGTGTTCACAGCCACCCGCCCGCCTTCCGTCCCGACGTCGACCTGCTGCTCGCACGAAGGATCGAAGCTCTTCATCGTCTTCAATGTCCGTTCCGGCCGCGGCCGCGCCGATGCCGTTCGCGCGGCCATCGCCCAGGCCTGCGCCGAGCAGGGCCGCGACTACCGCATGTTCGAGATCACGCGTCCGGCGAAGCTCACCGAGCAGATCCGCGAGGCCGTCGCTGCCGCGCGC
Organism: Variovorax sp. KK3; assembly: GCF_001984055.1. Lineage (GTDB taxonomy): Bacteria > Pseudomonadota > Gammaproteobacteria > Burkholderiales > Burkholderiaceae_C > Variovorax. The sequence goes on from NZ_LYVO01000029.1 coordinate 75,528, forward strand.
GCCGAATCCGGGCTGGTGGTGGCCGCGGGGGGCGACGGCACGATCAACGCGGTGGTACAGCAGGTGCTGGGCAGCGGCTGCGCGCTCGGCGTGCTGCCGCAGGGCACCTTCAACTATTTCGGCCGCACGCACGCCATTCCTACCGACACCGCGGGCGCGTTGGCCGTGCTGCTGCGTGCGCCACCGGTGCCGGTGCAGGTCGGGCTGGTGAACGAGCGCGTGTTCCTGGTCAACGCCAGCCTGGGCCTGTACGCACGCGTGCTGGAAGACCGCGAGGTCTACAAGTCGCGCTACGGCCGCAGCCGCTGGGTAGCCTTGTGGGCGGCATTTGTGACCGCGATGCGCCGCCATCCAGGCTGGGACCTGCGCATCCACGTGCGCGGCGAAGAGCGGCTGGTGCGCACGCCCACGCTCTTCGTCGGCAACAACGCGCTGCAGCTCGAGCAGGTCGGCATGCCGCGGCCCGAGGCGGTCGAACAGGGCGAGCTCGCCGCCATCGCGCTGAAGCCGGTCGGCCGGCTGTCGATGTTCAGGCTGATGCTGCACGGCGCGATGGCCCGGCTGGGCGAGGCCGACGATGTGATGCACGTGTCCTTTCGCGCGATGTCGGTCAGCCCTGCGCGGCCGGGCCGGCGGCGCGCCAAGGTCGCGACCGACGGCGAGGTGCAGCGCATGGCGATGCCGCTGCACTTCCGCGTGGCGCCCGAGCCGCTGTGGCTGGTCAAGCCGCGGCCGGGCGAAGAAGGGGATGCGCGCCGGTGAAATGCCTTCTGCACTGGTCCGACCCGCACTTCGGCACCGAGCAGCCCGGCGTGGCCCGCGCCCTGGCTGCGCTGGTGGAGGCCGAGCGGCCCTGCGCGGCGGTGCTGTCGGGCGACATCACGCAGCGCGCCACGCGCCGCCAGTTCGCGCGGGCACGCGCCTTCGTCGACAAGCTGGCCGTGCCGCAGATGCTGACGGTGCCTGGCAACCACGACATCCCGTTGATCGCCCTGCTCACCCGCACTCTGGCACCCTATGCGCGCTACCGGCAGGCCTTCGGCAACGAGCTGGAGCCGGTGGTGGAGGCGCCGGGCGTGCTGATGATCGGCGTCAACACCACGCGCTGGTACCGGCACGAGAACGGCGCGGTGTCGGCAGCGCAGGCTGCGCGCGTCGCGCGGCGGCTGGCCAGAAGCGGGCCCGAGAAACTGCGGATCGTGGTGGTGCACCAGCCCGTGGCGGTCACACGCGAGGAAGACCACAAGAACCTGCTGATCGGCCGCGCACCGGCCGTGCGCGCTTGGGGCCGCGCCGGCGCCGACCTGGTGCTCGGCGGGCACATCCACCTGCCCTTCGTGCTGCCCCTGCACGAGCAGTTCGCGCTGGAGCGGCCGATGTGGTGCGTGCAGGCGGGCACGGCGCTGTCGACCCGGCTGCGGGCGGATGCGCCGAATTCGGTGAACCTGGTCCGTTTTTCGGCGCAGGGCAGCGAACGCCGCTGCATCGTGGAGCAGTGGGACTACGGCATGCGCAACGGCGCGTTTCGCTGTGCTCGCGTGCACACGCTGCCGCTGGGCGATGCGGCGCAGCCCGATGCGGCGACGGCCTGAGCCGGGTCGGCATCAGACCTCGGACCACATCCTCAAGAGGTTGTGATAGTGCCCGGTCAGCGCGACGGTTTCTTCCGCATCGCCCAAGCGGGCGCGCAGCTTTTGAATGGCCTGGTCCAGGTCGAAGAGCATGCTGCGGCGCTGGTCGTCGCGCACCATGCTCTGCAGCCAGAAGAACGAACTGATGCGCGCGCCGCGCGTCACCGGGTGCACGCGGTGCAGGCTGCTCGACGGATAGAGGATGAGATCGCCCGCGGGCAGCTTGACCTCGTGCGTGCCGTAGGTGTCGACCACCTCCAGGTCGCCGCCGTCGTATTCCTCCGGCTCGCAGAGGAACAGCGTGCACGACAGGTCGGTGCGCAGCTGCGCGTTGGTGAAGGGCACCGAGCGCACCGAGCCGTCGATGTGCAGACCGTAGTTCTCGCCGCCCTCGTAGCGATTGAAGAGCGGCGGCACGAAGCGCAGCGGCAGTGCGGCCGAGAAGAACAGCGGGTTCTTCGACAGGGCCGCGAGAACGGTCTTGCCGAGTTCACGGCCGACCGGCGAGAGCTCGGGCAACTGCCGGTTGTGCTTGACCTGCGCGCCCTGCGGGCCCACCGTTTCGCGGCCGTCCACCCAGTCCGCCGCATCGAGCGCGGCCCGCATCTCCCGCACCTGCTCGGCACTCAGGACGCCGGGGACATGAAGCATCATCTGGAAGCGTCTCCACAAAAAACGAAGCCCGGCCTCGCGGCCGAGCTTCGAAGTGTCGCACCGCCCACGCGGGCGGCAGCGGATCAGGTGCCTAGAACTTGAAGTTCGCCGACAGCACGGCCGAGCGCGGCGTGCCCATCACCAGGCGGTTGCCGGCGTTGTTGACGCGCGCCAGGTAGAACTTGTCGCTCAGGTTGTACAGGTTGAGCTGCACCGTCACGTTCTTGTTGACCTCGTAGCCGATCATCGCGTCGAACACCGTGTAGCTCGGGATCTCGGGGAAGAAGGTCGTGGCCGTCGACAGCGCGTTGGTGGTCGCGCGCTGCTGCGTCGACACGTAGCGCAGGCCGCCGCCGACCGTCACGCCGAAGGGGAACTTGTAGCTGGTCCACAGCGTGGCCGTGTTCTTCGGCGAGTAGCGGATCTGCGCGCCCTGCTGCGTGGTGCTGGTGCGCGCGCCTTCGAGGATCTCGGTCTTGATGTGCGCGAGGCCCGCGATGACCTGCCATGCCGGCGTGATCTGGCCCACGGCGCTCAGCTCGGCACCTTGCACGCGCGTCTTGCCGTACTGCTCGAAGTTGCCGAAGCTGTCGACCTGCACCTGCTCGTTCTCGTTGGTGGTGCGGAACAAGGCGCCTGCCAGCGCGAGGCGGCCGCCCATCACGTCCCACTTGGTGCCCACTTCGGCCGTCTTGGCCTTCTGCGGGTCCAGGTTCAGGTTGTTGATGCTCGTCGTGGCCGTGGTCTGGAAGGCGAAGTTGCCGCCCGGAGGCTGCGCGCCGGTGGCGTAGGCGGCGTAGACGCTGCCGTTCGGCGCGGGCTTGTAGACCAGCCCGACCTTGCCGGTGATCAGCGTGTCGGACTTCGACTGCGAGGTCGCGGTCTGCGCGCCGCCGATGGTGGTCGGCGCGTTCAGGCTGAAGAAGCTGGTGCGGTAGTGCTCTGCGCGCAGGCCGCCGGTCAGCTGCCATTGCTCGTTGAACTTCATCGTGTCGAACACGTAGAGCGCCGCGCTCGAGGTCTTGCCTTCGACGGAGGCGCCGGTCGGCAGCACCGGCACGATGGGCCGGTAGATGCTCGGCAGGTAAAGGTTGGTGTAGGCCTGGAAGGCGCCGCTCACGAGCTGGCTGTTGCCGGCGTTGAACACGCCGGCCAGGGTGCCGTTGTCCTGCTCTTCACGCGTGAGTTCGATGCCGGCGCTCAGCGAGTGCTTGACCGAGCCGGTGGCCAGTTCGGCCGTCACGTTGGTGTGGTTGGTCAGGATCTCGTTGCGCTGCAGCTTGCCCTGCGGGATCACGCGGGTGGACCAGGTCAGCGGGTTGAACACGTTGGGCGTGAGCAGGCCGTTGCTGAACGGCGCGGTCAGCACGAGGTCCTGCTCCGTGCGGCCCCAGCGGGTCAGGTTGCGCAACCGGACGCCATCGCCGAAGTCGTGCTCGACGCGGGCGGTGAACATGTCACCCTTGACGTCGTCGTGGTCCGACAGGTAGCCGTAGTAGTTGCGGGTGTCGGGCATCGGGCCGTTGCCGCCGCGCGCCGACAGCTGTGCGAGGTAGTAGCCGTCGAGCCCGACGGTCGGGATGCCGCCGTCGGGACGGTTCTTCTGGTCGACGTGCTGGTATTGCAGGATGACGCGCGTGGGCGTGTTCAGGCCGAAAGCGATCGACGGTGCGACGGCCCAGCCCTTGTTCTTGACGTAGTCGCGGCCGGCGACGCCGCTGTCCTGCACCATCGCGTTCAGGCGGAAGGCCATGCTGCCCGACTCGTTGAGCACGCGGTTGATGTCGATGGTGCTTCGCTTGTAGTCGCCGCTGCCGATGCCGACGTAGCCGGCGAAGAAGTTCTCCGCCAGCGGCACCTTGCTGACCAGGTTGATGTAGCCGGTGGGCGCGGTGCGGCCGATGTCGGCGCTGGCCGGGCCCTTCACCACTTCGACCGACTCGACGTTGTACATGTCGCGGGTCACGGTGCCGACGTCGCGCGCGCCGTCGATGAAGATGCTGCCGGAGGTGTCGAAGCCGCGCAGGAACACGGCGTCGCCCGTGCTCGTGTTGCCGTTCTCACCCATCTGGAAGGTGATGCCGGGGGTGTTGCGCAAGGCTTCGGTCAGCGTGGTGGCGCCCTGCTCCTGCAGCACTTCCTTCTTGATGACCGTGATGGTCTGCGGCGTGTCCACCAGGGGCGCGGTGAACTTGGGCGACGAGGCCTGGTCGGCCTTGAAGCTCTCGGACGTCGATTCGACCTGCACTTCGCGCAGCGTGGTGCCAGAGCTGGGCGGCGTCTGTGCCGCGACCGGCAATGTGAACGCGACCAGGGTGGCAGCCGCGGCAGCGGTGCCCAGGGGCTGAATGCCGCGCGCGACTGCGTGCTTGCGGCTCTTGATGAACGCCATGAAGGATTCCTCCGGGTTTTAGAAAAACGGGAACTTCACTGGCGGGTCCGCGCTGCGCGCCTCGTTGCAGAGGGGGCCGGAGTGGCTGGGTGAGTCCATTCGCAGCGGATGTGCGAACGAGACGCAAATGATAACGACTATCAATAACAAAGTTCACACACCATTCACGTTCGGCATGCACTTCCTTGCGGTCCGTTGTAGGACTGCAACGATTCCGTGCGTAATTGCCGAAAAGGCGCGAAAAAACTCAGTAAACGTCGCGCCGATAGCGCCCGGCGGCGGTGATTTCGAGTAAGCGATCGGTGCCGATCACCTGCCGAAGCGCCGCGTCGACGCTGCCCGCCATGTTCTGTAGACTGCCGCAGACGTAGACCGCGGCGCCGCGCTCGACCCAGGCCTTCACCTCGTCGGCGGCCTGCAGCACCCTGTGCTGCACGTAGCGGCGTTCGCCGTGCAGCGATTCCTCGTCGCGCGAAAACACCATGTCCAGGCGGGCGAGCGCGCCATCGGCCAGCCAGCCTTCGAGCTCGTCGCGGTACAGGAAGTCGTGCCTCGCGCTGCGCTCGCCGAAGATCAGCCAGTTGTCGTGCTGCCCAAGCGGGATGCGCTCGCGCAGGTGACTGCGCAGGCCGGCCAGCCCGGTGCCGTTGCCGATCAGGATCAGCGGCAGCCGCGCATTGCCGTTGAGGCGAAAGTTGGCATGCGTCCGCACGCGCAGCGCCACCGTTTCGCCTGGCACGAGGGTCGCGGTGAGCAGTCCGGACGCAGCACCCAGCGTGCCGTCCGCATGCCGCTCCTGCCGCACCAGCAGCTCCACTTCGCCATCGGCGGGGATGGACGAGATGGAGTAGTCGCGCGGGCGTTGCGGATCGCCGGCCAGCGCGACCTGCACCAAGT
>NZ_LYVO01000030.1 GCF_001984055.1 Variovorax sp. KK3
CCACGCGCTGGGGTTGGCTGGTGTAGCTGAAGTCGCGCACGGTGGCCCTGGTGTTCAGCGCTGGAAATGCGGCGGGATCTGCGCGTCGACGTTGACCCACACGCTCTTGACCTGCGTGTACTCGCGCATCGCGTCGAAGCCCATCTCGCGGCCATAGCCGCTTTGCCCCACGCCGCCGAAGGGCGAGCCGGGGTTCACGCGCTTGTAGCTGTTGATCCACACCATGCCGGCGTGCAGGTCGCGCGCGACCTTGTGGGCGCGCTGCAGGTTGTTGGTCCACAGGCCGCTGCCGAGGCCGTAGTCGGTGCCGTTGGCGATCTGCATGGCCTCGGCGTCGTCCTTGAAGGTGAGCACGGTGACGAAGGGCCCGAACACTTCTTCCTGCGCGACGCGGTCGCGGAAGCTTTTCGCGCGCACCACGGTCGGCTCGACGTAGCAGCCCTTGGCCAGATCGCCACCCGGCCCCTTGCCGCCGGCGAGCACGTCGCCGCCCTCGCCTTGCGCCACCTCGACGTAGCTCAACACGCGCTCGCGATGCACGGCGCTGGTGAGCGGCCCCATCTCCGTGGCATCGTCGAGCGGGTTGCCGAGACGGATGGACTTCGCCAGCGGAATGAACTTGTCGAGAAAAGCGTCGGCGATCTTCTCGTGCAGCATCAGCCGCGAGCCCGCGATGCAGGCCTGGCCCTGGTTGTGAAAGATGGCCCAGGCACTGCCGTTGACGGCGGCCGCGAGGTTGGCGTCTTCGAAGACGATGTTGGGACCCTTGCCGCCGAGCTCGAGCTGCACCTTCTTGAGATTGCCGGCACTGGCTTCGACGATGCGGCGGCCGGTGGCGGTGCTGCCGGTGAAGGCGATCTTGGCAATCTCGGGATGCTCGGCGATGTACTGCCCCGCCACGCTGCCGAGGCCGGGCAACATGTTGACCACGCCATCGGGCAAGCCGACCTCGGCCATCAGCTCGACGATCTTGAGCGAGCTCAATGGCGTGATCTCGGCCGGCTTCATCACGATGCAGTTGCCGGCCGCGAGCGCGGGCGCCATCTTCCAGCTGGTGAACATGAGCGGGAAGTTCCACGGCACCACCTGGCCCACGATGCCGACCGGCTCGCGCAGCGTGTAGTTGAGGAAGCCCTCTTCCACCGGAATGGTCTCGCCCTGGAACTTGTCGGCCATGCCGCCGAAATAGCGGAAGCAGGCCGCCGTGCGCGGCACGTCGAGGCGGCGCGAGTCGCGCACGGGGTGGCCGGTGTCCAGCGATTCGAGGCGCGCGAGTTCTTCGGCGTTGGCCTCGATCAGGTCGGCCAGCTTGAGCAGGATGCGTCCTCGATCGGCCGCGGCCATGCGGCGCCACGCCGGCAAGGCGCGCTTCGCCGCGGCCACGGCCTTGTCGACGTCGGCCTTGCCGGCCAGCGCGACCTCGGCGATGGTCGAGTTGTCATGCGGGTTGAGCGTGGCCAGCGTCTCGCCCGACTCGGCATCGATGAAGCGGCCGTCGATGAAGAGCTGGTGGCGGATCGGTGACTTGAGGCCGGCGGCCTGCTGGATGTCGGCGAGGTTCATGGCGAGAGGCACTCCCTGTTCGTGTCGATGTCGATGTCAGCTCGCCTTGCCGGCAAGCCATGGATAACGCGAGGTGTCCTTGCTTGCGTAATCCGGATCGAGATAGATGAAGCAACGCTGGATCAGGAAGTCGCGCACCTCGAACACATCGCACCAGCGGCCTGCGCCCCACTCGGGCACGCCGGCGCGCCAGGGGCCATCGGCATGCTCGCCGTAGCTGGTGCCTTCGCAGGCGAACAGGTCGGTGCCGGTGAAGATCCAGTTGAAGCCCGCGTAGTCGTGGCGGATGGCCTTGCCGCGGCTGCCGACTTCGCCGAAGAGCTTGCCGATCTCGTCCTTGCCGTTGGCCAGGCCCCACTTGGGAAAGTAGACCTGCGCATCGCTCGCGAACAAGTCGAGGATGGAGCCGCCGGTGGACGTGACGCCACCGTTGTCGTAGGCCTTGAGGTATTCGAGGGCGACCGACTTGCGTTGCTCGTCGGTCATGGTTTGGCGGGTAAGGGCCATGGCATGTCTCCTTCTGTCTCGGTCGTTGGGTTACTTGAGCGACTGCATGTACTCGATGAGCGCGGCGCGCTTCTTCGGGTCGTCCTGGAAATAGGCCATCGTGCTGCCGGGCGCGACGGACTGGGTGTCGGTGAGCCACTTGTCGAGCAGGGCGCGGTCCCAGGTCTTGCCCTTCATCGCGTCGAGGTACTGCTTCGAATAGGTGAAGCCCGCACCGCCCGCGGCCGGCTTGCCGATGAGGCCGTAGAGGTTGGGGCCGACGCCATGCGGCGCACCCTTGTCGAAGCTGTGGCATTGCGCGCAGGCGGACTGGGCCAGGCGTTGGCCGACCGACTGGGCCTGAGCCTGGGCTTGCGCCTGGCTCGCGACGAGCGCCGTGACGAGCGCAAGCATCGGCAGCAATGTCGTGCTCCTCATGCCGCGCTCCTGCCTTCGGCGTTCACTGCGTTGGCGGCGCGATAGGCGAAGGCGATGATCGGTCCCAGCGTCGCACCACCGGCCCAGTAAGCGCGGCCGGAGGCCGAGGCGACGCAGTTGCCCACGCCGTACAGGCCGGGAATGGGCTGGTCGCGGACGTCGAGCACGCGCCCGTTCGTGTCGGTCTTTGGGCCGCCCTTGGTGTCGAGCGTGCCGGCGACCACCAGCGCCGCATAGTAGGGGCCACTGTCCGCGATGGGCCACATCGTCGGGTTGCTTCGGCCGGCCTCTTCCTTCACGTCACCGTTGAACAGCTGCTCGACGACGCGTTCGCCGCGGCGGAAGTTCAGATCCTTGCCGGTCTTCGCGAACTGGTTGAAGCGCGCGATGGCGGCCTGCAGGTTGGGCAGGAAGTCGGGGCCGAGCCTCGCGCCGCCGGTGACGCCTGCGTACTTCGCCATGCGCTCGTCGATGGCGCGCGCCAGTTCGGCCAGCGTGGCGCCCTTGATCACGTGGCGGTCGTCGGTGCCCGGCGGCACGATCAGGCGGCCGTATTCAGCGCTGGCCGAATGCTGCTGCGAGCGCTGGTCCCAGACGGCGATGCGCACGAGGTTGGGGTACTCGGCCTTGGCGCCGTCCCATTCGAAGAAGGTCTGGGCCAGCTCGTTGTATTGCAGCTTCTCGTTGACGTTGCGCTGGCCGTACTTGTTGACGAAGAGCATCGAGTCGCCGGCCACCGAGAACATGCCGGAGATGGAGCCGTCTTTCGCTACCGCTTTTTCGAGCGGGATCGGGCAGGTCCAGGCGTAGTTCATGTTGCGCAGTTGCGCGCCCAGCGGGCCGGCCAGGCCCACGAAGTCGCCCTCGTTGCTGGGCGCGGCGCAGCCGCCATAGATAGGGCCGTTGAGGAAGTTCTTGCGCAGCTCGACGTTGTGGGTGAAGCCGCCGGTCGCGAAGATCACGGCCTTGCGGGCCCGCAGGCGCACGGTGGCGTCGAGTTCGTCCTTGGCCTCGACGCCGATGACGCGGCCGGTCTTGTCCTGCAGGATTTTGGTGACGCGCATGCCGGTGCGGATCGGGATGCCTTCCTGCCGCGCCTTGGTCGACAGGGTGCGCACCGCGACCAGGCCGCCGTCGGACATGCTGGGGATCGCGTCCTTCGGCACCAGCACGCGTCCCTTGGGCGCCTTGTCCTCGGGCAGCTCGGCGAAGTAGTCGGGCACGTCGGCGACGTGTCGGTACGGAAGCGCGCCCTTGTTGGCCAGCAGTTCGGCCGCGGGCGAGGCGCTGTCGTAGAACGCGGAGCACATGTCGTACTCCCACTGGTTGAAGCCGTAGCGCGGGTGGTTGGGGTCGTAGCCCTGCGGGTTGGAGAGCCGCGCCACGTACTTCAGGAAGTCGGGCTTCGGGTCGGAGATGCCGGCCTTCCTCATGGCCTCGTTGTTCGGCACCCAGTACCAGAAGGCGGCCTTGGCGGTGGTGCCGCCGATGCTGCCCGCCTTCTCGAGGATGACAGCGCTGTTGCCCTGCCAGCGTGCGAACAGCGCCGAGGCCAGGCCGCCGCATCCGCTGCCGGCCACGACCACGTCGTAGGTGGCGTCGAATCCGCCCGCGGTCGCGGCATCGGCTTCGTGGGTCGACAGGCCGAGGGTGGCCGCGGCGACGGCGGCGGAGCCCACGCCCGCTTGCTGCATGAATCGTCGGCGCGAGGCTGCGCCGGCATCGGACCGGATAAGGTCTGCCATGGATGTCTCCTCAAAAGGACGCGCCGCAAGTGCGGCGCGTTATCGCCCGTTAGAAACTCACTGGGATTTCGGGGCTCTCGCCCTTCTGGATCTCGTACACCAGGCTCGGCGAGCCGTTCTCCCACACCAGCAGCATCGAACGCTTGGGGCTGAAGCCCTGGTGGCGGCAGTAGGCGGGCATGGCGGCCATGTCGCCGGCCTTCATGATCACGCGGGCCATGGGGCGGCCGGTGTTCTTGTCGCCGCAGTCCCAATGGATCTCGTCGGTCATCTGGAAGAACCACTCGACGCGGTCGTTGCCGTGGATGATCGGCAGGATGTGCTCCTCGGTGGTCGGGCACATGAAGCTGTGCTTGACAACCGAGGTGAAGCTCGGGTTCCAGGTCACCTGCGAGCGGCTCAGGAAGCCGAAGAGGTTGAAGGCATGCACCTCGTTCTCGAAGCCGGGCTCGGGGTGCAGTTCGGGCTGGGCCTGCGGCACGTCGGCGAAAGCGCGGTTGACCGGTGCGCCGGTGTCGTCGCTGCGCAGGCGCAGGTCGTCCTTGAGGCCCACGCAGCGCGTGGCCAGCTCGCGCGCCCGGGTGATCTTGGCGGTGTTGTTGCCGTTCTTGCGGCCGTAGGGCGAGCCGGTTTCCTGCGGCGCGCTGAAGGGGTCGAAGCTCTCGTTGGTCCAGTCGTCGAGCATCGCTTCGAAGGTCGCGCGGATCTGCGCGGTCGGGAAGTTCTCCAGCAGGTCGATGCCGGCTTCCTTCATCGTGCCGTTGTAGCTGCCGGCATAGAGGTCGACCGACTGGTAGTGGTTGACGGTGCCGACCACGTCGTCGAAGTTGACCCAGCCGTAGAAGAAGCCCCAGGCCACGTCGCGCATCAGGGCGCGCAGGTAGTTGCCGACGTCCATGGTGTGGCTCATCGGCCGGCCGTCCTTGGACTTCCAGGTGATGTGGGCGAAGTATTCGTCGCGATGGAAGCCGAAGCTGCCGAGCGTGAAGTCCTTGTAGCCCAGCGTGGCGTGGGGCTGGGAGGCGATGACCTTCGCGAGTTCTGCGGGGGCGTTCATAGTTCAACTCCAATGTTCGATGTTGGCCAGATGGTTTTTCGGTGGAACACCGCGGAACCGGCTTTGCCGGGCCGCTGGTGTTGCCCCCGGTGAGGGGGTTGGCGGAGCGACACGAAGTGCGCGCAGCCTGGGGGAGGTCAATGTGTTTGGCAGATGTCGGCCCACTTCTCGATCGAGAGATCGCCCTTGCAGGTCTGCAGCACGATCACGCCGGGCTCGCCGCGGGTTCGGAACTGGTAGGCCGTGTTCTTCGGCAGCAGGCCCTGGTGGCCGCGGGTCAGCTTCATCCAGCCCATCTTCTGGCCCTTGGGTTCGCCCTGGACGAGCACGGCGCCGTTCTTGTCCTCGTCGGCGACGGCCTGTGCGCCGTCGAGCTTGACGAGATGCACCTCGACCTCGCCGTCCATCACCAGAGCGAACTCGTCGTGGGCGCAGGTGTACCAGGGAGAGGTGCCCTCGGCGCGCAGCGCTTCGAGCACGTAGATCTGGTTCTGGCCGAACACGACCTTCTCGTACGGCTTGCTGCGGCTCGCGATGTCGAAGCAGTTCGAGAAGGCGTAGTGCTTCACGTCGTCGTCGATCGGCTCGACGTGGCCCTTCTCGAAGTTCTTGAGCGACCCGAAGCGGGTCTGGTATGCGACGGCGGTCATGGGCTTGTCTCCTGGGGTCATCGATGCAGCGGTGCTGCGATGGGGTGAACTCTAGGAACAGCGGGCCGCCTCGGGTAGGCCTCAAATGCGGGCCGCATTGTTCGGCCGTTCCGGTCAATCGGCAGGGTTTTCCCGGGATCGACCCTGAGGCGGGTCAGGGCTTGCGGCCGCGCCAGTCGGAGAAAAACGAGAAGAAGCACATGCCGAAGAACAGCACGCCGGCGACGCCGGTCCATCGGTCCTTGGCGGTGTTGCCGTCCAATGCCATCCACGCACCACCGAGCACGAAGACGAGGCTGGCCAGCGCGCAGAGCAGGTCGAAGGCGCGGGCCATGGCCGGGCGCGGCGCAGGCGGCGAGACGTAGGGGCGCGGTTCGACGTGGCCGAGCTTCGCGGGCAGCTGCGCGAGCGGCTCCCACAACTCTTCGCGATACATGCGGAAGCGGCGCGTCGCGGCCTCGACTTCGAACCGGCGCAGCTCGCCGGTGCGATCGGTCAGCGCGATACCGACGACGCCCGCGCGCGGGAAGCGCAATGCGGTGGGGGCGCGGTAGTTGGCCTCGCTCACAGCACCTCGCCGCTCGCCACCTCGATGAGCTGGACCGTGAGCCACGTTCCGGAGCGTTCGTCGTCGGTGCGATGCATCTCGACGCGCACGTCGCCGTCGGGCGACAACGCGGTTTCGAGCAGTGCGCGGCCCTCGAAGCGGAGCGTGTCGGCGCGCGGCGGCTGCTTGTTCATGAGGATGGCCTCTCAGGCATCCGCGATGAGCGCCGAAGGCAGCAGCCCGCGCTCGACCATGGCCGCGTCCCACGGCGCCACGCGCGTGAAGGCCGCCGTGATGTGCTCGATGAAGAGCTTGAGCTTGAAGGCATTGCGCGAGGTGCCCGCATACACCGCACTGAGCGAGAACGACGACAGCTGGTGCTCGGCCAGCACCACTTGCAGTTCGCCGCGCAGGATCGCGTCGCCCGCCACCAGGGTCGGCAGGCAGACGATGCCGGCATGCTCCAGCGCGTATTCGCGCAGCAGGTGCACGCTGTTGGTCAGGAGCGCCGCGGTCATGTAGAGCGTGATCTGCTCGCCCGCGTGATGAAAGGTCCAGCGGTCGCGGCTCGGGTAGCCCGAGTAGAGGCCCAGGCGATGCTTGTGCAGGTCGCGCGGGCTCTGCGGCGTGCCGTTGGCGCGCAGGTATTCGGGCGTGGCGCAGAACACGCGCCGCACCGGGAAGAGCGGGCGCGACACCAGCTCGGTCGAGGCGGCTGGAAATATCTGCAGGGCGCAGTCGACGCCGGCCTTGACCGGATCGACCACCGCGTCGCTCACGATCAGCTCCAGGTGGATGTCGGGGTAGCTCGACTGGAAAGCGCGCAACACCGAGGCCAAGTGGCCCAGCACGAAGCCGGTGAGCGCGTGGACGCGCAGCGTGCCGGTGGGGCCGGCACGGGCGCCGCGCATCTGGTCCATCACGTCGTGCGCGCGGCCCACGAGCTCGGTGCAATCGCGCAGGAAGGCCTGGCCCACGTCGCTGAGCCGCACCACGCGCGTGCTGCGGTGGAAGAGCGGCGCGCCCACGTGCTCTTCGAGCTGCTTGACGCGCGTGGTGACGACCGACTTGGCCACCCGCATCTGCCGCGCCGCCTCGGCGAAGCTCTGCGTCTGCGCGACCCGGACGAATGTCTCGATGTTTTCAAGTCGGTCCATGGGGCGCAAATGTAGCGGCCGCACGCGCCGTGCGCCCTTGGGGGCGGTGCTAACCTCGCCCCCCATGTTCAATCCCACTCAAGAAGAGGTGCGCCGCTTCTTCTGCGACGTCTACGCCAAGAGCCGCAGTGGCGCGCCGATGGAGGCGCTGGAGATCATCGCCAGCCGCTGGATCGACGAGCACCCCGAATACCATGCCGAACTGGCCGATGCCGATGCCGCGGTGGCGCGTGTGTACGACGGCAAGGACGGGCGCGAGAACCCGTTCCTGCATCTGTCGATGCACCTGTCGGTGAGCGAACAATGCTCCATCGACCAGCCGCGCGGTATCCGCCAGGCGGTCGAGCTGCTGGCGGCGCGCCGCGATTCACTGCTCGATGCGCACCACGAGGCGATGGAATGCCTGGGGCAGATGATGTGGGAAAGCCAGCGCGCGGGGCGCCCGCCCGATGGCGATGCCTACGTGGCCTGCGTTCAGCGGCGCGCCACGCGGGACTGATCGGCGCCGCGACCGACGCTGTTGTCGCGCAGCAGGCTGATCAGGGCTTGGCGCGCGGGCGACGGCTCGGCATCGCTGCGCAGGAGCAGTCCCACCGGCTCCTCCGTGCCGGTGGTGTCGACCGCGAGCCGGGTCAGCAGGCCGCTCGCCAGGTCGTCGTGTGCCGCGCCGATAGGGGTGAACCACACCGCATCCGAACGCACGACGAGCGCGCGGGCCACCGACAGGTCGAGGGTCTGCGTCGTGTGGGCCGGCAGGCGCAGGCCCAGTCCCGACAGAAAGCTCTCGGTGTGGTGGCGCGGGATCGTGCCCTCGCCGTAGACCACCATGGGGTGGCGAAGCACGTCCTGCACCGAGGGCGCCGCCTTCGACAGCGCATGGCCGGCCCGCGCGACCAGCGCCAGCGGTTCGGTGTAGAGCAGCTCGAAGGTGAGGCCGGCCATCAGCTGCGGATCGCTCATGCGGCCGGCGACCAGGTCGAGCTCGCCGGCACGCAGGGCATCGAGCAGGAACGCGTTGGCGCCTGTGTGGACCTGCACCTGCAACTCGGGCAGGCGTTCGCGCAGGGCGGCCAGGGCCGGCGGCAGCAGCGAGGGCGCCACGCTGGGCAGCGCGCCGATGCGCAGGCGCTGCAGCCGCGCGCCCGATGCCGGCATCAGGTCTTCGGCGCCTGCGTCCAGCGCTTCGAGCACGCGGAGCGCGTGCGCCAGCAGCTGTTCGCCCGCCACGGTGAAGCCCTGGATGCCGCGGCGGCCCGCACTGCCGCGATCCACCAGCCGCGCCCCGGCGAGCGTTTCGAGTTCGGCCAGGGTCTTGGACACGGCCGGCTGGCTCAGTGCCAGGCGCTCGGCCGCCCGGGCCAGGTGGCGCTCCTGCGCCACGGCCACCAGGCATCGCAGGTGCCGCAGCTGCACGCCTCGCAGAAAGGCTTCGGATCTGGCGGCCACGTGAACTCCCCTCAATTACCGCTGCTTATGAAAAAACACAAAAACGTCAATTTACATCAGCAATGCGCATGAATACAGTTCGAGGCATCCCCTACGAACACGGAGACAAGTTCATGAGCTCTTCCACCTCGCCGACGGGCGCCCTGCCCACGCTGACGCCGCGCGACTGGCCCAGCCATCCCTCGTACATCTACCCGGGTTACAGGTCGACCGCCAAGCGCGGGCCGACGCAGGCGCTGATTCCGCTGAAGGCGTCGCTGGGCGAGATCCGCCAGCCGGTGTACGGCCACAGCAGCATCGGCGAGCTGGACCACGACCTGACCCGCAACGCGCGCCGCAATGGCGAGCCGCTGGGCGAACGCATGATCCTCACCGGGCAGGTGCTCGACGATCGCCGCCGCCCGGTGCGCAACACGCTGGTCGAGCTGTGGCAGGCCAACGCCTGCGGCCGCTACGTGCACAAGGTCGACCAGCACGACGCGCCGCTGGACCCCAACTTCCTCGGCGCCGGCCGCTGCATGACCGACGACGAGGGCCGCTACCGCTTCCTCACGATCAAGCCGGGCGCCTACCCATGGGGCAACCATCCGAACGCGTGGCGCCCGCAGCACATCCACCTGTCGCTGTTCGGCGAGCACTTCGCCAGCCGGCTGGTGACGCAGATGTACTTTCCGGGCGACCCGCTGCATCAGTACGACCCGATGTTCACCGGCACGCCGGAGCACGTGCGCAACCGGCTGATCGCCGACTTCAGCCTCGACGTGACGGAAGAGAACTACGCGCTGGGCTACGTGTTCGACATCGTGCTGCGCGGCGCGGACGAAACGCCCTTCGAAAACCGCTGAACCAAGTTCTCCCCCAGGCTCCCCCACTTCGTGTGGTCCGCCAACCCCCTCGCCGGGGGCGACACCAGCGGCCCGGCAAAGCCGGTTCCGCGGTGTCCCCCGCCTGGCACGCATGGCGGCTGGCATTGCAGTTCTGAAGCGCACGGCAGCGCAACGCAAAAGGAAATGAAATCATGATGAGCGCACTCGAAACCAACTTCGGCCAGACCCCTTCGCAAACGGTCGGCCCCTACTTCGCCTACGGCCTGACGGCCACCCAGTACGGCTATGACTTCGACCAACCCTTCGACGCAGTGGTGGCGCTGGACGACGCACGCGGCGAGCGCATCCGTATCGAAGGCCGCGTGATCGACGGCGACGGCAAGCCGATCAACGACGCGCTGGTCGAGATCAGCCAGCCCGACGGCACAGGCGCCTATCCCCGATCGGTGGAAGACGCGCAGGCCATCGGCTTCCGCGCCTTCGGACGCGCAGGCACCGGCACCGATGCGCAGAACCGCTTCGTGTTCCACACGGTCAAGCCCGGCGCCGAGTCTGCCGGCGAGGCACCGCACGTCAACGTGATCGTGCTGATGCGCGGCATGCTGCTGCACGCCTTCACCCGGCTCTACTTCAGCGACGAGGCCAAGGCGAACGCGGACGACAAGGTGCTGGCCAGCGTGCCGGCCGCGCGGCGGCAGACGCTGATCGCGGAGCGCATCGAGACGGGTGGGCAGGTGACTTACCGCTTCGACATCCACATGCAGGGCCCGAACGAGACGGTGTTCTTCGACGTCTGAGGCACGGCGCTCGCACGACGCGACCCCAATGAAAAAAGCCCGCTGCGGTCGCAGCGGGCTTTTTCGTTGGGGAAACCGTTCTTACTTGGCGTGGTGGATGCGCGATTCCGGCACCGTCTTGAGTTCACCGGGCAGCGAGCTGATGTAGCTGGCCAGATCCTTGAGCTCGGCATTGCTGAACTTCTTGGCCTGTCCGCTCATCACGCCGTTGGAGCGGCCGATGGTGAGGTTCTTCTCGACCTTGTACGACTTGAGGGCGACCAGCAGGTAGTCGGCGTGCTGGCCGGCCAGCTTGGGCACGGTGCCGTCGTTCGGCGTGTTGAAGTTGGCGCCATGGCACTTGGTGCAGGCGTTGTCCTTGTCGCGGGAGATCAGGGCCTGCACGCGCTCGCTGGGCTGGCGGGCGGCGGTGGCGGGGGGTGCATCGCCTTCCTGCACACCGAGCTGGCTGTAGTAGGCGGCGAGGTCGGCGATGTCCTGCTCGGTCAGCGAGTCGGCAATGGCTCGCATGGTGGGATGCTTGCGGTCGCCGCCCTTGTACGCCGAGAGGGCCGAGGTGATGTACGTGGCGCTCTGGCCCGCGATCATCGGCACCTTGTGGACCTCGGGGAAGCTGGCCTGGTAGCCGATGATGCCGTGGCAACCCACGCACATCGCCACCTTCTTCGAGCCATTTTCGACACTGCCCGTGATCTTCTGGGCCTGGGCCGAGACCGTCACGCAAGCGACAGCGAGGGCAAACACCGTGGACAACAACTTGTTCATTTTGCGCGCACAATCTCGTGGAGAACTGGTTTCTTCAAGTCAACATTTGATTATATGCAGGGCCCTTGGCGGTCCCGGCCGCGAAGCACCAGGCATCGCGCAACGCAGATGATTGAAGTGTTGCGTCTTCACATCCACCCTTCTCTTCCACGCGCCATCCATGAAATTCAAGGGCTCCGACAATTACGTCGCCACACAGGATCTGATGCTCGCGGTCAACGCGGCGATCACGCTCAAGCGCCCACTGCTGGTCAAGGGCGAGCCGGGCACCGGCAAGACGATGCTGGCCGAGGAAGTGGCGAGCTCGCTGCAGCTGCCGCTGCTGCAGTGGCACATCAAGTCCACCACCAAGGCCCAGCAAGGCCTCTACGAGTACGACGCGGTGAGCCGCCTGCGCGATTCGCAGCTGGGCGACGAGCGGGTGAAGGACATCCACAACTACATCGTGAAGGGCGTGCTGTGGCAGGCCTTCACGGCCGAACAGCCGGTGGCGCTGCTGATCGACGAGATCGACAAGGCCGACATCGAATTCCCGAACGACCTGCTGCGCGAACTCGACCGCATGGAGTTCTACTGCTACGAGACGCGCGAGCTGGTGCAGGCCAAGCATCGTCCGGTGGTCTTCATCACCTCGAACAACGAGAAGGAGCTGCCCGACGCCTTCCTGCGCCGTTGCTTCTTCCACTACATCAAGTTCCCCGACGCCGAGACCATGAAGAGCATCGTGGCGGTGCACTTCCCCAAGCTCAAGCAAGACCTGCTGGCTTCGGCGATGAAGACCTTCTACGACGTGCGCAACCTGCCCGGGTTGAAGAAGAAGCCGTCGACCTCCGAACTGCTCGACTGGCTCAAGCTGCTGGTGGCTGAAGACATTCCGCTCGAAGCGCTGCAAAGCAAGGACGACAAGGTCGCGGTGCCGCCGCTGGTGGGCGCGCTGCTCAAGAACGAACAGGACGTGACGCTGTTCGAGAAGCTCGTCTTCATGCAGCGCCACAACCGATGAACGAGGGCCGCCCCACCACCCGACAGTTGCTGCTGCTGGGCGTGGCGCAGGCGGTGCTGTTCCTCGCGGGCGCGCTGCTCGGCCGCTGGCTCGGGCTGTTGTTCGGCCTCGATGCGTTCGGGCCCGGCTACGGCAACGGCACCATCGTCGGCATCCTGCTGATCGGCCTGGGCGGCGGCGCCGGCGCACAGCTCGCGCGGGTCTGGTTCACGCGCAAGTACGGTTCACCGAGGAGTTGAGAAGATGGCGTTCGTCGAGCCCGTCACGCTGAGGTCGCGCGGCATCGCGCTGGTGCCCCTGGGGCTGGATCACGAAGAAGGGCTGCGTGCCGCCGCGGCCGACGGCGAGTTGTGGAAGCTGCGCATCACCTCGGTGCCCGAGCCCCAGGACACTCGCGCCTACATCGAGACCGCTTTGGCAGGCCGCGAGGCCGGCCACCGCTTCGCCTTCGCCGTCACCGACGAGGCCAGCGGCACGGTGCTGGGCTCCACCAGCTTCCACGACATCCTGCCCGCGGTGAAGCGCGTGGAGATCGGCTACACGTGGTACGCCAGGCGCTGCCAGCGCACGCACGTCAACACCACCTGCAAGCTGCTCATGATGACGCACGCCTTCGACACGCTGGGCTGCCACGTGGTGGGCTGGCGCACCGACAACTTCAACCACGCGTCGCAGCGCGCCATCGAGCGCCTGGGCGCGCGCAAGGACGGCGTGATCCGCGGCCACGCGATGCGCCGCGACGGCACCATCCGCGACACCGTGATGTACAGCCTGCGCTCGGGCGAGTGGCCCGAGGTGCGGGCGCAACTGCTCTACCTGCTCGACAAGCCGCGTCCCGCGCGCGGCGAGGAGTGATTCGCCATGCTGATCGACTTCTTCTACACGCTGCGCTCGGCCAAGCTGCCGGTGTCGGTCAAGGAATACCTGAGCCTGCTCGAAGCGCTGCAGGCCGACGTGGTGGGCCCGAACTCCGACGGCGCCTACGGCCTCGACGACTTCTACTACCTCTCGCGCACCGCGCTGGTGAAGGACGAGAAGCACTACGACAAGTTCGACCGCGCCTTCGCCGCCTACTTCAAGGGCGTAGAGCTGGTGACCGACTTCACCAAGGAAGTGCCGCTCGACTGGCTGCGCAAGACGCTCGAACGCGAGTTCACGGCCGAGGAGAAAGCCAAGATCGAGAAGATGGGCTGGGACGAGCTCATGGAAACGCTCAAGAAGCGCTTCGAGGAACAGAAGGAGCGCCACGAGGGCGGCAGCAAATGGATCGGCACGGGCGGCACCTCGCCCTTCGGCCACGGCGGCTACAACCCGCAGGGCATCCGCATCGGCGGCGCCGGCAAGAACAAGAGCGCCGTGAAGGTGTGGGACCAGCGTGCCTACAAGGACTACGACGACAGCCAGGAGCTGGGCACCCGCAACATCAAGATGGCGCTGCGCAAGCTGCGCAAGTTCGCGCGTGAAGGCCACGAGGACGAACTCGACCTCGACGAGACCATCCACAAGACCGCGGCCAATGCCGGCTACCTCGACATCAAGATGCGCCCGGAGCGCCACAACAACGTCAAGGTGCTGTTGCTGATGGACGTGGGCGGCACGATGGACGAGCACGTGCAGCGCGTCGAGGAACTGTTCTCGGCCGTGAAGACCGAGTTCAAGCACCTCGAGTTCTATTACTTCCACAACTGCGTCTACGACTTCATGTGGAAGAACAACCGGCGGCGCTTCTCCGAGAAGTTCGCCACGCTGGACATCATTCGCAAGTACAACAAGGACTACAAGCTGATCTTCGTGGGCGACGCGACCATGAGCCCCTACGAGATCCTGCAGCCCGGCGGCAGCGTCGAATACAACAACGAGGAAGCCGGCGCCGAATGGATCCAGCGCCTGACCCACGCCTTCCCGAAATTCGCCTGGATCAACCCCGAACCCCAGGGCGTGTGGCAGTACCGGCAAAGCATCGCAGTGATGCAACAACTCGTATCGCACCGCATGTATCCGCTGACCCTCAAGGGGCTCGAGGAATCCATGCGTTTGCTCTCCAAATAGCGCGTTCCAGACGGAAGGCATAGGCCATCTGGAAGCTGCCAAAGCGCAACATGTGCGAAAAAAGTTGTCACAAGTCACAGACTGAGGGTTACATTTAACACCTAAGGATTCATTTAAGTCGCGTCGACGACGCGGATCCGCTGGAGGTGTTTGCTCATGTCCGCCGTACTGTCCCTTCCGCTCGAAACACCGGTTCTCGAGCAGCCGCTACCGCCTTCGGAGCCGGCAACGCTCTTTCAGCTGCATGCTGATTTCGTAAGCATCCGGGGCGTGCGCCTGCCGCGCGCCGAGCTGGTCGACCGCTCACTCTTCACGCCCGAGCGTCGCGAGCAGTTGCGCGACCAGCTGATGGCCGGCGCGCCCTTCCCGCACCTGGTGCTCGAGAACATCTTCAATCCGGCCCTGCTGGAGCTGGTGCTGGAAGAATTCGAAGCCCAGTCGGACAACTGGACGGACGTGAAGAGCCGTTACGAATCGACCCGCCGCTCGGTGCTGGGGCCCACGCTCGGCCCGGCCACGCAGCTGTATTTCGACATCATCCATTCCGGCTGGTTCATCGACTGGCTGTCGTCGCTGACGGGCGTGCCCTACCTGCTGTCCGATCCCAAGCTCTTCGGCGGCGGCCTGCATGAAAGCCGCACCGGCGCCACTTTCGCGGTGCACCGCGACTTCAATCGCCACCGCCACCTGGGCCTGAAGAACGAGATGGTCTTCATCACCTACCTCAACAAGGGCTGGCACCCGGACTGGGGCTCGGGCCTGGAGCTCTGGGACAAGAAGCACAACCGCTGCGTGACCACCGTGCAGCCCGAGTTCGGCCGCACCATCCTGCTGCCGCACGGCCCGGTGAGCTACCACGGCCACACCAAGCCGCTGCAGGCGCCCGACGGCCGCCCGCGCCGCTCGGTGGCCGCCTACTACTACACCAGCCCGCTGGCCGGCAAGCAGCACGGCGACGAATCGGCCTCGGTCTTCATGAAGACGCACAAGGTCGATCGCGTCAAGGCCTTCGCCCGCATGATGACGCCGCCCGCCGTCTGGCTGCTGGCGCGCAAGGTCACCGGCCGCGCGTAACCCGCCCCGGCTGCGCGGCCCCCGCCTACGGGGCCGTGCCGAGCGTGCTGTCAGAATGACCGCATGCTCAGGGTGCTCCGTTGGCTCTCGCCGGCTTGGATGCCGGCGTTTCTTTGTGCAGGCCTCCTTCTGTTGCAAGGTTGCAGCCTGCTGCCGAAGAGCGAGCCGACGCAACAAGAAGGCGCGCAGCCCGTGGCGGGCGAGCGGATGTCGGGGCAGCGCGATGCCTTCACGGTGGACGTGCGTGCGCCCGATTCGGTGCGCGAGTATCTGGAGCGCAACCTCGAGATCCAGCGCTACCGCCAGCTCGACGACCTGGGCGCAGCCGAGCTGTCGCGCCTCATGGTGGCGGCCGAATCGAACGCGCGTGAACTGCTAGGCACGCTCGGCTATTTCACGCCCTCGCTCACGCTCGAACTACAGGAAACGCCGACCGCCAAGGCACCGCGAGAGGTCCGCATCACGGTCGAGCCCGGCGAGCCCACGCGCATCCGCGCCGTGGACATCGAGTTCAGCGGCCCCATCGCCAGCGACGCCGCGGCCGCGTCGCAGCGCGAGGCCATCCGGCGCGACTGGCCGCTGCGCACGGGCCAGGTTTTCACCCAGAACGGCTGGGACGGTGCCAAGTCGGCCGCGCTGCGCAGCCTGACGGCGCGGCGCTTTCCCACCGGCAGCGTGGCCTTCAGCCGCGCCGACATCGATGCCGACCGCGCCCAGGCCGGGCTCAGCGTGCGTTACGAGTCGGGCCCGGCCTACCGCTTCGGGCCGCTCGAAGTGCGCGGCAGCGAGCGCTACGAGGCCGACGGCGCGCGCCGCATCGCACGCCTGCCCACGGGCAGCGACTACGACCAGCAGAAGCTGCTCGACGCGCAGCAGCGCCTGGCGAGCAGCGGCTATTACGACTCGGTGTTCCTCACGCTCGACACCGACGGCACCAACCCGCTGTGGGCGCCCGTCATCGCCCAGGTGCGCGAGGCGCCGCTGCAGAAGATCGTGCTCGGTGCCGGCTTCACCACCGACAGCGGCGCGCGTGTCTCGGTGGACCACATTCACAACAAGATGCCGCTGCTGGGCTGGCGAGCGGTGTCCAAGCTGTCGATCGACCGTGAAACGCAATCGCTCGGCACCGAGTGGAACGACATTCCCGACGACCGGGGCTGGCGCTGGTTCAGCTCCGGCCAGCTCAAGAGCGAGACATCCGGCAGCTACAAGGTCGACTCGGGGCGGCTGCGCGGCGGGCTGGGCAAATCGAGCGATCACATCGACTACAGCTACTTCCTGCAATACGACTACGCGCAGAACCGCGGCATCGACGCGCCGCCCTCGGCGTCGGCGATATCGGCCAACTGGGGCTGGACTGGGCGCTACTTCGACAACGCGGGCCAGCCCACGCGCGGCCATGGCCTGGCGTTGGAGGTCGGCGTCGGCTACACGCTGACGGGCGAGCGCCTGCCCTTCACGCGCCTGTACGGCCGCTGGCTCGGCATCGTGCCCCTGGGACGCACCGAAGAAGGCGACCAGGCGACCGAGGCACGCCGCGGACGCCTGCAGTTCCGTGCCGAAGCCGGTGCGGTCATCGCGAAGGACCGCGCCCAGATCCCGTCCACCCTGATGTACCTGACCGGCGGCGACACCACCGTACGCGGCTACGGCTACCGCCAGATCGGCACCGAGCGCGCCGACGGCCAGATCATCGCCGGCCGCTACCTCACCGTGCTCAGCGCCGAGTACCAGCGGCCCTTCGTCTACCAGGGCAAGCCGACGGACTGGGAGAGCGTCGTGTTCGTCGATGCCGGCTCGGTGGCCGACCGGCCCGGCGACCTGAAGACCAAGGTCGGCGTGGGCGTGGGCGCGCGCTGGCGCAGCCCTGTCGGGCCGGTGCAGGCCGACGTGGCCTACGGGGTCGCCACCAAGAAATTCAGGCTGCACCTGCGGCTGGGCTTCACGTTCTAGGATGGAACCGGACACCCAGCCCGCCTCCCTCGCGCCGCGCCGCTCTCGCGGCCGACGTGCATTGCGCGCAGCGGCCTGGAGCCTGTTGGGCTCGGTCGTGCTCGTGGTCGCACTCGTCGGCGGCGCCTGGTGGTGGCTGGGCACCAACGATTCGCTGGCCTTCGCACTCGCCAAGGCGGCGCGCTACCTGCCGCCCGGCCAGACGCTCGAAAGCCGCGAGGTCACCGGCTCGCTGCGCGCGGGCGGCCGCATCGGCTTCCTGCGCTGGCAGAGCGAGAGCCTGGCCGTCGAGGTGCACGAGGCCACCATCGGCTGGACGCTGCCGCCGCTGCTGGAGCGCAAGGTGAAGCTGGGCGAGGTGCACGCGACGCAGGTGTCGATCGAGCCGCGTGGGCCCAAGGAAAACAAGCCGCTCGAACCGCTAACGCCCATCGTGCTGCCGGTGGACGTGGAGTTGCCCTTCCGCATCGACACCCTGCGCTGGGCCGGCCCGCCCGAGCTGCGCGCCGACATGCTGGCCGGCAGCTACAAGTACAGCAGCGACAAGCATCAGGTCGACATCGAAGGCGTCGACATCGCCGAAGGCCACTACGCCGCGCGCGTCGCGCTGCAGGGCTCGGCGCCGATGGCCCTCGATGCCGCGCTCGAAGGCCGCGTTCGCGCCCCGCTCGCGGAGGGCCGCACCATCGACCTGCTGGCCGACGCCAAGATCAAGGGCACGCTCGCCACCGCCGATGCAAAGCTGGCCATCGAGGCGCAGGTCCGCCCTGCGGAAGAAGGCACCCCCGATCCGATGCAAGCGCAGCTGCGCGCCAACATCGCGCCTTGGCTGCCGCAGCCCGTGATCGACGCCGACGCGAAGCTGCAGAACCTCGATCTCGCCTTGTTGTGGCCCGAAGCGCCGGCCACGCAACTGAGCGGCGAGATCCAGGCCGGCCCCGATCCCGCCGCCACCGCCGGCACCACCGTCTGGCAGGCCCGCGCCGACATCCGCAACGCACGCCCCGGACCCTGGAACGAACGCAAGCTCCCGGTCGAGCAGGTGCGGGTCCGCACCGTCTACGACGGCAGCACCTGGACCCTGCCCGAAGCCACCGTGCGCGCCGGCGGCGGACGCATCGACGCAGCGGGTGCATGGAGCCCCGCCCCGGCGCCCTGGGACATCACGGCCACCGTGCTCGGCGTACAGCCCGGCGCCCTGCACACCGAGCTGGCGGGCCCGCCGGTGAACGGACGTGTCGAGGCCCGGCAGCGCGACGACGCGATCGCCTTCGACCTGGCGCTCCAATCCGCCGGCCGCACCGGCAGCAAGGTGCTGCAGGGCCTGCGCCTCGATCGCGCCCAGGCCCGCGGCCAATACACGCTCTCGACCCAGGTGCTGGACCTGCGCACGCTGCGCGTCGACGCCGCCAGCGCCACGGTCGAAGGGCAGCTGCAGCTGCGCGTGGCCGAGCAGGGCGGCAGCGGCGACGTCAAGCTCTCGATGCCTGGCGGGCAGGCGCAGGTCAAGGGCCGCATCGCGCCCGCCAGCGGAGGCGGCGACATCCAGGCGCGCGTCGACGACGCCGCCGTGCTGCAGCGCTGGGTCGAAGGCCTGCCAGGGCTGTCGTCCGCCTTCGCCGGCGCATCGGCGCAAGGCAGCGCGAGGCTCGACGCGAGCTGGCAAGGCGGCTGGCAGGCGGTGCAGCGACGGCTGCAGAACGCCAATGCGCCCGCCGCGCGCGGACAGGCCGACCCGACCATCAAGGCCCAGCTGACGGTGCCGCGCCTGGCACTGCGCATGCCGCCGTCCGCCGAGGGCGCACCGGCAACGGACGTCCAACTGCGCGACCTGAGCGCCGAGCTGGCCGGCAGCCTCGCGCAGGCCACGCTGGCACTCAAGGGCGAAGCCACCACCGGCACGCAGACGATCAGGCTCGACACCACCGCCGGCGGCGGCCTGGAGCGCGCGCGGCAATGGCGCGCCTCGATCTCGACCCTGCGGCTCGAAGCCAAGGACAGCGCGCGTCCCGGCCCGTGGGTGCTGACCCTGGATCGGCCGGTCAGCGCCACCGTACAAACGGGCGATGCGGACCGCCTGCAAGTCGACGCATCCGCCGCCGGCGCCGTGCTGCGCGGCCCGGTGCCCGGCACCGTGCGCATCGACTGGGAGCCGCTGCGCTACAGCCACAGCGGCGGTGCATCGGGCCGCGTGTTCCGGCTCAAGTCGCAAGGCCGGCTGCGCGGGCTGCCGATGGCATGGACCGAGGCGCTGGGCGAAAACAAGGCCCTGTCCGAGATGGGCATCAGCGGCGACCTGATCTTCGACGGCGACTGGGACATCGATGCCGGCGACGCGCTGCGCGCGCGCGCCCGCCTCAACCGCGCCAGTGGCGACATTCGCGTGCAGGCCGGCGAGGCCGCGCTCGTCACCCGCATCACCAGCCGCGGCACCGGCACCGCGAGCGAACGCACCATGAACGCGGCCGGCGAAGGCCTCAGCACGCCGGCCGGCCTGCGCCGCGCCGAATTCACGCTCGACGCCGAAGGCGACGCCGTCAAGGCCAACCTCGCCTGGGACAGCGAACGCGCAGGCCAGATCAACGCCCAGGCCGGCACGCGGGTGCAGCAACGCGCGGGCGGCTGGCAATGGGCACCCGATGCGCCGCTCGATGGCAAGATCAGCGCACGGCTGCCCAACCTCGGCGTGTGGTCGATGCTCGCGCCGCCGGGCTGGCGCGTGGCCGGCACGCTCGAAGCCGATGCGACCCTGTCCGGCAACCGCGAAGTGCCGCGCTGGAACGGCACCCTCGCAGCCAACCAACTCGCGCTGCGCGCCCTCGTCGAGGGGCTGGACCTGCGCGACGGCCGCTTGCGCGCATCGCTGACCGGCGATCGCATGGAGATCACCGAGTTCACGCTGAAGGGCGGCCGAGGCAGCACCACCCGCATCCCGGGCCAGAGCGGCAACCTCAGCACCGCGGCCAGCGAGGCCGCGAGCGACGGCGGCACCCTGTCCGTGCGCGGAGAAATGAGCTGGGGCGCCGCGCCGGCCACCGGCACCGGCATCCGCATGGCGATGCAGACCCAGTTGCGCAAGCTGCGCGTGCTGGTGCGCACCGATCGCCAGGTCACGCTGTCGGGCGACCTGCAGACGCGGCTGGACAACGGCCAGTTCACCGTGCGCGGCGACCTGAAAACCGACCGTGCCGTGATCATCCTGCCCGACGAGACGGCCCCATCCCTGGGCAGCGACGTGGTCGTGCGCTCCGCCGCCAAGGAACGCGAGGCGGCCGAAGCAGCCCGCCGCCAGGCCGCCGCCGCGGCTGCGGCCACCGCCACCGAAGAAGCGCAGGGCGCGCGCGCCCAGACCGCCAAGCCGCCCGACATCGCCATCGGCTTCGACCTCGGCGACGATTTCGCGGTGCAGGGCCGCGGCATCACGACCCGGCTGGAGGGCAAGCTCGACGTCCGCAGCACCGCCTTGAACGTGCCGCCGCGCATCACCGGCGAGGTGCGCATCATCAAGGGCCAGTACCGCGCCTACGGCCAGCGGCTCGACGTCGAAACCGGCATCGCCCGCTTCAACGGCCCCTACGACAACCCGGCGCTCGACATCCTCGCCATCCGGCCCAACATCTCGCAGCGTGCCGGCGTGCAGATCACCGGCAGCGCTCAATCGCCGCGCGTGCGGCTGTACTCCGAGCCCGCGCTGTCCGACGCCGAGACCTTGTCGTGGGTCATCCTGGGCCGCGCCTCGGCCACCAGCGGCGGCGAATCGGTGCTGCTGCAGCAAGCCGCGCTGGCGCTCTTGGGCAAGCTCGGCTCCGGCAGCCCGGGCGGCGGGCTCGCCAGCCGCTTCGGCCTCGACGAGATTGGCTTCAAGGGCCCTGGCAGCGGCGGCGACGTGCGCGACTCGGCCGTGACGCTGGGCAAGCGGCTGTCGAAGGACTTCTACGTCACCTACGAGCGCAGCCTGTCGGGTACGCTGGGCTCGCTCTTCATCTTCTACGACCTCACCCGCAGCCTGACGCTGCGCGGGCAGGCCGGGCAGCAGAGCGGGGTGGACCTGATCTACACGCTCAAGTACGACTGACCGGGCCTCGCACCCCGTCGAACTGGTAAAGTCGCGACCGCCTGCGCCCTTTGCCCTTGTCCCTGTAGTTCAATGGATAGAACGGGGTCCTCCTAAGACTCAGATACAGGTTCGATTCCTGTCGGGGGCACCAGCGATCCCGACCCCGCCCCGGCCAGAGGGGTCCGGTCGGGGCAAAGTGTGAGTCAGACGGTCTGGGTCTCGCGCGCCGCGGCTCCGCCCGACCTTCGGAATACGCAGCTTCAACAGGCCGTGCTTGGGTTCCGCCGGCACCTTTTCGTGAAGACGCAAAGAGGGAGGCACCCTGCGGTCCAGGCCGTGCTTCACTTTCCCAGGGTGGCCGCCTCATCCCGGACCGGGTCGCGCCCCTTGAAATCGGACTGCTCGCATCCAGATTGCCCCGGAGGGCGAGCTTCCCGCCGCTCTCATGCCACCCCTAGAACTGCCAAGCTGAAAGGAGTCCGACATGGCACTAGAGTTCTTGCGTGAACTGGCGGCACAACGGTTGCCCATCACCGTCAGAGACCCCCTCCTGGTCGATCGAGTCCGCGTGCTGCGAAGAACCGAATGCATCGCCGCACTCACCTCTCCGATCGGATCCGACCAGCCGTTTGCGACGGTGCTTTGTTTGACGAAGCGAGGCCGGGATGCTCTCAAATTGGCCGATGAACAAGGCGACCAACCGCAGATCTCGAAGCCCGACCGCAAACCCGTACAATGCCTCACCCGCTCACGATCGAGCGGGTCCCCGTTTCTCACGACGGGAAGTCGATCGATGCCGCCACCGACAAGAAAATTCATGGGCGACACTGCATCTCAAAGCACGTAGCGTGGACCGCGTAAGAGTTCACGACCACATGTCCCGAAGCCCGCCCCTGGCGGGCTTTCTCTTTGGGGCTCCACACGCCCGCGTCGGGATGCCCGGCCGTCAGACCAGCGACTTGGCATTCGCCAGCACGTAGTCGCAGGCCTTCGTCTTGAGCTTCCCGCTGATGTTCTTGATGTTCAGGGACTTGCCGTCGCTGCCCTGCAGCAGGCCCTTGGCGCCGTTGGCATAGCCGGTCTGCTGCGGCTTCTGGCCCGTGACTGCGCCCAGCAGCTTGTCCTTGACGCTGGTGGCGGCATCGGCGCTCAGGTAGTTGTTCTTGATGCAGTACTGCAGCACGCCGGCTGCATTGCCCATGGTGCTCGAACCCACTGCCGGCATCGACAGGCCGAGGCCGCTCGCGAGTGCGGCACCGGCACCGGCCGCACCACCGGTGCTCTCGCCAGTGCCGCTGCTGGTGCCCGATGTCGCATTGGATTTGTTGAGCTTTTCCTTCAACGAGTCGAGCATCTGGTTCTGGGCAGGCGCGGACATCGCCGCGACCAGCAAGGCGAATGCGACGATGGGGGTGTGGGTTTTCATGATCGGGGCTCCTGTGCGGTCGATGTTCGATGCAGTCTAAGCACAGGCCACTCGATCATCAATTTCTGCCGGGCACCCCTTCGGCTACTGCGGAAACTCCGCCACCGCCGACGCCGTCAGCACCGCATTGAGCGGCGCCATCGAATCGGCGTCGAACACACTGTTCGCCAGCGCAAGAATCTCCACCGCCCGCTCGGCGCCCACGGCCACGGAGGCCAGCGACATGAACTTGCGCTCGATCTCGTCGTGCGGCATCGGGTTCTCGGGCATGCCGCGCGAATAGTCGACGCGCTGGCTGATGGTGCGGCCGTCGCGCGTCACCACGCTGACGCGGCCACCGTAGATCTCGGGATAGGCAGCGTCGATCTCGGGGTCGATCTCGATCTCCACGCGCTGCGCCAGCGCCACCGTGCGCGGCTCGACGATGCGCTCGCGCGTGAACTGCTCCAGGTAGGCCTGTCCGTCGCACATGGCGACCGCGATGTTGTAGCGCAGGCTCATCTGCGCGTTGAGCACGGAATCGGCCTCGTAGTCGAAGCCGGTCTGCGTCTGCACGACGCTCGGGATGCCGGCGATCACGCGCTCGACGTCGTCGATGCCCAGGCGGTGCTCGCGCATGATGAGAATCGCTGCATCGACGCAGGCATGGTTGCTGCCGCAGCAGGCGTGCGGCTTGAAGCAGGTCGCATCGGCATGCCAGCGCTCGCCCAGCCCGTCGGTGATGCGGCCCGGGCGCGGTGCGTCGGACATGGCGAACAGGAAGCCGCCGTCCTCCGCCTCGAGGATGTAGCGCGGCCCTTCGAAGCCGCGCGCGGCCAGCAGCGCCGCGGTCACGCCGTCCTGCGCAGCGCGGCCCGGGTGCATGCGCTTGCTCATCGAGCCGTCGGTGGTGAAGGCCCACAGCCCCGCCGACTGCGTGCCCGCCAGGCCCAGCGCGCTCGCCGTGGTCTGCGCATCGAGGCCGAGGATGACGCTGGCCGTCGCCGCCGCGGCGAAGGTGCCGCAGGTGCCGGTCAGGTGCCAGCCGCGCATGCGCGCACGCCCGGGGTTCGCGGCCTGGCTCACGCGGTTCATGGTTTCGTAGCCGGCCGCGATCGCGGCCATCACGACGCTGCCGGGTGCCTTCTCGCGCTCGCCCAGCGCCAGCGCGACCGGCACCACGACCGCACCCGGATGGATCTTCGCGCGGCTGTGGTCGTCGAAGTCGAAGCTGTGGATGGCGGTGCCGCTCGCGAGCACGCTGTGGCCCACGCTAACCCGCTGCGCGGCGCCCCAGAGCCCCGCCTCGGCCGGCCCGCCCTGCTCCGCCGCGAAGGCACGCAGGGTGCGGCCCCAGGGCGTCGTGAGGCCGTAGAGCCCGCAGCCGATGGCGTCGACCACCGCCTTGGCCAGCACCTCGCGCGTGGCGGCCGGCACGGCCTGCGGGCGCAGCGATGCGATGAAGCCGGCCAGGGCCAGCGTGATGCCGCGATGCTCGCGCGCGAGCGGCTTCCAGGCGTTCAGGTCGTCCATGTGCTCGTCTCGTCGTTCATTGGTCGGCCTTGGCGCCCGACTCGCGCGCCACCTTGCCCCAGCGCGTCGTCTCCTCGCGCATGAAGACGGCGAAGGCGTCCGGCGACGCATGCGTCAGCGGCTCGACGCCGACCTTGAGCATCGCCTCCTTCACCTCGGGCGAATGCGCGACCTTGACGAGGGCCGCATAGAGCTTGTCGACGATCGGCTTCGGCGTCTTCGCCGGCGCCATCACCGCGAACCAGTTGAAGGCCAGCAGTCCCGGCATGCCCTGCTCGACCGAGGTCGGCGTGTCGGGCAGCGAGGGCGCACGCGCCGTGTTGGTGATGGCGATCGGCCGCAAGCGCCCGTTGGCGACCATCGCCTGCAGTGCCGGCAGGTCCATGATGACGCCGTCGACTTGGCCGCCCACCGTGTCGGTCACGGCCGGCCCCGCGCCCTTGTACGGCACGTGCAGGAACTTTCCGCTGGTCGCGGTGCGCAGGAGCTCGATCGCCAGATGCGGCAGCCCGCCGTTGCCTGACGACGAGAGCGAGACCTCGCGCGTCTTCGACAGCGCGATCAACTCCTGCAACGTCTTGGCCTGCACCGAGGGATGCACCGCCACCAGCTCGGGCGTGTTCGCCACCGTCGTGATGCCCACCAGGTCGTTCAGCGCGTCGAAGGGCATCTTCGCGTAGGTGCTCGGGCTGATGACCAGCGGGCTCGCGCTCGCCAGCGTGATGGTGTAGCCGTCGGGCGCCGAACGGGCGACGAACTCGGTGCCGATGAGCGCATTGCTTCCGGGCTTGTTGACGACCACCACCGGCACGCCGAGCGCATCGCCGAGGCGCGGCGCGATGATGCGCGCGACGATGTCGTTCGATCCGCCGGGCGGGAAGCCGACGATCAGGTTGATGGGCCGGTTGGGGTAGTCCGCCTGTGCGTGCGCCAAGCCGCCGTGCGTGGCCAGCACGAACGCGCCCAGTGCGGCCGCGCCGAGCAGACGGCGCCGGGCCGGTGCGGATCGATGGGTTGTCTTCATCTTGTCTCCTGGTCTAACTTGTCGAAGCGGGTGCGAGCAGCGCAGCGATCTGCGCGGCGTCGATGTCTTCCATGCGGGCGATGGCGTCGCGTAGCGCTTGCGCTCGGGCAATGCCGAGGCAAGGCGACGCAAGCGCGAGGAATTTGCGCTCGACGTCCTGCGCGGTCAGCGGCCACTCGGGCTCGCCGCGCGCGTTGGTCACGGCATGCCGCGCACGCCGGCCCGAGCGGGTTTCCACGTCGATCCAGGCACCGCGTTCCATGGGGTAGCGCGCGTCGAGCGCTGGGTCGACCACGACCTCGATGCGCGCCATCATCGCGCGCACGGCCTCGTCCGCGAGCCTGGCATCGGTGTAGCTGAAGATCGACGCATCGCCATCGACGAATGCCAGCGCCACCGAGAAGCCGATGCTGAACTGGGCCTGCTCGCCATTGCGCGGCGGCTCGATGGCGGCGGCGCGGGTCACGCTGTCGACGGCCACGGTGACGCGCTGCACGTCGCTCGCGCCCAGCCGCTCGGCCGAGATCAGTTCGAGCGCGCAGTCCAGCGGCGCATGGTTGCCGCGGCAGCCTGCGTGGCGCTTGAGGTAGGTCTCGCCGATCCGGAACTCGCGGCCCAGGCCTTCAACGATGGCCGCGAGATCCGCTCCGGCCACGTGGTCCGCACCGGCGCCGAAGCCCGGCAGGAAGCCGTTCTCCAGAACCCGTGCCGCGCCTTCGTGCCCGGCTTGCGCCAACGCGGCTGCGACCATGCCGCCCTCGCAAGCGCGCGCGACCTGGATCGGCTGCGTCGCCGAGCTCTTCAAGGCTTCCTTCATCCCGACGCCCAGGTTCGCGCCGATCGCGATGGCGTGCCCGCAGGCCTCGGGCGACAAGCGGCGCAAGCGCGCGACGGCCGCGGCGGACGCCACGGCGCCGAGCACGGCGGTGCTCTGGAAGCCGCGCTGCACGCAAGCCGGGTAGATGGCCCGGCCCAGGCGAAGAAAGACTTCGTAGCCGGCGAGCACGGCCGCGATCATCTCGGCGCCGGTCGCGCCGCGCGCCTGCCCATCGGCCAACACCGCCGGCACGACGACCGACGAAGGGTGGCCGCCCGTGAAGCGCGAGCCGTCTTCCAGATAGGTCGAATGCGCCGCGAAGCTGTTGACCAGCGCGGCCTCGCGCGCCGAGCGCGGTATGCCGTCGCCCCAGACGCGGATGCTGCCCGCCGATTCGAGCACCGGATCGAGCACGCGGTGGTGATGCAGCGCGACGCCCGCGAGCCCCGCGCCCAAGGTGTCGAGCACGCGCAACCGCACGGCGTCGATCACCGCGGGCGGCAGCGCCGCGGTGTCGATGCCGGCGACGAACTCGCCGAGGCGCGCAGCGAGCATGGCCTAGTCGATCCGCAGCTTGAGGTCGGCGATCACCTTCTTCCACTTGGCGACGTCGTCGTTCAACTGGCGGGTGAACGCTTCCGAACTGTTGGCGACCACCTCCGCACCCTGCGGCGCGAAGGCCTCGCGGATCTCGGGCGACTGCAGCACGGCGACCACGTCGGCGTGAATCTTGTCGAGCACCGGCTTCGGCGTCTTGGCCGGCGCGAAGAGGCCGTACCAGGTGTCGGCCTCGTAGCCCGCAAGGCCGGCCTCCGCCAGCGTCGGGATGTCCGCTGCCGCCGCCGGGCGACGCGCGCTCGTGCTGGCCAGCGCGCGCAGCTTCCCGGCCTTGATGTGCGGCAGCACCACCGGCGCGTTGGCAATCCACACCTGGGTCTGGCCGCCCAGCATGTCGGCCAGCGCCGGGCCGCTGCCCTTGTAAGGCACGTGCGTCAGGTCGATGCCGGCCATGCGCTTGAACATCTCGGTCGCCAGGTGCGACGGCGTGCCGTTGCCGGGCGTCGCGTAGTTCAGCGTGCCGGGCTTCGCCTTGGCCAGCGCGATCAGCTCGGCCACGGACTGGGCCGGCACCGAGGGATGCACCACCAGGATGTTCGGCGTGTTCGCCACCATCGTGATGGCCGCAAAGTCCTTGGTCGAATCGAAGCCCGCGTTGGCGTAGAGGCTCTGGTTCACCGCGTGCGTGCCCTGCACGCCGAGGATCAGCGTGTAGCCGTCAGGCGCCGCTTCGGCCGCGGCCCTGGTGCCGACGTTGCCGCCAGCACCGCCGCGGTTGTCGATAACCACCGGCTGGCCCCATTTTTCGGAGAGCTTCTGCGCGATCGGGCGCGCGATGATGTCGGTGCCGCCGCCGGGCGGGAAGGGCACGATCAGCCGCACCGCGCGGTTCGGATACGCCTGCGCCGCGGCCAGGAATGCCGATCCCGCAAGTGCCGCGGCGAACAGCAGCTTCAAAGTCGTCTTCATGAGGCAGGGCCTTCCGTGTCGAGCGGTGCGAGATCCAGCCGCACCGCGATGCCTTCGAGCTGCGGCGACACTGGCGCGTAGCGGTGCATGACGAGCGGGTCGTGCCCGGGAATCACGTGCTGCGGCGAATCCGCCAGTGCCAGCAGCCGTGCGTAGCCTTCGAGCACGTCGCCCACGTGGAACACCAGCGGAAAGCAGCGATTCGTCTCGAAGTGCTCGTAGTAGTGGCTCGCGTCGGAGGCCAGCACGACCCAGCCGCGCGCCGTGTGCACCCGCACTGCCTGCAGCCCGGCCGTGTGGCCGCCGATGCGGTGCACGCTGATGCCGGGGCCGATCTCGGCGTCGCCGCGGCGGAAGTCGATGCGGTCCTGATAGGCCAGCCGCACCATGCCCGTCACGTGCTCGACCTCGTAGGCACGGGCGAAGCGCTCGCAGCACATGTAGCGGCCGGTGGCGAACGCCATCTCGTCGTCCTGCAGATGGAAGCGCGCGTTCGGGTATTCGTCGAAGGTGCCGATGTGGTCGTTGTGCAGGTGGGTGACGACGATCTGCTCGACGTCGTCGCGCTCGATGCCCAGCAGCCCCAGCGCCTCGGCCGGCGTGCGCAGCAGCGTGCGGTGGCGCTTCACCGCCATGTCGGCATTGAAGCCGGTGTCGATCAGGAACAGGCGCTCGGCATCGCGCACCACCCACAGGTAGTAGTCCATCGGCATCGGCACATCGTGTGGATCGCCGCCGACGAAGTGATCGGGCCGCGCGCCGGCCCGGGTCGCGTATCGGAGCGCGACCACTTCATAGTCCGGCAGTGCGGCGGCCTCGGTCATCGCTCAGTGCCCCGCCGGCATCGACGCGAGCTGCATGAGCTGGCCGACGTCGGCGATGTCCTCGATGTTCTGCACCATCGCGGCGATCTCGGTCGCGCGGCCGGCGCCCAGCACCGGGTGCACGAGGCTGTCGAACTTGGCGCGCAGCTCGTCGTCGTTCATCGGGTTCTGGATCGAGCCCTTGGGATAGTCGACCTGCGACATGTGTTGCGTGCCGTCTTCCATGGTCATCGTCATGCGGCACGACACGCCGCGCGGCAGCGAGGCATCGGGCACGATGTTCACCAGGTCCGACAGGCGCAGCAGCATCGGCTCCGGCAGGCGGGCGTTGTTGTACTGCGCGAAGAGCGCCTGGCCGTCGGTGAGCGCCACTGCCACCGAATAGGGCAGGCTGACCTGGGCCTCGTGGTACGTCTGCGGCCGCTTGTTCTGGTGGTAGTGCGCCCACTCGGGATGGCGCGCCATCTCGATCGAACGCACGCGGTCCAGGTCGGGCGAATGCTTGCGGCGAATCTCCAATGCACAGTCGATCGCGTTGTGGATCGGGCGTGCGCAGGAGTAGGGCTTGAACTCGATGTCGAGCTGGTAGTCGTCGTTGAGGCCCGCGACGAGTTGCTGCGGGTCGTTCTTGTCGGTGAAGGCCGCGAGAAAGCCGCGCTCGCCGTCGAAGATGGTCGATGCGCCCGTGAAGCCCAGTCCCGCGATGGTCGCGGCGGTGACGCCGTTGCGCGCCGCCGGGCCGGGATTGAAGCGCTTCTGCATCGAAGGCCCGTACATCTCCATGAGCCCCCCGGACGAGGCGCCGGCCAGGCCGAGCGCCGAGACGATCTGGTCGGCAGTCAGCTTCTGCAGCGTGGCCGCTGCGACAGTTGCGCCGAATACGCCGCAGGTGGGTGTGGTGTGAAAGCCGCGGTTGCGCAGCGAGTTGTTGGCCGCCTTGCTCAGGCGCTCCATCATTTCGCAGCCGGCCGCGAGCGCGACCAGCAGGTCCTTGCCGCTCGCGCCCTTCTGCTCGGCCGTCGCGAGCGCGGCGGAATACACCGGCGGGCTGAAGTGGAACAGCGCCAGCACGTCGATGTCGTCCAGCTCCACGCTGTGTGAAGAGATCGCGTTGGCGAAAGCGGCCTGCATGGCCGGCACGCGGCCCGTGCCGCCGATCAGCGTGGCCTCGGCATGGCCGCCGGTCACGTCCGCGAAGGCGCGTGCGATCTTGCCGCTGCCGGTCTGGCTGCCGGAGACGGCCACGCCGATGTAGTCGAGCAGCAGGCGCTTGACGGCCTTGCGGGTGTCGGCCGTCAGGCCGGCGTAGCTGAAGCGGCTGAAATGTTCGCCCAACTGGTCGGCGAGCGTGGCGGCGGAGGCTGAGGCGGAAGCGGTCTGGTTCATGAGGTCGTCGAAGAAGAGTGAAAACGAAAAAAGGGGCCAAGCAAGGTCAGCGGGGCGCCGCCAGCAGCGCGATCAGTTCGTCGCAGCTGGCGGATTCCTCGATGCGGTCGACCAGCGCGATCACGCGGTCGATGTGCGCCGGCGACAGGCACGATGCGACGACGTTGCGGAACTTGTATTCCACGTCTTCAGCCGTCATCGGGTTCTCGGGGCTGCCGCGGCGATTCAGGATTTCGTGGCTGAAACTGCGGCCGTCGCGCGTCGTCACCTTCACGCGCGCCGCATGGCGGAAGGCAGCGCCCATGCCTTCGATCTCTTCGTCGATGTGGGCATGCACGCGGCCGACGAAGTCGACGAGGCGCGGCTCGGCCAGGCGGTCTTCGGCGTACTGCGCGACGAAGGCGACGCCGTCGTGTGCGATGACCGCGATGCCGTAGAACAGGTTCATCTGCGCCGCCGTCACGCCCTGCGCCTTGTACTGCCACGCGCAGTGCTGGTAGGTCATCTTGCTGGTGCCGACGTCGACGCGTTCGATGTCACCGGGTGCGAGCCCGTGCGTGTCCATCAGGTGCTTGAACGCGTCGAGGGACGAGTGGATGCTGGTCACGCAGGCATGCGGCTTGTAGCCGACCTTGCCGGCTTCCCACACGGCGCCCAGCTCGTCGGTGAGGCGCGGCGCGTTGGGCTTGTCCGAATAGGAACTCAGGTAGCCGCCGTAGCCGGCTTCCAGCACGTCGCCGATGCCGGTGAAGCCGCGTTGCGCGAGCAGCGCCGAGTACACGCCGCTCTGGCCAGCGCGCCCAGAATGGAAGCGCTTGACCATCGCGCCTTCCTGTGCCGCCATCAGCCCGCCGGCCTGCGAGCCGACGATGCCGAGCGCATGCTGCATCTGGCCGGCGTCGAGTTCGAGCATGCGCGCCGCGGACGCCGCCGCCACGAACACGCCTGAGGCACCTTGCGGATGAAATCCGCGGAAGAACAGGCCCATGGTGGCCGCATTGCCGACCCGCGTGCCGATCTCGTAGCCCGTGGCCATCGCGGTGAGCAGCTCGCGGCCCGATGCGCGCCCTTTCTGCTCGGCGAAGGCGAGCACCACCGGCACCGCGATCGAGCCGGCATGCACGATCGATTCCTTGTGGATGTCGTCGAGCTCGAAGGCGTGGCCCGCGGTGGCGTTGACCAGCACCGCACCCGCCACCGACGTCTTGCGCCCGCTGCCGAAGATCGAGGCCACGGGCCGCGCGCCCTCCTCCTCGACCATCGCCTGCACGCGCTGCGTCCATGGCAGCGTGGCGCCAAAGAGGCAGCAGCCGATGCTGTCGAGCAGGCTGGTCTTCATGCGTGCGACGACCTGCTTCGGGATGTCCTCGAAGGCGACGGCCGATGCGAACTCGGCCAGGGTGCGGGTGGCGCCTTCCAGCAGGGCGGGCGTGTTGCTGCTCATCGGATGGTGTCCTCTTGCGATTCGGTTGAAGGTGTTTCAGTCGGCCTTGAGCCCGACCATCTTGGCGATGCGGCTCCACTTGGTGACCTCGGAGGCCACGAGGCCGCCCCACTGCTCGGGCGTGTTGGGTCCGTTCACCACGTCGAAGCCGGCATCGACCATCTGCTGCTTGAACACCGGGTCCGCGAGGATGGCGAGCACCTCGCGGTTGATGCGTTCGATGACCGGGCGCGGTGTGCCCGCGGGCGCGTACATCCCGCTCCACTGCAGGGTCTGGAAGCCGGGAATGCCGGCCTCCGAGATGGTCGGAAACTCCGGCAGCGAAGGCGAGCGCTGGTCGTCGCCGATGCCCAGCACGCGCAGCTTGCCGGCCTTCACGTGCGGCAGCGGCGCGGCCGCACCGCTCATCGCCAGCTCGACCTGTCCGCCCAGCAGGTCGTTGAGCATCGGGCCCGAGCCGCGATAAGGCACGTGCACGATGTTCGTGCCGGTCATGCTCTTGAGCAGCTCCATCGGCAGGGCATTGGCGTTGGAGCTCGCGCCGTAGCTGAGCTTGCCGGGGTTGGCCTTGGCGTAGTCGATCAGCTCGGCCACCGTCTTCACGGGCAGCTTGGTGCTCACCAGCAGCAGCACCTGCTGGTTGGCCGTCTGCACGATGGGTGCGAGGTCGCGCGCCGAGTCGTAGGGCAGCTTCTTGCCGAAGGCCACGTTGTAGGCCTGGCTGGTGCCGTCGATGAGCAACGTGTAGCCGTCCGGCGGTGCCTTGGCGACGATGTCGGTGCCGATGCTGCCGTCGGAGCCCGGGCGGTTGTCGATCAGCACCGGTACGCCGAGCGAATCGGCAAGACGCCGGCCGACCATGCGGCCGAGGATGTCGGTGCCGCCCGCGGGGGTGTAGGGCACCACCAGCCGGATCGGCTTGGTGGGCCAGGCCGGCGCCTGTGCGAACACCGGCGCCGCGGCCGCGATGCCGGCTGCGAGCATCGCCGCGTGGAAGAGCCTGCGCTTCATGCTGCTGCCCGCCCTATTCGATGACGGTGCCGGAGGCCTTGATCAGCGCCGCCCACTTCTTGTAT
Source organism: Variovorax sp. KK3 (assembly GCF_001984055.1). Taxonomy (GTDB): domain Bacteria; phylum Pseudomonadota; class Gammaproteobacteria; order Burkholderiales; family Burkholderiaceae_C; genus Variovorax. The sequence goes on from NZ_LYVO01000030.1 coordinate 32,651, forward strand.
TCGGAATGCAGGAACGCGTTGGCCTCTTCCGAGTTGCCGTTGATCACGCTGACGCCCGCGCCCTTGAGCTTTTCCTGCAGGTCCGGCATCTTCAGCACGCGGTCCAGCTGCGTCTGCAGCGTGGCGACCACGTTCTTCGGCATGCCGGCCGGGCCAAGCACCATGTACCAGGTGGTCGACGAATAGCCCTTCACGCCGCCCTCTTCGATGGTCGGCATGTCGGGCGCGATGGGCGAGCGCTTGGCGCCGGTCTGGCCAAGCGACACCAGTCGGCCGTCGCGCACGTAGGGCATGCTTTCGGAAATGGGCAGCATGGTCACGTCGACCTGGCCTGCGATCACGTCGAGCATGGCCGGGCCGCCGCCGCGGTACGGGATGTGCAGGTACTGCATGCCCGTCATCGAGCGCAGCACGTCCATCGCCAGGTGCGACGAGCTGCCGTTGCCCGAGCTCGCGAAGCGCACGGCATCGGGCTTGCCCTTGCCGGCCTCGACCAGGTCACGGACCGACTTGATCGGAAGCTTGGGGTTGGCCAGCAGCACGAGCGGCGCCTCGCCGATCAGCGCGATGGGCGTGAAGTCCTCGAGCTTGTAGTTGGCCTTCTTGTACAAGCTCGGGTTGATCGCGATGCCGGGCGTGCTGAAGAGGATGGTGTAGCCGTCGGGCTTGGCCGCAGCAGTCGCGGCGAACGCGATGTTGCCGCCGGCACCGGTGCGGTTCTCGACCACGAACGAGCCGCCCGTCGTTTCGCTGAGCTTCTGCATCACGTGCCGGCCCACGATGTCGGCGCTGCCGCCGGCAGGGAAGGCCACGATCACCTGCACGGGGCGCGTGGGGTAGTCCTGCGCTGCCACGGGTGCGGCCAGCGCCGCGGCGCCGAGCGCGGCGGCGGCGAGCCATGGCTTCGAGAACAGTGGTTGCATGTGTTGTCTCCTGCGTTGTTTTGAAATTCGTTCGTTCGGTCGGTCGTTCGATGCTCAGTCCAGCGGCGCCACGTCGAGCCGCACCGCGATGCCGTCGAGCGCCGCCGACGGCGCCGGATAGCGCTGCATCACCAGCGGGTCGTGGCCCGGCACGATGTGGCGCGGCGAATCGGCCAGCCGCTCCAGCGTCGCGTAGCCATCGACCGCTTCGCCGACGTTGAACATGGTCGTGAACACGCGGCGCTTCTCGAAGTGCTCGTAGTAGTGGCTGGCGTCCGAAGCCAGCACCACCCAGCCGCGCCGGGTGTGCACGCGCACGCACTGCAGCCCGTGCGTGTGGCCGCCGATGCGGTGCACGCTGAGGCCCGGCGCCAGTTCGGCCGTGCCGTCGTGGAAGGCGACGCGGTCCTTGTAGACCATGCGCACCATGCCGACCACCTCGTCGACCTCGTAGCCATGGTTGAACTGGCGATGCCGCATGTGGCGCCCGGTCGCGTAGGCCATCTCGTCGTCCTGCAGGTGGAAGCGCGCGGCCGGAAAGCTCTCGAAGGTGCCGACGTGGTCGTAGTGCAGGTGGGTGATGACCACGTCGCGCACCGTGGCCGCATCGACGTCGAGCAGCGCCAGACCCTCGGCCGGCGTGCGCAGCAGCGTGCGGCCGCGCTTCGCCGCGACCTCGGCGCCGAAGCCGGTGTCGACCACGAAGCTGCGCTCGGGGCCGCGGACCAGCCACACGAAGTAGTCCATCGGCATCGGCGCGTCGTGTGCATCGCCGCCGATGAAGTTGTTCTTGCGGCGTCCGTCGCGCGTCGCGTAGCGGATGGCGAAGACTTCGTATTCGGGGTTCATGCGACGGCTCCTGCCAGGTTGTCGGCGGCAGCGCGTGCGGCGGCAGGCGCCGCGCGCGCGGGCTGCGCATCGAGGGCCAGGCCCACCATCCAGGCATCGCGCAGGCCGCTCAGGAAGTCGCCCGGCACGTTGCAGTCGCCGACGCGCGCATACGGGATTCCGCTGGCTTCGACGACTTCGAGCACATCGAGGCTGGGGCGCGGCCCGGTGGCGAAGACCAGCGCTTCGCCGATCGGCAGCAGCGTGGCCTCGCCTTTGCCGATGCGCACCTTCAGGTGGCGGCCGGCGACGCCGTCGATGCGGCAGTCGGTGATCACGCGCATGCCGGCGGCCGCCACGCGTTCGAGCAGCTCGAAGCGGTTGTTGCGCGCCATGCCGTTGGCGGCACCGGGCTGCATCTCCAGCACCTGCACCTGGCACGCCTTCTCGCGCAGCAGGTCGGCCAGCTCGACGCCCACCATGCCGCCGCCGACGATGGTGAGCGCCGCGCCGTGCGCGACGAGCGACGGATCGCGGAACACGTCCCACGCGTGCAGCACCGGAATGCCGGCGTCGAGCTCGCGCGTGTCGAGCGGCGCGGGGCGCGGCAACGCGCCGGTCGCCACCACCACGAAGTCGGGCGCGAAGGCGGCGAGCCGCGCCGCATCGGTGTCGATGCCGGTGCGCACCGGCACGCCGAGCGCGGTCAGCTCGATGCGGCGGTAGTCCCACACCGGCTGCACTTCGGTCTTGTCGGGCGCCGCGACCGCGAGGTGCATCTGGCCGCCGGTGCGGGTGTCCTTCTCCCACACCTCGACGCGGTGGCCGCGCCCCGCCGCCACGCGTGCGGCCTCGACCCCGGCCACGCCGGCACCGAGCACCAGCACGCGCTTGCGCCCCGTCTTGGGCGCGGCGAAGAGCTGCGGCTCCGCATGTTCGAGCGTCTCGAACTCGGTGCCCAGCATCGGGTTCTGCACGCAGGCCACGTCCTTCTCGAGCGTCAAGCGCTCGAAGCACACGTTGCAGGCGATGCATTGCCGGATCGGCGCCTGCACCTGGCCGAAGGCCTTGAGGCACCAGTGCGGATCGGCATAGAGCGCCCGGCCCACCGAAATGAAGTCGGCACTGCCGGAAGCCAGCACCTGCTCGGCATCTTGCGGCTCGACGATGCGTCCAGCCACCATCACCGGGATGCCGACCGCGTCCTTGATGGGCTTGGCATGCGGCGCCAGGCAGCCGCGCGGGAACGACGGCGGCTGGATGCAGTACTTCGACAGCTGCGGACTCTCGTTGCTGCCGCCCGACAGATCGATGGCCGCGACGCCGGCGCGCTCCACCGCCTTGGCCAGTTCGACGATCTCGTCGCGCGTGTAGCCCTCGGGCGTGAACTCGCTGGCGCTCAACCGCACCACCAGGCACAAGTCGGGCAAGGCTTGCCGCACCCGGTCGATGGTCTCCAGCAGCAGGCGCATGCGGTTCTCGATCGAGCCGCCGTACTGGTCGGTGCGCTGGTTGATGCGGCGTGTGAAGAACTGCTGGAAGAGGTAGCCGTTGGCCGCATGGATCTCGACGCCGTCGTAGCCCGCGAGGGCCAGCCGACGAGCCGCCGCGACGAAGAGCTTCTGGATCTCGTGGATCTCCGGCACCGCCAGCGCGCGCACCGCGTCGCCGGTGTTGGGGTTGGTCCAGGCCGACGGGCCGACCGGCTCCATGTTGAGCACCGAGCGACGCAGCAAGCCGCCGCGGTGATTGAGCTGGCCGAAGACGTGGCAGTCGTGTTCCTTGATCGCTTCGACGATGCTCGCGAGCCCCGGGATGAAGCGGTCGTGGTAGCAGCACAGCGAGTTGTGGTGCGGCCTGGCCTGCTCGGTCACGACCATGGCCTCGGTCATGATCATCGCGACGCCGCCTCGGGCGCGCTCGGCGTAATAGGCCTTGTCTCGTGCGGTGGAGAGTCCGTCGGTGGTGCTGTAGTTGGTGCCCATCGGCGCCATCACCACGCGGTTTTTCAGGCGAAGGCTGCCCAGGGCAGCAGGGGTTTGCAAAAGCATCGCCGGATGGTAATTAGCGCCCCCGCAAACATTAATCCCATCGAATTACAAACACTGTTGAATTTTCTTCACCAATAATCGGCGGATGGACAATCTCAACGCCTTGCAGGTCTTCACGCGCGTGGCGGAGAGCCGCAGCTTCACGCTGGCCGCCGACCGGCTCGGGCTCACGCCGTCGGCGGTCAGCAAGTCGGTGTCGAAGCTCGAGGCCGAGCTGGGCGTGAAGCTGCTGCATCGTTCGACGCGCCTGGTCAGCCTGACCAACGAGGGCGCCAGCTTCTTCGACCGCTGCCGCCACATCCTGTCCGAAATCGAGGACGCGAAGAGCGCGCTCACGCTCAGCAACAGCGTGCCGCGCGGCAAGCTGCGCGTGCAGATGCCAGTGGGCTTCGGGCGCCGGGTGGTCGTGCCGGCCCTGCTGCGCTTCACCGAGCAGCACCCCGACCTGAGCGTGGACGTCGAACTGAGCGACCGGGCCGCGGACCTGGCCTACGAGGGCTTCGACCTTGCGATCCAGATCGGCGCGATCGCGGACACGCGCCTGGTCGCGCGCCACCTCTGCAACCTGAGCTTCGCGGCCTACGCCTCGCCGGCCTACCTGGCGCGCCACGGCGAGCCGGCCACGCCCGACGACCTGGACCACCACCGTTGCCTGGCCTACATCTACCCGATCACCGGCAACCACCGCGCCTGGCAGTTCAGCCAGGACGGGCGGACCTTCGCGAAGACCGTGAGCGGCGGGCTCAACATGAACAACGCCGAGTCGCTGCTGGAGGCCGCGGTGGCCGGCGCCGGCATCACGATGATCAGCAACTTCATCGCGGCCGACGCGCTGCGCCGCGGCCAGCTCAAGCGCATCCTGACCGGCTTCGTGGCCAAGGGACCCGACGTGCACGCGGTGTACCTGCCGGGCCGCCACCTGTCGGCGAAGGTGCGCACCTTCATCGACTTCCTGCTGGCGCTGGTCGAGCGCTTCAAGCAGATGGAAGCGTCGATCCAGCAGGCTTGAGCCGGCGCGATCAGGCCAAGGGCGGCAACCGGTCCAACAGCTTGTCGAGCGTGATCGGGTAGTTGCGCACCCGCACGCCCGTCGCGTTGTAGACGGCGTTGGCCACGGCGGCGCCCACGCCGCAGATGCCGAGTTCGCCCACGCCCTTGGCCTTCATCGGCGACGAGATCGGATCGGTCTCCTCCATGAAGATCACCTCCTGGTGCGGAATGTCGGCGTGCACGGGCACCTCGTAGCCGGCCAGGTCGTGGTTGACGAAGAAGCCGTGCCGCTTGTCGAGTGCGAGCTCTTCCATCAGCGCACCGCCGACGCCCATCGTCATCGCGCCGATCACCTGGCTGCGGGCCGACTTCGGGTTCAGGATGCGGCCCGCCGCGCAGACCGCGAGCATGCGCCGCACGCGGATCTCGCCGGTGGCCGCATCGACGCCCACCTCCACGAAGTGCGCACCGAAGGTGGACTGCTGGTACTTCTTGTCGAGATCGCCGTACTCGATGCCGTCCTCGGCCACCAGCCCGCCCGCACCCGCAGACTGCGCCAGCGGCACCGAGCGGCCACCGGCACGCACCATGCCATCGGAGAACTCGGCATCGGCGCTCACGCCTAGCTTGCGGGTCACGGCTTCGCGCAGCTTCATGCATGCGGCGAAGACGCCCGAGGTCGAGTTGTTCGCGCCCCACTGCCCGCCCGATCCGCACGACACGGGAAAGCTCGAATCGCCGAGGCGCACGCGAACCTTGTCGAGCGACACGCCCATGGTCTCGGCCGCGGTCTGCGCGATGATGGTGTACGAGCCCGTGCCGATGTCGGTCATGTCGGTCTCGACCGTGACGATGCCCTGGGCGTCCAGCCGCACGCGCGCGGCCGACTTCATCAACAGGTTGTTGCGGAACGCGGCGGCGACGCCCATGCCGATGAGCCATCGGCCTTCGCGCTGCTGCCCCGGCGCGGCCTTGCGTCGGCTCCATCCGAAGCGCTCGGCGCCGGTGCGCATGCATTCGATCAGCCGGCGCTGCGAGAAGGGGCGCTCGGGCTTTTCGGGGTCGACCTGCGTGTCGTTGAGCACGCGGAATTCGATCGGGTCGATGCCGAGCTTCTCCGCCATCTCGTCCATGGCGACTTCCAACGCCATCATGCCTGGCGCCTCGCCGGGCGCACGCATGGCGTTGCCTTCCGGCAAGTCGAGCACGGCGAGGCGCGTGGTGGTCAGGCGGTTGGGGCCGGCATACAGCAGGCGTGTCTGGTTGACGGCCGTCTCCGGCGCACCGCCGGGCAGGTCGCCCGACCAGCCCTCGTGCGCGATGGCGGTGATCTTGCCGTCGCGCGTCGCACCCATGCGGATGCGCTGGATGGTCGCGGGCCGGTGCGTGGTGTTGTTCATCATCAAGGGCCGCTGCAGCGCCACCTTGACCGGCCGCCGCACCGCACGCGCACCCAACGCCGCCAGCAGCGCATCGGCCCGCACGAACAGCTTGCCGCCAAAGCCGCCGCCGATGAAGGGCGAGACGATGCGCACGTTGGACTTCTTGATGCCGAGCGTCTTGGCCACGTCGCCGTTGCCCCAGGCGATCATCTGGTTCGATGTCCAGATGGTCAGCTTCTCGCCCTTCCAGTCCGCGATGGAGGCATGCGGCTCCATCATCGCGTGCGATTCGTCGGGCGTGGAGTAGCGCGCATCCAGCTGCACGGGGGCCGCGCCGAATGCGCTTGCGAAGTCTCCCAGCTTGGTTTCGGGCGGGCCCGAGTTCTCGCTGGCCTTGGGCATCTGCGCCGCGCCCATCTCGGCGGCCAGGTCGTACCTGCCGGGCGCACGCGTGTACTCGATGCGCACCAGCTGCGCCGCCGCGCGCGCCTGCTCGAAGGTGTTGGCCACGACCAGGGCGACCGCCTGGTGGTAGTGGTCGACTTCCGGGCCGGCCAGCAGCTTGGCCGTGTTGAAGTCACCCTTGCCGAGCTTGCCGGCATTGCGCGCGGTGACGATCGCCAGCACGCCAGGCGACGCCCGTGCCGCAACGAGGTCCATCGAGGCGATGCGTCCCTTCGCGACGCCGGCGCCGACGACGTAGCCATAGGCCGCGCGCGGAAGCTCGGCGTTGCGCTCGTAGGCGTAGCGCGCCGTGCCCGTGGTCTTGACCGGGCCGTCGACGCGGTCGGTCGGCTTGCCGATGACCTTGAGCTGGTCGATCGGGTTGGTGGTGGCAGGTGTGTCGAACTTCATGATCAGCTCTTCCCTTGTTCGATGGCCGCCGCGAGCGCGCGCTCGGCGAGCGTCAGCTTGAAGGCGTTTTCTTCGGTGGGCCGCGCATCGGCGAAGAGCCGCGTGGTCACGGCCTTGGCACCTTGCGGCATGGCGGACTCGGCGGCTTCGATGCGCCAGGGCTTGTGCGCCACACCGCCAACGGCGACGCGGCCCGAGCCGTCGCGCTGCACGATGGCCGCCACGGATACCAGCGCGAAGGCGTAGGAAGCGCGGTCACGCACCTTGCGGTAGACCTGCGTGCCGCCGGCCGGCCGCGGCAAGGTCACGGCGGTGATCAGCTCGTCGCGCTCCAGCACCGTGTCGATGTGCGGTGTGTCGCCGGGCAGCCGATGGAAGTCGGCGATCGGGATCACCCGCGTGCGCCCGTCGGGCCGCACGGTTTCGACCGACGCGTCCAGCACGCGCATGGCGACAGCCATGTCGCTCGGGTGCGTCGCGATGCAGGCGGTGCTCGAACCGACCACCGCGAGCTGCCGCGTCACGCCGCCGATGGCGCTGCAACCGCTGCCAGGCCGCCGCTTGTTGCAGGGCTGGTCGGTGTCGTAGAAATAGGGGCAGCGCGTGCGCTGAAGCAAGTTGCCGGCGGTGGTCGCCTTGTTGCGCAGCTGGCCCGAGGCGCCGGCCAGCAAGGCACGCGACAGCACGCCGTAGTCGCGCCGCACGCGTTCGTCGGCGGCCAGGTCGGTGTTGCGCACCAGGGCGCCGATTCGCAGGCCGCCTTCGGGCAGCGCATCGATCTTGTCGAGCGCCAGGCCGTTGACGTCGACCAGGTGCGCCGGCGCTTCGATCTGCAGCTTCATCAGGTCGAGCAGGTTGGTGCCGCCGGCGATGAACTTCGCACCGGGATGGCTGGCCACCGCAGCCGCAGCCTGGGCCGGCGACTGCACGCGTTCGTAGGTGAAGGGCTTCATGACCGGCCCCCTGCCACCTCGGTGATGGCGTCGACGATGTTGGAGTAGGCCCCGCAGCGACAGATGTTGCCGCTCATGCGCTCGCGCAACTCGTCGGCCGACAGCATCGGCCGCGCGGTGAGGTCGCCGCTCACGTGGCTGGGCACGCCGCGCTTGATCTCGTCGAGCACGCCGACCGCCGAACAGATCTGGCCCGGCGTGCAGTAGCCGCACTGGTAGCCATCGTGCTTGACGAAGGCGGACTGCATCGGGTGCATGTTCTGCGGCGTGCCGAGGCCTTCGATGGTGGTGATCTGCGCGCCGTCGTGCATGACGGCCAGCGTCAGGCAGGCGTTGATGCGGCGGCCGTCGGCGATGACCGTGCAGGCACCGCATTGGCCGTGGTCGCAGCCCTTCTTGGTGCCGGTCAGGTTCAGGTGCTCGCGCAAGGCGTCGAGCAGCGTGGTGCGCGTGTCGAGGTCGAGCGAATGGGCCTGGCCGTTGACGGTCAGCGCAGTTTTCATTCGGGGCACCGCGGCGTCGGAAGCCGCGACCGGCGGCGCGTTGGGCGCGGCCGCCGCGGGCGCGGACGCCGAGGCCGCCGCCGCGGCGGCAGCGCCGGCGATGAGCGCCTCGCGGCGCGAGATCAAGGGAAAGGTGGGACTGTCCATCGGGGGGCTCCTGTCGTTGTCGAAACGGGGACGTGGGATCCCCGGGCGCGTGGCCGCTGTCCTGCAAAGAACAACGGGCATTGCGCCCCGATCAGCCTGCCGCCGCTGTCGGAATGCGGGAGCGCGTGGTGACAGAAGAACGCGCGTGTCCTTCGTTGAGCGCGCTTGGATCGACGTACCGAGGCGGGCCGATACAAACCGTCACGGACGCTGTTGTCGCTGTTGTTTTACCGGGTGGCTGCGTGGAGCCGCATGCCCGGCACGTCGAGTTGTGTGCGCAGGATGGTGCCCGTGGCGGATTCGGTGCAGTAGAGCGTCGTGCGCTGTGGGCCGCCGTAGGCGATGTTCGTCAACGACATGCCCTCGGTGCTTCGCAGCACGATCTCGGGCTCCGCGCGATGGTCGAGCACCCAGACATAGCCGAGGCCCGGGTTGGCGACCAGCAGTCGGCCTTTCTCGTCCATCGCCAGGCCGTCGGGGCCGCTGGGGCCGTAGGAGGTGAAGAACTGCCCGACCTTCGCCACGCTGCCGTCTGGCATCAGCGGCGCACGCCACACGCAGTTGCCGCGGGTCGCGGCGACGAAGAGCACGCGTTCGTCGGGCGAGAGCACGATGCCGTTGGGGCTCGGCACGTTGTTCATGAGCAGGTCGAGCCGGCCGTCGGGCGCGAGGCGGTAGACCCGGCCCGTGGGCTCGTGCATGCCGCTCTGGCCCTGGTCGGTGAAGTACAGATTGCCCTGCGAGTCGAAGACCAGGTCGTTCACGCCGCGGAAGCGCTCGCTGTTGCGCCGCTCGAGGTAGGGACGGACCTGGCCGGTGAGCACGTCGAGCGCCATCAGCCCGTTCTTGTAGTCCGTGACGAGCAGCGTGCGCTCGTCGGCGAACTTCATGCCGTTGGGCTCGCCGCCGAACTCGGCGACCAGGTCCCACTGCCCCGCGGCGTCGATACGAAAGACGCGACCCCAGGGGATGTCGGTCACGTACAGGTTGCCGGCGGCATCGAACACCGGCCCTTCGAGGAAGGAGTCGACCGGCGCACCGCCGCGATTGGCATCGGCCCAGGCGCTGCGCTGCGCCGTGCGGCGCCAGCGCTCGGGCATGCGCGTGAAGACCTCCAGGTCGCGAACTTCCGGCGGGCGCAGCAGCAGCATGTGCATGTCTCCTTGCTTCGAGTCGACGCGGGGCCGAAGCCCAGCGCTTCCGCTCGTTGGCTGATCGTGGCTATTGTTTCTCGACCTTGGCGGCTGCCGCCACCTGGCCCCAGAGCTGGGTGTTGTCGCGCAGCATCTTGGCCAGTGGCTCGCCCGAGACGACAGAAGGCACGGAGCCCAGGTCGGCGGAGAACTTCTGTACGTCGGCGCTCGCCATGGCCGTGGCGATTTCCTTCTGCAGGCGCTGCAGCGCGGGTGCGGGCGTTCCCTTCGGTGCCCAGAAGCCGGTGAAGTTGATCACGCTGTAGTTCTTGATGCCGGCTTCGGCGAAGGTGGGCACGTCGGGCAGTGCGGCGAGGCGCTTGTCGCCGCTGATGCCGAGCAGGCGCACCTTGCCGCCCTTGACCTGGCCCATCACGCCCGGCGTCGACGCGATCTGGAAGTCGATGGTGCCGGACAGCAGCGCGAGCGTGGCCTCGCCCGCGCCCTTGAACGGAACGTGCGTGACCTCGACCTTCGCCGCACTGGCCAGGGCCTCGGTGGAGAAGTGCGGCGTGGTGCCGGCGCCGCCGGTGCCGTAGTTGAGCTTGCCGGGGTTGGCCTTGGCATAGCCGACCAGGTCCGACAGCGTCTTGAAGCGCGAGTCGGCGCCGACCACCAGCGCCATCGGCGCGAAGTTGAAGGCGGACACCGGCACCAGGTCGCGCTCGGCGTCGAACGGCAGCTTGTTGAAGACGTGCGGCAGGATCGAATAGGTCGTGTCGTTGGCCATCAGCGTGTAGCCGTCGGGCGCGGACTTGGCCACCTGCTGCGCGCCGATGGTGCCCGTGGCGCCGGCCTTGTTCTCCACGAAGAAGCTCTGGCCGGTCTGCTCGGTCAGCTTCTGCGCGATGCGCCGCGTCACCTGGTCCACCGCTCCGCCGGGCGGATAAGGCACCACGATACGCACGGGCTTCGCGGGGTAGGTGCCCTGTGCGAAGGCCGTGCCGGTGCTTGCGCAGATCGCCGTCAGGCACAGGCCGATGGCGGCCAGCTTCGAATACTTCATGTCGTTGTCTCCTGGATGTCTTGCGGGCCGCTCAGACGGTGGCCGGTTGCCGCGCCAGCACGTCGAGCGCATTGCGCGCCGCTGCCACGCCCATGTTGACGTAGGCATCGCTGGTGACGCCGCCGATGTGCGGGCTCAACACGAAGCCCTTCTCGCCCTGGAAAGGATGGCCCGCGGCCATCGGCTCGACGACGAAGCTGTCCAGCCCGGCCGCCATCACCTGGCCGGAACGCACGGCGGCGAGCAGCGCCGCTTCGTCGATCAGGCCGCCGCGGGCCGTGTTGACCAGGACCACGCCGCGGCGCGCCTGTGCCAGCGATGCTTCGTTGACCAGTTGCCGGTTGCCCTCGGTCAGCGGGCAGTGCAGCGAGATCACGTCCGACTCGCGCCAGATGGCGGGCAGGTCGACCTGTTCGACGTAAGCCGGCAGGTCTTTGGCGAAGGGGTCGAACCCAATCACGCGCATGCCGATCGCATCGGCCATCTTCGCGAAGCGCAAGCCGATGGCGCCGAGTCCGACCAGGCCGACCGTGCGGCCGTTCAATTCGAGGCTCTTGTGCGTGGCCTTGTCCCAATGGCCGGCATGCATGCGGGCATCGAGCGACACGACGGACTTCGCGCAGGCCAGCATCAGCGCCAACGCCTGCTCGGCCACGGCCGCAGCATTGGCGCCGGCAGCGGCGACGACCTCGATGCCGCGCGCCTTCGCAGCCACCTTGTCGATGGTGTCGGTGCCGCTGCCGTGCTTGGAGATGACGCGCAAGGCCGGTGCGGCATCCATCGCGGCGGCGCCGACCTTGCTGTAGCGCACGATGATCGCCACGGGGTTGTGTCGGGCGCACAGGGCCACGACGTCGTCTTCGGTCGGCGTCTTGCCGGCGAACACCAGTTCGTGATCGCGGAGCAATTCGAGGGCTTGCGGCGCCAGGTCGGCGCCTGTGACCAGAACGGTGCTCACAGTTTCTCCCCTTCCTTGAGCACGCCCGCGGCACGCAGCGCGCCGTCGAGCCACGACGCGGCCGTGTCGCCGGCCTTGATGGCGGCGATGCGCTTGGCCTCGTCCTGCACCTTCTTGCGCGCCGCGCCGATCAGCGACTCGATCTTCTCGCGCTCGACCACCATCACGCCGTCGCCGTCGCCGATGACGAAGTCGCCGGCCCGCACGGTCACGCCGCCCACCGTCACCGGGTGGCCGATGCGGCCGCCGATGTTCTTGGTCGGGCCGTTGGGGTTGGTGCCGACCGAGAAGACGGGGTAGTCCATCTCGTCGATCTCGAGGCTGTCGCGCACCGCGCCGTCGACGACGACGCCGGCGATGCCGCGCTGGCGGCAGGCGGTCATCATGATGGTGCCCATGAGCGCCGAGGTCTGGTCGGCCTTGCCGTCGATCACGAGCACGTCGCCGGGCTGGGCCAGTGCGATCGCGGCGTGGATCATCAGGTTGTCGCCGGGCCGCACTTCGACCGTGAAGGCGGGGCCGGCCAGCTTCATGCGGGAGCGCAGCGGCTTGATGCGGCCGTGCAGCGCGCCGCGGCGGCCTGCCACGTCGGCGAAGATCGCCGGCTGGAATTCGGAGGCCTGCTTCACGATCTCGGCGGGGACGCGATCGAAGTCGCGGACGATGTCGGACAGTGGGTTGCTCATGATGTGTCTTTCGGTGAAGGAAGGCGGGGTGAGGTCGGGGTGACGGGCATGGCTGCGCCCGGCCGCGTGGTGTGTGGCAGCTAAACGTTGGAAAGTGGCCGGCGCTCAGCCGGCCGCGGGGCAGGCGATGCGGGTCAGTCGACCTTGGCGCCGGAGTCCTTGACGACCTTGCCCCAGCGCGCGATGTCCTCGCTGATCAGCTTGCCGAACTGCTCGGGCGTGCCGCCGAGCACGTCGGCGCCCTGCCCTTCGAGCTTCTTCTTCACCTCGGCGTCCTGCAGGGCCTTGTTGAAGGCGACGTTGAGCTTGGCGACTGCATCCTTCGGCATCGCGGCCGGCCCGGCGACACCGAACCAGGTGACGGCTTCGAAGCCCTTGTAGCCCGACTCGGCGATGGTGGGCACCTGCGGCAGGTCGTGCACGCGCTTGTCGGACGTCACCGCGATGGCGCGCATCTTGCCGTTGCGAATGTGGCCGATCAGCGTCGGGATGGACGACATGTAGAGCTGGATCTGCCCGCCGATCAGGTCGGTCACGCCTTGCGCGGCGCCCTTGTAGGGAACGTGCGTGAACTTGACGCCGGCGATCTTCTGGAACTGCTCGACGGCCAGGTGCGCCACCGTGCCGCTGCCGGAGCTCGCGTAGTTGATCGACTCCGGCTTGGCCTTGCCCGCCGCGATCACGTCGGCGAGGGTCTTGTAGGGCGAGTCGGTCGCCACGACGAGCACGAGCGGCGAGCTGGCGACCAGGCCGACGGGTGCCAGGTCCTTCTGCGGGTTGTAGGGCAGCTTGGCGTAGAGCGTCGGGTTGATGGCCAGGTTGCTGGTCTGCCCGAGCACGATGGTGTAGCCGTCGGGCGCGGCCTTGGCTGCGGCATCGACGCCGAGGTTGCCGCCGGAACCGGGCTTGTTGTCCACGACCAGCGTCCAGCCCTGCTGCGTGGCTACCTTGTTCGCGACCTCGCGGGCGATGATGTCCGTGCCTCCGCCGGCGGGGAACGGCACGATGAGCTTGATCGGCCGCGCAGGGTAGGCCTGCGCGAACGCGGCGCCGGTGGCGAGTGACATCGCGGCGATCAGCATGACGCGACGGGGAAGGGCGAGGTTCGAGGTGTTCAAGGGTTGTCTCCGCATGTTCGATTCAGGGGCATCGCCTGCTTCAGGCTTGGACGGACTTTAGTTTTGTGTTTCGCTCCGTACAATGCTGGTCCACTGTGTGAACCACGAACCGTATAGCGGACCATGCCAAAAGCCGATTCGACCCCCACCAGGCAGCCGGCGCGCATTGCGACCGAGGCGACGGCGGACAGCCCCGAAGCCGGCGGTGGCGTCACTGCCGTGACCCGCGCACTTCAGCTGCTCGAAGCCTTCGGCATGCAGGACCAGCGCCTGTCGCTCGCGGAGCTGACCCGTCGCAGCGGCATGCACAAGACGACGGCGCTGCGGCTGCTGCGAACCCTGGCCGGCAGCGGCTACGTGGTGCAGCGCGACGACGGTGAATGGCGCCTCGGCCCAGCTGCTGGCTGGCTGGGCGCGCGCTACCAGGCGGCCTTCGACGTCAACAACGTGGTCGAGCCGATGTTGCGCGAGTTGTCGCAGGCGACCGGCGAGAGTGCGGCCTTCTACGTGCGCGAGGGGAGCATTCGCACCTGCCTCATGCGCGTCGAGGGCCCGCAGCCGATCCGGCACCACGCGCGCATGGGCTCTGCATTGCCGCTCGACAAGGGTTCGCCGGGCCGGGTGATCCTGGCGTTTTCTGGAGAGCCGGGGGCGCTGTACGAAGAGATCAGGCAGCGTGGTTATCACTTCTCCATCGGGGAGCGCGAACAAGGCGTGGCGACCGTGTCGGCACCGGTGTTCGGATTGAACTGGAAGCTTCTCGGATCGGTGTGCATCTCGGGGCCCGCCGACCGGTTGCCGAAGAGCAAGCTGCTGCGGCATGCGAAGACGATCATCCATGCGGCCAACCAGCTGTCGTATGCGCTGGCCGGCAGCACCACGCCGCAAACGCCGAAGGTGGTTTCTTCGTGGCACCCATGAACGAGTTTTCATAAGTGCCACGTGCGGCCCGCCGTGTCCAGGGCCTGACAGCGCTACCCGAGGGATTTCCGCAGTCTCACCACGCCGTACTTCAAAGTCAGCCACTTCCTACGTACGCAAATGCCGGCCTGACGCAGCCTTCGTTCATCAAGGAGGGCGCAATGGGCACCGTCGACGTCTCTGAACCCACATTCACCGAATGGCAACGCTTGACCGACGCCTACGCCAAGGCGATCGTCGAAATGGAGAACGGCAAGCCCGGTGCGGCGGAGCGGGTGAGTTCGCTGTGCAAAAGGCTGGTCTACGTTCAGAACAAGCTTTCTTCGCTCTTCGGATCGCTCAGCGCTCAGCGGCAGCTGCATTGAACTTCCGTTGAATCTGCGTTAATGGGAGCCGGCGCAGACGCGCAGCGACCCCCGCCTTCTCGCAGTGCCTCGTGGGTAAGATGCGCGCGTGCCGGTCACGGCGCCCAACCCATGATGTCCTATCCCCCGAGTTCCACCCACGATGTTGCGGTCTTGATCGGCCGCTTCCAGCCTTTCCACAACGCGCATCAGATCCTGCTGCGCAAGGCGCTCGATGCAGCGCCGCGTGTCGTCGTGGTGCTCGGCTCGGCGTTCCAGGCGCGGTCGCCCAAGAACCCGTTCAGCTGGCAAGAGCGCGCGGACATGATCCGGCGCGCAGTGAGCGATGCCGATGGTGCACGCCTGCTGTTCGTGCCCATGCGCGACCATTTCGACGAGGAGCGCTGGTTCGCCGAACTGCGACTGGCGGTCGATGCGGCGCTCGTGGCCCAGGGCGCGGCACCGGCATCGGCCGCGAACACCGTGCTGGTCGGTCACGTGAAGGACGCCACGCGTGACTACCTGAATGGCTTCGACGGCTGGACGCTGCAGGCGATCGACCGCGTGCACACGGCCAGCGCAGCGGCCGTGCAGCAGGCGCTCTTCAGTGGCGAGGCAGACGCTTCCGAGGCGCTCAAGCGTGCGGTGCCGGCTGGCACGCTGGCAGCGCTGCAGCCGTGGATGACGACGCCGCTGCACGCCTCGCTTGCCGATGAATGGGAGCAACTGCGGCAGCACGATGCCGCCTGGTCCGTGGCGCCCTATCCCGTCGTGCTGGTTACCGTGGACTGCGTGGTCAAGTGCGGCGACCAGGTGCTGCTGATTCGGCGTGGGCATTCACCCGGCAAGGGGCTGCTCGCCGTGCCCGGCGGATTTCTCGAAGTGCGCGAAACCACGCTTCAGTCGGCCCTGCGCGAACTCGAGGAAGAAACGCACCTCGACCTGTCGCCCGCCGAGTTGCTGGCCTGCCTGGCCACCACCGAGGTCTTCGACCGACCCGACCGCAGCCAGCGCGGACGGACGATCACGCATGGTCATTTCTTCGATCTGGGTGACCGGCCTCCCCCTGCGGTGCGCGCGGACGACGATGCCGCGGCCGCCGAGTGGACCCCGGTCGCTGCGCTGCCCGGGCTCGAGGACCAGTTCCTCGACGATCACTTCCAGATGCTCGACCACTTTCTGGGCCTGTTGCCGCGGCCCGCGGTCGAGGCCTGAAGCACATCGGCCGGCGGCGAAGCGAATCGGTCAGCCGCAGCGAGCCGCCACCACGCGGCCGTTGTTTTCGATGTCGACGATCAGGCGCAGCGAGTCGTAAGGCACGTGCTCATCGGTGGGCGCCAAGGCCATGGCACGCCGGGCACCGGCGCGCAAACGCATTTCTTCGAGCAGAGGCCGACTGACCTGCTGGCCCAACGCGAACCGGATGCGCGCCGAAGTGCACCGGCCCGGCGCGTCGGTGAAGGCCGGTGGGGGAAGTCCTTCAGCGGAGAACGGAGGCACCGTTCCGTGGAACTGGCAGCCGCCCAGGGCCAGCAGCGAAAGAAGAAGCAGCGACTGGCGCGGCACCCACGCCAACTGGCGCCCGGTGGTCATGGCTGAGTCAGCAACGGAGCGACGCCGGTGGTGCTGTGCCGCTTCGCGTCGACCGACGTCTGCTGCGAGTGCTCGGGCCGGGCTTGCCGGCGCAGGTTGAGCCAGACCACCGTCCACAGAACGCTCTGGATGATCCCGGCATGCAAGGCCAGAACCTGCCCGTCGATGCCGGCGCCCTGGCCGCGCGCGACGACCAACACGAAGAGAAACACGGTGAATGCGCAGAAGGAGAGGAGCCAGCGGGACTTGCGCACGTGGGCGAGTCGAAGAATGTGCAGCAGATGCGGGAAGCGTCGCAGCCTGTGGCCCTGGGCTTCGGCTTCCTGGAGAAAGGGCACGGAGAGGAAGTTGATGGCGATCAACAGAAGAATGGCATCCATGGCGCGTCCTGTGTGTGCTGAAAGTGCGCGAATGATGCGCGGCACCGTCAGGCCGTCGAACGCCTTGCGACAATTGATGAGATTCGAGCCGTGGGGCGCCCGGGCCACGCCGACTTCTTCACGGACTCACGGACTCACGGACTCACGTACTCACGGACACCAATGGCTCATGGGCTTCAGTCCGCTCGCGGCTTCTGCAGCGGCTGCGTGTAGGCCACGGCCCACGCGCGTGCATTGCCTTCTCCGGCAGGCCCGGGCCCGCGGCGGCGTTTAACCTGCGTTCACGCGTTTGGAAAAAGGTGGGTGGCCTTCAACGGGCCGCTCGATTTTTTTCTACGCAACGGTTTCCTCCTCCCCGGCGCCCCTGGCGCCGTTGCACAGCGCCCTTCGGGGCGCTGTTTTTTTGCGCGGAGCAAACGGGGGCTAGTGGGTCTGGCGCCAGAGCGCGTGCACGTCCGCATGCAGCGACAGCGCCCAGGCACGCCGGTCTCGCCCCCAGGCCGGCTGCGGCTCACCGAAGCGCACGATGGCGTGAATCGGCGGCGCCTTGAGCACACGCCAAAGCGAAACCCACAGGTTGTCTGCGCCGATGTAACGGGGCGCCATGCTGGTTTCGCCACTGGCGGCATCGGCGAAGCGAAGCGCGGTCGGCTGCACGGGCGCGCCGGAGGAAATCGCCGCCTGCAGCAGGTTGGCATGAAAGGGCAACAGGGTGGTGCCGTCGCCGGTCGTGCCTTCCGGAAATACCGCGATCACTTCACCGCGGCTCAGGGCCTCGGTCATGTGATGGACCACGCGAAGTGCGTCGCGGCGCCGCTCGCGCTCGATGTAGAGCGAACCCGCGCCGGTCGCCAGCGCGCCGATCAGCGGCCAGCGCTGTACGTTCGACTTGGACACGAAGCGCACGTGGCGCGCCGCGTGGATGGTGAGGATGTCCAGCCACGACACGTGGTTGCTCACCATCAGCACCGGGCCGCGCTCGGGCGGCGTGCCCTGCACCACCAGCCGGATGTCCATGAGCGCGAGCATCTTGTCCGCCCACGCTTGCACACGCTGTTCGCGCTCGTCCTGCGTGAGCTTTGGGAACTTGCTGCGAATGGTCCACCAGCCCGCGTACGCATGGGCCAGGGCTCGCAGCAGCTTGAGGCTGGCGGACAGGTTCTGCAGCATCGGGCGGTGTCTGGCCTCAGCAGGTGTGAACCAGCCGGCCACCGACCAGCGTATGCCGCGTCCGCCCTCGCAGGGCATAGCCGCCGAAGGGCGTGTGCTTGCCCTGGCTGCGCAGGGCCTCGGGCCGGACCTGCCATTCGATGGCGGGATCGGCCACGCAGACGTCGGCTGCGCCGCCCTGCTCCAACCGGCCCGCTCCCGCGACGCCGACCAGCCGCGCCGGCGCAGCGCTGACGACCTCGACGGCACGCATGAGTCCGGCGCCGCTCTGCTCGCCCCACTGCAGGGCCAGCGGCAGCAGCAGTTCGAGGCCGCTGGCGCCGGGTTCGCTCTCTGCGAAGGGCAAGGTTTTCGCGTCGGCCTCCACCGGCGTGTGGTCGGAAACCAGGGCGTCGATGGTGCCGTCGGCCAGCCCGGCCGACAGCGCGTCGCGGTCGCGCTGCTGGCGCAGCGGTGGGTTGAGGCGCGCGCGGCTGTCGAAGTACCCGATGTCGATGTCGGCCAGGTGCAGCGAATTGATGCTGACATCGCAGCTGACAGGCAGCCCTTCGGCCTTGGCCGCGCGGACCAGGGCCACGCCCGCCGCACTCGACAGGCGGCACAGGTGAACCCGCGCGCCAGTGGAACGGACCAGTTCGAAGATCGTGAAGAGCGCGATCGTCTCCGCCGCCACCGGCACGCCCGACAGCCCCAGGCGCGTGGCCAGCGGGCCGCTGGCGGCCACGCCCTGCCCCAGGTCGCGGTCTTGCGGCCGCAGCCATGCCGTGTAGCCGAAGGTGCTGGCGTACTGCAGCGCACGCTGCAGTACCTGCGTGCTGGGCATCGGCACCTCGGCCTGGCTGAAGCCGATACAGCCGGCTTCGGTGAGCTCGGCCATTTCGGTCAGCACCTCGCCCTTGAGCCCCCGGGTCAGCGCGCCGAGCGGAAAGAGGCGCGCGCTCTGCATCTTCTCCGCCCGGAACTTGAGCATCTCGACCAGTCCGGGCTCGTCGAGCACGGGGTCGGTGTCGGGCGGGCAGACCAGGCTGGTCACGCCGCCGGCCACGGCCGCGGCCATCTCGCTTTCGAGCATGCGCTCGTGCTCGTAGCCGGGCTCTCGAAGGCGCGCCGCCAGGTCGACCAGGCCCGGCAGGACAAGGCAGCCGGTGGCATCGAGCGTGCGGTCGGCGTTGAAGTCGGCAGGCGTGCCGCCGATGGCGAGCAGCTTGCCGTCGGCTACGGCCACGTCGGCCTGCCTGTCGAGTCCGGACGCGGGGTCGACGACGCGTCCGTTGGTTATCAAAATTCTCATGCTGGATTCCTGAGGCCTGACCGAAATGGCGGTCGAGCGGCGTAGCGAGCGAGCCGAGGTCGCGGCGAGCAACGCAGCCGCACTTTCGTGCGGCGAGCAGCGCAGGTGCGAGATCGGTTCGCGCAGTAGCCGAGCGGCCGCCATTTCATGCTTCGTTACCTGCGACGATGCTCATGACGGCCATGCGCACGGCGATGCCGAAAGTGACCTGCGGCAGGATCACGCTCTGCCGGCCATCGACCACTGCCGAGTCGATCTCCACGCCGCGGTTGATGGGCCCCGGATGCATCACGATGGCATCGGGTTTGGCCAGCTGAAGCTTCTCGGGCGTCAAGCCATAGGTCTTGAAGAATTCTTGCGACGACGGCAGCAGCGCGCCGCTCATGCGCTCGTTCTGCAGCCGCAGCATGATGATCACGTCGCAGTCGCGAATGCCTTCTTCGAGCGTGTGGCACACGCGCACGCCCATCTGGGCCATGTCGCCGGGCACCAGCGTCTTGGGTCCGACCACGCGAACCTCGGCACAGCCCAGCGTCGTCAGCGCATGGATGTCGGAGCGCGCGACGCGCGAGTGCAGCACGTCGCCGACGATCGCCACCGTGAGGTTGGCGAAGTCCTTCTTGTAGTGCCGGATCGTGTACATGTCGAGCAGCCCCTGCGTCGGGTGCGCATGGCGGCCGTCGCCGGCATTCACCACATGCACGTGGGGCGCCACGTGCTGAGCGATCAGGTAAGGGGCGCCCGACTCGCTGTGCCGAACCACGAAGAGGTCGGCCGCCATCGCGCTCAGGTTGGCGATGGTGTCGAGCAGCGACTCGCCCTTGCTCGCCGATGAGCGAGCGATGTCGAGATTGATCACGTCGGCCGACAGCCGCTTGGCCGCGATCTCGAAGGTGGTGCGGGTGCGCGTCGAGTTCTCGAAGAACAGGTTGAACACGCTCTTGCCGCGCAGCAGCGGCACCTTCTTGACCTCGCGGTCGCTCACGCTGGCGAAGGTGGCGGCGGTGTCGAGGATCTGCGTGAGGATGGACTTCGGCAGGCCCTCGATCGACAACAGGTGGATCAGCTCGCCGTTCTGGTTGAGTTGGGGGTTGCGCTTGTAGAGCATCAGGTCTCCCGCCGGGCCGCCCCGAGGGAGGCCGTCACCCCCTCGGGGGGCAGCGAATACACGAAGTGGTGAGCGTGGGGGCGCTTCATCAGGCTTGCTCCACCTGGAACCGGAGGCCGCTCTTCTCGTCTCTCGCCAAGGCGAGCGCCTGCGCCGCGGGCAGCTCGAGCTTCGTTGCGGCGAAGTCCGCCGCCACGGGCAGCTCGCGCCCGCCGCGGTCGACCATGACCGCGAGCCGCACGCAGCTCGGACGGCCGAAGTCGAACAGTTCATTGAGCACCGCACGGATGGTGCGGCCGGTGTAGAGCACGTCGTCGAGCAGCAGCACGTCGGCGCCGTTCACGTCGAAGGGCAGCGAGGTCTGCGCGCTCGCCGCCATGCCACGCCGCGCGAAATCGTCGCGGTGCATGGCCGACGAGATGATGCCGGGCGCCCCAGGCAGGCCCAGGTCTTTCTGCAGGCGCTCGACCAGCCAGGCACCGCCGGAGGTGACGCCGACGAGGCGGGTGTCCCCGCGCATCAGGGCTTTCACGCCACGCAGCAGCTCGAGGTAGAGCGCTTCGGCGTCGGGAATGGGGGTCACGCAAGACTCCTCAGGAACTGTTCAAGAATGATGCAGGCCGAGGCCGCGTCGGCATCGCGTGCGCCCCCGGCGAGCGCCTCGGTCGTGCTGTAGCGCTCGTCGACCTCGTACACCGGCAAGCCGAAGCGCCCTCTCAGCTGGCGGGCGAAGCGCTGGGCGGCGCGGGTGTTGTCGTGCGCGGCGCCGTCGGGGTGGTAGGGGATGCCGACCACGAGGGCGTCCGGCTGCCATTCGCGGATGCGGGCTTCGACCTGCGCGAAACGGGCGTCGCCTTCGGCCCGGATGGTCGACTGCGGCGTCGCGGCGGCCAGCAGCCGGTTGCCGCTGGCCACGCCGGTGCGCTTCAGACCGAAGTCGAAGGCCAGGAAGCTTTGGAAATGCGATGGAACAGAGGCAGGAGGGGCGGCGCTGTCGGGCATGGCCTCGACCCTCATGCGTGCCCCGCCTCGGGCGACAGGGTCCAGGCCTGCAGGCCGAGCAGCAGCAGCGCCTTGTCGTAGCGCTGCTCGATGGGGGTGTCGAAGATCACGGCCGGGTCGGCGCCCACGGTGAGCCAGCTGTTCTCGGCCAGTTCGGATTCGAGCTGGCCCTCGCCCCAGGCCGCGTAGCCGAGCGACACCAGCACCTTGCGCGGCCCGGCACCGGTGGCCAGCGCCTCCAGCACGTCTTTGGAGGTGGTCATTTCGAGGCCGCCGGGGATGGTCATGGTGGAGGCGTAGACCGACTCGTTGGGCTTCTCGCCCTCGCCGAACACCGGCTCGTGCAGCACGAAGCCACGCTCGGTTTGCACCGGGCCACCCTGGAAGACCGGCGCCGTGCCGAGTTCGGGACGTGAGAGGCGCAGTTCGATCTTTTCGAACAGCACGCCGAGGTTGATGTCGCTGGGTTTGTTGATCACCAGGCCGAGCGCGCCGCGCTCGCTGTGTTCGCAAAGATAGACCACGCTTCGACTGAAGGCTTTGTCCGACAGCCCCGGCATCGCAATCAGAAAGTGATGCGTGAGGTTCATCGGGGCAGAATCGGAAGCCATGCCGCCGATTTTACTGGCCGTCGACAAGACGTACCCCAAGGGCCTGATGTGGTTCCGCCGCGACCTGCGCGTGGACGACAACGCCGCGCTCTACCATGCCCTGCGCGCCTGCCGTCAGGTGGTGTGCGTGTTCGTGTTCGACCGGGCCATCCTCGATGACCTGCCGCGCACCGACCGGCGGGTCGAATTCATCCGGGAGTCGCTGGTCGAGCTGGCGTCCGAGCTGCATGCGCTGGGCGGCGGCCTGATCGTGCGCCATGCCGTCGCGGAGGACGAGATCGCGACGCTGGCGCGCGATCTGGAGGTGCAGGCGGTCTTCGCGAATCGCGACGACGAACCGGAGGCACTGGCGCGCGACGCCAAGGTGCTGGGCGGGCTGGCCAATGGCGGCGTCAGCTTCCACACCTACAAGGACCAGGCCATCTTCGACCGCGACGAGCTGCTGACGAAGGCCGGGCAGCCGTACACCGTGTTCGGGCCCTACCGTCGGGCGTGGATGGCGAAGGTGGACGACTTCTACTTGAAGGCCTACCCGGTTCGAAACCATGCCGATGCGCTGGTGGCGCCACCGACCGATCATCGATCGGCCGTGCCGTCGCTGGCCGACATCGGCTTCGAGAAAAGCAATCTCGGCGAGCTGGAAATGCCGACCGGCAGCCGGGGCGGCGTGGCTTTGTTCGAGCACTTCTTCGACCGCATCGACCGTTACCACGAAACCCGCAACTTCCCTGCGGTGCGCGGGCCCAGCTACCTGGGTGTGCACCTGCGCTTCGGCACCGTTTCCGTCCGGCAGATGGCAAGCGTGGCGCACCAGCTCGCGCTGCAGGGCGACGAAGGCGCTTCGACCTGGCTCGGTGAGTTGATCTGGCGCGATTTCTTCTTCCAGGTGCTGACGCACCATCCGGGCGTCGGTGAGGGCAAGAGTTTCCGGCCCGAATACGACCGGATCCAGTGGCACCACGGCAAGCATGCCGACGCGCTGTTCAAGGCGTGGTGCGAGGGACGCACCGGCTACCCGCTGGTGGACGCTGCCATGTTGCAGATCAACCAGAGCGGCTACATGCACAACCGCCTGCGCATGGTGGTGGCCAGCTTTCTCTGCAAGGACCTGGGCCTCGACTGGCGGCGTGGCGAGCGCTATTTCGCCGTGCACCTCAACGACTTCGAGCTGTCGTCGAACAACGGCAACTGGCAATGGGCCAGCTCCAGCGGCTGCGACGCGCAGCCCTACTTCCGCATCTTCAACCCCGTCACGCAGAGCGAGCGCTTCGATCCCGAGGGCAAGTTCATCCGGCGCTACCTGCCGCAGCTGGCAAAGCTCCCGAACGCGCGCATTCACGCACCCTGGACCGCGGCACCGCTCGAGCTGGAAGCGGCCGACGTGCGCCTGGGCGACAACTACCCGGCGCCCATCGTCGACCATGCCGTGGCGCGGGAGCACACGCTCGAGCGCTACGCGGTGGTACGCGAAGGGCCGCGTGAGCCCCGTGGGAACAAGAAGAAAAAGGCCGGCGCCTGAGGGCGCCGGCCCTCAGGCCGCCATTGCCTGGGGCGTCTCGGCGCTGGCGTAGCGCCGCACCAGGCGCAGCAGCTCGTCTTCGGCATAGGGCTTGCCGAGGTAGTGATTGACGCCCAGCGCGCGCGCATGGTCGTGGTGCTTCTCGGCGATGCGCGACGTGATCATGATGATCGGCAGGTCGGCCAGCGCGGCGTCGGCGCGGATGTTGCGGGCGAGGTCGAAACCGTCCATGCGCGGCATCTCGATGTCCGACAGAACCACCGACGGGCGCTCCTGTTGCAGGCGTTCGAGCGCTTGCAGGCCGTCGGCCGCCAGCGCCACCCGATAACCCTCGCGCTGCAACAGGCGCTGCGTGACGCGGCGCACGGTGATCGAATCGTCCACCACCAGCACCAGCGGCACTTGCGGCGCCGGCTGATGCGCCGCCGGCATGTCGGAACCACGCGCCGCGGCCATCGCCGCGACGGCGCCGGACTGGATCTGGCGCGCCAGGTCGCCGTGCACCGCGGCCAGCGCCACGGGGTTGTAGATCAGTGCAACCGCACCGGAGGCCAGCACCGAAATGCCGGCCATGCCGGGCAGCCGCGACAGCTGCGGCCCGAGGTTCTTGACCACCACTTCCTGGTTGCCGAGCACTTCGTCCACGTGCAGGGCCACCCGCTGCGCCGCGCTTCGCACGATCACGACGGTGTTGGCCTTGCCCGTGCCGCGCTCGCTGCGCGAGGACGACTGCAGCAGCGCGCCGGCCCAGAAGAAGGGCACCTGCTCGCCGCCGAACGAATAGTGCTGCGCCTGGTAGGCCGCCTCGAGTTCGGGGCCGCTGACGCGCTGCACCAGCTCGACCAGGTTGGAGGGCACACCGACGGAACTGGCGCCGGCGCGCACCATGACCACGTGCGTCACCGCGGTGGTCAGCGGCAACACCAGCTTGAACTCGGTGCCTTCGCCCGCCTTGCTCTTGGTCTCGATGCGGCCACCGAGCGCCGCGACCTGCGAGCGAACGACGTCCATGCCGATCCCGCGGCCGGCCAGTTCGGAAACCTGGTCGGCGGTGGAAAAGCCCGGCGTGAAGATCAGGTCGGCCGCCTCGGCCTCGCTCAGATGCTGGTCGGCGGACACCAGGCCCAACGCACGCCCACGTTCGACGATGCGCGCGTGGTTGAGCCCGGCACCGTCGTCGCGGAAGCTGACCGAGACGTCGTTGCCCTCGTGATGCAGCTCGATGGCGATCAGGCCGCTCGCTTCCTTGCCGGCCCTCTCGCGCGTCGCGACGTCTTCGATCCCATGCGCGACGCTGTTGCGCAGCAGGTGCTCGAAGGCCGGCGTCATGCGGTCCAGTACGCCGCGGTCCATCTCGATGGTGCCGCCGACGATGTCGAGGCGGACCTGCTTGCCGGTGTCCTTGGAGGCCTGGCGCACCACGCGGTAGAGGCGCTCGGATATGCCTTCGAATTCCACCATGCGCGTGCGCAGCAGGCCGCGCTGCAGTTCGCGCGTTTGCCGGGCCTGGGCGCTCAGGTCGTCTTCGGTGGCCTGCACGGTTTTCTGCAGCGTGCGCTGCACCGTGGCCACGTCGTTGACCGACTCGGCCATCATGCGGGTGAGTTCCTGCACCCGGGTGAAGCGGTCGAACTCGAGCGGATCGAAGGACTGGGCCGAATCCTTGGCCTGGGCCAGGCGCGACTGCATCTGGCTTTCGGCCTGTACCTCGATGTCGCGCAGCTGCTGGCGCAGGCGGTCGAGGTTGCCGGTCAGGTCGTGCAGCGAACCGCGCAACTGGCTGAGCTCGGCTTCGAGGCGAGAGCGCGTGATGATGACCTCGCCGGCCTGCGCGACCAGGCGGTCGAGCAGGTGGGTGCGAATGCGCACGGCCTGGCTGGTGATGGGCCGCAGCGGCGTGAGCGTCGACGGTGAAGGCAGCGCAACGGCCGGGCGAACGGGCGCCTCGTCGGACGCTGCCAGGGCCGACAGCGCGTCGTTGGCTTTCGCGATGGCCTGCGCGCCTTCCGCTTCAGTCTCGTGTGCTGCTTCGGCCTGCGGCACGGGGGCGGCGGCCGGTTCGGGAGTAGCCGCGGGCGCGGCAGCCCGCTGCGCCAGCTCGGTCTGCATGGCATCGTCGGCCACGCGCAGCGCGTCGAAGGTGGCTTGGAGCGAATCGAATCGGGCCAGAAGCTGTTCGACGGAAGCGCGGTCCGCACCGGTCGAGCCGATGGCTTCGATCTCCGACTCCATGCGATGGGCGCGCTCGCCCAGGCGCATCGCACCGGCCAGCCGGGCGCTGCCCTTCAGCGTGTGCAGGGTGCGCAGCGTGGAGGCACGCGGCGCCGGGTCGTCCAGGCGCTGCGACCAGGCGCGCAGGGCGGCGCCGAGCTGCGGCAGCAATTCGGCTGCTTCTTCCTCGAATATCGGAAACAGATCGACGTCGACCGCATCGGTCACGTCGATGGAGTCTTCGCCCTCGTCGAGCGACACGTCGGCGCCGCCGATGCGCGGGAGCGGCACGGTGTTCGCAGCCGGCTCGCCGACGTCTGCCGGCATCGGCCATTCCGCCACGTCACGCAACGCATGCAGCGTTGCCACCGACGGCTCCTTGAGGAAGCCTGCGGCGAACTGATGCAGCAGTCGCCGCAGCTCGTCGGCTGCAGCGACGAGCACTGCGCCTTGCGCCGGCGTGCCGCGGCCCTGCATGTGCAAGTGCTGCAGCGCTGCCTCGAACGAACGGGCCATGTCCGACAAGCCCTGGAAGCCCACCGTCGCCGAGCTGCCCGCCAGGGAGTGGGCCAGGTTGATGGTGGATTCGGCCACGCGGTGGTGCGATTCGAGCGCCCACTCGCCGACATCGTGGACCAACTGCCGCGACCATTCGTCGGCTTCGACAAGGTAGACGTTGTAGAGCGCGATGCCGATGCGCAACGGACCGATCACCTTGACCTGATCCTCGGCGCTGGGCGTCGCGGCTTCCTCGATCGGCGCGTCGGCAGCAGCCGCTGCGGCAGCCATCGATGGCACGAGTTCAGGCTCGGCCCGGGGCTCGGCCCGGGGCTCGGACTGCGGCTCGGGTTCAAGCTGCCCGCCGGTGACCACTTCGGGTCCGGCTCCTGCAATTGGTGTTTCGAGCGTTTCGAACGTTCCGACCGATCCGACCCTTTCGATCGGCGCTTCGGCTGCCTGCTCGGGCACAGGCGGCTCGAACTGCGGCGCGGCGGCGGCTTCGGGCTCTGGCTCAGGTTCAGATTCAGATACAGGATCGAGATGCAGCTCGAGCGAAAGCTCGGGCATGGGCTCGAACACGGGTGCCGTCGTCGTGGCATCGTCCTGCGGTGCGGCTTCCTCCTGCCGTACAGGCTCTTCCTGCGACCGGGCCCTCAGCAAAGGCGCGGGCAGCGCATCGGCCTCCGGCTCGGACGCCGGCAGCGGCAGTGCGGGCTCGATCGCCACATGGGCGGTTTCGAGGAAATCGATGTCTTCCAACTCGGCCGGCAGCAGCGGCTCTTCAGGCACCGGCCTGGGCCGGTCTCCGAAATCGACGAAATCGGTGATGGCGAATTCGTCGTCGCCAGCGAGCGCCTCGTGCGTTTCGGGCTGCGGCTGAGCGGCGGGCGTCGCCGCCGCGGGCAGCTCGAATGAGAAGTCACCCAGGTTCAGATCGGGCAGATCGGGCAAGGGCAGCGGCTCGTGCAGCACGGCAGCCGGCACCTGCGACCCCGCCTCGTCTTCGAGATCCCGCTCCACTTCCGGCTCCAACGCCGCCTTGGCGTCGACCAGGGACTCCTCGGCCGCGATGTGGCGTGCCGCCGCGACGAGTGCATCGGCATCGGCCACGGGCGCTGGCGGTGCGATGGGCTCGCCGGTGCGCAAGGCCTCGGCCACGCTGCGCAAGGGCGCAGACTGCCAGTTGTGCGGTTCGTTGCCGGCAATGGCCTCGACCCATTTCGCGAAATCGGTCAGCGCGCGGCGGGTGCCGGCCAGAAGCTCCGGCGTGGCGGGGCGCTGGTCGGCAAGCCAGGTGTTCAGCACCTGCTCGAAGGACCAGGCCGCTTCGCCGAAGTCCATGAGGCCGACCATGCGCGAGCTGCCCTTCAGCGTGTGGAAGGCGCGGCGCAACACCGTCAACTCGGCGTTGTCGTCCGGACGCGCGCCCAGCGCCGACACGGCCGCCAGGCCGTTGTGCAGCACCTCGCGGGCCTCGTCGAGAAAGATGTTCTGGAGATCGTCTTCTTCTAGCTCCCGCACTTCGGTGTCGGGCAGCCCCTCGAGCGGCGCGGGGCCGGTGATCTTGGCGGTCCAGCTCGCGGCGGGGCGTGTCACTTCCTCGATCGGCGGCGGCGGCGCCTTGCGCGTCGGCGTCGCAAGCGCGGCGAGCTTGGCGGCGATCTGCGCGTCGACCTCTTCGACACTCAGCACGGTCTCGGTCACCGAAACCGGACCGGAGGCCGATGCGAAGGAAGCGCTCGGCGTCGCGTCCGCCAGGGCTTCGGCCTCGGCCGCCTGGCGTCCCATCAGCGGCTTGAGTTCGCCGGCCTCGGCGTCGAACACGAACAGGCGCTTGGCCAGTGCCGGCTGGTAGCTCAGCATGTCGATCAGGAAGCCGAGAGCGCCCAGGTTGTTGCCGAGCGAATCGAAATCCTTGGCATCGGCAGCCGAGGGTGCGTCGGCAATCAGGCGGTCGACCATTTCGCGCATGCGCTGCACGGTCTGCGCAGCCTGGTCGAGGCCGAGCACGGAGAACACGCCCTTCATCTGCAGCAACTGCGTGGGCACGGCGCGCAACAGGTTCTTTTCGCTCGACCGGCGGAAGAACTGGTCGAGCGACTTCTCGAGTTCGCCCAGGTGGCTGCGCAGCTCGCCGACCACGGTGCCCATGGTCTGGCGGTCGCTGATGCGGCGGTAGAGCTCTTCCATCCACGGCTCGAGCGGCTCCGAACGGCCTCCGTCGCGTGCCCGGTCGATGCGGCCGGCCAGCTGGACGGTGCGGGCCGTCAACTGACGGTCATGCGGGTCGAGATCCTCGAACGCCGCTTCGAGGTAGAGGACGGAGGTCGCGACCTCCATCGCCAGCTCGGTGCCCGGCGGCCTGCCGGAACGCATCGAGGCTTCGACGGCGTTGTTGAGCGCCTGCACCATCGGCTGGCTGGGCGGGTGCAGCTTCTGCAGCGATTCGCCCAGCTGCGCGAAGGTGTCGGCCACCTGGCGGGTGCGCGCGACGTCGCCGCTCGAAAGCGCCGACCACATTTCCTTGGCAGTTTCGATGCGCTTTCGGGCCTGGGCCAGCAGCTGGGGATCGAAGCGGCCGAATTGCTCGATGGTGTAGTCGACCTTCTGCTCGTTGACCACGCCCCATGCGACGCGCACGGCGCGCAGGGTCGCCGCCTCGTCGCGCGGACCGGGTACGGCCTGCGCGCAGAAGAAGAGCAGATCCTGTCCGAGCCGATCGGACACGGTGTTGTCGCCGCGCGCGAGCGTGGCGTATTGCAACAGCACGCGCGAGGCGGCCCGCTTGACGTGGGCGTCGGCAGGAATCAGCGCCAACGCCAACGCCTCGAAAAAGCCGGCGGCCAAGGTCCAGAAGCTGGCCACCCGCGGCACCGAGGCGCCTCGGCCCAGGCTCAGGCACAACGCGTGCAGCCGCCGCGCCGCCTGGTCGTCGCCGCTCTTGACGATCTTGAGCACTTCGCGGTCGAGCTTGGAGCGCACCGCGGGGTCGTACACCATCGCGGTCTGGGTGGGCGAGGGCTTGATCTCGGCCCAGCGCCAGTTCATGTCCCACAGGTCGGCCGGGTGCACGCGCTCGTTGCCCACCAGCTCCAGCACGTCGCGGTATTGCGGAAACAGCGCGACAGAAGACACGGTCTTGCCGGCCAGAACGGCGCTGAGGAAATCGGCCACCGCGAAGCCCGCGCGGTCGATCTTTTGCGCTGCCGCGTCGGTGCAACGCGCCGGCTCGGCGACGAAGCTCTGAACCGCGAATTCCATCGCGCCCATCACCAGGGCCGGCGCCGAATGCCCCACCATCTGCAACGCGCCCACCGCCTGGTGAAGCTGCTGCCTGGCCAGCCGCAGCGGCGCGGTGTCGGGCTCGGCGCTGCCGCCGGCTTCGCGCGCGAAGCGCTTCAGCGTCTTGCTCGCGTTGTCGAGCGATTTCTGGATTTCTCCGAGCACCCAGGCCAGAGGCCCGAGGTCTTCATGCGCCGGCGCGTGACCGGCTCGGGGGGCGGTGGCGGGGCTTGGTGTCGACACGTTCGGAACTCGGGGGTCAGGCAATCTTGAATCGGGCCACGGACTGACGCAGTTCCTCGGCCATGTGCGAAAGCTCGCGCACCTGCTGGGCCGTGGTGCGCGTGCCTTCCCCGGTCTGTTCCGTCACGGCGAAGATGTGCTGGATGTTGGCGGCCACCACGTTGGCCGAGTCAGCCTCGCGCGACGCCGACTGCGAGATCTGCTCGATGAGTTCGGCCAGCCGGCGCGACACGCGGTCGATCTCGGAGAGCGCCGTGCCGGCGTTGTCGGACAACTTGGCGCCTTCGACCACGCCCTGCGTCGAGCGCTCCATGGCGCCGACGGCGTCCTGCGTGTCGGTCTGGATCGCCTTCACCAGCGCCGAGATCTGGCGCGTGGCATCGGCGGAGCGTTCGGCCAGCCGCTGCACTTCTTCCGCCACCACCGAGAAGCCGCGGCCGGCCTCGCCGGCGGATGCGGCCTGGATGGCGGCGTTCAGCGCGAGCACGTTGGTCTGCTCGGTGATGTCCGAGATCAGTTCGGTGATTTCGCCGATCTCCTGGGACGATTCGCCCAGGCGCTTGATGCGCTTGGAGGTCTCCTGAATCTGATCGCGGATCGAGTTCATGCCGCCGATCGCGTTCTGCACGGCCTGGAGGCCCGACGACGCGGCCTGCAGCGACTGGCGCGCCACCGTGGCGGACTCCTGTGCCTGCGAGGACACGCCGTTGATGCGCTCGGCCATCGTCAGCACCGACTGGCCGGTTTCGCGAATCTCACGCAGCTGCTCGGTCGACGCGGCCAGCAGCTCCGTGGACGTGCTTTCGACCTGCGACGTGGTCTGCGCGACCCGGGTCGCCGTGTTCTGGACGTTGCCGACGAGCAGGCGAAGTTCTTCCACCGTGTAGTTCACCGAGTCGGCGATGGCGCCGGTGATGTCCTCCGTCACGGTGGCTTCCTGTGTCAGGTCGCCCTCGGCCACTGTCTGCAGCTCGTTCATCAAGCGAAGAATGGCGGCCTGGTTGGCGGCGTTCACGCGGCTCGCGTCGTCACTGGCGCGCTCGGCCGCTACCCGTTCGCGCTCGGCGGACAGCGCGCGTTCGCGGCCTTCGCGCACCTGCACGAAGCCGATCGCGCCGGCCAGTGCGAGCGCCGCGAGCGACAGCACGAAGAGCAACACCACCGTGCCGGCACCCAGGCCGGTGCGGGCGGACAGCTTTTCCTGCAGGTCGCCCAGCGAGGTGCGCAGCGGTTCGCTGTCGGCCAGGATCGCGGCCTGCGCCTCGCGGGCAGCCACCAGGCCCTGCAGGTTGCCGAGGATCGCGCCGGCTTGGGTGCGCGTCTGCTCGTAGGTCTTGAGGATGGCCTCGAGCTGCTGGCGGGTCTGCGCGTCGCGCGTGCCCGGCAGGCGCTGCTGCGAATTGCCCTCGAGCAGACCGCGCGTGACTTCCTGGAAGGTGTTCAGGTCCTTGCCGAGCAGGAACACCGCATCGGGGCTCACGCCTTCGACGGTGAGAAACTCGTTGGCGGACTTGCCGATGCGCTGCGTCAGCATCACCAGCTGGCCGGCCGCCGAGATCTCGGGCAGCGAGGCGTTCTGCTGCATCTTGAGCGAGGCCACGGTCTCGGTCATTTCGAGCAGGTCGGAGGACTGGCGGTTGATGTCGCGCAGCGCGGTGCCGACCTGGGTCAGGATCTTCTGCTGCGCGAGCACGGCCTTGGCGCTCTTGTCGGCGCGCTCGACGAGCGGTGCGATCTTGCCGAGCTCGGTTTCGTACTGGCTGCCGACGCGCTCCAGCTTCAGGGCGTCGTCGCCGTTGGCCAGGCCTTGCACGCGGCGCGTCAGGTCGTCGGAAGATTCCTTCACTTCGGTGAACGCCGGAACGTTGCCCACCAGCGCCTGCGACACGGACTTGGCCAGGCGCTGCGACTGCATCAGGGCCTGGCCCGTGGCCGCCACCTGCTGGGCGAGCCGTTCGGCACGCAGGATGGCGGAACCGGCCACCAGCAGCAGCAGCAACACGACCACGGCAAGCACGATGGCCAACACGCGCTGCTGGCGCGCGGGGTTGGAGCGCAGCGAGCCGCCGCCCGACGCCGGGTCCGGCGACGCCGCGCCGGGCGCGTCGGACAACACGGGGTCGTTGTTGGCCGTGGCCGACGAGGCGATGGAGGGCGATTGGTCGTTGGCCGCATCCATGGCGAGGACCACGGTCTCGGGTGGCGACTCGGACGCCGGATCGCGTCGGATGCGAATCGTCTTCTCCTCGGGCGGCTGGATGGTTTCAGGGCCGTCCAGCGACAGGGTCGACCCGCTGTCCGCGCGCCCGGCGTTGTCGCCGCCCGCGGGCAGGAATTTCTTGAACTTGTCGGCGATCGAGCTCACGGTCGGTCCTTAGGTAATGTTTCTTTGCGCGGCACTGCGCTCAGGCGCCGATGCTCAAAAACTGTGGCTGCTGCGAGAGCGCCTGCAGGTTGATTTCCTGCCAGCGCTCGCCCGCGGCGTCGGTGTAGGCGTGCCCCAGCCATGCCGGCGCACCATCATCGGGCGCCTGCGATGCGGTGAAAGCCTCCACGCCGCGCAGCCCGACCAGCCGGTCGATCAGCAGGGCGCAATTGACTTCCAGCATCTCGTTGAGCGCGACCAGGCGCGACTGCGCGCGTGTCGCCTCGTTGGCCGGGGGTGCCGCCTGGCCGGTCGCGAAGGCAGACAGCTGCACGATGCCATACACACCGCCGCGCAGGTTGGCGACGCCGAGGAACCAGGGCTGGACGTAGGGCACCGGCTGCGGCGGATTCCAGGGAAAGATCTCGCCGGCGTGGCCGAGCGGGAACAGGTACTTCGCGTCACCTGCCTCCACGGCGAGCCACGAGGCGGACACACCCGAGGTGCGAGCGGCCTGCAGACGGCTCGCGAGCCGGGACTGGAAGGCACGTAGAGCGTCGCGGTTGGCCATGGAAGAGGACGAAAGCGAAAAGCGGACCGGCGATCAGGCGAGTGCGCTGATCTTGGCGATCAGCTCGGCCGGGTTGACCGGTTTCACGATGTAGTCGCGAGCACCTTGCCGCATGCCCCAGAGACGGTCGGTCTCCTGGTTCTTGCTGGTGCACATGATGATCGGCACCGACGCGTACTGCGGATTGCGCGCGATCGCGCGCGTGAGCTGAAAGCCGTTCTGGCCCGGCATCACGATGTCCATGAGGATCAGGTCGGGTTGCTCTTCCTCGAGGCGGCGCATCGCGTCTTCCGCGTTCTCGGCCGTCTTCACCGAGAAGCCGTTCTTCTGGAGCAGATCGGTGAGGAAGAGCAACTCGGTCTTGGAGTCGTCGACCACGAGAACATTGCGAATAGCCATTACTGCACTTCCTGCGAGACGGTGCCGAACTGCTCTACAGCCTGCAGCAGTTGGTCTTTGGTGAAGGGTTTCGTGAGGTAGTCCTGCGAGCCGACCATGCGGCCGCGCGCTTTGTCGAACACGCCGTCCTTGGAAGAGAGCATCACGACCGGCACCTTGGAGAAGTGCGAGTTGCGCTTGATGATGGCGCAGGTCTGGTAGCCGTCGAGCCGCGGCATCAGGATGTCGCAGAAGATGAGGTGCGGCTTGTGGTCGTTGACCTTGGAGAGCGCATCGAACCCGTCTTCGGCAAGCAGCACCTCGTGGCCACCCTGCTTGAGAAAGATCTCGGCGCTTCGCCGAATGGTGTTGCTGTCGTCGATGACGAGCACTTTGTAACCGGATCCATTCGAGCTCATTGGCGGGGCTCCTTTGTGACACTCTAAGACCGAAACGCCCCGTCAGGGGCGCCAGAAGCACGGCCCTGTGCCATGCTTCAGATTTCAACCATCTCGAAGTCTTCCTTGCGTGCGCCACACTCGGGACAGGTCCAGTTCATCGGAACATCTGCCCACGCCGTGCCGGCCGCAATACCATCCTCTGGCACTCCCACCGCTTCGTCGTAGATCCACCCGCAAATCAGGCACATCCAGGTTTTCGTATTCATCGCAGCTTAAGGTCCCTGTTCATAGAATGCAACGATCGTATCCAAACGTATCAATAAAACGCGTGAGAACCGTCTCAGATACGCCACCATCTGGCGCGCCCTGCAGCGTAATTGACGACTTACTTACTACCACCGGAGCACGACCACAAAGTGAGCGATCTTAACGACCCGAACGCCGGCGAAGACAGCGTCGAAGACACGGCGAACCCGCCCTGCGTGCTGGTCTTCAATGCCAGCGACCCGAGCGGTGCCGGCGGCCTGGCCTGCGATGCAGTGGCGATGGCTTCGGTCGGCGCGCACATGCTGCCGGTCGTGACCGGCGCCTACGCGCGCGACACCGCGGAAATCTTCGACCACTTCCCGTTCGACGAAGACGCCGTCGCCGAGCAGGCGCGCACCGTGCTCGAAGACGTGGAAGTGCAACTGATCAAGGTGGGCTTCGTCGGCACGCCCGAAAACCTGAGCACCGTGGCCGAGACGGCGACCGACTATCCCGACGTGCCGGTGGTGGCTTACATGCCCAACCTCTCGTGGTGGGAAGACACCCAGATCGAGGCCTACCTCGACGCGTTCCGCGAACTGGTGCTCCCCCAGACCACCGTGCTGGTCGGCAACCACAGCACCCTGTGGCGCTGGCTCCTGCCCGACTGGGCCGGCGAACGCCCGCCCAGCGCACGCGACATCGCACGGGCCGCCAACGAGTTCGGCGTGCCGTACACGCTGGTCACGGGCATGGTGCTGCCCGAGCAGTACATCGACAACGTGCTGGCCTCGCCGCAAACCGTGCTCGCCAGCGAGAAGTACGAACGGCTCGACGCCATCTTCGCCGGCGCCGGCGACACGCTCTCGGGCGCGCTCGCAGCCCTGCTCGCCAGCGGCACCGACCTGGCCGCTGCCACCATCGAGGCGTTGAGCTACATGGACCGCTGCCTGGACGCGGGCTTTCGCCCCGGCATGGGCCACGTGCTGCCCGACCGCCTGTTCTGGGCTCAGCCCGAAGACGACGACGAGGACGACGCGGACGACGATGCCGCGACCATCGACCTCGCACTGCCCCCTCACGACACACGACACTGACCGCGCTCGATCGAGACAGCCATGCCCGACAACCCGAACGACATCCTTTTCGAGCGCGCCCGCGCCGTGATCCCCGGCGGCGTGAACTCGCCCGTGCGCGCCTTCCGCGCCGTGGGCGGCACCCCGCGCTTCGTGCAGCGCGCACAGGGCGCCTATTTCTGGGACGCCGCCGGCCAGCGCTACATCGACTACATCGGCTCCTGGGGCCCGATGATCCTGGGCCACGGCCACCCTGCGGTGGTCGAGGCGGTGCAGCGGGCCGTGATCGACGGCTTTTCGTTCGGCGCACCGACCGAGCGCGAGATCGAACTGGCCGAAGCCATCCTCGCCCTGCTGCCTTCGATGGAAATGATCCGCCTGGTCAGCTCCGGCACCGAGGCCGCGATGAGCGCCTTGCGGCTGGCGCGCGGCGCAACCGGCCGCAAGTACATCATCAAGTTCGAGGGCTGCTACCACGGCCATGCCGACGCGCTGCTCGTGAAGGCCGGCTCCGGCCTCGCGACCTTCGGCAACCCGACCTCGGCCGGCGTGCCGCCCGAGGTGGTGCAGCACACGCTGGTGCTCGAGTACAACAACCTCGCGCAGCTCGAAGAAGCCTTCACGCTGCATGGCCAGGAGATCGCGGGCCTGATGATCGAGGCCATCGCCGGCAACATGAACTTCGTCCGCGCCAGCGCCGCCTTCGCCAAACGCTGCCGCGAGCTGTGCACGCAGCATGGCGCGCTGCTGATCTTCGACGAGGTGATGACCGGCTTTCGCGTCGGGCTGCACGGCGCGCAGGGCGTGCTGGACGTGCGGCCCGACCTGACCGTGCTCGGCAAGGTGATCGGCGGCGGCATGCCGCTCGCGGCCTTCGGCGGCCCGCGCGCCATCATGGAACAGCTCGCGCCGCTGGGGCCGGTGTACCAGGCGGGCACGCTGTCGGGCAATCCGGTCGCGACGGCTTGCGGCCTCGCCACGCTCAAGGAAATCGCCAAGCCGGGCTTCTACGAGTCGCTCGCTGCGAAGACGCGTTCGCTGGTCGACGGCCTGAAGTCCGCCGCGGCCGCCGAGGGCCAGCCCTTCAGCGCCGACAGCGAGGGCGGCATGTTCGGCTTCTTCCTCCTGAACGAACTGCCGCAGAACTACGCCACCGTGATGACCACCGACGGCGCGAGCTTCAACCGGCTGTTCCACGGCTTGCTCGATCGCGGCGTGTATATTGCGCCCGCGTTGTACGAGGCCGGCTTCGTCAGCGCCGCCCACTGCGACGACGACATCGCTGCCACCATCGAAGCTGCACGCCAGATCTTCAGGAAGAGCTGAGCCACCGCCCATGAAGCCCCTGCGCCTGCTCCCGGCCCTGAGCATGTTTTTTTCGGGCCTGGCGCTGGCGCAGTCCGCCAGCTTCGCGACGACCGGCTTCGACGAGCCCTTCGACCTGCGCAAGACCTGGATCAACCCTGGCTTCTATTCCGCGCATTTCGATCGTGGCCGCGGGCTGGAGAACAAGAACCCGGGCCTGGGCTTCGAGTACCCGCTCAACGACGTGTACCGCGTCACACTGGGCACCTTCCACAACAGCGACCGGCGCCAGTCGCACTACGTCGGCCTCTACGTGCTGCCCTTCGAATTCCACGGCGTGCGCTTCGGCGCAGTGGTGGGCGGCTTCGACGGCTATCCCAACTACCGCAACGGCAACTGGTTCCCTGCGTTGATCCCCACCGCGGCCATCGAAGGCAAGAACTGGGGCTTGAACATCGCCTACGTTCCGACGATCAAGAACCGGCTCTACGGCGCCATCAGCTTCCAGCTGAAGTACCGGTTCGGCACCGGCGCCTAAGGGTGGCCGATGACAAAGGGCGGCACGAAGCCGCCCTTGTCGCAACGTTGCATGGCTTGCCTGGCGCGCTCAGTGCCTGAAGTGGCGCACGCCCGAAAACACCATCGCCACGCCGCGCTCGTCGGCGGCATCGATGACTTCCTGATCGCGCATCGAGCCGCCCGGCTGGATCACGCAGGTGGCGCCGGCATCGACCACCACATCCAGGCCGTCGCGGAAGGGGAAGAAGGCATCGCTTGCCACCGCGGTGCCCGCGAGCGACAGACCGGCATGCTCGGCCTTGATGCTGGCGATGCGCGCCGAATCGAGCCGGCTCATCTGGCCTGCGCCGACGCCCATCGTCATGCCGCCGGCACAGAACACGATGGCGTTGCTCTTCACGTACTTGGCCACCTTCCAGGCGAACAGCAGATCCTGCAGTTGCGCGGGCGTGGGCTGCTTCTTGCTGACGACCTTGAGTTCGTCGATGGACAACTCGCGGTTGTCCGCCGTCTGCATCAGCAGCCCCGAGCCGACACGCTTCACGTCCACCAGGTTGCGGCCCTGCTCCCAGGCCGTCTTGCCACCCGGCGGCAGCGCGATCTCGAGGATGCGCACGTTGACCTTGCTCTTGAAAACCTCCAGCGCGTCGGCCGCATAGCCGGGCGCCATCAGCACCTCGACGAACTGCTTGGACACGGCCTCGGCCGCGGCCCGGTCGAGCGGACGGTTGAACGCGATGATGCCGCCGAAGGCCGAGGTCGGGTCGGTCTTGAAGGCCTTGGCATAGGCCTCGTGCGCGTCCTGCCCGATCGCCACGCCGCAGGGGTTGGCGTGCTTCACGATCACGCAGGCGGGCGTGTCGAAGCTCTTCACGCATTCCCACGCCGCGTCGGCATCGGCGATGTTGTTGTAGCTGAGCTCCTTGCCCTGCAGCTGCTTCGCGCTGACCAGCGAGCCCGGTGCCGGATACAGGTCGCGGTAGAAGGCGGCCTGCTGGTGCGGGTTCTCGCCGTAGCGCAGGTCTTGCAGCTTCACGAAGCGCCCATTGCTCTGCGCCGGGAAGAGCGCGTGCGTGCCGTCGTCCTGCAGGCCCGACAGGTAGTCGCTGATCGCGCCGTCGTACTGGCTGATGCGGTTGAAGGCGGCCACCGAGAACGCGAACTTCGTCTTCTGGCTCAGCTTGCCGTCGGCCTGCAAGTCGGCCAGCGCCTGCGGGTACTGCGAAGCGTCGGTCAGCACGCCGACGTCCTTCCAGTTCTTCGCGGCGCTGCGCACCATCGCCGGGCCGCCGATGTCGATGTTCTCGATCGCGTCTTCGAGCGTGCAGCCCGGCTTGGCCACGGTGGCCTCGAAGGGGTACAGGTTGACCACCAGCAGGTCGATGGTGTCGATGCCGTGTGTCTCGAGCGCCGCCATGTGCGCCGGCACATCGCGCCGCGCCAGCAGGCCGCCGTGCACCTTGGGATGCAGCGTCTTCACGCGCCCGTCGAGCATTTCGGGAAAGCCGGTGAGTTCGGCCACTTCGGTCACCGGCAGGCCCGCATCGGCCAAGAGCTTGGCGGTGCCGCCGGTGGACAGCAGGCGGATGCCCAGCGCATGCAGGGCTTGGGCGAATTCGAGGATGCCGGTCTTGTCGGAAACGGAAATCAGTGCATTCATCAAAGGCTTACTTCAGGAGTTTGTGTTCGACCAGCTTCTTGCGCAGCGTGTTGCGGTTGAGGCCCAGCCACTGGGCCGCCTTCGACTGGTTGCCTTCGGCCCGCGCCATCACGACGTCGAGCAGAGGCTTTTCGACCACGCGCACGAGCATGTCGTACATGCCGTCGGGTTCCGTGCCGCGCAGGTCGCGGAAATAGCTGTCCAGGCTGCTTCGTACGCAGTCTTCAATGTGTTTCTTGCTCATGGCCCTCTTCTCTTCTTTTCTTCGTCGTTCAGGCGAGCGCGTCGGCCTGCTGGTCTGTCGACGCTTGCGCGTCGTCGCCGGCGCCGGAAGGGATGCGGTCCATCCGTGCCGCGAGGCCGTCGAAGAACTCGGCGACCGCGCGCCATTGCGCGTCGCAATCCTCGATGGCATTCATGCTGTCGCGAAAGGCGTCGCCGCCTGGCAGCGCACGCACGTACCAGCCGATGTGCTTGCGCGCGGTGCGCACGCCGCTATATTCGCCGTAGAGCGCGTAGTGCTGCTGCAGGTGATCGAGCAGCAGACGCCGAACCTCGGCCACGAGCGGCGGCGCGAGGTGCAGGCCGGTGGCCAGGTAGTGCGCGATCTCGCGGAACACCCACGGGCGCCCTTGCGCGGCGCGGCCCACCATCACGGCATCGGCTCCGGTGAGCGCGAACACCTGCTTCGCCTTTTCAGGTGAATCGATGTCGCCGTTGGCCACCACCGGCACGCGCACCGCCGACTTGACCGCGGCGATGGTGTCGTACTCTGCCTGGCCCTTGTAGCCCTGCTCGCGGGTACGGCCGTGCACGGTAAGCATGCGCACACCTGCATTCTCGAAACGCCGTGCGAGCGCGACCGCATTGCGATGGTCGGCACTCCAGCCCGTGCGCATCTTGAGCGTGACCGGCACGTCGTGCGGCGCGGCAGCACGAACCACCGCTTCGACGATCTCGAGGGCCAGCGGCTCGTCGCGCATCAGCGCCGAGCCGGCCCACTTGTTGCACACCTTCTTGGCCGGGCAACCCATGTTGATGTCGATGACCTGTGCGCCGCGGTCGATGTTGTACTGCGCGGCCTCGGCCATCATGGCCGCGTCGGTGCCGGCGATCTGCACCGCGATGGGGCCCGGCTCGCCCGTATGGTCGGCACGGCGCGAGGTCTTCAGCGAATTCCACAGGTCCTTGCGCGAGGTCACCATCTCGCTCACCGCGTAGCCCGCGCCGAGCTCGCGGCACAGCATGCGGAACGGCCGATCCGTGACGCCCGCCATCGGCGCGACGAACAGGCGGTTCTCCAGCACGAGGTTGCCGATCTGCAGGGTCATGGAGAGGAAAGAAGTGGCGAGCGCGCCGGGGGCTGCTGAAAAATGAGGCACGATTGTAGCGGCGCCTCGCGCGTGCCGCTGCAACGATTTGCAGTTTCGGCTTTCGCTTTCCGCCGCATCAGAAAACGGCGCACATGGCGTATACGCGCACGCCACATAGCATCGCGCCTTTCTATACTGCTTCGCACATGCAAGCCTGGCTCGAATCCCTCATGGCGCTTCTCGCGCTGCCGCAATTCGGGCTCAGCACCTTGTTCATCGTGGCCTTCGTCTCGGCCACGCTGATCCCGGTGGGCTCCGAACCCGCGTTGTTCGGGCTGCTCAAGCTCAACCCCGAACTGTTCTGGCCGGCCATCCTGGTCGCGACCGCCGGCAACACGCTGGGCGGCGTCGTCGACTGGTGGATGGGCTACGCGGCGCACCAGGTGGCGGACAAGTACTCGCACTCCAAGCATCACATGCGCGTGCTCACATGGCTCGAACGCATGGGCCCCAAGGCCTGCCTCTTTTCTTTTCTGCCACTGGTGGGCGATCCGCTGTGCGCCGTCGCAGGCTGGCTGCGGCTGTCCTTCTGGCCATGCGTGTTCTACATGGCAATCGGCAAGTTCGCGCGCTACGTCAGCATGACCGTCGCACTGCTTTACATCTGGCCCAACGCCTGAAGTGCTTGCGGCCGCTGCTCAGCTGAGCAGCCCATAAGGCCCGCCGCGTTCCAGCGCGCGGCGGTAGGCCGGCCGCGCATGGATGCGCTCGAGGTAGGCCATGAGCTTCGGCCGCTTCGCGTCGAGCCCACCGCGCGCCCGTGCGGCCTCGACCGGAAAGCTCATCTGAATGTCCGCGCCGGAGAAGTCAGCGCCGGCAAACCATTCGCTCTTGCCCAACTCGCCCTCCATGAAATCCATGTGGCCCCGGATGTTGGGCATCACGAAAGCGGACTTCGCCTTGCTGGCGATGCTCTTCGCCACCGGCCGGGCGAAGAAAGGCATCTTCGCGTTCTCGATGCGATCGAACATCAGCTTGAGCAGCAGCGGCGGCATGGCCGAACCCTCGGCGTAGTGCATCCAGTAGCGGTAGCGCAGCGCCTCGGCCGTGCCTGCCGGCGGCAGCAGGCGGCCCTGGCCGTAGCGCTCGATCAGCGTCTCGAGGATCGCACCCGACTCCGCCAGCACGAAGCCGTCGTCGGTCGTCACCACGGGCGACTTGCCCAGCGGATGCACGGCGCGCAGGCTCGGCGGCGCGAGCATGGTCTTGGGATCGCGCTGGTAATGCACGATCTCGTACGGAAGGTTGAGCTCCTCGAGCAGCCACAGCACGCGCTGCGAGCGCGAGTTGTTCAGGTGATGGACGGTGATCATCGTTTGGCCAGCGCTCAACTGCTGAACAGGAAGTTCATCACGTCGCCGTCCTTCACGACGTACTCCTTGCCTTCGGCGCGCATCTTGCCCGCATCCTTCGCGCCTTGCTCGCCCTTCAACGCGATGTAGTCGGCGAACGAGATGGTCTGGGCACGGATGTAGCCCTTCTCGAAATCGGTATGAATGACGCCGGCGGCCTGTGGGCCGGTGTCGCCGATGTGGATGGTCCAGGCGCGCACTTCCTTCACGCCGGCGGTGAAGTAGGTCTGCAGGCCCAGCAACGAGTAGGCCGCGCGGATGAGGCGATTGAGGCCCGGCTCTTCCTGCCCGATCTCGGAGAGGAACATCGCCTTGTCTTCCTCGTCCATGTCGGCCAACTCCGATTCGATCTTGGCGCTGATGGCCACCACCGGCGCGTTCTGCGCGGCAGCATAGTCGCGCAGGCGATCGAGGAAGGGGTTGTTCTCGAAGCCGTCTTCCGCCACGTTGCCGACGAACATCGCGGGCTTGGCGGTGATCAGCGTGAACTGCTTGATCAGCGGCTTGTCTTCCTTGCTGAACTCGACCGTGCGCACCGGCTTGTTGTCGTTCAGCGCCGCCAGACATTTTTCGAGCAAGGCCACCAGCTTGATGGCTTCCTTGTCGCCCGAGCGTGCGGTCTTGGTGTGTCGCGCCAACGCCTTCTCGACCGTGGCGAGGTCCGCCAGGCACAACTCGGTCTGGATCACCTCGATGTCGGAAATCGGGTCGACCTTGCCGGCCACGTGGATCACGTTCTCGTCCTCGAAGCAGCGCACCACGTTGACGATGGCATCGGTCTCGCGGATGTGCGCGAGGAACTGGTTGCCCAGGCCTTCGCCCTTGCTGGCGCCGGCCACCAGGCCCGCGATGTCGACGAACTCGACGATGGCCGGCACGATGCGCTCCGGCTTGACGATCTCGGCCAGCTGGGCCAGGCGAGCGTCGGGCACCTCGACCACACCCACGTTGGGCTCGATGGTGCAGAAGGGATAGTTCTCGGCCGCGATGCCTGCCTTGGTCAGCGCATTGAAAAGGGTGGACTTGCCGACGTTGGGCAGGCCGACGATGCCGCACTGGAGACTCATGGCGGGGCTTTCTCAGGATTGCTTGGGGAAGCGGCGATTTTAGGCGGTGGCATTCGTGGCGGCCCGGCATCCGGCCAGTGGCACCCGCGGCAGAAGGTCAATCGAAGCGATAGTTCGCCGCCACCGGCTGCCCGACCTTGAGCAGATGCTCGACGCCTTCGCGCACGATGCAGTTCATGCCGAAGGTGATCGCCCCGTCCACGCGCGGGTCCTGCCGGTAGGTGCGCAGCATGTCGCCGACCTCGGGGCTGGACTCGGCGGTCGCCGGGTCGATGTCGGGGATCGGGCAGCGCGCGCAGGGCTTGACGGGCTGCAATTGCGCGATGCCTTCGGCGGTCTGCGTGTGCAGCATCTCGACCCGGTCCTCGTCGTGCGACTCGATGCCGGCCAGCACGATGTTGGGACGGAAGCGCTCGATGCCGACCGCCTCGTGGCCCGCCGAGGCGAGCCGCTCATTGAGCTCGGCCAGCGAGCCCTCGCTGGCCACCAGCACCGCGAAGCCGTCGGCGAACTGGTTGAGCGCCTCCACGCCATCGGTCCACTTCATGCTCGACAGACGCTTGTGCTCGGGATCGAAGCGCACCAGCCGCAGCTTGCGCGGCCGGCCCGGCTCGGACAGGAAGTCGCTGAACCACTGGGCGGCGATGTCGCCCATGTCGTAGGCCGCCACCTCGTCGCTCCACACGCGCACGCGCACGGGCTGCTCGACCCGGTCGAAGGCGATGTGCAGCGCCAGCATGCCGGGAGCGCGCAGCACCATCTCCGAATACTTCATCTGCGGCCGCACGAGCGCCATGCGCGGTAGCTCGCGCTGGCTGACGAAGTCGCCCTGCTCGTCGACCACCATCCACGCACGGTCGAACTCCAGCCCGGTCTCGGTCAGCAGCGCCTCCGGCAACTCGACGCCGGCACAGGACTTGATGGGATAGACGAACAGGCGGGCGATGCGGGCCTGGAGGTCGAAGTCGGCGAGATCGGTCACGGGCAAGTCCTTGGGTGGTGGCGGGCGATTGTCCCGCACTCCTACAATCCCTCGATGGCTCTTCCCCCCGAGGTTTGCATTCGCGGCGCCGGCATCGTCGGCCGCGTGCTGGCGCTTCTGCTGGCACGCGAGCGCGTGCGGGTGGCATTGGTGGCACCGGCCGCCACGCCCGCGCGGCAGGACGTGCGCGCCTATGCGCTCAATGCCTCGTCGAGGGCTTTGCTCGAATCGCTGCGGGCCTGGCCCGATGCGCCGCATGCCACCACCGTGCGCGAGATGCTGGTGTACGGCGACGAGGGCGGCCGCGTGCAGTTCCACGCCGCG
This sequence comes from Variovorax sp. KK3, assembly GCF_001984055.1. Taxonomy (GTDB): domain Bacteria; phylum Pseudomonadota; class Gammaproteobacteria; order Burkholderiales; family Burkholderiaceae_C; genus Variovorax. The sequence goes on from NZ_LYVO01000030.1 coordinate 76,039, forward strand.
CGGCAGAAGGTGGACGCACTGGCCTGGATCGTGGACGTGCCCGCACTCGAACAGATACTGGCCGACGCCGTGCGCTTCCAGTCACGCATCGAAGTCGTGTCCGCGCCGGTGCCCGCGCCGCTGACGGTGGTCTGCGAAGGCCGCACCAGCGCCACCCGGGAACAGCTGGGCGTGCGCTATGACGTGACGCGCTACCCGCAGCATGCGATCGCAGCGCGCGTGGTGGCCGACGAGCCGCACGACGGCGCCGCGCGCCAGTGGTTCAACGACCGCGGCGAGGTGTTCGCCCTGCTGCCGATGGCGGACAAGCAGCTCGCGCTGGTGTGGTCGGTCGACCAGCTGCGCGCGCCCGAGCTGCTGGCGCTGTCCGCCGACGAATTCAATGCCGCGCTGCACGAGGCCAGCCATGGCGCGCTGGGCGGCCTTCGCCTGGTGAGCGAGCGTGCGGCCTGGCCTCTCGCTCGCGCCATCGCCGACCGCTGGACCGGCAGGCTCGCGGACGGCACGGCCTGGGCCCTGGCCGGCGATGCCGCCCACACGGTGCATCCGCTGGCAGGCCAGGGCCTCAACCTGGGCCTGGCCGATGCCGCCGCACTGGCCGACATCATCAAGGACCGCGAATACTGGCGCAGCGTGGGCGATGCCCGCCTGCTGCGCCGTTACGAACGTGCGCGACGCGCCGACGTGCTGTCGATGAGCCTGGCCACCGACGGCCTGCAGCAACTCTTCGCGCACAGCGCCGACCCGCTGCCGGCCCTGCGCAACTGGGGCATGCGCGGCTTCGACCGCTCGCGGCTGATCAAGAACTGGGTTGCGAAGCAGGCCATGGGCCTGTCCTGAACCTCGAGGACACCACCACCATGAAATTTGCATCCGCACTTCTGGCCGCACTGGCCATGGCCCACAGCCTTGGCGCCGTGGCCGGCGAGGCCGAGATCCGCCAGAACCTGGCCTCCCGCATTCCGCAGTTCGCCAAGATCGACGAGATCCGCAAGGCGCCGATGCCCGGCCTGTACGAAGTCCGCATCAACGGCTTCGAGATCTACTACACCGACGAGCAGGGCAACTACCTGCTGCAGGGCAACCTGATCGACGTCAAGGCCCGCCGCAACCTCACCGAGGAGCGCGTCGAGAAGCTCAGCGAAGTCGCCTTCGACAAGCTGCCCGTGAAAGACGCGATCAAGATCGTTCGCGGCAACGGCAAGCGCAAGCTGGCCGTGTTCGAAGACCCGAACTGCGGCTACTGCAAGCAGTTCGAGCGTGACCTGACCAAGGTCGACAACGTCACGATCCACCTCTTCCTGTATCCGGTGCTGGGGCCCGACTCGGTGACCAAGTCGCAAAACATCTGGTGCGCCAAGGACAAGGCCAAGGCCTGGGCCGACTGGATGCAACGCGGCACGGTGCCGGAAAAGGCCGAGTGCGACACCGCTGCAGTGACGCGCAACCGCGAGTTCGGCCAGAAGTACAACATCACCGGCACGCCGACGCTGATCTTCTCCGACGGATCTCGCACGCCGGGGGCCATTCCGGCCGCGCAGGTCGAAAAGCAACTGGCCGCCATCAACTGATGGTCGCGCTGGCCATTCACTTCCGCGTGGAATGCGCGGACCGAAACGCCCATTTCTTCGCCGTCACGCTTCGCATCGAGCGGCCCGCCGCGCAGCAGCGTGTCTCACTGCCGGTGTGGATTCCGGGCAGCTACCTGGTGCGCGAGTTCGCGAAGAACCTGCAAGACCTCGAGGCCCGCCAGGGCCGCCGCGCGCTGGCCGTGCAGCAGCTCGACAAGTGCAGCTGGCTCGTGGACTGCGCGCCCGGCAAGCCGCTCGAACTGCGCTACCGCGTCTGCGCCTACGACAACTCGGTGCGCACCGCCTGGCTCGACGCCACGCGCGGCTTCTTCAACGGCACCAGCCTGTGCCTGCGCGTGGACGGCCAGACCGATGCGCCGCACGCCATCGAGATCGTCGGCCCCAAGCTCGCCCCGGACGAACAGCGCTGGTCTTGCGCGACGGCACTGAAGGCGACCAAGGCCGACCGCCAGGGCTTCGGCCACTACCTGGCCGCCGACTACGACGAGCTGGCGGACAGCCCCGTGGAAATGGGTGCGTTCTGGAGCGCCGAGTTCGAAGCCTGCGGCGTGCCGCACCGCTTCGTCGTCGCCGGCGCACCGCCCTCCTTCGACGGCGAGCGGCTCATCGCCGACGCGCGCGCCATCTGCGAGACGCAGATGCGCTTCTGGCGCGGCCCCAAGGCCGGCAAGCGCGGCGGCCCGAAGCCGCCGCACGACCGCTACGTCTTCATGCTGAACGCCGTGGACGACGGCTACGGCGGCCTCGAGCACCGCCACTCGACCGCGCTGATCTGCACGCGGCGCGACCTGCCGCAGCTTGGCGTGCCCAAGCAGGCCGAAGGCTACACCACGCTGCTGGGGCTGATCAGCCACGAGTACTTCCACACCTGGAACGTCAAGCGCCTGCGGCCTGCAGAGTTCGTGCGATACGACTACGCACAGGAGAACTACACGCAGCTGCTGTGGCTGTTCGAAGGCTTCACCAGCTACTACGACGACCTGCTGCTTCGCCGCGCCGGGCTGCTGGACGATGGGTCGTACCTGCGGCTTCTGAACAAGACCGCCAACCAGGTGCTGCAGGCGCCGGGGCGCCACGTGCAGTCGGTGGCGCAGGCCAGCTTCGACGCCTGGGTCAAGTACTACCGGCAGGACGAGCAGACCGCCAACACCACCATCAGCTACTACACCAAGGGCGCACTGGTCGCGCTGTGCTTCGACCTGACGCTGCGCGCCGAAGGCAAGGGCTCGCTCGACGACGTGATGCGCCAGCTGTGGACGAAGAGCAATGGCGGGCCCGTGGCCGAGACGGACTTTGCGGCCGCGCTCGAAAGCGTGGGCGGGCGCTCCTTCGCTGGCGAGATCGCGCGCTGGGTGCATTCGACCGAAGAACTGCCACTGGCCGCGTTGCTGGCGCAGCATGGCGTCTCAGCCAACGAAGACCCGGCCCAGCGCGCGCAGGAACTGGGCTTGCGCGTGGCCGAGGCCGCCGGCAGCGTGCAGGTCAAGATGGTGCTGCGCGGCGGCGCGGCCGAACAGGCGGGCTTCTCGGCCAACGACGAATGGATCGGCATCGAGCTGGCCGCCCACAAGGGCCGGCCGGCGCAGGGCTGGCGCATCGCGCGGCTCGACGACCTGGCGCTCTACCTCGGCCCGCTCAAGAAGATCACCGCGCTCGTGGCGCGCGACCGGCGCCTGCTGCGCCTGCCGCTGACGCTGCCGAGCGGCGTCACCACATGGCGCCTGGCAGCGCAGGAGCCGGCCAAACTGGCTCGCTGGCTGGCGCCGCAGTAGAGGCGCCCGCCGCTTTTCGCATTCATTCCTTCAGGAGACATCCATGAGCTACGAAACCATCGAAGTCCGCACCGAGGCCGGCAAAGTCGGCATCGTGACGCTGAACCGGCCCAAGGCGCTGAACGCGCTCAACGACACCCTGATGACCGAGCTGGGCGCAGCGCTCCAGGCCTTCGACGCCGACCCGGCCATCGGCTGCATCATCGTGACCGGCAGCGAGCGCGCCTTCGCGGCCGGCGCCGACATCGGCGCCATGGCGAGCTACAGCTTCGTGGACGTCTACAAGGGCGACTACATCACGCGCAACTGGGAAACCATCCGCAGCGTGCGCAAGCCCGTCATCGCGGCGGTGAGCGGCTTCGCGCTGGGCGGCGGCTGCGAGCTGGCCATGATGTGCGACTTCATCATCGCGGCCGACAACGCGAAGTTCGGCCAGCCCGAGATCAAGCTCGGCGTGATCCCCGGCGCCGGCGGCACGCAGCGCCTGCCGCGTGCGGTGGGCAAGGCCAAGGCCATGGACATGGCGCTGACCGCCCGCATGATGGACGCGAACGAGGCCGAGCGTGCCGGCCTGGTCAGCCGCGTCGTGCCCTACGACAAGATGATGGACGAGGCGCTGGGCGCCGCGCTGATCATTGCCGACTTCTCGCAGGTGGCGGTGATGGCGGCCAAGGAATCGGTCAACCGCGCCTTCGAAAGCGGCTTGGCCGACGGCGTGATGTTCGAGCGGCGCCTGTTCCACGCCCTCTTCGCCACCACCGACCAGAAGGAAGGCATGGACGCCTTCGTCAACAAGCGCAAGGCGGCTTTCAAGCACCAATGAGTCAGCGCGGCGGCTCGGGTGGCGGCGCCGACTCGGGCACCGCCGGCGCCGTCGGCTGCGGCTGAAGCGGCGGCTGGCCCGGCGGCGTGGTCAGCCATGACGGCGCGGGCGGCGGTGCCGGCGGCTCCATCGCATGCTGCAAGGCACCGCGCAGCGCCGCGAGCGAGCCCGCCGAGGGCGCGCCGGTCGTCGGCGGCTTCTGGCCCTCGCGCCAGCGCACCTGGCTGCGGCCCAGTTCGAAGACTGCAAGCACTTCCCCGTTTGCACGCTCCAGCGTCACGCGCCACTCGGCGGCGCCCGTCAGCGGCTGCGGGTTGACGGCCGACAGGGCGGCCGATCCCAGCAAGGCATTGATCTCGGCTGCCTCGCCGCGCGACAGGCTGCGGCTTGCGCTGCCGCGCGGTGCGATGGTCATGCGGCTCCATTGAGACAGGGCGGCGAAGGTGGGCATCTCACCCGTTTCGTGGCACGCGTCGTCGGGGCCGCCGCTGCCGGTGCAGCCGCACGCGGTGATTCAGCCGCATCGCGCGCCACGCCGGGCGCCTGGCCGCCGGGCGCGGCGAAGCGCTGGTTGGCCGCGTTGCGCTCCGACTCGCGCCGCAGTGCGTCGGGCGGTGCCTCGCGAGCCCCCAGCGCACCCGCAGCCCCCGCCGCGCCTCGTCC
>NZ_LYVO01000031.1 GCF_001984055.1 Variovorax sp. KK3
GCGGCCAGGATCAGCGTGCCCACGCAACCGGCGAAGAAGGAGCCCAGGCCGGCCGCGGCCAGCGCGGGCCCCGCCCTGCCGCGCCGCGCCATCTGGTAGCCGTCGATGACGGTCACGACCGACGACGATTCGCCAGGCAGGTTGACCAGGATGGCGGTGGTGGAGCCGCCGTACTGGGCGCCGTAGTAGATGCCCGCGAGCATGATGAGCGCGGCCACCGGCGGCAGCGCATAGGTGGCCGGCAGCAGCATCGCGATGGTCGCGACCGGGCCGATGCCGGGGAGCACGCCGATCAGCGTGCCCAGCAGGCAGCCGACGAAGGCGTAGACGAGGTTCTGCGCGGTGAAGGCGACGCCGAAGCCGATGGAAAGGTTGGTGATCAGGTCCATGACGTCGGTCTCAGCCCGCGATGAAGGTGGGCCACACAGGGAACTGCAGCTTGAGTGCGACCACGAAGGCCAGGTAGCTGCCCACCGCCAGGATGGTGGCGAGGATGCCGACCGCTTTGGCGTTGAAGTTGTCGCCGGCCAGGCTGGCGACGAAGGTGAGCACGTAGATGGCGACGATCAGCCCCATGGGCGGCAGGCCGATCGAAGGCAGCCCGCCGAGCAGGATGCCGAAGACGATATTGGCACCGATGATGAAGACCAGCGGCTTCCACGCGATGCGGCCCACCGGCTCGCCGTCGTCGGTTTCGACCGTGAGCGACTTGAAGGTGATCAGCGCGCCCATCAGCGCGATCAGCACGCCGACGATCAACGGGAAATAGCCCGGCCCCATGCGGGCGCCGGTGCCGACGGTGTAGTTGGTGGCGCCCCATGCGAAGGCGACGCCGAAGGCGCTGAAGATGGCGCCGGAAAAGAAGTCCCTCTGACTTTTGATTCTCACCCTGTGTGTCTCCTCGTGATGAAGACCGCGCAAACCGCGGCTCGCCCGGGCGCGGCGCATCCGCGACCGGGACGCCGATCGTAGGAAGGGTGGACGCGCTCGTGGATGACGAAGACATTGCCGAATGGCAATGTTCGAGGCGCAGCGAAGAAGAGCGGAAAGATTCCCTGGACGTGCCGCGGCTCAGCAGGAGGCGAAGCGCGTGCCCGCTGGCAGGCCAGGCGCACCGGCTGCCACATGCAACGCACCGTCGCGCCACGTGAGGCCAGGCCGCAACGGACCACCCACGGGCGGCGGCAACGCTGCCCCGCGCACGCGGCCCGACCATTGGTAGCGCTGGCCGCCACCTTCGAACTGCGCGCGGTAGGACTGGAACCGCTGCGTCATCTCCAGCGTGAGCGCGCCAGCGCACCAGCGGCCCTGCACCGGGGCCGGCACGTGCCACAGATGCAGGCGGCTCAGTTTCTCGCGGCCGACGGCCTTGTCGGGCACCGGCAGCGTGATCGTGCGGTCGGGTTCCCAGTCGCCCATGTCCCAGTCGTGCGACACGATGCGCGTGCCCGGCGCGAGCGCGAGCAAGCTCGGCCGCAGGCGGAGGTTGAACTCAGGCAGCAGGTACATCGTGATCACGCTCGCGGTCGAGAGGTCGGCCTCGAAGATGTCCTGCACGCGGAAACGTGCGCGGTCGGCGACGCCGGCGCGTTGCGCATTCGCGTCGCTCTGCGCCACCAGGTCGGGCACGATCTCCAAGCCGAGGCCGCTGGCGCCGAAACGCTTCGCGGCAGTGATGACGATGCGTCCATCGCCCGAGCCGAGGTCGAGGACATGGTCCTGTGCGCCGACACCGGCCAACTCCAACATCGCCAGCGTGACGTGATCGGGCGTGGTGATGAAGGGCACTTCCTCCACCAATGTGGAAGCCGTGGCTGGCGCCGACGTGGCTGCGGCCAGCAGTGCGAGCGCGGAAAGGAGGATCGAACGACGCGACATGCGCTGGTGTACCACGGGCTTGGGTCAGGAACGGTACAGCCCGGTTGCGAGGGACGTACTGGCGTAGGCCGACGCCGACACCGTGCCGACATGGAGGCAACAAAAGGTTATCGCATTGAACCAACCAAGACCCGGCGCGTCCATCGGGGTAAGCCAACTTTTCGATACAAGCCATGCGCTCCTCCCCTGCCACGACGCCTGCTTCCGCTCGACCCGCCCCGTCCGCGCAGAGTGGGAGTTGGCCGAGGCCCGACTCCACCACGCGCTACGGCAGCCTGAGCCGCACGCTGCACTGGACGATGGCGGCCTGCTTCGCAGTCGTGTTCTCCGCGGCGCTCGCGCACTACTTTCTGCCGGACACGCCCGTCGAGGCCTTTCTTTGGCCCGTGCACAAGCCGGTGGGTGCCTTGCTGATGCTGCTCGTCGTGCTGCGCCTGGCGTGGACGCTCGCGAATGCGCGGCGCCGTCCACCATCCGTCAGCGCCGCGTCGCGCTGGGGGCATCGAGCGCTCTACTTCTTGATGATCGCAGTGCCGACCATCGGCCTGCTGCGGCAATACGGTTCGGCCCGCGCCTTCTCGCCCTTCGGCGTTCCGTTGATGGACGAGCGCCCCGGCGAGCGCATCGACTGGATGACCCAGCTCGGCGGCCTGCTGCACGGTGAGCTCGGCTGGGCTTTGCTCGCGCTGGTCGCAGGGCACATCACGATGGCGCTGTGGCACCGCCGGCGTGGGCCGCAAGACGTGCTGTCGCGCATGACCGACTGATCACGGCGCTTACCGATGCGCTAGTCGAACACCGGCAGTTCGAGTTCGACGCGCAATCCCGGCGCCGCATCCTCGAAACGCACGCGCCCCCCATGCAGTGCGGCGACCGCCCGCACGCTCGCCAGCCCCAGGCCATGCCCCGGCTGGCTGCGATCGAGCCGGTGGAAGCGCGTGCCGATGCGCTGATGCTCATCGAACGGGATGCCAGGCCCGTCGTCCTGCACGCACAGCAGCACGTGCGACCCGACGCGCCGGGTGCCGACGCGCACCTCTGCACCGGCGCCCGCGTACTTGAGCGCGTTCTCGATCAGGTTGGCGATGACGCCTGCGAGCAGGTCGCGGTCGCCCGGCACGTGCGCCGGGTCGGGCGGGTCGTGCCGCAGCGTCGCGCCGTGCGCTTCGGCCACCGGCTCGTAGAGCTCGACCATGTCGCCCGCGACCTCGTCGGGTGCCACCGCCTCGAACTGGCGGCGACGCGCACCGGCCTCGGCTTCGGCGATCTGGAGCAGCTTTTCGAACACCACGGTCAGGCCTTCCAGCTCGCGGATGGCGGCGCCGATGGCTTCTTCTTTCGCCTGGGCCGGCGCGCCGGCACGCTGCGCATCGCGCAAGCCGAGCAGGATGCGCGTGAGCGGCGTGCGCAAGTTGTGGGCGATGGTGTCGGAGACGTGCCGCACACCATCCATCAGCAATTGGATGCGATCGAGCATCGCGTTGACCTCGTGGTGGAGGTGCGCGAATTCGTCGGCCTCTGCCGTGAGCGCGACGCGCTCCTGCATCTCGCCGGCCGCGATGCGCTGAACGGTGCGGCGCACGGCGCCCACGCTGCGCTCCAGCTCCTGGCGGAACACGAAGATGCCACCGATGAGCAGCAGCACCGCGACCATGCCCGCCGCCGCGCTGGCGCTCGCGACCAGCGACTCGATGGTTTCCTGGTCGCGCAGGTCGTGGCCGACCACGATGAACCCGCCGTCCGACAGCACATGGCTCACCAGGTAGGCCGACACCGGCCGCCCCGCGCGCAGCACGCGCTGCTGAGTGCCGGTGCCGGGTGCCATCTCGGGCACCGCGTCGAGGTTGCCGGCGACGATGCGGCCCATGCGGTCGACCAGCAGGTAGATTTCGTTGGCCGCGTCGTGCTCGTCGGCGAGCGCGCGCATCACGTCGACGGCCACCGCATCGGCGCCCCCCACCTCGAAGCGCGTGGCGAGTTGCTGCGCGAGCACGGTCACCTGCCGCGCGGTGCGCTGGTGCATCACGCCGACGGTCTGCATGTAGATGACGGCCAGCGCCACCAGCATGGTGATGGCGACCAGCAGCCCGTAGTTGAAGGCGAGCCGGAAACCGACCGAGCGCCACAGAAGGCGCAACGCGGCGATCATCCGGCCGCGTCGATGCCGGCCTCGGCGGCCATGCGGTAGCCGACGCCGCGCACGGTGTGGATCAGCGTCGCGCCGCCCTGTGCATCGAGCTTGGCGCGCAACCGGCTCACCTGCACGTCGACCACGTTGGTCTGCGGGTCGAACTGGTAGTCCCACACGGCTTCGAGCAGCATGGTCCGCGTCACCACCTGGCCCGGATGCATCATCAAGTAGGCCAGCAGCCTGAATTCGCGCGGCTGCAGCGCGATGGGCCGGCCGCCGCGCTCGGCCTGCCGGCGCACCAGGTCGACACGCAAGTCGGCCATCGTCAGCTCGCGGATCTCGGGGCCGGCGCGGGACCGTCGAACGAGCGCCTCGGCGCGCGCGGACAGTTCGGAGAAGGCGAAGGGCTTGGTCAGGTAGTCGTCGCCGCCGGCCTTGAGGCCGCGCACGCGCTCGTCGAGCGCGCTCAGCGCACTGAGCACGAGCACGGGCGTGCGCTTGCCGAGCGCGCGCAGCGTGGACAGGATCGACAGCCCGTCGACCTCGTTGGGCAGCATGCGGTCGAGGATGATCAGGTCCCAGGCCTCGCCGGTCGAGCGGGCCAGTGCATCGGCGCCGTCGCGGCAGACCACCGCCACGTGGCCGAGCGTACGGAAGCCCTCGGCGACGTAGCGCGCCATGTCGGCGTCGTCTTCGACGACCAGGCAGCGCCAGATGGCCGTGCCGCTCATCGGCGCCCGAGCATCACGCGCACCGCCTCCGGCAAGGAGTTGACCTGCGGCATGAAACGGTCGAGCGCCGCGCCCAGCAACACCGCGCAGAGCAAGGCCCCCAGCAAGGGCTTCCAGGTCAACCGCACTGCGGCGGTGAGCCAGCCCTCGCGCACCACGCGCACCGCGGCGGTGGCGGTCACGTAGGAAAAGGCCAGCTCGATCGCCACGGCCAGCAGCGCTTCGGAGCCGAAGTACAGCAGCACCAGCGCACCCGCGCCGAAGACGATGGCGACACAGACGAGGAAGATCGCGAGCACCGGCACCACGATGACCGCGCCTTCGTCGGCGCCGGCCGCGACGTCGAGCGCACCGCCGGCCAGGTCGCCGACGCCGTGGCCCGCAGACACGTCGGCCGCGCCGGTGCCGTGGCCACTGCTGCTGGTGACGCTTGCGCTGCTGCGCGCCGAGGGAAATTCGCCGAGGCCCAGGTCGGGCACGTCGGGGTTGAACTGCGTGTTGCGGCGGATCAGCATCAGCGCCCACCAGCGCAGGATCCACAGGTATACGAGGTAGCCGGTGCCCAGCGTCACGAAGTAGCGCAGGGCCAGCGACTCGACGCCGAAATGCATCTGCAGCCAGGACACCAGCCACATCAGCAGCATCGTGGTGGTGCCGATCAAGAGGCCATGGGTGCGCATGTCGTGCCTGCGGTGCAGGTCGCGCTCGACCTCGGTTTCCCAGAGGCGCACCGAGCGCCAGTTCGACAGGATCTTCAAGCGGCTGTGCCCTTCGTCAGTCGGTGGCCACGGGCACGCGCGGCGCCACGGCACACATGAGCTCGTAGCCGATGGTGCCCGCGGACCGCGCCACCTCATCGATGGGCAGCACGGTGCCGTTGGCGGCCCGGCCCCACAGCGTGACTTCGCTGCCGAACCTGGCCTGCGGCACCGGCGTGAGGTCGACCGTGATCATGTCCATGCTGACGCGGCCGACCATGCGCGTGCGCACCCCGTCGACCAGCACCGGCGTGCCGGTGTCGCAGTGGCGCGGGTAGCCGTCGGCATAGCCGACCGCGGCCACGCCGATGGTCATGGGGCCTTCGGCGGTGAAGCGCGAGCCGTAGCCGATGGTGTCGCCGGCCTTCAGCGTCTGCACCGTCAGCAGTCGGGTCGACAGCGTCATCGCCGGCTGCAGTTGCCAGTGCTCGGCATCGTGCTCGGGAAAGTCGGGCGCACTGCCGTACAGCAGGATGCCGGGGCGCACCCAGTCGGCACGCGTGGCGGCCGCATGGCGCAGGGTGGCGGCGCTGTTGGCGATCGAGCGCTCGCCCGGCAGGTCGCGCGTGACGCGCTCGAAGGCCTCGAGCTGATGGGCCACGCCGCGCGGGCCGTCGGCGTCGCTGAAATGGGTCATGAGCGAAATCTCGTCCACCTGCGGCAGTGCATCGAGACGGGTCCAGGCCGAGCGGAAGCGCTCGGGCGCGAAGCCCAGGCGGTTCATGCCGGTGTTCATCTTGAGGAACACGCGCTGCGGCACCTGCGTCTTGTGGGCGGCCAGCATGTCGATCTGCTCGTCGCAGTGCACGGTGTGCCACAGGTCGAGCCGCGAGCACAGCTCCAGGTCGCGCGGCTCGAAGACGCCCTCGAGCAGCAGCACCGGCCCGCGCCAACCCAGGGCGCGCACGCGCTCGGCCTCGGCCAGGTCGAGCATCGCGAAGCCGTCGGCGGCACGAAAGGGGTCGAACACGCGCTCGATGCCGTGCCCGTAGGCATTGGCCTTGACGACGGCCCAGACGCGCGAATCGACCGCGGCGCGGCGCGCGCGTTCGAGGTTGTGGGCCAGGGCAGCGGTGTGGATGGTGGCGAGGATCGGACGCGGCACGATGAAACCGGTTCAGTACATGAGGAAAAACACCCGTACGGTGTGGGCTTGTCGCGCCATTTTGACATTGCACCCCCATGCTATAACCGCGCATTCCGCCAGTACCGCGGCCAAATTCCACTATTGCCAGCAGCCCTCTCTGGCCAGCCAGCCCATCGATGAAGCGCGGTTTCTACACGATCATGTCGGCCCAGTTCTTCTCGTCGCTGGCCGACAACGCGCTTTTCGTGGCGGCGGTGGAACTGATGCGAACCGGTGGCGCACCCGAGTGGCAGCGCGCCGCGCTGGTGCCGATCTTCACCATTTTCTACGTGGCGCTGGCGCCGCTGGTGGGCGCCTTCGCCGACTCCTTGCCCAAGGGCAAGGTGATGTTCATCAGCAATGCCATCAAGGTCATCGGCTGCTTGATGATGCTGTTCGGCACGCATCCGCTGCTGGCCTACGCGGTGGTGGGCCTGGGCGCCGCGGCCTACTCGCCGGCCAAGTACGGCATCCTCACCGAACTGCTGCCGGCCTCGCAACTGGTCAAGGCCAACGGCTGGATCGAGGGCCTGACCATCGCGTCGATCATCCTGGGCATCGTGCTGGGTGGCCAGTTGGTGGGGCATGCGTTGTCGAGCCGCATGCTGGCGCTGGACTTCCCCGTCATCGACACCGGCATCGACACGCCGCCCGAAGCGGCCATCGCGGCGCTGATCTTCGTCTACGCGATCGCGGCCTGGTTCAACACCCGCATTCCCGACACCGGCGTCGAGATGCGGCCGCTGCGCTCCAATCCGCAGCACGGCATGGTGCGCAACCTGCTCGCGCTGCTGCCCGACTTCTGGCATTGCAACTCGCGCCTGTGGCGCGACAAGCTGGGCCAGATCTCGCTGGCCACCACCACGCTGTTCTGGGGCGCCGGCGGCAACCTCAAGTACATCGTGCTGGCCTGGGCTTCGCTGGCGCTGGGCTACAGCACGGCGCAGGCTTCGTCGCTGACCGGAGTGGTCGCCATCGGCACCGCGGTGGGCGCGGTGGTCGCTTCGATGAAGATGCGGCTGGACATGGCCACGCGCGTGATTCCGCTGGGCATCGGCATGGGCATCGTGGTGATCGGGATGAACTTCATCGACAACATCTGGATCGCGGTGCCCTTCCTGATCATGCTGGGTGGCCTGGGCGGCTTCCTGGTGGTGCCGATGAATGCGCTGCTGCAGCACCGCGGCCACAACCTGATGGGCGCGGGGCGGTCGATCGCGGTGCAGAACTTCAACGAGCAGGCCTGCATCCTGGTGCTGGGCGCGTTCTACAGCGCCTGCACGGGGCTCGGCCTGTCGGCCTATGCGGCGATCACCGCCTTCGGCGTGGTGGTGGCGGGCTTCATGTACGTGATCAAGCGTTGGCACGAAAACAACCTGAAGCGCTATCCCGAAGAGGTCGAGCACCTGCTCGCCATCGCCCGCAGCGATAAACATCATTGACCTCCCCCAGGCTCCCCCACTTCGTGTGGTCCGCCAACCCCCTCGCCGGGGGCGACACCAGCGGCCCGGCAAAGCAGGTTCCGCGGTGTCTCCCGAATTGGCGCGGCTTCGCCGGCCATAGGCCCCGATGCAACGCAGCCTGACGAACCATTCTTCATTTGTCCGCCATCGCGCTCGTCTTCAACGCCTTCGTATGGGGCGTTTCCTGGATTCCCTTCCGCCACATCGAGGCCCACGGGCTGCATCCGGTCTGGGCGACGGGATTGATCTACGTCGTGATCGTGCTGGGCACGACCTTGCTGCGGCGCCATGCGTGGCGTGCGTTCGCGACCTGGCCCGGGCTGGCGCTGCTGGCGCTTTTCGCGGGCCTGACCAACCTGGGGTTCAACTGGGCCGTGACCCAGGGCGACGTGGTGCGGGTGGTGCTGCTGTTCTACCTGATGCCGCTGTGGAGCGTGCTGCTGGCCTGGCTTCTGCTGGGCGAGCGGCCCACGCCCTCCGCACTGGCACGCATGGCGCTGGCGCTGGCCGGTGTCGCCGTGGTGCTGAAGACGCCCGATACCGACTGGCCGGTGCCGGCGAGCGTGCCCGACTGGCTGGGACTGGCAGCCGGCTTCAGCTTCGCGCTGACCAACATCCTGCTGCGGCGGCTGCGCGAGGCGCCCGGCGAATCGCGCGCACTCGCGATGTTCTGCGGCTGCGCAGGTGTCGCCATGGCGACGGCGTTGATCGGCACCGCCCTCGGTGCCATCACGCCGCCACCGCCGGTCGAGGCGCTTGCCGGCTGGGCCCCGTGGGCCGCGCTGCTCGGCACGGGCTTCGTGCTCGCCAACATCGCGCTTCAGTACGGCGCGGCACGGCTGGCGGCCAGCGTGACCGCGGTGATCATGTTGTCGGAAGTGCTGTTCGCGAGCGTCTCGTCGGTGGCGCTGGGCGCGGCCACGATGGACGCGCGCATCTGGGCCGGCGGCGCGCTGATCGTGCTCGCGGCGGCGTGGTCGGCGTTTGCGCGAACGCGCGGGCGCGACGATGATCGGCCTTCCCGCATCCTGGAGGACAAAGCATCATGACCAGCGTCTACGACTTCGAAGCCCGGCAGATCGACGGCACGGACGTCCCGCTGTCGCAGTTCAAGGGCCAGGTGCTCCTGATCGTCAACACGGCCAGCAAGTGCGGCTTTACACCGCAGTTCGAAGGGCTGGAAGCGCTCTACAAGAAGTACGCAGGCAAGGGCCTTGCGGTGCTCGGCTTTCCGTCCAACCAGTTCGGCAACCAGGACCCGGGCACGAACGACGAGATCGGCGCGTTCTGCGTGCAGAACTACGGCGTGAGCTTTCCGATGATGGAGAAGATCGAGGTCAACGGCTCCGGCGCCACGCCGCTGTACAAGTGGCTCACGAAGGAAGCGCCGGGCCTGCTGGGCAGCACCGCGATCAAGTGGAACTTCACCAAGTTCCTGGTGGGCAAGGACGGCAAGGTCATCAAGCGCTATGCGCCGCTGGACACGCCGGCCTCGATGACGCGGGACATCGAGGCCGCACTGGCGGCCGCCTGATGCGCGAACTCACTCACGAACCTAGGTCGCGAGCTCAGAAGCGGAAATCGGCCGTCTGCGAACCGCGGCCCACCGTGACGTTGTGGGTCTTGGTCATGCCTTCGGTGGTGGCCTCGACGGTGTAGCGGCCAGCTGGCAGATCGACCAGGCACACGGGGCCCGACGCGCGCATCGCGAGCGCGGTGTCGCCGTTGGCGCCCTTGATCCGCACGTCGACGTTGGCAAGGTATTCGCCGCCGGCGCGTGCGAACAGCAGCGCGAGCGGATGGTCCTTCATCGCAGCGCGCATGGCGGTGGATTCGTCCGAGCCGATGCCTCCGCAGGCATAGCGTGCAGCGCCTTCCACCTTCATGGCGGGCATCGCGCCGGTGCCGGGTTGCATGGTCTGGGCCTGGGTCAGCCACGGCGCGGCGGCCAGGGCACAGCCGAGGGCGAAGGATCGAAAAGAGGGCTTGCGCATGGTTTGTCTCCCGAAGTTGCGGTACTCGATGGTCGGCGGACTGGCGCCGACATCGGGTCGGACCAGCGCCTTTTCGCGTGTGCGATCAGGCCGGCGCCAGCGCCTCGTCCAGCAGCTCGACCCAATGCCGCACCGGCTGCGCGCTGCCGCTTTGCAGATGGGTGATGCAGCCGATGTTGGCCGAGACGATGATGGTGGGCCCGAGCCGGTCGAGGTGGCCCAGCTTGCGGTCGCGCAGCGCATAGGCCAGTTCGGGCTGAAGCACGGAGTAAGTGCCGGCGGAGCCGCAGCACAGGTGTGATTCGACGCGCGCGACCTGCATGTCGAAGCCGAGCGCGCGCAGATGCGTCTCGACGCCGCCGCGCAGCTTCTGCCCATGCTGCAACGTGCAGGGCGGGTGGTAGGCGACGACACCTGCAGGCGCCTTCACGCGGGGTTGCAGCAGCGGCACGAGTTCGGGCAGCAGCTCGCTCAGGTCGCGCGTGAGTGCGCTGATGCGTGCGGCCTTCTGCGCATAAGCCGGCTCGTCGCGCAGCAGGTGCCCGTACTCGCGCACGGTGACGCCGCAGCCGGAAGCGTTCATGACGATGGCCTCGACGGCGCCGGCCTCGACTTGCGGCCACCAGGCATCGACGTTGGCGCGCATCTCGGCCTTGCCGCCGTCCTGGTCGTTCAGGTGGAACTTCACCGCACCGCAGCAACCCGCGCTGGGTGCCACCACGGCTTCGATGCCGGCCGCATCGAGCACCCGAGCGGTGGCACTGTTGATGTTGGGCGCCATGGCGGGCTGCACGCAGCCGGCCAGCATCAGCATCTTGCGGGCGTGCCTGCGCTTCGGCCAGGCGCCGGCGGGCCGCGCCGCGGGAACCTTGGCTTTCAGCTTTGCGGGCAGCAAGCCGCGCACCGACTGGCCCAGCTTCATGGCGGGGCCGAAGAGCGGCGAAGGCAACGCTTCCTTGAGTGTCCAACGCAGGGCGCCTTCGAGCGCGGGGCGCGGCACCTTCTGGTCGACAATCTTCCGGCCGATGTCGACGAGGTGGCCGTATTGCACGCCGGAGGGACAGGTGCTTTCGCAATTGCGGCAGGTGAGGCAGCGGTCCAGGTGCAGCTGCGTGCTGCGCGTGGGTTGCTTGCCTTCCAGCACCTGCTTGATGAGGTAGATGCGACCGCGCGGGCCGTCGAGCTCGTCGCCCAGCAGCTGGTAGGTGGGGCAGGTGGCGGTGCAGAAGCCGCAATGCACGCACTTGCGCAGGATGGCCTCGGCCTCCTGGCCTTCGAGCGTCGTCTTGAATTCGGGGGCGAGTTCGGTTTGCATGGGTCAGGGGCTCACGCTTTGAAGGAGCCGGCCGCGGTCGAACACGGCGTCGGGGTCGAATTCGCGCATCAATGCCTCGTTGATGCGCCGCAGCGGGGTCGGCAGCGCATCGAAACGTGGCACCGACGCATCGATGTCCGCGGCCGGTGCGAAGAGCGTGGCATGGCCGCCGACGGTGCGGGCTGCAGCGCGCAAACGCTCGCCGTCGCCCGCGCCGGCGAAGTACCAGCGCTGGCCACCGTGCCATTCGACCAACGGCGCGCCGTCGAACGGCAACACCGGCGCGGTCTGCGGCACCGACACGCGCCACAGCGACCGACCTGGTTTTGCATCGAACCACGGCAGACGCATGTCGCGCAACGAGTCCCAGTCGTCGCGGGCCTCGAACTCGTCCTGCCGCTCGCCGCCAAGGCGCTTGCAGGCCGCGTCCACTGCAGCGGCGGCACCGCGCAGGCGGAGCCACAGCCGGCCAACGCCCCGCTCCTGGCACCATCGGCTGGCATTGAGCGGCAGCGGTTGGCCGCCCCACGAATTGAGCAGGCGCAGCGCATCGGCCTGGTCGCAATCGAACACGAGCGTGGCCTCCGCCGGCGCCGTCGGCAGCACCTTGAGGCTGACCTCGGTGATCACGCCCAGTGTGCCCATCGAGCCGGCCATCAGGCGCGAGACGTCGTAGCCGGCCACGTTCTTCATGACCGTGCCCCCGAACTGGAGCAGTTCGCCGCGGCCGTTGATGATCTGGACGCCCAGCACGTAGTCGCGCAGCGCGCCGACACTGGCACGCGCCGGGCCACTGAGGCCGGCAGCCACCATGCCGCCCACCGTGCTGCCGAAGCGGAGGCGCGGCGGCTCGAAGGCCAGGGTCTGGTTGACGGTCGCCATCAGGACATCGAGCTCCGTCATCTCGGTGCCGCCGCGTACGGTCACGACGAGTTCGCTGGGTTCGTAGCTGACGATGCCCTGCCAGGCCTTGGTGCTGAGTTCCTCGCCCTGCGGCGGCTGGCCGTAGAAATCCTTGGTGCCTCCGCCGCGAATGCGGAGCAAGGTACGGTCGGCGGCAGCGGCGCGAATACGTTCGCTGATCTGGCGAAGGGCTGGATCCATGCGGGCGATCGTACAGCCCGCCAGGGGCATCAATCCTTCCAGAATCTGACGGGCAGCCCTGACGTTTTGGTGGGCATCGACAAGACCTGGCCCGAGCCCGGCAGACGCTCGAGCTCGTCGGCCAGCCGCCCGCGCCGCGCCGTGGTGACGAACAGCGTGCGCAGGTCGTCACCCCCGAAGCAGGGCATGGTGGGGCACTGCGCCGGCACGGGCACGGCCTCCACCTGCTCGCCCGCCGGCGAGAAGCGCAGCAGCTGGGCGCCTTCGAACATCGCGACCCAGTAGTGGCCGTCGGCGTCGACTGTCGCGCCGTCGGGTCGGCCCTGGTACTGCGCGCCGGGCACCTTGGACTCGAACTGGGCAAACACGCGCCGGTGCGACAGGCGGTTGGTCTGCGCCTCCCAATCCCAAGCGCTCACGCGGTGCGCGGGCGTGTCGGCCCAGTAGACGGTAGCGGCATCGGGCGCGAAGGCGAGACCGTTCGCGGTGGTTACGCCATCGGCCATGCGCGTGAGCCGCGGCGTGCCGTCGCGCGCGTCGAGGCAGTACAGCGCGGCGCTGGCGCCGTCTTTGGCCTCGTTGATGGTGCCGGCCCAGAAGCGGCCGAGCGGATCGCACTTGCCGTCGTTGAAGCGCATGGTCCGCACGTCGTGGTCCACGCGGGCCAGCAGCGTCAGCGCCCCACCCCATTCAGGCGCGCGGTAGACGCCGTCGCGCAGCGCGATCACCAGGCCGCCGCCCGCCGCGGGCGCCATGCAGCCGGGCTCGGTCTGCAGTTGCCAGCGCTCCACCGCGGCATGGGCGATGTCGCCGCGGGTGCGCAGCACGGCGCGGCCCGGGATGTCGAGCCAATAGAGAGCGCGTTCCTGCGGGTGCCAGAACGGGGATTCGCCGAGCTCGCAGCCGCTGTCGTTCAAGGGGGTCCACATGGGCGCATTGTGCATAAGCGTCCGCTGCAAAGCTGCTCGAAGGAAGGCTGGCGTGCACCAAAAAAAGTGGCCCGCTGGCGCCATTGCGCTTGCGGGCCGAACATCCAAAGGAGACTTGCCTTGATGAAACTGAATCGGTTCGTTCGTTCGTTCGAAGTCGTTGGTTCGAAGTCGTTGGTTCGAAGTCGTTCGTCGTTCGCTGCGGTGCGGGCCGCGCCTGGCGACCCGCGCCGTGTTCAGCGGTTGTAGGCGGTTTCGCCGTGGGCCGAGATGTCCAGGCCCTCGCGCTCTTCTTCTTCGGTGACCCGCAGGCCGATCGTCAGGTCGACGATCTTGTACGCGATGAAGGAGACCACGCCCGACCAGACGATGGTCAGCAGCACGCCCTTGAGCTGGATCCACACTTGCGCGCCGATGCCGTTGGAGGTGACCGTGGCCGTGACCCAGTCGCCCACCAGGCCGGGGCCGCCCAGCGCCTGCGTGTTGAACACGCCGGTGAGCAGTGCACCCACGATGCCGCCCACGCCGTGCACGCCGAACACGTCGAGCGAGTCGTCCGCGCCGAGCATCTTCTTGAGGCCGTTGACGCCCCAGAGGCAGGCGAAGCCGGCGACGAAGCCGATCACGATCGCGCCCATCAGGCCGACGTTGCCGGCGGCCGGGGTGATGGCGACCAGGCCGGCGACGGCACCGGATGCCGCACCCAGCATGGAGGCCTTGCCGCGCATCAGCGCTTCACCGATGGACCAGGCCAGCACCGCGGCGGCGGTGGCCGACAGCGTGTTCATGAAGGCCAGCACGGCGCTGGTGCCGGCTTCGAGCGCGGAGCCCGCGTTGAAGCCGAACCAGCCCACCCACAGCAGCGAGGCACCGACCATCGTCAGCGTCAGCGAATGCGGCGTGAAGGCTTCCTTGCCGTAGCCGATGCGCTTGCCTACCAGGAAGGCACCGACCAGGCCCGCGACGGCGGCGTTGATGTGCACCACGGTGCCGCCGGCGAAGTCGAGCGCGCCCCATTGCCAGATCAGGCCGGCCTTGGCGTTCATCGCATCGACCACGTCCTTGCTGGCGTAGGCGTCCGGGCCCATCCAGAACCAGACCATGTGCGCGAGCGGTGCATAGCTGAAGGTGAACCACAGAACCATGAACAGCAGCACGGCCGAGAACTTGATGCGCTCGGCGAAGGCGCCCACGATCAGGCAGCAGGTGATGCCGGCGAAGGTGGCCTGGAAGGTCGCGAACAGCAGCTCGGGGATGTAGACGCCCTTGCTGAAGGTCGCGCCCGGCGCGAAGGTGCCGGCGGCGGAGTCGAACACGCCCTTCATGAACAGGCGGTCGAAGCCACCGATGAAGGCGTTGCCCTCGGTGAAGGCGAGGCTGTAGCCGTAGATGAGCCACAGCACCACGATCATCGAGAAGGTGACCATGACCTGCATCAGCACCGACAGCATGTTCTTGCTGCGCACCAGGCCGCCGTAGAACAGGGCCAGACCGGGCACGACCATCATGATGACCAGCAGCGTCGACAGCAGCATCCAGGCGGTGTCGCCCTTGTTGAACGAGGGCGCGGCAGCGGGTGCGGCGTCGGCAGCGGTGGCTGCCGCAGCAGGTGCGGCCGGTGCGGCCGCTGCGGGTGCCGCAGGCGCGGCGGCAGCGGGGGCCGAGGCGGCCGGTGCTTCGGCCGGCGCCGCGGTCTGGGCGAAGCCGGCGTTGCCGGCCATGAGCGCGCTCAGGCCGATGGCCAGAGAGACAAGCAGTTTTTTCATTGGATTTTTTCTTTCGTGCCTCTGAATCAAAGCGCCTCGCGGCCGGTTTCGCCGGTGCGGATACGCACGACCTGCTCGAGGTCGTAGACGAAGATCTTGCCGTCGCCGATCTTGCCGGTGCGCGCGGCGGCCTCGACCGCCTCGATCACGCGCTCGACCAGGTCGTCGGCCACGGCGGCCTCGATCTTGACCTTGGGCAGGAAGTCGACCACGTACTCCGCGCCGCGGTACAGCTCGGTGTGGCCCTTCTGCCGGCCGAAGCCCTTGACCTCGGTCACGGTGATGCCCTGCACGCCGATGGCGGAAAGCGCCTCGCGCACTTCGTCGAGCTTGAATGGTTTGATGATGGCCGTGACCAGTTTCATGATGGTTCCCCCGTCGATCTCATGTGTTGCTCCTCAAGGATGGATATCTGTTGGCGCTGCGTTCGAAGGCTCAGAGCGTCTTGGTCAGCGTGACAATGAAGCGGGCCTTGTTGGGCGACCAGGTGCGCGCGCCGATGGGCCCGAAGCCCAGGTCGATGCCGGGGTCGGTGACCACCGTGTAGGAGCTCTTGCGGTTGGCGCCCTGCACCGCGCCGGCCAGCGACAGGCCGTTGCCGAAGTCGTACGAGGCACCCACGTTGTAGTCCACGTAGCTCTTGTAGCCCAGGTCGCGGATGTCGCTGCTCATGTGCGTGTAGCCCACGGCGGCCTTCAGGGTGACCTTCGGCACGATTTCCTTGCTGTAGCTCAGGTTCAGATAGCCGGTGTTGCGACCCTTCAGGCCCGAGCCGTCCTTGTTGCCCGCGTAGTTGAAGTAGTCCTTCGACACGGTGTGCGAGTACTTCACGGTGAACGAGCCCACGGCCTCGTCGGCCCAGGTGGCCGCGCCGTACAGCTCGGTGGTGTTGCCGCGGGTGTTGCCCGGGTAGATGTAGGTCAGCGCGCCCACGTCCAGGTCGAAGGGGCCGGCCTTGAACTTGTAGCCGCCGTAGATGTCGCTCTCGATGCTGTTGCCGTTGAGCCAGTTGACGCTGGAGTTCCAGTTGCCGATGTAGAAGCCCGATTCGCCGAAGGCATAGTCGAAGCCGCCCTGGATGGCGGGCTTGAAGGCCTTGGTCTTGACGGTGCCGTTGTTGCCGATCACGTCCTGGTCCTGGCCGCGGAACTTGTAGTTGCTGGTCAGCGCCACGTTGCCGGTGAGCTGCGCGCTGGCGAGCATGGGCATGGCGGCCAGGGTGGCCACGGCAGCGGCGGCCAGGGCGGAGACGGTGGGGCGGTGCATCATCGAGAGACTCCTCGTCGGGTTTTGAAATGGTTGGATACCCTTTCAAAGCAGGGAGCGTGCCAAATGGTTTAATCCTCCAGCGCCGGAGCCTGAGACAGGTGCATGGCGGTGTCATGAACAAGAGATGGACGCACCATCTTGGTGAAACGGGAGCGAAATGAGTTTGTCTTTGGTGCAAAGCCGTGCGCTGATCGGCTTGGAGGCGGCCGATGTCACGGTCGAGGTGCATCTGGCCAACGGCCTGCCCAGCTTCACGCTGGTCGGGTTGGCCGATGTGGAAGTCAAGGAAGCGCGCGAACGGGTGCGCTCGGCCCTCCAGAACGCCGGCCTCGAATTCCCCAGCAACAAGCGCATCACGGTCAACCTGGCGCCGGCCGACCTGCCCAAGGATTCCGGCCGCTTCGACCTGCCGATCGCGCTGGGCATCCTGGCGGCCAGCGGCCAGATCGAGGCGGCGCGGCTCGCTGGCCACGAATTCGCGGGCGAGCTCTCGCTTTCGGGGCATCTGCGGCCCGTGCGTGGTGCACTGGCGATGGCGCTGGCCCTGCATGGCCGCGGCGTCGCCACGCGGCTGGTGCTGCCGGCCGAGAGCGCACAGGAAGCCGCGCTGGTGCCTGGCGCCGAAATCTACGGCGCAGCGCACCTGCTCGACGTGGTGCGCCAGTTCGTGCCGGGCGGCCCCGCGCCGGCCGGGGCCGACGATGGCTGGCACCGGGCCGTGCAGGCCGTCGCCGCCGAGCCGTCCGAAGCGCTGGCCGACCTGGCCGACGTCAAGGGCCATGCCGGCGCACGGCGCGTGCTCGAGATCGCCGCCGCCGGCCAGCACAGCCTGCTGATGGTCGGGCCGCCGGGCGCCGGCAAGTCGATGCTGGCCCAGCGCTTCGCCGGCCTGCTGCCGCAGATGAGCGTGGACGAAGCGTTGGAAGCCGCGGCGGTGGCCAGCCTGCAAGGCCGGTTCGCCGTCGGCCGATGGCGCCAGCGGCCGACCTGCAGCCCGCACCACAGCGCGAGCGCGGTCGCGCTGGTGGGTGGCGGCAGTCCGCCGCGGCCCGGCGAGATCTCGCTGGCGCACAACGGCGTGCTGTTCCTCGACGAGTTTCCCGAGTTCCAGCGCTCGGCCCTCGAGGCCCTGCGCGAGCCCCTGGAGACCGGCAGCATCACCATCGCGCGGGCTGCCCGGCGCGCCGAATTTCCGGCGCGTTTCCAGCTGATCGCGGCGATGAACCCCTGCCCTTGCGGCTACCTGGGCTCGACGCTCAAGGCCTGCCGCTGCTCGCCCGACCAGGTCACCCGATATCAAGGAAAGCTCAGCGGCCCGCTGCTGGACCGCATCGACCTGCAGATCGAGGTGCCGGCCGTGCCCACCACTGAGCTGCTCGACGTGCCGGCCGGCGAAGCCAGCGCCACGGTGCGCGAGCGCGTGGCCGAGGCGCGCGGCCGGGCCCTGGAGCGCCAGGGCAAGGCCAACCAGGCCTTGCAGGGCGCAGAGATCGACCGCCACGCCCGGCCCGAAGCGGCTGCCTTGCAGCTGCTGCACGGCGCCGCAGCGCGGCTGGGCTGGTCGGCGCGCGGCATCCACCGGGCGCTGAAGGTCGCGCGAACCATTGCGGACCTGGCCGCCACCGACACGGTGCAGGCGGCGCACGTGGCGGAGGCGGTGCAGTACCGCCGGGCACTGCGCGCAGCAGCCTGACCGCGACGCGCGGATGCGGCCTCAGCGGGCCGGCGCCACCGCGCTGCGTCGATCGATCTTGCGGCTCAACACCATCGACGTATGCGTCTGGTGGATGCCATCGATCTGACCCAACCGGTCCAGCAGCGCATCGAGCTGCTCGGGGGTGTCGCAGCGCAAGAGCGCCATGTAGTCGAACTGGCCGCTCACGGCCCAGACCTCTTCGACTTCCGGCAGTCGCTCCAAGGCCTTGATCACGGCCGCCGCACGCTTGGCATCGACGCCGAGGCCGCAGAAGGCGCGCACGCCCGCGTGCTCCAGCCGGTTGCCGAGACGCACGCCGTAGCCCGACACGACGCCCTCGCGTTCGAGGCGCGCGATGCGCGCCACCACCGTGGTCCGCGCGATGCCGAGCTTGCGCGCCAGGTTGGCCACCGACTCGCGCGCATCGGCTTGCAGAAGGGTCAGCAGATGGCGATCGAGGTCGTCGAGTCGGAAGTCCATGAACGGCAGGCGCAGCAGGTGGAAGGCCATTGTGGCCCGTCATGCCTGCGCCGCGGTCAGAGGAAGCTGATGCCCTGCGCCAGCGGCAGCTCGGTCGAGAAGTTGATGGTGTTGGTCGTCCTGCGCATGTACTGCTTCCACGCGTTCGAGCCGCTCTCCCGGTCGCCGCCGGTTTCCTTCTCGCCACCGAAGGCTCCACCGATCTCCGCCCCGCTGGGACCGATGTTGACGTTGGCCATGCCGCAATCGGAGCCGGCGGCCGAGATGAAGGTTTCGACCTCGCGCATGTCGTTCGAGAAGATGGAAGACGACAGGCCTTGCGGCACGTCGTTGTGAAGCGCGATGGCCTGCTGGAAATCGTCGTAGTCCAACACATAAAGCAAGGGCGCGAAAGTCTCGCGGCGCACCACCGCGCTTTGCTGAGGCATGTCGACGATCGCGGGCTCGACGTAGAAGGCTTCCGGGAACTCCTTCTCCAACACCCGCCCGCCACCGGCCAGCAGACGACCGCCCTGGTTCCTGGCTTCGGCGATCGCTTCCTGCATCGCGCCGAAGGCCTGCGCGTCGATCAACGGGCCGACCAGCGTGCCGGGCACGCGGGAATCGCCGATACGCAGCCCTTCATAGGCCTTGACCAGCTTCTGCAGCAATGCATCTTTGACCGCGCGGTGAACGATCAGGCGACGCAGCGTGGTGCAGCGCTGGCCTGCCGTGCCGACCGCGCTGAACACGATCGCGCGCAGGGCCATCTCCAGGTCGGCGGCCGGCGTCACGATCATCGCGTTGTTGCCGCCCAGTTCGAGGATGCGCTTGCCGAAGCGGCTCGCCACCCGGGGGCCGACGGCGCGGCCCATGCGCGTGGAGCCCGTGGCCGACACCAGCGCGATCGCCGGATGATCCACCAGCGCCTCGGCCAGCGGCGTCTTTCCGATGACGATCTGGGCCAGGCCCGCCGGCGCCCGGTCGCCGAAGCGCACGATGGCGCGTTCCAGGGCGCGAAAGGTGGCCAGGCCCGACAGCGGCGCCTTCTCGGAAGGCTTGAAGATCACCGGGTCGCCGCAGACCAGCGCCAGCGCGGCGTTCCACGCGAACACCGCGCTCGGGAAGTTGAAGGCCGTGATCACCGCCACCGGCCCGAGCGGGTGGTACTGCTCCATGATGCGATGGCCCGGCCGCTCCGACACGATGGTCCTGCCGCACAGCTGGCGCGACAGGCCCAGGGCGAACTCGCAGATGTCGACGGCCTCTTGCACCTCACCCAGGCCTTCTTCGACGATCTTGCCGACCTCGACCGACACGACGTGGCCGATGTCGCGCTTCGCCTGACGCAGCTCTTCGCCCCACAGGCGAACCAGCTCGCCGCGCGCCGGGGCGGGGACCATGCGCCATCGCAGGAAGGCTGCATGCGATGTCTCGATGCGCTCGGCCATCGCGGATGCCGGTGTCTCGTGCAGGTGCGCGATCTCGGCGCCGTCGATCGGCGATCGCACCGCGAGCGAGCCACCTCGCACCTCGGCCGGTGCGATGCCGCAGCGCTCGAAACAGGACAGCAGGTCGCTCATGTCGTCTCCTTCGACGGTCACAGGATGGCGCAATCTTCCATGGCCGGCGCCGACGCGGGTTCGCACGCATCGCCCTGCACGGCAGGCGCGATGCCGAGCTTGCCGTAGTAGTGGCCGACCCGGGTCGCCAGAAAGCGCTGCAGCGGCACCTGCTCCTGCCCGACGAAGCCGGCCTGCGGCAAGCGGCCTGCCTGCAGCAGTTCGAAGACGCCGACCACGCCGGCCGCCGTCGTCAGCTCGATGGCCGTGCGCTGCCGGCCGCGCAAGGTGCCGCCGAAGATCCGGGCCACGCGTGTCTCCTGTTCGAAGCGGCCGCCACGCAAGCCGGAGGCGGACGCGAACAGGATCACCACGTCTTCACGGCTGTGCGGCACCGCATGTTCGAGCACCTGGCGCAGCAGGTCGCGCCGCTCGATGAGCCGCAAGTCGTGCAGCAGGAAGTCCATGGCGTCGCGATGGCCCGGGTAGCGGATGGTCTTGTAGTCGAGGTTGCGGACCCGGCCCTGCAGCGTTTCGCACAGCGTGCCCAACCCGCCCGAGGTGTTGAAAGCCTCGAAGGCCTCGGCGTCGAGCGTGAAGGTCTCGTGCCCTTCGAGAGGCTGCACCGGCACCCGCAGCCCGTTGACGATCGCCTCGCAAGGATTGCAGTACTCGTTGATGACCCCGTCGATGCTCCACGTGAAGTTGTAGCGCAGGCTGTTGGTCGCGTTGCGGGTCAGCGCACCGACACGCAGGCGCAGGTCGTACAGCTCGTCGAATCGTCCGGCCAGGTGTCCGCCGAGCATGCCGATCACGCCCGGGGCCAGGCCGCACTGCGGCATCAGCACCGCCGCCGCGCCGATGGCCCGCTCGCGAATCGCGCGGGTCGCGGCTACGTCTTCGGTCAAGTCGCAGTAGTGCACGCCAAGCTGCGCGGCCTGGGCGGCGACGCGCTGCGCCAGGTAGAAAGGCAAGGCATTGATCACGACCGGATGCGCGGCCAGCGCGGCGCCAAGATCGGTGTCGCTGTCGACGTTCAGTGCGACCCTGCGCACCAGACCATCACCCTCGTCGCCTCGACCCGGCTTCATGTCGGCCAGCGTGACCGGCAGGCCATGAAACTCCGCCAGCATGTCGGCCACGGTACTGCCGACCTTGCCGGCACCCAGGACCAAGACCTTGTCGAACTGCAGCTTGGGCATGACGTTCTCCTTCGGGCTGGGCCCTCGAAGGAAATGTAGGCTTGCGCTGCGACGGAATCCAGAGAGCAATTCGTCGATGGCGGGAAGAGATTCGACGAAACGACGCCCGGCTTCGCCGGACCGCATCAACGCTTGAACCGCCCCCCGCTGATGATCGACAGGTCCACGTAGTCGATGCCCGTGTGATCCTGCGACGAATAGCTCACCTCCAGCCCGCCGCCGGTGTCGTAGCGGAAGTCGTTGAGCACCGCCAGCAGCCTTGCGCGCGTGGGCTTGGGCCCCGTACGGCGCAGGGCCTCGACCAGCACCTTGGTGGCGACGAAGCCTTCGAGCAAGGCTGGCGACAGCTCGATGTCTCCCTTGCTCCGGGCCGCCATGTCCGACGCCTCCTTGATGAGCGGATGCGCCATGGCGCGCTCCGACGGCAGCACTTGCGTGACGATCACGCCGCCGCTGGCCTGACCCAGTTCCTTGATGAAGCCCGAGGCCGCGTTGTTCGACAGCGTGATGACCTGCGCCGCCGAGCCCGCCGCGCGCAGCGCCTTGATGCCCTCGGTGACAGCAGTGCCCGAGCCGATCCACAGCACGGCTTGCGCGTTGGACGCCGTGATCTTGGGAACGATGCTCGCATAGTCGGGCTTGCTGCGATCGGCCAGCGCGAGCGCGGCCGGCTTCTGCCCCGCCTTGTCGAAGGCCTTCATCGCGCCTTCCATCACGTCCTTGCCGAACGAATCGTCGGCCTGGACCACCGCGATGCGCTGCATGCCCACGGTGTAGAGATGCTGGATGGCCTTTTCGGCCTCCCGCTGGTAGGTGGAGCGCACGTTGAACACGTGCTTCTGCACTGGCCTGTGCAGCGACATCGCACCGGTGGACGGCGCGATCAACGGCGTGCCGCTCTTGTCGAGCAGCGGGATCACGGCGAGCGCATTGGGCGTGCCGCGGTTGAGCAGCAGCGCCAGCACCTTCCGGTCCTCGATCAGGACACGCGAGTTCTCGGCCGAGCGCTTGGGGTCGAGCCCGTCGTCGAGACGGATGACCTCGATCTTCTCGCCGTGGATGCCGCCCTGCGCATTGACGTGGTCGATGAGCAGCTGCGAGCCGGCGATGGTTTCCTTGACGCTGGCCGCCACCGGGCCCGACATGTCGGCCGACTGGCCGATCAGGATCTGCGCGGCCGCGCTTCCCATGCCCAGCACGAGCACGGCGGCGCAGCAAAGAATTCGCACGGTCTTCATCGGGTCGCTCCTCCAGAAGGCCGCGCCTGGATGCGTCGCGCCATTTGTGTGGAATTGTTTCCGAACGAAGCTTTTGGTCCGCGAGAACAAACCCTTGAGGAAATCGTTCTAGTTTTCGGCCGCCCGCTGAAGGCCGCAAACGCTACTGCGCCTCGATGCCGAAGGCGCGGATTCGCTGCGTGATGACCTCGAATTCACGCCGGTAGCCGGAAGCGAACTCCTCGGGCGTAGTGTTCATCAGCTCGAAGCCACGGTCCACCAGCACCGTACGCACGTCTTCCGCCGCGACGATGGCACGGATCTCCTCGGCCAGCCGCTGCACCGTCGCTGGCGGCGTGCGCGCCGGGGCCAGCACACCCAGCCAGACATTGGTGTCGTAGAGCGGATCGGTGAAGCCCAGCTCGCGCAGCGTGGGCACCTGCGGCAGCGCGGTCGAGCGCTCGCGGCCCATCACCGCCAGCGGCACCAGCTTGCCGGCCTGCACGTGCTGCTTCGCGCTCGCGACGGACGACAGGCCGATGCTGACCGTCTTCGACAGCAGGTCGGTGACCACCGGCCCCTCGCCCTTCTGCGGCACGTGCACCATGCCGGCCTTGAGTTCGCGGTTGAGCGACTCGCCGGCCAGGTGACCGAGGCCGCCCACGCCCCAGGACGCATAGCTGAGGCTGGCAGGCTTCTGCGCGGCAAGTCGGCGCAGCTCGTCGATGCTCTTCGCCGGCAGGTCGACATTGGCGGAGATGATGGCGGGGCTGCGCACGATCTGGGTGACGAAGGCGAAGTCCTTCTGCGGGTCGTAGGGCAAGGTCTTGAACAGCGCCGTGTTGTTTATCTGCGAGTCGGTGATGGTCAGCAGCAGCACGCTGCCGTCGGCCGGAGCGCGCGCCACGTCGGCCGCGCCCAAGGCACCGGCAGCGCCGGGCTTGTTGTCGACCAGCACCGGCTGGCCCAGGCGCTTCGCAAGCCGCTCGCCGATCAGGCGGGCCACGAAATCGGTCGCGCCGCCGGCGGGATAGGGAACGACCAGGCGCACTTGCTTGGCGGGCGCAACGGGCATGACGGGTGAAGCCGTCTGCGCGAAGGCGCACAGCGGCAGGGCGGCCAGGCAGCAGGCCGCCATCCAGGTCTTGAACATCGTGTTGTCTCCGGTGGTGGGTGGGGTGCGGCGCCTCAGGCGCGCGAGCTGCGCTCGGCCTCGACGGCCTGCGCCAGCAAACGGCGGAACTGGACCAGCGCCGCGTCCATGGCCAGCGGCAGCATCGGCGCCTCGGGCCCGAGCTCGATGTTGCGGGCCTGCGCGGTGATCATGTCGCGGTCTTCCTCGAAGGCGACGAGCAGGCCGTCGTGGATCATCTGCGTGAGCCACTCGCCACCCAGCGATGCGCGGTGCGACTGCTGGAAGAAGTAATGCGTGCTGCCCTCGGTCTCCGGCGTCAGCGTCTGGCAGCTGTGCAGTTCGACCGCGCGGCGCATGTCGCCTTCGGCGTCGCCCGCGGGCCGTCCGCCCGAATGCATGAGCAGCGTGCCGGGCAGCAGGAAGTCGTAGATGAACCACCGGTCCACCAGGCCGCCGCCGAAATCGCGCGCACGCGCCCAGTACGCCGGCGGCGGCACGTTGCGCACCCTGCGCGTGACGCGCAGGCCGTGCGGCACCTTCTCGATCTCGGGCCGCACCTGCGCGATGGCGGTGGAGTTGCCGAGCGTCTTCTCGTGCACGTAGCTCAGGTGCGAGAAGTCCAGCAGGTTGTCGCAGATCAGCAGCTGCGGCGTGTCGTAGTGCAGGTAGCCGGGGATGTTGCGCCAGTCCGGGTGCTCGCAGGAGAAGTTGTCGGGCAAGAGCGCGGTGTCGGCGCGCGACGGATCGCCCATCCACACGAAGACCCACTTGTGATGAAGCGCCACCGGGTAGCTGCGAACGCGCGCCTTGGGCGGCACGTTTTCCAGGCCCGGCACCTCGACGCAGCTGCCATCGGCGTCGAACTTGAGACCGTGGTAGCCGCAGCGCACGCAGTCGCCTTCCTTGCGGCCTTTGGACAGCGGCGCGAGGCGGTGGCAGCAACGGTCTTCCAGCGCCGCGATGCGGCCATCGGCGCGCCGGAACAGCAGCAGCGGCTCACCGAGCACGGTGCGGTTGAACAGGCCGTCGGCCGGAATCTCGTGGTCCCACGCGACCACGTACCAGCAATTGCGCAGGAACATGCGCTTGTCTCCATCGGTTGGGGTGCTCCGATGGTGATGCGGGGTGGGCTGCCGCTGCGTCCCCCGCGCAGGGGACGGCCTCCGGGTCCGCGCTCAGGCCGCGAGGCGCACCAGTTCCGCGCGGTCGTGAACGCCCAGCTTGAGGTAGGCGCGCTTGCGCAGCGTGAGCACGGTGGATGCGGCGACGCCGAGGTCCGCCGCGATGCCGTCGGCCGTCATGCTGCAGGCGATGCGCGCGCAGACGTCGAGCTCGCGCGCGCTGAGTGCAGCCTCGCGCCTGTCGAGCCGCGCACGGGCCAGCGCGACGCGGCTCGCCATCTGCCGCGCGGTGGCGCCCGTGCCGACGGCATTGCGATGGACTTGGCGCAACAGCGGCGCCACGGCCAGCACGCGCTCGATCTCTTGCTCGCCGAAGGGGCCGCTGGCCTCGCTGCGGTAGAGGTTGATCGAGTACGCGGTGCCGGGCGCCGGCGTGAACAGCAGCGTGAGCCGGTCCGACAGGTGCTCGCGCTCGTAGATGCGGTGGCGCCAGGTCGAATCGGGGATCTCGCCGGCGCGCACGCGCAGCGCCGTCACCTCCGCGTTCTCGACGTGCTGCGCGCGCATCCGGCCGGCGATGCGAATGGCGTCGTCGAACACGTAGAAATGGCGGCGGTACTTTTCGAAGCACTGGCTGGTGACGTTGCGCAGCGAGGTGCCGTGGGCATGCCCTTCGAGCAGCGCCGGCGGGTCTTCCATGTGCGAGACCAGGCTGATGTATTCCACCGGCAGCAGCGCATTGAGAAAGTGCAGCACGGCCCGCGTCGGCTCGGCCTCGCGCGGCGCATCGAGCAGCAGCGACACCGCGCGCAGATCGAGCGTGTGCTGCTGGGCAACGGCGGGGACGCTCCAGGTGGCGGGCATGCGGGCATTGTCCCGCCGCCCGGTCGCCGCATGAAGCCGCCACGGCTCGGGACAAACCCGCGCCGCGGCCCGTGCATCAGAGCAGGCCGCGCCCCGCCAGGTTGCGCATCAGCGCGCCGATGCCGAACGACCAGCGAGCCGCCTGGTCGGAATGCACGACGCGGTTTTCGAGCGCCCCGAACTCAGGCGCCGACACCGTGACGCGGTCGCCCACCACGTGCGTGAAGCCCTGGCCGGGGCCGTGGCGGTCCTGCGTGGGCGCGAACATGGTGCCGAGGAAGAGCATCAGCCCGTCGGGGTAGGCGTGGTGCGGGCCGATGGCCTGGCTCACCAGGTCCAGCGGGTCGCGGCTGATCTTCGACAGCGAGCTCGAGCCTTCGAGCACGAATCCCTCCGGCCCGGTTACGCGCAGCGCGACCGTGGTCTGGCGCACCTGCTCGATGCCGAAGTGATCGTCGAACAGGCGTATGAAGGGGCCGATGGCGCACGAAGCGTTGTTGTCCTTGGCCTTGCCCAGCAGCAGCGCGCTGCGGCCTTCGAAGTCGCGCAGGTTCACGTCGTTGCCCAGGGCCGCGCCGAGCGTGCGGCCGCGGCTGTCGACCGCCAGCACCACTTCGGGCTCGGGGTTGTTCCAGACCGAGTTCGCGTGGATGCCCACGTCGGCCCCGGTGCCCACGGCCGCCAGCACCGGGGCCTTGGTGAAGATCTCGGCGTCGGGGCCGATGCCGACCTCGAGGTACTGCGACCACGCACCCTGCGCGAGCAGCACTTCCTTGACCTGCGCGGCCTGGGCCGAGCCGGGCACGAGGCCCTTCAGGTTGTCGCCGATGACGCTGCCCAGTGCACGCCGGATCGACTCGGCCTTGGAGGCGTCGCCGCGGGCCTGCTCTTCGATGACGCGCTCCAGAAGGCTTTCGACGAAGGTCACGCCGCTGGCCTTGACCGCCTGCAGGTCGCAAGGCGCAAGCAGCCAGGGGCGCGCGGCATCGCGCTTGGCCTCGTCGCTGTTGGCCAGCGCCACGTCCAGCGCGGCGATGCGCGCCGCGTCGCTGCGCAGGGCTTGGCGCACGGCGCCCACCGGGTCGTCGAGCTCCAGCAGTTGGCTGATGGTCGGGACGATGCGCGAGAGGTCGTGCAGCCCGCCGTCATGTACCGCCACTGGCGTAGGCCCGACGTCGGGCTGCCAGAGGCGGCCGACCAGCGTGGCACGCGCCGCGTCACGCGGGAGGCTGGTGGAAGACGAAAGCGTGGTGGGCATGGGGGCTCCTGGGATTGCGGCGGCCGATGGTTAGCTGCGAAATGACGCATCGTAGCGGTGACGATCGTCGTCATGCACGCTGCAGTTCGTGCGCAGGCAACGACAGCGTGCGCCAGGGTTGTTCAGACGCTATGGCGCGACAGATCGCACGCGCGCCACCGCTTGCGGCAAATCCCGCCAAGCCTCTTCCTGTGGCGCGAAGCGCGCACGCATGTAGCCCGCCAACTCGGCGATCTGCGCATCGCTCAGCGCGTCGCGGAAGGCTGGCATGAAGCCAATGTCGCGTGTGGCCGGGTCGCGCACGCCGTCGAGGATGGTGCGCAGCAGGTTGTCGGGGCGCGTGCTCGTGAGGTTGCTGTTGAGCGCGAGCGGCACGTTGGCGCCCAGCAGCGTGGGGCCGTTGCCGTCGTGGTGGCATGCGGCGCAGGCGCTGTCGAACATGCGCTGGGCCGGGCCCAGAAGGCGCGGTTGGGATGCGGCCGCCGTGGCAACCACGCGCAGTGCCTGGGCTTTTGCTTCGGGCTCGGCGGACGGGGCGTTGAACGAAGCGAGGTAGGTCGCCATGGCGCGGATGTCGTCGTCAGGCACGGCGGCGAGCTCGCGCACCACCTCTGCCATGGGGCCGCCAGCGGTGCCGTGCAGCGGGCTCACGCCATGGCGCAGGTAGCGGTAGAGCGCATCGGCATTCCACGGCACGGCCGACTT
Organism: Variovorax sp. KK3; assembly: GCF_001984055.1. Taxonomy (GTDB): domain Bacteria; phylum Pseudomonadota; class Gammaproteobacteria; order Burkholderiales; family Burkholderiaceae_C; genus Variovorax. The sequence goes on from NZ_LYVO01000031.1 coordinate 27,684, forward strand.
CGATGCCAGCGCAGTGAGCGCGGGCGCCTCCCAGCCGTCGACCAGCGCGCCCGATAGAAACGCGTTGCCGCCGCGCTCCGCACCGAGCGCGTTGCGCGGCGTGTGGCAGGCGCCGCAATGGCCGAGGCCGTTGACGAGGTAGGCGCCTCGGTTCCATTCGACGCTTTGCGAAGGCTGCGGCTGCATCGGCGACGGATCGTGGAAGAGTGCGTTCCAGCCGGCCATCAGCGGACGGATGCCGAACGGGAACTTCAGGTCCGCTGGCGGGGTGGGCGCATGCACGGCGGGCAGCGACATGAAGTACGCGTAGAGCGCCTGCAGGTCGTCGTCGCTGGTCTTCGCGAAGGCGGTGTACGGGAAGGCCGGGTAGAGGTGATGTCCGTCGCGCGAGATGCCTTCGCGCATGGCGCGCTGGAAGGCGCTGAACGACCACCGGCCCAGGCCCGATTCGGGGTCGGGCGTAAGGTTGGTCGTGTGGATGGTGCCAAAGGGTGTCTCCATCGCACGGCCGCCCGCGTTGGGCGTGCCGCCCGTGGCGGTGTGGCAGACGGCGCAGTCGCCGATGGCGGCGAGGGTGCGGCCGCGGTCTATGGTGGCCTGGCTGTAGACCGGGGCGCTGAGCGCGACGGGGGCGATGGTGGAGCGCCAGCCGAAGAGGCCGGCGATGACGGCGAGGCTGCCGATGACGAGGGAGGTGGCGGTGGCCCAGACCGTGCGCGATTTCGGCCACGGCGTATCGGACTTGCTCCTTCCCCCGCTGGGGGAAGGTGGGGATGGGGGCACGACGGCTTGTCCATCGCGACGGTGCGCGCCCCCACCCCCGCCTTCCCCCAGCAAGGGAGGGAGCAAGCCCGGGTTCAACGCGGCCCTCACCACCTCCGGCGTGAACGGCGGGTTGCGAAAGCGCACCCCCGTCGCATCGAAGATCGCATTCGCGATCGCCGCGGTTCCCGGCACCGACGACGACTCGCCGGCGCCCAGCGGCGGCTCGCCCGGCCGCTGCATGTGCACGATCTCGATCATCGGCACTTCGCGGAAGCTCAGGATGGGGTAGCTGCCCCACTCGCGGCTGGCGACCACGCCGGTGGGCAGCACGCCCGGCAGCGTCTCGCCCGTGCTCGACGGCGCCAGCGGCGCGAAGGCCACCCGCTCCTTGAGTGCGCGGCTGGTGGTCTGGATGACGTTGCCGTTGATCTGGTGCTCGACGCCAGCCGGGTTGACCATCAGGCCCGCGTCGTGCCCCACCACGACGCGGCGGACGTGCACCTCGCCAGTGGTCTTGTGGACCTCCACGTCCGCGACCCAGGCCGACCATGCGGCGCCGAAGCCCGGCCACTTGCTGTGCACGTAACGGGCATAGGCGAAGCCCTGGCCGAACAGCACGTCGCCGCCCGCGCCCAACCCGCCGTCCGCGTTCTCCTGCGGCCCGGTGCGCATGCGCCAGCCGGCCTTCTGGGCGGTCTCGCGCACCAGCTCGGCCGCGCGCGGGTCGTGCAGGTGGCGCAGGCGAAACGCGACCGGGTCGACGCCGGCCGCGGTCGCCAGCTCGTCCACGTAGGACTCGTGCGCGAAGGAACTGGGCAAGGCCGAGACGCCGCGCAGCCACGACGCGCGAACGATCGGCGCCATGTCGTTGACCTTGACCCGCAGGTTCTCGTAGGCGTAGGGCGGCCGCGCGGTGCGATCGCCCATCTCGAAGGCCTGGGCCACCGGCTCGACCGTGCGCGTGAGCAGCAGGGCTAGCGTAGGGGCACCGTTGGATGGGTAGGAGGTCTCGAAGTCGTAGGCCGCCACGCCACCCTGGGCGTCGAGGCCGCCGTTCACCTGCATGAGCTGCGCGGCGCCCTTGGGCTCCCACGCGTGCTCCTGTTCGCGCGTGAGCTGCACCCGCACCGGCGCACCGGCTGCGCGCGCCAGCAGGGCCGCATCGGCCGCCACGTCGTCGGCGCCGTTGCGGCCGTAGCAGCCGGCGGCCTCCATGCGCACGACGTCGACGGCGATGTCGTCGAGGCCCATCAGCTTGGCGAGGTCGGCGCGCAGCACGTGCGGGTTCTGCGAACCGGCCCAGACGCGCAAGCGAACGCCGCGCCCATCGTCGGGCTCCCAATGCGCCAATGCGCACGAAGGCCCGATGGACGCATGCAACTGGTACGGCCAGACGTAGGTGCGCGGCATCGGCTGCGCCGCGCCGGCGATCGCCTCGTCGACGCGGCCCTCGTCGACCAGCAATCGCTGCGTGGCGGGGTTGGCCCGCAACGCGCCTTCCAGGTCGTCGAGGGCGGGCAGGCCGGGCCACGCTTTCCAGCGCACGCGCAGCTCGCGCAGTGCCTGCTCCGCATGCTCCTCGCGCTCGGCCACGATGCCGACGAAGTCGCGGATCACCACCACGGCGCGGATGCCGGAAATGTGTGCGATCGACGATTCGTCCACCGACTCCAGCGTGTTGCCGATGAAATCGCCGTGGTCCGCGCCCGCATAGGGCGGGCGCACGACGCGGCCGTGCAGCATGCCCGGCACACGCATGTCATGCACGAACACCAGTTCGCCCGCGAGCTTGGCCGGGATGTCGACGCGTGGCACCGCGGTGCCGACGATGCGGTAGTCCTTCGGGTCCTTGAGCAGTGCACCGGTGTCGAGCTGCAGCACGGCACGCTCGCCGGCCAGCAGATCGCCGAAGGGCACGCGGAAGGCCTGGTCTTCGCCCGCGACGATGCAGCCGTCGCGCACGTCCAGCAATGCGGGCTGCACGCCGAACCGCTCCGAAGCCTGCGCGAGCAGCCACGCGCGCGCCTGCGCCGCGGCCAGGCGCAGCGGTGCGGCATGAATCTGCAGCGAGGCGCTGGCGATGGTCGCGCCCTGGTTGGGCGCGCGCGCCGTGTCGCCCAGCACCATGTGGACCTGGGCCAGCGGCAGGTCCAGCTCCTCGGCCACGACCTGGGCCAGCGCGGTGCGGATGCCGGTGCCCAGATCGACGTGGCCGTTGAGCGCGGTGACGCTGCCGTCGTCCCACAACGCGAGCAGGATCTCGGGGCCCTCGGCGGGATTGCCTGCGACCGCCGCAGGCTGGCCGACGACGGCAGGTGGCGCGGGCGGCGTCTCGCGCACGACGACGAGTGCGCCCTCGGCCTTCAGGAAGTCGCTTCGGCTGCGCGGCTGCTCGGCACGCCGGATCACGACGCCGAGCCCTTCGCCATCGATGCGGCGGCGCGCCGCACGGCGTCGAGGATCTCGACGTGCGTGCCGCAACGGCACAGGTTGCCGGACAGTTCAGCGCGGATGCGGCCCTCGTCGGCGTGCGGATCGCGCGCCAGCAGGGCCGCAGCCTGCATCACCATGCCGTTGAGGCAATAGCCGCACTGCGCAGCCTGCGCGTCTTCGAAGGCCTGCTGCACCGGATGCCAATGGTCGCGCGAGCCGAGCCCTTCCAGGGTCGTGATGCTGCGCCCCGCCACGCCGTGCGCCGGGATCACGCAAGAACGCGCAGCCACCCCGTCGACCCACACGGTGCAGGCGCCGCACTGGCCCAGCCCGCAGCCATACTTGGGGCCGTTGAGACCCAGGTCGTTGCGCAGAACGTGCAGCAGCGTCGCCGCCTCTGGAATGGGCAGGGCGACGTCGCGCCCGTTGACCCTCAACGCGAGCTCGGGCATCGGGTGCGCGAACTCCTCAGGCACCAGCGTCGATGTCGCCGGACTGGATGCGCTTGACGCCCTTCGCCTGCATCTGCTTCCAGGCCTTGGCGAGCGAGCCGTCGAGGTCGATCGCGCGCGTCGCGTCTTCGATCACGTAGGCCTCGAAGCCGTGCTTGCGCGCGTCCATGGCCGTCCAGGCCACGCAGAAGTCGGTGGCCAGGCCGGTGACGTACACGGTCTTGATGCCGCGCTGCTTGAGGTAGCCGGCCAGGCCCGTCGGCGTCTTGCGGTCGGCCTCTTCGAAGGCCGAGTAGCTGTCGACGTCCTTGTGGTGGCCCTTGCGGATGATGAGCTGCGCGCTGGGCAGCTTCAGGTCCTTGTGCAGCGCCGCGTCGTCGGTGCCCTGCACGCAGTGGTCGGGCCACAGCACCTGGCTGCCGTACGACAGCTTGACGCTGCTGAAGGGCTTCTGGCCCGAGTGCGTGCTCGCGAAGGACGCATGGCCCTGGGTGTGCCAGTCCTGCGTGACGACGATGTTCTCGAAGGCGGTGGAAAGCTTGTTGATCACCGGCACCACCTCGGCACCGCCCTTGACGGGCAGCGTGCCGCCGTCGATGAAGCAGTTCTGCACGTCGACCACGATCAGCGCCGCCTTGCTGCCCGGCTTGATCTTCGCGGCAGCAAAGAGCGGCCCGGACAGCCCGGCCAGGCCCAGCGCGGCGGCGGACTGGAGAAAGGCTCTGCGATGCGTGATGTTGTGCATGGTGTTCGCTCCTCGCGTGGTTGAAAAAACCGAAGTCAAACTGAAAGGTAGGCGCGCCGGACTTCCTCGTTGGTGGCCAGGTCGGCCATCGAAGCCTGGTAGCGGATCTGCCCCTTCTCGAGCACGTAGGCGCGATCGGACACCAGCTCGGCGAAGTGCATGTTCTGCTCCGACAGCAGGATGCTCACGCCCTGGGCCTTGAGCTCGAGGATCATGTTGGCCATCTGCTCGACGATCACGGGCGCCACGCCTTCGGAGGGTTCGTCGAGCAGCACCAGGTAGGGGTTGCCCATGAGCGTGCGGGCCACCGTCAGCATCTGCTGTTCGCCGCCGCTCATGCGGCCGCCGGGGCGCTGCGGCATCTCGCCGAGATTGGGGAAGAGCTTGAACAGGCGCTCGGGCGTCCACAGCGGCGCATCGGTGCCGTCGCTCCAGCGGCGCGCGGCCTGGCGTCCGACCTCGAGGTTTTCCATCACGGTGAGGTCGGTGAACACGCGCCGGTCTTCAGGCACGAAGCCCAGGCCCAGCTTGGCCGCGTGGTGCGGCTCGCACTTCGAGATGTCGTGGCCCAGAAAACGCACCGCGCCGCGGCGCTTGCTCAGCATGCCGATCAGCGCCTTGAGCGTGGTGGACTTGCCGGCACCATTGCGGCCCATCAGCGCCACCACCTCGCCGCGGCGGACTTCGAGGTCCACGTCGTAGAGGATCTGGGCGGCGCCGTACCACGCGCAGAGACTCTTGGCTTCGAGCAGTGTTTCGTGCGAACTCATGCTTCTGCTCCCACCGCAGCGTTGACCGCCGCGGCCTTCTCGGCAATCTTCTCGAAGGTCTTGCCGCTGCCGAAATAGACCTCCTGCACCTTGGGATGGTCGCGGATCTCCAGCGGCTTGCCCTGCGCGATCAGGCGCCCGCGGGCCAGCACGATCATGCGGTCGGCATAGGCGAACACCACGTCCATGCTGTGCTCGGTGAAGAGCACGGCCATGCCGCGGTCGATGACCAGCTGCTTGGTCAGCGCCATCAGTGAGTTGCGCTCCTTCGGCGCCATGCCGGCGGTGGGCTCGTCCATCAGCAGCAGCTTGGGCGAGTTGGCCATCGCGATCGCGAGCTCGACGCGCTTGACGTCGCCGTAGGCCAGCACGCTGCAGGGGCGGTCGGCCTGGGCCTTCATGCCGACCTGGTCGAGCAAGGCCAGTGCCTCGTCGCGCTTGTGGTCGGCGGCGCGGCGAAAGGTCGAAAAGAGCTTGTGGTCGTGCGAGAGCAGCGCCATCTGCACGTTCTCGACCACGGTCAGCGAAGCGAAGGTCTCGGCGATCTGGAAGGTGCGGCCGACGCCCTTGCGCCAGATCTCGCGCGGCTTGCGGCCCACCAGTTCGTCGCCGTCGAGCAAGATGGACCCGCGATCGGCCTTGAGCTGGCCGTTGACCATGTTGAAGGTGGTCGACTTGCCCGCGCCGTTGGGGCCGATCAATGCCAGCAGCTCGCCGGGGGCGAGATCGAAGCTGATGCCGTCGACGGCCTTGACGCCTCCGAAGGACTTGCCGAGTTCGGTGACCTTGAGCAGGCTCATGCCTTGACCTCTTCCAGTGCGCCGGCGTTCCTGTCCCCACGCCGTCTGTCGAACAACTGCTTGCAGAAACCGGCGATCCCCTGCGGGAACAGCAGCACCAGCAGCAGGATGATGCCGCCCAGCATGGCGCGCCAGTAGTCGGTGTTGCGCGCCACGGTGTCGTGCAGCCAGGTGAAGGTGACGGCCCCGACCACCGGGCCCGCCAGCGTCTGGATGCCGCCGAGCAGCACCATCACCAGCCCGTCGACCGACTTGCCAACGCTCAACGACTCGGGCGAGATGCTGCCCTTGGAGAACGCGAACAACGCGCCCGCCAGGCCGGCAGCCAGGCCTGCGATGACGAAGGCGGCCCACTGCATGCGCTTGACGTCGATGCCGATCGCATCCGCACGCAGCACCGAATCGCGCCCGGCCCGCAGCGCATAGCCGAAGGGCGAGAACAGCACGCGGCGCAGCCACAGCACGCCCAGCGCCACGAGCGCCAGCGTGAGCCAGTAGTACACGCGCTTGTCCGACAGCCATTCGGCCGGCCACACGCCGGTGAGCCCGTTGCTGCCGCCGGTGAAGCTGTCCCACTGGTAGGTGATGGCCCAGGTGATCTGCGCGAAGGCCAGCGTGAGCATGGCGAGGTACACACCCGACAGGCGCACCGCGAACCAGCCGTAGACGAAGGCGCCCAGCGCCGCGACCAGCGGCGCGAGGATGAGCGCCAGCTCCATCGGCATGCCGGCAGCGCGTACCAACAGCGCCGCACCGTAGGCACCGAGCCCGAAGTACGCCGCGTGCCCGAAGGAATGCATGCCGGCCGGCCCCATGATGAAGTGCAGGCTGGTGGCGAACAGCGCGGCGATCATCAGGTCGATCATCAGCACCGAGGTGTAGGGCGAGTCGGCCGTGAAGAAGGGCACGGCCGCCAGCACCAGGCCGAAGAGCGCCGCCGCGATCAGGTAGGCACGGCTGGGCCGGCGCAAGGGCTCTTCCTGCATGCCCACGTAACGGCTCGGCGCCTGTGGCCGGCCGAACAGGCCCCAGGGCCGCCACACGAGCACCACGGCCATCACGAGGAAGTCGACCACCAGCGTGAGCTTGGAGAAGGACACGCTGATGCCGAAGACGTCGACCACGCCGAGCCAGATGCAGATGGCCTTGATCTCGGCGATGAGCAGCGCAGCCGCGTAGGCACCGGGAATGGAGCCCATGCCGCCCACCACCACCACCACGAAGGCCGCGCCGATGGTGTTGAGGTCCATCTCGAGCGTGGCCGGCTCGCGCGGCAATTGCAGCGCGCCTCCGAGGCCCGCCAGCATGGCACCGAGGGCGAACACGGCTGTGAACAGCCAGGCCTGGTTGACGCCGAGTGCGCTGACCATCTCGCGGTCTTGCGTGGCCGCGCGCACCAGGGTGCCGAAGCGGGTGCGCGTGAGCAGCATCCACACGAGGCCCAGCACCACCGGGCCGACCACGATCAGGAACAGGTCGTACGAAGGAAACTGGCGCCCAAGAATGGTGACGGAGCCCGAGAGCCCCGGCGCGCGCGGGCCGAGCAGTTCGTCCGGGCCCCAGAGCCACAGCACCGCGTCCTTGATGACCAGCACCAGCGCGAAGGTGGCGAGCAGCTGGAACAGCTCGGGCGCCTTGTAGATGCGGCGCAGCAGCACGACTTCGATCAGCGCGCCCAGCACGCCCACCGCGAGTGCCGACAGCACCAGCGCGGGCCAGAAGCCAAGGCCGGTGCCCAGCTTCTCGACCAGCGTGTAGGCAATGTAGATGCCCACCATGAAGAAGGAGCCATGCGCGAAATTCACGATCCGCGTAACGCCGAAGATCAGCGACAGGCCAGCCGCCACCAGGAACAGCGAGGACGCGCTCGCCAATCCGTTGAGCAGCTGGACGATGAAACCGGAAAAACTCATGACTCGTCCGTCCCTGTGCTCAGTCGGCGCTGCGCGACTTCTTCAGCTCGTCGGCGGTCGGCTGGTACTTCGCATCCGCACCGTCGAGGTAGGTGTAGTTGACCATCACACCCTTGCCGCCCTCGTTCTTGGTGCGGCCGACAAAGGCGCCCATGGTCGACTGGTGGTCCTGCGCGCGGTAGGTGATCTTGCCGAAGGGCGTGTCCACCTGGAGGCCCTTGAAGGCCGCGACCAGCTTGTCGGTCTCGGTGCTCTTGGCCTTGTCGACGCCGGCGGCCGCCGACTTGATCATGCTGTAGCCCACCACCGAGCCCAGGCGCGGGTAGTCCTTGAACTTGGCCTGGTAGGCCTGCTCGAACTTCTTGTGCTCGGGCGTGGTGATGCCGTACCAGGGGTAGCCGGTCACGATCCAGCCGTTGGGCGCTTCGTCCTTCAGCGGGTCCATGTACTCGGGCTCGCCGGTCAGCACGCTGACCACCTCGCGGTCCTTGAACAGGCCGCGCGTGTTGCCTTCACGGACGAACTTGGAAAGGTCGGCGCCGAAGAGCACGTTGAAGATGGCGTCGGGCTTGGAGTCGGCCAGCGCCTGCACCACGCTGCCGGCATCGACCTTGCCGAGCGGCGTGGCCTGCTCGGTGACGAACTCCACGTCGGGCTGCGCGGCCTTCAGCAAGGCCTTGAAGGCCGCCACTGCCGACTGGCCGTATTCGTAGTTGGGGTACACCAGGGCCCAGCGCTTCTTCTTGAGCTTGGCCGCTTCGGGCACGAGCATCGCGGCCTGCATGTAGGTGCCGGGGCGCAGGCGGAAGGTGTACTGGTTGCCGCCCTGCCAGGTGATCTTGTCGGTGAGCGGCTCGCCGGCCAGGAAGAAGAACTTCTTCTGCTTGGCGAAGTCGGTGACGGCCAGGCCGGTGTTCGACAGGAAGGTGCCCGCGAGGATGTCGACCTTCTCGCGCGACACCAGCTCTTCGGCCACGCGCACCGCGTCGCCGGGATTGGCGTTGTCGTCGCGCGTGATCAGCTCGATCTTGCGGCCGTTGACGCCGCCGGCCGCGTTGATCTCGTCGACCGCGAGTTCCATGCCCTTCTTGTAGGGCTCGAGGAAGGCGGGCTGCGCCTTGTAGCTGTTGATCTCGCCGATCTTGATCACGCCCTGGGCGTGCGCGGCGGGGATCAGTGCGAGAGTAAGGGCGGCGATCGACACCGCGCTGAACGCGAAACGCATGCTCATGGAAAACTCCTCGTTGAAATGGTTGACCGAATGGGGGACGGCAGGACGGCGCATCACCTGAGGCCGTCTTCGCCTTTGATTTCCGACACTTGCAGGCCACCGATGCGCGGCAGCGGGCGGCCGCTGTCGGTCACGGCAACGGCGACCACGATTTCGTCGGCGCGCGGTGCATCGGACACGCGGGCTTCGACGGCATCGAAATGGCTGCGCACGAAGGCCGCGTCCTTGTGGCCCAGCGGCACGTCGATGGCGGTGCCCAGCGTGCCACGCTTCTTGGCCGAGGGCACCAGCGCGGCGCCCTTCTCCACGGCCACGCGCAGCGGCGCACCGAGCTTGGGATGCAGGATGGCGGCCGCGTGCTCCAGTTCGCCGGATTCGCCGACGATGGCCGCCTTGCCGTAGCTCTGGGCCTGGCCGGGCTCGATGCCCAACGCCTTCACGGCCTTCTGGCCCAGCAGCGCGCCGAGTTCTTCGCCGATGGCGATCAGCTCGTCGAGCGATTCGCTGTACTTGCCGGCATACGGGTTCTCGATCACCGCGATGGCGACCGCGCGACGGGTCGGCGGATCGATGGTCTTCCCCATTTCCTTGCGGGTTTCGTCGATCTGCACGACGAGTTTGCGGATGTTGGCGCTCATGCTTGTTCTCTTTCCTGGTTGTCTCTGGATGAACGGCGTTGCGCTCAGCGCAGGCCGTCCCACTTGGCGATGTTTTCGGCGCGCAGGCCACCGACGCGGTCATGGACGCGGTAGCCCGTGCTCATCGCGAGGATGAAGACGATCTCGTCGGCGGCAGGAGAGCCCGGCACGCGCACCTCGATGGCATCGAACTGGCCGCGCACGTAGCTGGCGTTGATGTTGGTCAGCGGTACGTCGAGCGTCGCACCGGGTGGGCCGACCTTCTTGGTCGATGGCACGATCGACAAGGCGTTGCCCGGCTGGCCGGTCTTCTTCTCGTCCACCGTGCCGGCGACGTAAGCGGCGCGATCGCCCTTCCAGCCCAGCAGTTCGCGCATGGCATAGCCGCCAGGCACGTGCCACAGCGCACCATGCTCCAGCTCACCGGCGGCGCCGACGATGGCGCCCTTGCCATAGGTGGAGATGCGGTCGAGCGGGATGTCCATCGCGGCATGCAGGCGGTGCGCCATGTCGACGCCGACGGGGTCGAGCAGGCTCATCATCGGAAGGATGTCGGGCTCGTAGCGGCCCGCGAAGGGATTGGTCAGCACCGCGGCGATGGCACCACGCACCAGCGGCGTCGCGGCGCGCGGCCCGAACTCGTGGTGGATGGTCTCGACCTGGGTGAAAACACGGCGAATATCGATCATTGAAAGGTCCTGCTTTTCGTTAAGCAAATACTGAACCAACTGCAGCGGCCTGCGGCTGCACGGCGATGGCGGAAATGCCGGACGAGAGCGAGCTTAAGGGCTCCACAAGCCGCCATTGCCCCTGGCAAACCAGCATGGCGGAATCGATGAGGCCGGCATGCTGCAGCGCTCGTGCGCGGGCCGCGCCCGCGTCCAGTGCGCGATCCACCTGCGCAGGCGCGAGCGGATCGACGCCGACAGTGACCGGGATGCTGCCGAGGTCACTGTCGTCCTTGCATTCGCTGGCCGGGCGGCGGTGGATACCGGGGTCCTGCACGTCGACGGCATTGGCGATCACGGTGGCAGCGGCGTCGGCCTGCGACGCGGTAGCTGAGAGCACGGTGACGCTGTCGGCGATGCCCAGCGAGAAGCTGCGTCCGCGCCAACCGCTGGTCGCGACGCCGCGCACCGGCATGTCGGCACGCAGCTCGAACTGGCCGTCGGTGCTGAGCGGTCCGCTGTCGCGCAGGTCGAAGCGAGCGAGGTCGGCGAACAAACCCGCGCGTGCCGTTTGGCCGGGTGCAAGGTGCAGCGCGATGTCGCCACCGTTGTTGATCCAGGCACGCTCGATGCCGGCGCGCTGGTAGCAGGCGATGAGCTCCTGCGCGACCGCGCCGGCCACCGCGGCCATCGGCGTGATGAAGCCCGCCCGGAATGGCGCGCAGGCCTGCCACATGCGGCGCGCAATGGGGCCTTGCAGCAGGCAGGCATCACCCACGGGTTGGCGCAGCAGGGGAAGTTCGGCGACCAGCTCGTCGAGCACCGTGCCGAACCGGCGCCAGGCGAGTTCATGCGCGACGGCGACTTCGACCTCGTCGCCGTGCGCCTCGGCCACGATGTCGATCGGGCCGTGGTTGAAGTGCCAGCGGCCTCCGTCGAGGGCGCTGCGTTGCGCAGTCACGATTGCAAGCTCCGTCAGTTGAAGGTGCGGCCGCCGCCGGGCCGCCCCAAGGCGAGCCGCGCCTCCCCCTCGGGGGGTGGAGTTACACGAGCAAAGCTCGTGAAAAGCCGGGGGGCCGTCATTTCAGCCGAGCATGGGGGCGTGGCCGAGGGGCCAGGGGTTCGCGGCGTCCATGCGCAGCCATTGGCGCGCGAGCGGCGCACCATCGTTCTGCCAAGCGCCTCGCGCCAGCGCTTGTTCGAGCGAGAACACATGTTCCATGTGCCCGCCGAGCGCCTCGTAGTCGTCACGCCGCATGCTGAACTCGATCGGCGCGACGATCGCAGGCGTGGGCACGGTGCCGAAGCTGTTGTCGGGCATGCGCAGCACGTCGGCCATGACGGTGATGCCGCCGCCGGGCCACACGTAAGCCGGCGCACCACCGCAGGTCACGTTGACCAATGCACGCTTGATGGCACGGGTGAGGCGCACCGGGTTCTCAGTGACGCCGGCACGCAGGCTGCCGCCGGCACCGCCGAGAAAGAGCACGCTGCACAGCGAAGGCTCGCAGTTCTCGCCGATGCGTTCGACGACACTGCGCACCTGCGCAGGCATGTCCTGCTCCACCGGGCGCAGCTGCTCGTCGAGCACGTACCACTGCGCATGCTCGCCGGTGGTGGATGTCATCAGCAAGCGCAAGCCGGGGCGAGCCACGCCCTCTTCCCAACCTTCGATGATGGACAGCGGATCGTCGATGTCGGTGCCGCCCCAGCCGTTGCCCGGGTTGGCCACCTGGAAGTAGCGCCCCGGGGTGGACTTGCGCCCGCGCATCTGAATGCCCGAGGCCGGCATGTCGAGGCAGCGGCCGGCCTGGTGCTCGGTGAGCACGCCGGTGATGTGGTCGTCGACCACGACCACTTCGTCGGCCTGTCCGAAGAGCTGGCGCGCGAAGATGCCGATGGCGGCCGAGCCGCAGCCCACGCGCATGCGCTGCTCTTCCACGCCGTTGACGATGGGTGCGCGGCCCGCCTGGATGACCATGCCGGCGCCACCGTCGATCACGCATTCGACGGCCTTCTTGTTGCCGAGCAGCTGCATCAGCTCGGCGGTGAGCCGGCCTTCCTTCTTGCTGCCGCCCGTGAGGTGATGCACGCCACCGAGCGACAGCATCTGCGAGCCGTATTCGGCGGTGGTGACGTGGCCCACCACCTCGCCCTTGTAGCGTACGTTGGCCTGCTCGGCGCCGAGGAAGCGGTCGGTGTCGATCTTCACCTTGAAGCTGCAGTAGCTGAAGATGCCCTCGGTGACCACGGTGACCATGTCGACGCCGCGGGCCTGCGACGACACGATGAAGGGCGCGGGCTTGTAGTCGGGGTAGGTGGTGGAAGAGCCCACGCCGGTGACGAAGACCTCGTCGGCATGGAGCAGATCGCCGCTCCAGTCGGGCTCGGCGCCTTCTGCAGCAGGCTCGGCCGCGGGGCGAGCGAAGGGCACCAGTGCGGGCGATTCGCTGTTCAGCTCTCGGCGCAGCAGCAGCACCGGATCGACCCGCACCAGCACGCCCTCGCGGTTGGCATAGCGGTCGCAGGCGCCGGTGCGGCCATCGGAAATCTGGCACAGCACGGGGCACGCATTGCATTCGACCTTGCTGGTGCTCATGCGATCGTTGCGCAAGGGCGCACGGCCCGACACCTCGGGCGCAAGCGGCACGTCCATGCCTGGCAATCCGTCGGTCTTGGTGTGTTCGGTCATCGCGGGGCTTCTCTTGAATGTCGTGGGGGCGGGTCCGGGGCCTGTGCAACAAATGTGCCGGGAACCCGCTTGTGCCGGGGCCGGCGTTTGTGTAGCATTCCCTACAATTTCATGTGGCAATCACTACATGAAATGGCAATGTAGCAAACAGGTCCGGTGCTTGCAATGGTGTTTTCACAGCTTTCCAGCGGTCGCCGACAATCGCGGGGTTGCGGCAGACTGATGAACGTTCGGCTCCGCGCACCGGCGCAGCCCGTGCGCCCTTTCGTCACTAACCATCCCTGATTCCTATGAGTGCATTCAGCGAAGAACGTGTATTGACCGTCCATCACTGGACCGATCGCCTGTTCACCTTCACCACCACGCGCGACCCGGCGTTGCGCTTCTCGAACGGTCACTTCACCATGATCGGGCTGAAGGTCAACAACAAGCCGCTGCTGCGGGCCTACAGCATCGTGAGCCCCAATTACGAAGAGCACCTGGAGTTCCTCAGCATCAAGGTGGAGGAAGGCCCCCTCACCTCGCGGCTGCAGCACATCCAGGTGGGCGACACCATCATCGTGGGCCGCAAGCCCACCGGCACGCTGCTGATCGACTACACGCTGCCCGGCAAGCGCCTGTACCTGTTCGGCACCGGCACCGGGCTCGCACCGTTCATGAGCGTGATCCGCGACCCGGAGACCTACGAGAAGTACGAGAAGGTCATCCTGGTGCACGGCGTGCGCCAGGTCGACGAGCTGGCATACCACGACCTCGTGAGCGACCACCTGCCCAAGCATGAAATCCTGGGCGAGATGATCGAGAAGCAGTTGCTCTACTACCCCACCGTGACGCGCGAAGAATTCCGCAACATGGGCCGCATCACCGACCTGATCGACAGCAACAAGCTCACCGACGACCTGGGCCTGCCGCCGATCAACGCCGCGGAAGACCGCGTGATGCTGTGCGGCAGCCCCGGGCTCCTGGTGGACCTGAAGCACATCCTCGAAGGCCGAGGCTTCAAAGAGGGCAACACGACAACGCCCGGCGACTACGTCGTCGAACGCGCCTTCGCAGAGAAATGACTGCCCCCCGGCTTCTCACGAGCTGCGCTCGTGTAACTCCACCCCCCGGGGGGGCGGCGCCGCTCGCCTTGGGGCGGCCCGGCGGCGGCCGCAACTGAACATGACGGGCCGAAAGGCGATACCCAAGCCGGCCACGCGCCGCACCGGCGTGCGCGAGGCGGCCGCGCAGGCCACGCGCGACAGCATCCTGCGCGCGGCGACCAAGGTGTTCGCCAAGTACGGCTACGACGGCGGCAGCGTCGAGAAGATCTCGAAGGCCGCGAAGTCGTACGACCGGATGATCTACTACTACTTCGGCAGCAAGGAAGGCCTCTTCATCGCGGTGCTCGAAGGCATCTACCGCCGCATGGACGATGCCGAGGCCGCGCTGCATCTCGATGCGAGCCGGCCGGTCGAGTCGCTGGCCGCGGTCATCCGCTTCGTGCTGGGCTACTACCGCAAGAACCCCGACTTCGTCACGCTGCTCAACACCGAGAACCTGCACAAGGGCCGGCACATCGCGAAGTCGCTGCGGGCGCGCGAGTATTCGTCGAAGGCGATCGCGATCATTCGAGAGCTGCTGGAAAACGGCGTGCAGCAGGGGCTCTTTCGCGCGGACGTGGCGGCGCGCGATCTCTATCTGTTGATCGCCTCCACGGGCTATTTCTATACTTCCAACCGCCACACGCTGACCGCATTTCTCGGCGAGCCGCTGGAGACGCCCGAGGCCGTCACGCACTGGGAAGATTTCGTGATCGAGACGGTGCTGCGCACGGTCGATGCACGCGCCTCCGAAGAAGACACAAGCACAGCAACCACCCACGAGGAACAGTCATGGCAGAAGCCGCCACCACCGCAAAGTCGGGCAAGGTCGTCATCCGGAACATAGGTCTCCTGCTCTCGGGCGACATCGACAAGCCCATCCTGGACGCCGACACCATCGTCGTGAACGACGGGCTGATCGTCGCGGTCGGCAAGGAGAAGGACTGCGACACCGAAGGCGCGCAGACCGTCATCGACGCCAGGAAGACCTGCGTCGCACCCGGCCTGATCGACAGCCACGTGCACCCCGTGGCCGGCGACTGGACGCCGCGCCAGAGCCAGCTCAACTGGATCGAGTCGAGCCTCAACGGCGGCGTGACCACGATGATTTCCGCAGGCGAGGTGCACTACCCCGGCCGGCCGAAAGACATCGTGGGCTTGAAGGCACTGGCGATCACCGCCCAGCGCGCCTTCGACAACTTCCGCCCCGCGGGCGTGAAGGTGCTGGCCGGCGCCCCGGTCATCGAGAAGGGCATGGTCGAGAGCGACTTCAAGGAACTGGCAGAAGCCGGCGTGGGCCTGCTCGGCGAAGTGGGCCTGGGCACGGTGAAGGCCGGCTACGAAGCCAAGGAGATGGTGGCGTGGGCCCGCAAGTACGGCATCCAGAGCACCATCCACACCGGCGGGCCATCGGTGCCGGGCTCGGGCTACATCGACAAGGACACGGTGCTCGAGGCCGATGCCGACGTCATCGGGCACATCAACGGCGGCCACACCTCGTTGTCCGAAGCGCACGTGTGCGAGCTTTGCGAGAAGTCATCACGCGCCATCGAGATCGTGCACAACGGCAACGAGCGCACCGCGATCGCCGCGGCCAAGGCGGCGATGGACCTCAAGTGCCCGCACCGCGTGATCCTGGGCACCGACGGGCCCGCGGGCTCGGGCGTGCAGCCGCTGGGCATCCTGCGCATGATCTCGCTGCTCTCCGGGCTGGCCAACATTCCGGCCGAGTTGGTGTTCTGCTTCGCGACCGGCAACACGGCGCGCATCCGCAAGCTGAACTGCGGGCTGATCGAGCCGGGCCGCGCGGCCGACTTCGTGTTCATGGACCGGGCACAGCACACGTCCGGCAAGACGCTGCTCGAAAGCGTCCAGATGGGCGACGTGCCCGGTGTCGGCATGGTGATGATCGACGGCATCGTGCGCTGCGGCCGCAGCCGCAACACACCGCCGGCGACCGAGATCGCCGTGGTGGTGTCGGGCGCCCACTGAGGCGCCCAGGGCGGGTGACGACGGCGGGCCGTCGAGGCTAGAAGTTGCGCGCGCGCAGGACCACCGGTTCCTGCGCCTGCTGCTGGTACTTGCAGGTGGCCGCGACGTGGATGGCCAGCGTGTTGGCCTCGTAGACGTCGACGGCACGGTCGTAGCCGCCGTCCCCGATGGCATAGACGCCGAAGTGCAGCGCCAAGGCGTCGTAGGTGATCAGCGCGGAGATCTCGCGGCCGCGCATCGGCAGCGTGAAGGCGATGCCTTCGGCCACCGGCTGACCCCTGCTGCGGGGCCGCGCGGGCGCCGCGCGGCGGGCGGGCTCCTCCTTCGGTGCGAGCGAGATCAGGTCGGTGGCCATCGCGTCGTCGAGCGCCGACGCCATCCGCGTGGGCGCGATTTCCGCTTCGGGGTCGTCCTGGCGGCAATACATCAGCTCCATGTCGGCCAGCCGAAGACGGTCGCCGTCGAGCAGGGGCGAGGTGTCGATGCGCTGGCCGTTGACGAAGCAGCCGTTGGTGCTGCGCATGTCGTGCACGGTCACGAAGTCGCCGTGGCACTTCAGCACCGCATGCACCTTGCTGACCAATTGACTGGGGAGCACGATCTCGTTGCCGGACCAGCGGCCGAGCCGGACCTCGCCGTCGCTGAGGCGAATCCTTCGGGCGTAGCGGGCCCCGCGCATCAAGAGCAAAGTCGGCATGGTTCCTCCGTGGATGGACCTCCGCCATCCCTTCAAACCATAGTACTTTCAACTACATATCGAAACAATGGCTTCGCCCCTGGCCATTTGGCGTATTGGCATGCGGCATTCGGTCAGTGTCCGCGCCGCGCGCGAAACACGAGGTAGCGCGCCGACAGGAAGTTGATGACCAGGCCCGCGATGCTCCCCAGCGCAACGCCGAGGGCCGGCACCCAAGGGCCGCGCCACGTGTGAAGCGTGAGTACGTACACACCGTAGTTGACGACGGCCCCGCCCAGCATGGTCAACAGGTAGCCGAGGTATTCGCGAGCGAGCGAACCGCCCGAGTGGCGCGCGGCGAAGGCATAGCGCCGGTTCAGCGCCCAGGTGGCACTGGCCGCCGCCACGAAGGACAGCACGCGCGCCGCATACCAGCCCAGCCAGGGCGCCGCGAGGTAGAGCACCGTCACGTCGACGCCGAAGCCGACCACGCCGGCCAGCGCGAACAGCAGGAACTCGCGGCCGATCCGCATCAGCGCTGCGGCGTGGGGGGCCGCAAGTGACGCACGCCCGGTATCGCCAGGTAGCGCAACCGCTTCGCCTCCTGGCGGCCGATGGTCACCGTGTGCAGCACGATGCCGCAGACGAAGGCGAGCATCGCACTGAGCATGGTGCCGGTCAGCAGCACGGCGGTGGGCAGGCGCGGAACCAGGCCGGTCTCGAGGTAGGTCACGCCCAGCGGCACGGCACCGACGATCGAGCCCAGCGTGAGCACGGCCGCGATGGCCGAGAAGAACAGCAAGGGCCGTTCGCTCACGAAGAGCTTGCAGATCGTCTTGAGGATGCGCCAGCCGTCACGGTAGGTCGACAGCTTGCTGTGCGAGCCCTCGGGTCGCGCGCGGTAGCGCACCGGCAACTCGGCGAAGGGCATGCGCAGCTCCAGCGCGTGGACGGTGAGTTCGGTCTCGATCTCGAAACCCTTGGACACGGCCGGAAAGGACTTGGCATAGCGCCGCGAGAACACCCGCAGGCCCGACAGCATGTCGGTGAGCCGGCCGCCGAACAGCGCCGCCACCGCGCCGGTCAGGAGCCGGTTGCCGAAGCGATGGCCTGCGCGGTAGGTCTGCGTGTCGTGCCCGTCGTCCTGCCGCGAGCCGACCACCATGTCGAGGTTGCCGTCGATCAGCGTGTCGACCAGCCGCCGCAGGTCGCCGAGGTCGTAGGTGGCGTCGCCGTCGACCATGACGTAGATGTCGGCCTCCACGTCCGCGAACATGCGGCGCGCGACGTTGCCCTTGCCAGCGAGCGCCACGTAGGTGACCTGCGCGCCACACGCGCGGGCAATGGCCGCGGTGTCGTCGGTGGAGGCGTTGTCGAAGACGTGGATCTCGGCCTCGGGCAGTGCCGCGCGGAATTCCGCCACCACCTGCGCGATCGCGAGCGCCTCGTTGTAGCAGGGGATCACCGCGGCGATGCGTAATGCGGGCGGGGCCGGCCGTGCGGGCGATGCCGGCATTGCCTGCGGCGCTGTGCGCGGGGCGTTGTAAGAAGCGTCGTTCATGGTGCGTCGGGCAGGATACGGTAAGCCCGGGCGCCGTCCTGTTCGATCATGGGCACGAAATGCCGGCGGAAGCCCGCGTCGGCCGACAGCGCCTTGGCCACCGCGTCGGGCATGACCACTGCCTCGAAGCCCAGCCCCGCGAAGCGGCGCGCCGCCTCGGCCGCTGGCAACAGTGGGAAGTCGGGGTAGCGCCAGGGACCCAGGGTGTCGCCGTAGATCGGGTTGGGGCCGTAGTAGATCGCCTCGCTCAGCGCGATCTGGTAGACGCGGCCCGTCGCATGCTCGCGCAGGTGGTTCATCACCGCATAGCCGGGTACATTGGCCCGCAGAAAGGTCTCCCGCTCCGACGGCGTGGTCGCGATGTTCGCGATCTCGCGCGTGGTGTGCCGCCACGACACGACCACCAGGACGGCGAGCAGCAGCCCGGCTGCCACCGCCCCCGCGCGCGCCGGCCAGTGCGCCCGCCTCAACGCGGGCAGCACCTTGCGCAGGCCCGCGGCGATCCACCCCAGCAGCACCTGCCAGCCCAGCACCGCCACCAACGCCAGCAGCGGGAAGGCGGCCGTCATGTAGCGCGGATAGCGCGAAGTCGCCGCCCACACGATCAGCGAATAGGCGCAGAAGACGATCGCCGCATGCACCGCCGGCACGCGGCGCCAGGCACGGCTGAAGGGTGCCAGCACCACGGGCCAGATCAGGAAGTTGGGCAGCGCGGCATGGGCGCGCACGTCGTCGAGCTGGTTCTTGTAGTCGGCCAGGTTCCAGTTGGTGAAGCCGAAGACCTTGGCGCCGATGGGATTGAAGGGGTCGCCGGTCGTGATCGCATTGCGCGCGAACCAGTAGATGCAGGGCAGCAGGAAGCACAGCATCGCCACGCCCCAGACGGCCGGCCGCCGCTCGCGGCGCACCACGAACCAGGCCACCAGCGGCAGGAAGGTGAGCGCCTGGTATTTCGACCCGGCCGCGAGGCCGAGGAAGAAGGCCGACAGCGCCAGCCAGCGCACGCCGTGTGCGCGATGCTGCTCGTGCGCCTCATTCCACCACCACAGCGCGATCCACGCGGACAGCACGAACAGCGCGACCCCCATGTCGATGAGCGCACTGGCATAGTCGCCGATGCCCAGCCACACGGCCGCGGCCGCGCAAGCCAGCACGCGATTGAGATAGGCGAGGCCCAGGCGATAGACCATCCACATCGCCAGCCAGCCGGCCAGCGCGCTCAGGAAGTGCGGCAGCACGTCGTCGCCCACCAGCAGCGCGGCGGCGTAGAGCAGGTTGTAGTTGTAAGGGAACCAGGGGTAGCGCAGCCACTCGTGGATGCCGAGCGAACCGCTCTGTGCCACCAGCCGTGCGTAGGGCAGGTGGTACATCAGCTCGTCGAAGGCCGCCGGCGGTGCCAGCGGCTCGAACAGCGTGGGCAACGCCACCAAAGCCAGCGCTGCCAGCGCCACCTTCTCGAGCCACGACAGGCGCGGCCCGGGCACCAGCGCTCGGGCCTGCCGCACCCAGCCGGGCAACTGGATGCAGGCCGCCGCGAAGCCCACCGCCACCACCATCAGCACCGCCGGCATGTTGAGCAGCTTCGCGATGCCCAGCACCTGGAACACGCAGATGAAGATGCCGATGCCGAGCGCCGTCGCCATGGCCGTCTCGAGCCAGAAGTCGCCGCGCACCGGCGAGCCCAGGCGCAGGAACAGCGCCCGCCCGAAGCCCCAGCAGGCGGCGGCGAAGATGGCCAACGCCGCGTAGTGCGCGGCTGCGAAGATCGATGTCTGAATATGCGTTCCCCGGTGTACCCGCGCCTTCTGCGGCGGCGGGCCGCGGTGTCAGAGATTGGGTGCCAGCAAACGTTCGAGCTCCGCCTCGTTCGCATGCCGGCGCTCGGCCTGGTCCTGCAACTGGTCGTGCCCGATCTTGCCCACGTTGAAATAGGTCGCCTCGGGATGGCCCAGGTAGAAGCCGCTCACACTGGCCGCCGGCATCATGGCGAGGCTTTCCGTCAGGGTCATGCCGATGTCCGCGCATTGCAGAAGGTCGAACATCGGGCCCTTCACGCTGTGGTCGGGGCAGGCCGGGTAGCCCGGCGCCGGGCGGATGCCGCGGTACTTTTCGCCGATCAGCTCTTCGCTGCTGAGCGCCTCGCCCGCGGCGTAGCCCCACAGGTCGGTGCGCACGCGGTGGTGCAGCGCCTCGGCGAAGGCCTCGGCCAACCGGTCGGCCAGGGCCTTGAGCATGATGGCCGAGTAGTCGTCGAGGTCGTCGAGGAAGAACTTCTCCTTCTTGTCGACGCCGATGCCCGCGGTCACCGCGAACATGCCCACGTAGTCCTTGATGCCGCTCGCGCGCGGCGCCACGAAGTCGGCCAGGCAGCGGCTGGGCCGCATCACGCCCTCGATGGCATGCTTCTCTGTCTGCTGGCGCAGGCCCCACCAGGTGAGCGCGGCTTCGGAGCGCGACTCGTCCGTGTAGAGCACGATGTCGTCGTCGTTCTCGGTGTTGGCCGGCCAGAAGCCCACCACGCCGTTGGCGCTGAGCCAGCGGCCCTCGATCAGCCGCTTGAGCATGCGCTGGCCATCGCCGAAGACGCGCACCGCTTCGCTGCCCACCACCTCGTCCTTGAGGATCGCCGGAAAGGGCCCGGCCAGGTCCCAGGTCTGGAAGAAGGGACCCCAGTCGATGTACTTCGCGAGCTCGGTCAGGTCGAAGTTGCGGAACACACGGCGGCCGGTGAACTTGGGCACCGTGGGCGCGAAGCCCTGCCAGTCGATCGGCGTCTTGTTGGCCCGCGCTTTCGCGAGCGGCCACAGCGGCACCTGCTTTTTGTTGGCGTGCAGCTCGCGCACCTTGACGTAGTCGGCGTTGATCTCGTCGATGTATGCCGACGCCTGCTCCGACAGCAGCGACTGCGCCACGCTCACGCTTCGCGAGGCGTCGGGCACGTACACCACCGGGCCTTCGTAGTGAGGCGCGATCTTCACCGCCGTGTGCACGCGGCTGGTGGTGGCGCCGCCGATCAGGAGCGGGATCTTGCGGATGCGGAAATGCTCGTCCTTCTGCATCTCGCCCGCCACGTACTGCATCTCTTCCAGGCTCGGCGTGATGAGGCCCGAGAGCCCGACGATGTCGGCGCCCTCGACCTTGGCGCGCGCCAGGATCTCGTGGCACGGGACCATCACGCCCATGTTGACCACCTCGAAGTTGTTGCACTGGAGCACGACGGTCACGATGTTCTTGCCGATGTCGTGCACGTCCCCCTTGACGGTGGCGATGATGATCTTGCCCTTGCTGCGCACGTCGCGGCCGGCGGCCTCGTCCTGGCGCTTCTCTTCCTCGATGTAGGGGATCAGGTGGGCCACCGCCTGCTTCATCACGCGCGCGGACTTCACCACCTGCGGCAGGAACATCTTGCCGGCGCCGAACAGGTCGCCGACGACGTTCATGCCGTCCATCAGCGGACCTTCGATCACATGCAGGGGCCGGCCGCCGCCGGCCACGATGGCTTGGTAGGCCTCCTCGGTGTCGTCGACGATGAAGTCCGTGATGCCGTGCACCAACGCATGTGACAGGCGCTGGTTCACCGTCACCGGGTTCTCCGGCGTGCCGCGCCACTCGAGCTTCTTGCTGTCGTCCTTGGCGCCGCTCTTGGCGGTCTCGGCCACTTCGACCAGGCGCTCGCCCGCGTCGGGGCGGCGGTTGAGCACCACGTCTTCCACGCGTTCGCGCAAGGCGGCATCGAGGTCGTCGTACACGCCGACCATGCCGGCGTTGACGATGCCCATGTCCATGCCGGCCTGGATCGCGTGGTACAGGAACACCGTGTGGATGGCCTCGCGCACCGGGTCGTTGCCGCGGAAGCTGAAGCTCACGTTCGACACGCCGCCGCTCACCTTCGCACCCGGCAGGTTCTTCTTGATCCAGCGCACCGACTCGATGAAGTCGACCGCGTAGTTGTTGTGCTCCTCGATGCCGGTGGCGATCGCGAAGATGTTGGGGTCGAAGATGATGTCTTCGGGCGGGAAGCCGACTTCGTCGACCAGGATGCGGTAGGCGCGCTCGCAGATCTCGATCTTGCGTTCGTAGGTGTCGGCCTGGCCCTTCTCGTCGAAGGCCATCACCACGGCGGCTGCGCCGTAGCGACGGACCAGGCGGGCCTCGTGCTTGAACTTGTCGACGCCCTCCTTCATGGAGATCGAGTTGACGATGCCCTTGCCCTGGATGCAGCGCAGTCCGGCTTCGATGACGTCCCACTTGGAGCTGTCGACCATGATCGGCACGCGCGCGATGTCGGGCTCGCTCGCGATCAGGTTCAGGAAGCGCACCATCGCGGCCTGGCTGTCGAGCATGGCCTCGTCCATGTTCACGTCGATCACCTGCGCGCCGTTTTCCACCTGCTGCCGCGCCACGGCCAGCGCTTCCTCGAACTGCCCGTTGAGGATCATGCGAGCGAAGGCTTTGGAGCCGGTGACGTTGGTGCGCTCGCCGATGTTGACGAACAGCGTGCCCTCGCCGATGCGCACCGGCTCCAGGCCGGACAGCTTCATGGGAGGAACGAGAACGGAAGAGGAGTCGGTAGACGAATCGGTAGACATGGGCTCACCTGCTGGCGGGAATCAGGCGAGCGTCGTTGCAATCCAGTGGGTTGGAAGCCCAAGCCTGACGCGGCGCCCTCTGCCTGAGAGGGAAAGCCGCGCTGCAACGCTCCTTGGGAGCCGGCGATTTTACGCCGGCTGCGCCGCGCCGGCCGCGGAGGCCGGCAGCCCGAACACCGTGTCGAAGGCCCAGTTGAAGGCTAAGGTGTAGACCAGGAAGAACACCACCAGGCCCAAGTCCATCACCAGCGCCTGCCAGAGGCTCACGTCGAGCCACCAGGCGAAGACCGGCACCAGGAAGGCGACCAACCCGCCTTCGAAGCCGATCGCGTGGGCGATGCGCCGGCGCAAGCTGCGGCCGCGCACCTTCTGGCGGGACTCCCAGCGCTCGAACATGGCGTTGAAGCTTAGGTTCCACAGCACGGCGATGACCGAAGCCATGACGGCCGCCACACCCGAATGGCCGGCGCTCTGCCCCGTCATCAGCGCCAGCCCGGCGCTGGCCACGACGATGGCGATGCCCTCGTAGAGGCTGATGTAGACGACGCGGCGCTTGAGCCCTTGCATGAATGTTCCCGGTAGCGAATGACGATGGGTGGACTTTATGTGTCGTGCGCTGATATAAAAAGTCATCTTCTTTCAGTTTGATTGATAGATCGATGAATTTCAGCAGCGACAACGTACAGGTCTTCCTCGCGGTGCTCGACCACGGATCGTTCTCGGCGGCTGCGCGCGCGCTGCGCCGGGTGCCTTCGGCGGTCAGCATGGCCATCGCCAACCTCGAGGCCGAACTCGCCCTCCCCTTGTTCGACCGCAGCGGCCGCGAGCCCCAGCCGACGGCTGCGGCACGTTCGCTCGAACCGCAGGCCCGGCTGCTGGCGGCGCAGTTGCAGGCGCTGCAGGTCCAGGCCCTCGCTCTCACGCAGGGACTGGAGAGCCGGCTCACGCTGGCGATCGCGCCCGAGTTGCTGGCCGCGCCGTGGAGCGGGCCGCTGGCCACGCTTGCCGCCGAGTATCCGCAACTCGAAGTCGAGGTGCTGGCGGCGCCGCAAGCCGACGCGCTGGCGCTGCTGCACAGCGGCCGGGCGCACCTGGCACTGGTCTTCGAGCGGCCCAGCATGGACGGCCGCGAGGCTTTTCAGGAAGTCGCCAACGAGATGATGGTGGCGGTGGTGGCGCCCAGCCACCCCGTGCTGGCGGCCGCCGGCGGACGACTGCGCGAGGACCACCTGCGCAGCACCCGCCAGATCGTCGTGGCCGGCCGCGACCTGGCCACCAGCGACCCTCGATTCGTCTTCGCCCGGCACGTCTGGCGCACCGACAACGCACTGGCGGCGCTGAGCCTGATCACGGCAGGTCTGGGCTGGGGTTGGCTGCCCCGCAACTTCGCGCGGCCGCACGTGGCGGCGGGCGCGCTGGTGGAAATTCCGTTCGAGAACCTCACAAATGGGTTGGACCTATGGGTCGATGTGGTGTGGTCGCGAGAGCGCCCGCTGGGGTTGGGGGCGCAGCGCTTCGTGGCGCTGATCGGTCGCAAGAAGGGCTAGCGGCACAAGGGGCTTCACTATGCTGATGCCGTATCCACGCGAGCCGCTGAACTGCCCATTCTCAATAAAAGAAGTGGCGGAACGAATGATCCATAGAAGCGACCAAGTGGTTCGGACCAGAGCAATTGCTCTGATTCCGATGCGTGCGCATCTACATGTCGCACATCGTCGTCAACGCCAAAGGTTTCATCATGTTCTCTACTTCCAAATCGACGCGCCCCCCAATCAAAGACCGATCTTTCACAATTGGCCAAACCAGGACAATAAAAGACAAAAAAGATGAAAATAATCAAACGACGCCTCAGCCTTTTACGAAAATAGTGCCCAAGAATTTAAACCAACGAAAAACCCCAATACTTAGACGGGAGAAGACTCCACCTAAGGCAGAAATTGAAGTAGCAAATAAGCCAGGCGATAACCCAGATTCCAAATGGGAAACCATGATCGAATCGTTTTGGAAACAGTTCCCCACGGTCGGGTACACCAAAGCATTCGGCTGTGCGTCACCCGGTCAAAACGAACACCTCAGCGACGAAAATCAACTTGAGCTCGGCTTTAGAAAAGCAATTGTCCAGGCCGCGCTAGTAAATATCAAGACATCTTTACAAATCGACAATAATGCACTTTTCGCGATAACGGCAAAATTGGCGTCGACCTTCGACGATATCAAGGACGGCAAAATGTCAGAGGCCGATCTCCTCTCCGAGTTGAAGAGCCACATCAAAAATCTTGAGCATCGGCTGCACGGCGTGCTTCATCCCGAACATTCGCTTGTGGATCGCGAAGCTCAAATGGAAATTGTAGATCAAAATTCAAAATTGACTTATAGCCTGTTGATCAGGTACGCAACGCTGTTTCCAGAGTGCGACGAAGTCTATGCATTTCACGAGGCGATTCCTGCAATCAATAATAAAGAACTGACGCATCCAGATCACATCGAATTTGCATTCAGAAAAGCCGTCGTCGAGTGGGCGCTTCAAAACCTAGAGCCATCGAGGGTGCTAGTGGACGGCAGCCAAGTTGGCAATCTTGTGCAAAACTTGGCATCAGCATTCGAAGCGGTGAAGACCGCAAAATTGACTTCGCAAGGCTTCTATATGGAAGTTGCAAAGGCTGCAGAAGACATGAAATTGCAATTTCGCGAAAAAATTTCCATCTTATGATTTTTTTGCGTAATTCGGGTTGCGCTGAAAGCAAGTCGTCGTTCCGACGGCTTCACCGGTCCGGTTGCGCTTCTGCACTTCACGAAATGCGTTTGGCTGCTCTAACGAGTCAGCCCGCCGCGCCGCCGCGCGAGGGATTCGGAAAGAATCCTCCAAAACACAAACTTCGGTCGCAGAAACTGAAGCGTGCGCGTCGCTATGGTCGATCCACCGACGGCGGTTGCGGGGTTTATACGGTCCAGTTGCCGCTGCCGCATATCGGCAGCGGCAGCCGCCCGCGGCACGGAGCCCCGTGGGAAGGCTTGTCAGCACGCCTTGGTGCGGAACAGCGTTAATCGGCGGCTCCCAACTCAAGTTCCATGGCTTCGTCGAAAGTGACGGAGCCCGGCCAAATTAATTGAGGTGACCATCGCGGCAGGAGAAGTGCCGGAACGGTTTGCCGATGGAAGCGACTAAGCCGTTCGGAACGGAGCAATGGCCGGCCCTGGATTTAACAACGTGCGACTTGTTTGTCGCACACCGTCACCAATCTCAAAGGATTTTTATGTATCCGACGCGCAGCAATATTAGAACCAACCCATCCATTAACATTGGGCAATCCAGAACGACTAAAAATTCAAATCAAATCGGCATCACAACGCCGCAGCCCTTGACGGAAGTAGTGCCCAAGAAAGCTACGACGTCAGACAACCCAGTCCTTGGTCGCAAAAAAAGTGAACCCCAGACAAAGACCGAACCCAAAAACAATCGAGCAGTTAAATTAGAAAGCGACTGGGTTGCCAAAACAGAAGAGTTTTCGCAATATTTCCCAAAGATGGCAGCTACCAGACAATTCGCAGTTTTGACACAGCCAGGCCAGCACCCATCGACGCCAGATGAGCTTGAGTTCGATTTCAGAAAAGCAACTATCCAAGTTGCATTGCAAGGCATCAAGACGTCTTTGCGAATCGAGGATCGAGAGCGTTCCGGATTGACAGTGAAATTTGCATCGACTTTCGACGCAATCGCAGCCGGTACGATGGGCGAAGAAGATCTCATATCAGGGCTCATCAATCACATCAAGAACATCGAGATTCAGAACGACGGATTGCTTAAACGCGAGTCGTCCGTCGTCGATCGCGAAACTCAAATGAAGATCGCACAGAAAAACTCGGCGTTGAAATCCGAGCTGCTGGTCCAGTATGCGGTTTGCTTCCCAGCTTACCGCGATGCCATTGCACTTCACGAAGCCGTGCCTACCGTCAGCAATACAGAATTAGCCGACCCGGTTCAAGTCGAATTTGTGTACCGAACGGCCATCGTCGAATTGGCACTCCGGAAATTGCTTCCATCAAAAACGCCGACAGAAATCGATCGAATCGCCAACTTGACGCGAAATCTTGCCCCGGCGTTTGAAGCCGTCAAACACAAAACGCTGACCCCCGAGGGTTTTGATGTTGAATTCTCAAAGATATTGGAAGACATGAAGTTGCAGTTCCGCGAGATCAAATCCGTCTTGTGACCATCGCGCCCCATGAGTCTGATTCAGGCCGAGACCGACGTCCTGCATGCGGAAGCGAACATTTAGCAAAAGCGGCTTTTTGATAAAAGTCGTCACTGGCGCTCGCGTACCCGACATCCTGCGACGCCGTGTGGTCGCAAGGAAGAACTATGGTCGATCCGCCGACGGCGATTGCGGCGGGTTGATACGGTCCAGTTGCCGCTGCCGCATATCGGCAGCGGCCCGCGGCACGGAGCCCGGCGGGAAGGCTGCGGGCGGCTGCCCCGGCTGCATCTGCGGCGGCCGCATGCCCGGCGGCACAACCGGCTGGCCGAACTGGGGTGGGCGGCTGCCCTGATCGAGCCGCGGCGGCCGGAAGTCAGGCCCCGGTTGCGGCGGACGAAAGTCGCGATCGGGCCTCGGCTGCCGGTAGCCGTAGTCCTGAGGCGGGCGCGGGCCCTGAGGCGGCGGCGGCTGCCAGCCCGGCCGCGGCCTGTAGCCAGGGTCTGGATGGGGGCGATACCCGGGATCGCGGTCATGCCAGGGATTCGGCTGCCAGTTCGGACGCGGCGGCGGGGCCGGGCGCCAGCCCGCCATCGGCGGTGGCGGCGGGGGAGCACCTCGCCAGTAACGCTGCTCGCGATACCAGGGACGGTCGCGGTAATGATCGGACCAGTAATTGCCGATCGCGAAGCCGACGATCGGCACGCCGATCGTGGCGCCGTAGCTGGCCAGCGGCACACGCTGCCGTTCGTAGGCGTAGTCGATGCTGGGAGCGTAGACCCAGCCGCGCAATCCGTCGGGCAGCACCACGTCGCACCATGCATAACCCCGTGTGCACCCAAGAACGTCGAATGGCTGGCCGGGGCCCAGGCGCGCCACCAGCGGGTAGTCACCGGACGGGCCGGCCCGGAGGTTGACCGCGCCCCGTGCAAAAGCCTGCTGCGCCGTGGCGGCCAACGGCAGTGCCAGCGCCACGGTCCCGGCGCCGATCCAGCGCCAGAGATGCTTGTGTTTCATGCGACTTCCTTTGCGATGCAGGGTAGGCGGGGCGCTGAAGGGCTGTCAATCGGCCGCCGCCTACCTTGCCCAACGCGTCGTCGCAGCGGCCGTGGACTCAACTAACCCTTGGAGACTTTCTTCACGCGACCTTTGCAATGCGCGTGAGCGCGTTCATGCCTTGACGCCAGGCACTGGGGCGGCCTTGGAAGAACGGTCCGCACGTGGCGGCAGGAGAAAGAGCGGAACGAATTACCGAGGGCTAGCGACTAAACCTTTGGAATAGGGCAAGTGCTCTGGTCCCGCACCGTGCGATTACATGTCGCACATCGTCATCAATCGCAAGAGAATTCATTATGTTTCCCATCCCGCAAAAAATGCGTACCCCAATCACCCAATCCCGATCTGTTGAAATTTCTCAAACGACTCAGACGAAGAAACCAGAAAAAGAAAACAGCGGCACAACAATTCAGCCCTTTGCCAAGGTAATCCCCAAGACCAAAAACGTGTCGAACAGGGTAACTCTGGGGCGCATAAGAACCCACGACAAGTCGAACGCCAAATCACCTCGCATATCAGAGACGAACACCCCGGAACCATCATTTCTCTTTGAAAAAACCGAACAGATTAAAAACAGCTATAAACCGAATTTCAAAGTCACTGAGACCCTGGAGTATTTTCAAGCTACATTTCAGCTCGATCCCAAAGCCGAAAACTTCGACGCACTGCTTCACTTCGAAGTACGGGCATTCATTATCAAGGCGTCGATCTCCAAAATAACATTGCCCGAGCCCTTGCCGACGCATTCGGGGTTCTATTATCAATTAACGATGGAACTGAATTCGATGTTCAAAGATGTTTTATCAGACGTCAAAGACGAAAATGAATTTGACGCTGCAGTGCAACGGGCAGTGCAAAACCAGATAAAAGCACTGCAAAAAAGCCGGGGCGAGCTCGTTCAAACGCCCGTGGTGCAAATTTCAGAAGAAATCCAGCAGGAAAACGATGCCTTGATCGATTCGTTCAAGCCGATCTACCGCCTCGCTTTTCCCAACGTTGTAGACACCAAAGAGGTGAATCGATATCTTCCTGAGGGAATCAAGGGGAAGCTCGACTCGAATGGAGCTCAACTTCGCATCAGGGTCGCGTTGGTTCGCACGCTTTTAGCCAATGAGTCATTTTCAGTGACCGATGCGTGGGCTACCACTGTCGCGAAGAAAATGTCGCTGGATTTTGAAATCGTTCTCAAGGACGCAGCACATATGCCTGCTTTCTACGACAAATTGAAAGCCATTCGGGACCATCGCATCGCGTACGGCTTCTAATCGACGCGGCGTCAGCCGTCAGGCGTCGTCGCGAGCCGTCTTTCGACTGTGCGGCGATCGTACGCAAATAGTGAAGACGCGCGCACCTGACCGAAGCAGCAGCGGCAATCAAGCCTTCGGCGCGAGGCGCCGCCAACCAGTATTGGGAGGCCGTCGAGGCGAGGCTGGCGCTTCGGACACCGACGCAATGGCCGGGCGTCAAGACGACTCAGCGTAGAAGCGCGCCCGTTTCAGCGCGCGCCCCGCCACCGGAGCCACAGCTTGGCCGATTGCCGCGATGTGCTCCGGTGTCGTGCCGCAGCAGCCACCTACGATGTTGACCAACCCCTCGGCCGCGAACTCATGCAGCAGGCGCGAGGTGACCTCGGGCGTCTCGTCGAATCCTGTGTCGCTCATCGGGTTCGGCAGGCCCGCGTTGGGGTAGCAGCTGATGAACGTGTCGTCCGCCACACGCGCCAGCTCCTGGATGTAAGGCCGCATCAACGCCGCGCCCAGCGCGCAGTTCAGCCCGATCGCCAGCGGCTGCGCGTGCCGCACGCTGTGCCAGAAAGCCGTGACGGTCTGGCCGCTCAGGATACGGCCCGAGGCGTCGGTCACGGTACCGCTGATGATCAGCGGAAGCCGCTCGCCGCTCGCTTCGAAATATTCGTCGATCGCGAAAAGCGCGGCTTTGGCATTGAGGGTGTCGAAGATGGTCTCGACCAGCAGCACGTCGGAGCCGCCTTCGACCAGCGCCTCGACCTGCTCGTAATAGGAGGCGCGCAGTTCTTCGAAGCTCACGTTGCGTGCGCCGGGGTCGTTGACGTCGGGGCTGATGCTGGCGGTCTTCGGCGTCGGGCCGAGTGCGCCAGCCACGAAGCGCGGCTTGTCGGGCGTGGAGAACTTGTCGCACGCGGCACGGGCGAGGCGGGCCGATTCGAGGTTCATCTCGCGCGCCAGGTCGGCCATCTTGTAGTCCTCCTGCGCGATCTTCGTGGCGCCGAAGGTGTTGGTCTCGACAAGGTCAGCGCCGGCAGCGAGGTAGCCCTCGTGGATGTCGCGAATCACATCGGGCCGGGTCAGAGAAAGCAGCTCGTTGTTGCCCTTCACGTCGCGAGGGAAGTCCTTGAAGCGCTCGCCGCGGTATTGGGCTTCGGTGAGCTTGAAGCGCTGGATCATCGTGCCCATAGCGCCGTCGAGGATGGCGATGCGCCTGGCGAGGATGGCGGGGAGTTGCTGGGCGCGGGTAAAGCGGGGATGGAGCATCAGCGCGATTGTATGTAGGGCATCAACGAGGGCTGAAGCGCTTCGACCTCTTCGTCGTCGTCGTCGGACTCGCGCCTTCCATCCGGACCGCGCTAAGCGACCAATCAAACGTTCGGCGAAGAGGCACCGTCTATCCAATTACGACCCCCTCGGATACCCTTGGTCAGGGCCGCAAAATATAACGTCGAATTGTGAGTTTATTCCTTTGCGCCGGAAAATCTGAAAAACGATTTTTCGAATCAAGCAATTAACCGCAAAGACGGTCGCATTCGAAATCATGTAACGACCATGTTTTGCATGGAACGACTTCAACCTACCAGTCACCAAGTGCACGCGGCCACCGTCACCACCAGTGATTCAAGTTTCATTCGAGGGCGAGGCCAGCATCGGCGGATCGGTCAGGCAGCGACGCTTTCGATCGATTTTATTTTTTTTCTATTTAAAAATGGAGTAGATCATGATTCCACCCAATCGACCCAACAACCCTGCACCGCTTAACACACCCACAGGCAGGGCCGTGAACAGCACCTCGAACAACGCGACGGAAAAAAAGACATCATTTGCAAAATCCATCTCCAACGCAATCAAAAATAAAGTGGGCCCATCTGAAGCCGAAAAAATCAGAAAAACGAACGAGGGAATTATTAAAAGAAATCCAGGTTTGATCGATACGATCCTCAAAAAATTTGAACCAAAATTCAAAGCGCTGGGATTTACCGAAGTGGAATTTAAAGAATTTGTAAAAGGGGCATCTCCTCTCGAGCTATCTCATTCCGATGATCTGGACCTCGCGATGGAGACGCTGTGCAAGAAATTCATCATAACCCACACAATGCATGCTCACGTAAAGATTGCTGGCGATTTCCCTCAAAGCAGTTGGAACATGGTCCTCGCCAATGTCGATCCGGCCTTTGACAC
This sequence comes from Variovorax sp. KK3, assembly GCF_001984055.1. Lineage (GTDB taxonomy): Bacteria > Pseudomonadota > Gammaproteobacteria > Burkholderiales > Burkholderiaceae_C > Variovorax. The sequence goes on from NZ_LYVO01000031.1 coordinate 59,371, forward strand.
TGTACTGAACTCGTCTGATTCTCCAATGGAGGCCCTGAATACCGACAACGCGTTTATAACGACGGTTGCAAAGAGTCTTCACCCCTATTTTCCGCAAGAAGTCGAAAAATTTCTGAGCGCATTTTAATGCTTGCCTGAGGCAATGCCTGCCCGGCAGGCATTGCGCTACGGCCAACCACCCAGTCATTTAAGCTAACGACGCCGATTTGGCGCTCGACAATTACGCATTGAGGAACTTATGAATCAGCTGCAATTCGAAGAAATGTCTCAAGCCGTAGCAAATATCTTGCTCGCGGAAGTTGCCATCGAGAGCGAGGGTCGTTGCGCGTTGTTGATCCAAGGCATCGACGTGCTTGTCGATCTGGGTGAGGACGACGCCCTACAGTGTTATGTGGATTTAGGAACGCCTTCTCCAGCCGATCGCAATACGGTATGTGAGCAACTCTTGAAGCTCAATTTGCTAGGTTCTGCGACGGAACATGGCAGTTTCGCATTCGAACCCGAAACGGCTCGTGCTGTTTTTTGTGAACGACTTCCTGACGCCGGCGGACTGGAGGCCGAGGAGCTTGCAGCGATGCTCCGCAAGCTCGTCGATTACACGAGCGACGCTCGACAAATGGTCGCCAATCCGGCATTTTCCGCCCAACAACACGCTGATTCCACGAACAGCATTTTCTTTCTATCGGCGTTGGCATAGCGGAGATTTCTGCGACTGATGATCCGCTCACTCGACGAAGCTCAGTACTTCTTCCAACATCCTGCGCAAAAGCGGCTGCATGCGCGCGGCGGTGGTGTCGCAGTATTCGAAGGGCGCCTGCTCTTGCATATAGCTGCTTTGCGTTAATTCCAGTTGGACGGCATGTATCTGACCAGCAGGCCGACCGTAATGCCTGGTGATGTAGCCGCCCGTAAAGCGCCCATTCAGCACGCTCGTCAACGTGGGCGACTGCTTCGCGATGTCAATCAGACGCTGGGCCAGGGCCGGATTGCAGCTTGCACCCTGCGCAGTGCCGAGGTTGAGGTCAGGGAGGCGACCATCGAAGAATCGCGGAAGCACAGATCGGATGGAGTGGGCATCCCAGAGCGCGGCACTTCCGTGCTGTGCTTTGATGCGGGCGAGTTCGTCGGACAGCCGCCGGTGGTACGGCTCCCAGATCGAAAACCTTCGCCCGGCGACCTCGGTCTCTGAAGGCAGATCGTCGGCGGCATAGAGTGCATTGCTCTCGAACGTATCAACCGGGCATAAGGCCGTCACACTTTGGCCCGGATACAGACTTGCACCATCCGGTGGCCGGTTCAGATCGATCACATAGCGCGAATGCGTGGCGACCAGGACGGACGCTCCCAACTCATCGGCGAAGTCATAAAGCCGCTCCAGATGCCAATCGGTGTCAGGCACCCCGCGCGCCTCCTCCGTGAACCGCGCCGCGAGTGCGGGCGGAACATAGGTGCCCACATGGGGCATGGAGATCAGCAGTGGCCGCGTCCCCTGGCGAAAGCGAAAGGGCGGCTCGGTGGTTTCGAAGGTCGTCATGATGATTCGATGAGCAGTTGGCGACGCGCGTCGACAAAGCTCGACGACGCATCGCGATGAAGAGAATGGCGGCCACCGGCCACGCGCGGCTGCCCTGCAACCCACACGCTCGAAATGGCGCTGCTGCGCTGGCTGGCGAACACGTGCGATGACAGCATGTTCTGGGCATTCAGGCCTTCGAGCGCGACGTGATCGGCATCGAGCATCACGAAGTCGGCCTGCTGGCCCGCGGCGAGTCCGGCGACCGCACGTCCTGAGGCTTGCGCGCCGCCCCGCACCGCCGCCAGCGTGAGTGCCGTGGCCACTGAAGGCTGCGCCGCATCCGCACCCACGTTGCGCTGCCGGGTCATCAGGCGCTGGCCGTATTCGAGCATCAGCAGTTCCTCGGCCGCGTTGACGCACGCATGGCTGTCGGACCCCACGCCCCAGCGCCCTCCGCCCTCGCGCCAGGCAGCGAAATCGAACACGCCATCGCCCAGGTTGGCTTCGGTGGTCGGGCACAAGCCAGCGACAGCACCAGTTGCCGCGGCACGCCGGTACTCGTCCGCGTCCATATGCGTGGCGTGCACCAGGCACCAGCGCGCATCCACAGGCGCATGGTCCAGCAGCCACGCCACCGGGCGCTGACCGCTCCACGCGATGCAGGCATCGACCTCGGCGGTCTGCTCGGCGATGTGGATGTGAATCGGTGCAGCGTCATCGATCGAAGCCAGCCCGGCGAGTGCATCGTGCAGGCTGTCGGGCGCCACCGCGCGCAGCGAATGCGGCGCGAGCCCTAATCGCGCACCCTGCGATTCGCAGACGGGACGCAACCGCTCCAGCAGACGCAGCATCGAATCGGTGCTGCGAATGAAGCGTCGCTGGCCCACGCCGGGCTGTTGGCCGCCGAAGCCGCTGTTCTGATACAGCACCGGCAGCAGCGTCAGGCCGATCCCGGCGCGGTCGGCCGCGCGCAGCAGGGCCAGGGCCAGCTCGGCGTCGTCGGCGTAAGGCCGGCCATCGAGGTCGTGATGGAGGTAGTGGAATTCGCACACCGAGGTGTAGCCCGCCTCCAGCATCTCGACATAGAGCCACGTTGCAATGGCCTCGACCTGCACCGGCGTGAGCCGCTCTGCAAAGCGGTACATCAGGCTGCGCCAGCTCCAGAAGCTGTCTTGCGCCTGGCCGCGAAATTCGGTCAGGCCGGCGAACGCACGTTGAAAGGCATGCGAATGCAGGTTGGGCATGCCGGGGATCACCGGGCCCGAAGCTGCAGGCACTTCCGATGGCCGTTCGGCATCGGGCCGCACCTCGACCAGACATCCCGTCGCGTCCCAACGCAGCAGCACGTTTCGCGCCCAACCCGAAGGCAGCAGCGCGTCGCCGGCATGCAGGGCTCGATGCTCGCTCACGCTGCGCACTCCTGCGCGATGCGGCCCTGGCGCACGACGCGCTTCACCGCGCGTCGGCCGAACCAATAGGCCAGCTCCGACACATCCTGGGCATTCCACAGCACGAAGTCAGCGGGCCGGCCCACGCCGAGCACGCCATGCGTGTCCGACAGGCCGAGCGCGCGCGCCGCATGCACCGTGACGCCGGCAAGTGCTTCGGGCACGGTCAGCCTGAACAGCGTGCAGGCCATGTTCATCATCAACACCAGGCTCAGCGCGGGCGAGGTGCCGGGGTTGTGATCGGTCGACACCGCCATCGGCACACCGGCCGCGCGCAAGGCCTCGATGGGCGGCAGGTGCGTATCGCGCAGCGTGTAGTAGGCGCCGGGCAGCAACACGGCCACGGTGCCGGCCTCGCGCATCGCCGCGATGCCTGCGTCCGACAGATGCTCGACATGGTCGCACGACAGCGCGCCATAGCGCGCCGCCAGCGCAGCGCCACCCATGTCGGAAAGCTGCTCGGCGTGCAGCTTGACCGGCAGGCCCAGCATTCGCGCCGCCTGAAAGACGCGCTCGGTTTCCGCCAGCGAGAAAGCAATGCGCTCGCAGAAGACGTCCACCGCATCGACCAATCCTTCGGCCGCCAGCGCCGGCATCATCTCGCGGCACACCGCGTCGATGTAGTCGCCGCTGCGCCCGGCGTACTCGGGCGGCAGCGCATGCGCGCCGAGGAAGGTGGTGCGCACCGTCACGCCGTAGTGCTCGCCGAGCCGGCGCGCCACGCGCAGCTGCTTGCGCTCGTGCTCGAGCGACAGGCCGTAGCCTGACTTGATTTCGATCGCGCACACGCCATCGGCCAAGAGTTGTTCGAGCCGCAACGCGGCCTGGGCGAAGAGCGTCTCTTCATCGGCCTCGCGCGTGGCGCGCACCGATGAGACGATGCCGCCGCCCGCCTTCGCGACTTCTTCGTAGCTCGCGCCTGCGAGCCGCATCGCGAACTCGTTCGCGCGCTGGCCACCATAGACCAGGTGCGTGTGGCAGTCGATGAGGCCGGGCGTGACCAAAGCACCGCCGCAGTCATGCCGTGGGCCCCGCGCCAGCTCCACGGGCACGTTTCCCGCATCGCCAATCCAGCGGACCACGCCCGACTCGACTGCGATCGCGGCGAGGGCGCCGTTCGGCAACGACACGCCGGGTGCAGCGCCCGGCGCGAGCCTCAGCCCGGTCCACAGGCCGTCTGCGGAAGCGCGTTCGTTCAATGCATTCATCGCGTGTCCTTCAAGGCTGCGCGGCTGCCGGCAGGATGCGCGCCACGGCAAGACGCGCACCGGCGCCGGATGGCTTGACCTGCCAGGCCTGCGGCGCATCGGCCCACCACAAGCCTTCGCCTTCGCGACAGGCCGCCTGCGCTTCGTTCAGTCGCCAATCGCCACGCAAGGCCAGCAGCACGCCATGCGCCGACGGCGCGATCGACGCGGGGCCGTCGAGCACCTGCAGGTCGGCGACCCACTGCCCTCGGCGGGTCATCACGTTGAAGTCGCTCGATGCTGCACCTTGCGGCGCGCAGTCGATCTCGTCCTCGCCGGCAAATGCGAAAGGACGGTGGGGCACATCCAGCGCCAGGTCGATGCGCCCGTCGCGCGAACGAAGGCGCACGCCATCACCGTCCAGCAGCATGATGATCCGGTCCACACCTTCGAACACCGAGAACGGGCCTGCGGCCTCGATGGTCGCGATGCTGACACGCCAACCGAAGTCGGCCATGCCCGCACCCGGCGGCCAGCTGGCGATCTGCCGTGTGCTGCCGCCGCCGTTCTTCCACGGCGTCGTCGGCAGGCCAGCGCGCGAGAAGGTGTTCGACGCGTCGAGGGTCATCAGTCGGGCTTGATGTTCTGTTTGCGGATCACATCGCCCCAGCGTGCCGTCTCGATGCGGATGCTCTCTGCCAGTGCCTGCGGTTTGCCGCCGCCCGGCTCCAGGCCCTGCGCCTCGAACTTCTCTCGAATCGCGGGCTTCGCGAGCGAGCGTGCAACTTCGGCGTTGAGTCGATCCACCACCGCCGGCGGCGTGCCGGCCGGCGCCATCAACGCATACCAGGACACCGCCTCGAAGTTCGGCAAACCTTGCTCCGCGATGGTGGGCAGCTCGGGCATCGTGGCCGAGCGCTTCAGGCTGGCCACGCCGATGGCGCGCAGCTTGCCGGATTTGACGTGCGGCAGCACGGCCGACATGGCGCCGAACATCATCGACACCTGGCCACCGACCACATCGTTCAAGGCCGGGCCGATGCCCTTGTAGGGCACATGGATCATCTGCAGGTTGGCCTCCAGCGCCATCAGCTCGCCGGCCAGGTGGGCCTGGCTGCCCGCGCCGGGCGAGGCGTAGCTCAGCGTGCCGGGCTTCTGCTTGGCCAACGCGAGCACTTCCTTGAGCGACTTGGCCGGCACGTCCGCATTGACGACCAGCACGTTCTCGACCGTCGCGAGCATGGCGACCGGCGCCAGTTCGCTGGCCTTGTAGGGCAGCGCGGCAAAGAGGCTCGGGTTCACCGCGACGTTGCCGACCGGCACGATGCCCACCGTGTAGCCGTCGGGTGTGGCCTTGGCGATCTGGTCGACGCCGATGTTGCCGGCCGCACCCACCTTGTTCTCGACCACGAAGGGCTGGCCCAATGCGTCCGACAGTTCCTGGCCGCTCACGCGGGCCAGCACGTCGGCCGGGCCGCCCGGCGCGAAGGGCACGATGACGCGCACGGGCTTGGATGGATAGGCCTGCGCATGCGCGGCAGGCAGCGCAAACGACAGGGGCAGGGCAGTCAACAAAGACAGAGCAAGACGGCGATGAATCAACATCAGAATTCCTCGAAGGGGGGCATGTCGTCACGACGGGCGATCCGCGCGAGGACGTCGTAGTCGGCGGGATCGGGCATGGCGAATCCCGCAAGCAACAAGCGTTCCGCAACGTCGCGAAGCGATGGCTCCCGCACGCTCTGCTGCAAGGCGTCGCGCAAGCGCGCGAGCATGTCGTGCGGCAGCGGGCCCGTCGCGACGAGCGGCGGGATCGGACGCGGCGCGGTGCTCGCGATGGTGCGCACCTGTCCCGCGAAGTCCGGATCGTGCCGGCGCAGCAGGTCGTGGTAATAGCTGTCGAGCGGCCCCACGTCGATGATGCCGGCGGCGAGCGCCTCGATCACGCCGCGTGCATGGATCAGGTTGCCGACGGCGGTACGGTACAGCCGCGCGCCTCGGTCCGCGCGGAACGGTGCAAGGTGGTCGCGCAGCGCGACGCCGCCGGACATCGAATCGGCCAGCGTGTAGCCGACCACGCCGCCGAAGGTGTCCCTGAGACGTTGGTGCTTCGAATCCGCACGCACCACGATGTCGGTGAAGTACACCGGCTTGCCGCCGTATCGCACCGGCGATGGCACGGGCGCGGCAATGAGCGTGGGCCGCGGTGCGCGCTGCGAGAAGGGCAGGCCGCACATCATCGCGAGCCCCAGGTCGTCGCGTGCCCACAGAGCGGAGAGCGGCGCCGGCGCGTCGTAGTCGATCACCGACCAGTCCAGCGCCGCACGGTCCAAGACCCATGCGAGCAGCGTCTTCCAATCGGCCCGCGCGGAGGCGGTCACCGAGTACATGCGCGCGTTGGCGACCAGCGGCATCGCGGCGTATCAGCGAAAACGCAGTTGCTGGCCCAGCCCCATGCGCTTGGCCTTGGCGAGCATGGCCGAGCCGAGCGCGATGTCCGACAACGACAGGCCGCGGTGCCAGAACAGGTTGGTCTCGTCGTCACTCTCGCGGCCGGGCTTGAGGCCGGCGACGATCTGGCCCAGCTCCGCATGCAGCGTTTTTTCCGACAGCTTGCCGGCATCGACGTGCGCACGCAGCGCACCCAGCGGACCGGCCTTGGCCTGGCCCCAGTCGTCCATCACCATCTTGCTCATGATGTCCGTGAGCGAGAGCTCGACCGCGCTCATGGTGCCATACGGAATGACGCAGGCGCCCTTCTTGATCCACTCGGTCTTGAGCATGGGCGTGGGCTTTTCGAGGCGCGAGGCCTCGACCACGATGTCGGCGCCGCGCACGCAGGATTCCCAGTCTTCGGTGATGGTGATCTTCACGCCCAGGTCGCGCTCGAGGCGCGCTGCGAACTTCTCGCGGCTCTCGGGGCGGCGCGAATGCACGCGGATCTCGTCGAAGTGGAAGATCGAATGCAGCAGGCGCACGTTCCAGTACGAGGTGCCGCGCGCGCCGATGTGCCCGAGGACCTTCGAGTCCTTGCGCGCGAGGTGCTTGGCACCGATGGCGGTGATGGCGCCGGTGCGCATGTCGGTGATGTCCGATGCGTCGATGATGGCCACCGGCACGCCGGTCTTCGGGTCGAACAGGTTGAGCAGCGCCAGTTCCGAAGGCAGCCCCTGTTCGTAGTTGCGGTAGAAGTCGCCCACCACCTTGACGCCCGCCACGCCCAGCGGCCGCACGTAGCCGCGCAGCACGTTGAAGTGGCCGGGGTAGTCCTTCTCGGGCACCAGGTGCATGCGCGGTTCGATGGTCGTCTCGCCGCGGCCCTGCGCCAGCAGGCCCTCTTCGACCGCGGCGACGATCTCGGCGTCGCTCATCTTCAGGGCCTGGACGTCCAGGTGATTCAGGTAATGCAGGTAGATCTCGGACATGGATGGGGGCCTCTGGTTACTTGATCATGGGAAGGTGCAACGCATGCTTCTTCGCGGTCGCGACAGCCTGCTCGTAACCGGCATCCGCATGCCGCATCACACCTGTGGCGGGGTCGTTCCACAGCACGCGCCCGATGCGCTTCGAGGCCGCGTCGGTGCCGTCGCAGACGATGACCACGCCCGAGTGCTGCGAATAGCCCATGCCCACGCCACCGCCATGGTGCAGGCTGACCCAGGTCGCACCGCCGGCGGTGTTGAGCAGCGCGTTGAGCAGCGGCCAGTCGGACACCGCATCGGTGCCGTCCTTCATGGATTCGGTTTCGCGGTTGGGGCTGGCGACCGAGCCGGTGTCGAGGTGGTCGCGGCCGATGACGATCGGGCCCTTGAGCTCGCCCGACTTCACCATCTCGTTGAAGGCCAGCCCGGCCTTATGGCGCTCGCCCAGGCCGAGCCAGCAGATGCGAGCCGGCAGGCCCTGGAACGAGATCCGCTCGCGCGCCATGTCCAGCCAGCGATGGGTGTGCGTGTTGTCGGGGAACAGCTCCTTGATCTTCGCGTCGGTCTTGTAGATGTCTTCCGGATCGCCCGAGAGCGCGACCCAGCGGAACGGACCTTTGCCCTCGCAGAACAGCGGGCGGATGTACGCAGGCACGAAGCCCGGGAAATCGAAGGCGTTCTTCACGCCTTCATCGAAGGCGACCTGGCGGATGTTGTTGCCGTAGTCGACCGTCGGGATGCCCATCGCCTGGAAGTCGAGCATGGCCTGCACGTGCACGGCGCAGGACTTCGCGGCTTCGGCCTTCAGGCGCGCGTGCTGCGACGGGTCTTTCTGCGCGTCGATCCATTGCTCGACATCCCAGCCCACGGGCAGGTAGCCGTTGATCAGGTCATGCGCGGAGGTCTGATCGGTCACCAGGTCGGGCTTGAGGCCGCCCGCCTTCGCACGCCGCACCAGCTCGGGCAGCACCTCGGCCGCATTGCCCAGCAGCGCGATCGACACGGCTTCCTTCGCCGCGGTGTGCTGCTTGATCAGCGCGATCGCGTCGTCGATGTCCTTGGCCTGCTTGTCGACGTAGCGCGTGCGCAACCGGAAGTCGATGCTCGACTGGCGGCACTCGATGTTGAGCGACACCGCGCCGGCGAGCGTCGCGGCCAGCGGCTGCGCGCCGCCCATGCCGCCGAGGCCGGCGGTGAGGAACCATTTGCCCGCCAGGTCGTTGCCATAGTGCTGGCGCCCTGCTTCGACGAAGGTTTCGAAGGTGCCCTGCACGATGCCCTGGCTGCCGATGTAGATCCAGCTGCCGGCAGTCATCTGGCCGTACATGAAGAGGCCCTTGCGGTCCAGCTCGTTGAAATGCTCCCAGTTGGCCCACTGCGGCACCAGGTTGGAATTGGCGAGCAGCACGCGCGGTGCATCGGGATGCGTCTTGAACACGCCGACCGGCTTGCCCGACTGGATCAGCAAGGTCTCGTCATCCTCGAGATTCTTCAGCGAGGCGATGATCTGGTCGAAGCATTCCCAGTTGCGCGCGGCGCGGCCGATGCCGCCGTAGACCACCAGGTCTTGCGGGCGCTCGGCCACCTCGGGGTCCAGGTTGTTCTGCAGCATGCGGAAGGGCGCCTCGGTGAGCCAGCTCTTGCAATGCAGTTGGCTGCCGCGCGGCGCGCGGATCACGCGCGTGGGGTCGTGGCGGGGGTCGGCGGGTTGGACGGCGAATTTGTCGGGTGCATTCATGGCGACGGGTCCTTTCGATGCAAGGGGCGTGAGATTCAGGCGTGGCTGGGCAGGATGTCCAGCAGGGCGTCGGGCCAACGGCTCCGGCGCGCCCACTGGCGCATGGCTTCGATGTCGGTGGCGATGTAGCGGTCCTGGTCGATGAACGCCACGTGCTCGCGGATGGCGGCGAACTCGGCTTCGAGCAGGGTGGAACTCCTGGGGCCTCGCTTGAGTTCGATGCCCTGCGCAGCGGCCATGGCCTCGATGCCCACCACCACCGCCGTGTTCTGCACCATCTCGGCAAGGCGGCGGCCGGCGAAGGTGGCCATCGACACGTGGTCTTCCTGGTTGGCCGATGTAGGCAGGCTGTCGACACTGGCCGGATGGGCCAAGGACTTGTTCTCGGATGCGAGCGATGCGGCCGTGACCTGCGCGATCATGAAGCCGGAGTTGACGCCGCCATCGCGCACCAGGAAGGGCGGCAGGCCCGAGAGTCCGCTGTCGAGCAGCAGGGCCATGCGGCGCTCGCTGATGGCGCCGATCTCGGCCACGGCCAGCGCGATGATGTCGGCCGCGAAGGCCACCGGCTCGGCGTGGAAGTTGCCGCCGGAGATGACGTCGCCGTTGTCGAAGACGAGCGGGTTGTCGGAAGCGGCATTCGCTTCGGTGCGCAGCACGCGCGCGGCGTGCGCCAGGTTGTCGAGGCAGGCGCCCATGACCTGCGGCACGCAGCGAATGGAATACGGGTCTTGCACGCGGCCGCAGTCGGCATGCGAGGGAATGATCTCGCTGCCTTCGAGCAGCGTGCGCACCGCGCCGGCGACCGCGATCTGACCCGGCTGGCCGCGCGCCGCATGGATGCGCGCATCGAAGGGCTTGATGGAGCCCTGGATCGCTTCGAGCGACAGCGCCCCGGCCATGATGCCGGCGGCGAATACGTCTTCGGCGCCGAACAGGCCAGCCAGCGCGAGTGCGGTCGAAACTTGCGTGCCGTTCAACAGCGCCAGGCCTTCCTTGGGGCCGAGCACGAAGGGCTTCAGATCGATGCGTGCGAGCGCGGCAGCACCGCCGATGACCTCGCCCTCCGGCGTCAAGACTTCGCCCTCGCCGATCAGCACGCAGGCCAGGTGTGCCAACGGGGCCAGGTCGCCCGATGCGCCGACCGAGCCCTTGGACGGAATGCGCGGCAGCAGGCCGGCGTTGTGCAGGGCCAGCAAGGCGTCGACGATCTCCGGCGCGATGCCGGAGTGGCCGCGCGCGAGGCTCACCGCCTTGGTCGCGAGCACCAGGCGCACCACACCGTCCGGCAAGGCATCGCCGGTGCCCGCGCTGTGCGACAGCACCAGGTTGCGCTGCAGCTCGGCCAGCCGCTCGTGCGGAATGATCGTTTGCGCCAGCTTGCCGAAGCCGGTGTTGATGCCATAGACCACCTCCCCGGCATCGACGATGCGGCGCACGGTGGCTTGCGCCGACAGCAGCCCGGCGCGTGCCGATGGCGCCAGCGCGAGCTGCACGCCGCCGGCATGCACGCGGCGCAGCGCGGCGAGTTCAACCTCACCGGGGATGAGCACGAGCGGTTCGTTCGAAGAGCTTTTGTCGTTCATGCGTGGTCCTGTCTATACAAGTGCTGGCGTGCGCGGTGCAATGTCGTTGGGTCGCGTATTTCTTCAGCCGAAGCTCGGGTTGCCGTCGGCGCGGAAGCGGCTGCCCAGCCGGTAGCGCGAGGCCGGGTGCAGGCAGCGCACCATGGTCACCGGCGTGGTGCGCGTCCAGGTGCGGCGCGTGAGCAGCAGGCAGGGGTCGTTGGCCGGCATGTCGAGCCGCTCGGCTTGCTCGGCCGTCGGCAGCACGGCGTCGACCACGTGCTCGATCTGGTCGAAGGGCACGTTGCGCACCAGGTATTCGCTGGGCGACATGGCCGAGAAGTCCTGCTCGAGGAAGGCCGGCACCACGCGCGGGTTGACGTGGCGGTCTTCCAGCTGCACCGGCAGGTTGTTCTCGAGGTGCAGACACACGGTGTGGAACACCGACTCGCCGGGCCGCAGGTCGAGCCACACGGCCACGTCGGGCGAAGCCGCGATGCGCTCGGCCACCAGAAACTCGCAGCGGTAGTCGTGACCGCGCGCGCGGATCTCGCTCGCGATGTTGGCGATCTGCAGCAGCGTGGACTGCGGCTTGTCTTCGGCCACGAAGCTGCCGACGCCGGCCACGCGCACGATGCGGCCCTGCTCCATCAGCTCTCGCAATGCGCGGTTGACGGTCATGCGGGCCACGCCGAATTGCGCGACCAGTTCGCTTTCGGACGGCAGCCGGTGGCCGGCGGCCCAGGAACCGTCTTGAATGCGGTGGGTGATGAAGGACTTGACCTGCTCGTAGAGCGCCAACGCCGGCTGCACGGGCTGCACCGGCGCGGCCACGGGGCGATGGGCCGGCTTGCTGGTGCGGTGCTTGGCGGTGGTGCTCATGTGGGTCGTCTCGCGTCTCTGGCGTCGTTCAATGTTCGGCCGCGGCCATCGACTCGGCGCGGATCTCTTCGGTCAGCCGGGCCTTGATTTCCATGAACTCGGGCGAGGTCTTGATCGTGTAGTGGCGCGGGTGATCGAAGTTCACCGCGATCTCGCTCTTGATGCGGCCCGGCCGTGCGCTGAACACCGCGACGCGGTTGGCCATGAAGATGGCTTCGTCGATGTCGTGGGTGACGAAGAGCACGGTCTTCTGCGCCGATTCCCAGATGCCCAGCAGCAGTTCCTGCATCAGCACGCGGGTCTGGTTGTCGAGTGCGCCGAAGGGCTCATCCAACAACAGGATCTTCGGGTCGTTGGCCAGGGCGCGCGCGATGGCGGTGCGCTGCTGCATGCCGCCGGAGAGCTGCTTGGGGTAGTGGTTCTCGAAGCCGCGCAGGCCGACCTTGGCGATGAAGTAGTCGCTGCGCTCCTTTTGCTGCGCCTCGCCCATGCCGCGCTCGCGCAGACCGAAGCGGATGTTCTGCGCGATGGTGAGCCAGGGAAAGAGCGTGTAGCTCTGGAACACCATGCCGCGGTCGGCGCCCGGGCCCTCGATGGGCTGGCCGTCGAGCAGCACGCGGCCTTCGGTCGGGTCGTCGAGCCCGGCCACGATGCGCAGCAGCGTGGACTTGCCGCAGCCCGATGGGCCGAGGATGGTGACGAAGTCGTTCTCGCGAACGTCGAAATCGATGGGCAGCAAGGCCTGCGTGCGCTGCCCTTTGTTGCCGGTGAAGATGCGCGAGACGCCGCGGATCGAAAGCTGGTTCTGCATCACAGCGTGCTCCAGGCGAAGAGGCGTCGGTTGACCGATTTGAAGACGAAATCGGAGACGAGTCCGATCACGCCGATGACGATGATGCCGAAGATGATCTGCCCGGTGTTCAGCAGCGCCTGGCTGTCGGTGATCATGTGGCCGATGCCCGAGGACGAGCCGATGAGCTCGGCCACGATCACGTAGGTCCAGGCCCAGCCGAGCACCAGGCGCAGCGTTTCGGCGATGCCGGGCGCCGCACCGGGAATGAGCACACGGGCCACGATGCCGCGGCTGTTGGCACCGAGCGTGTACGCCGCCTCCACGAGGTCGCGCCGCGCGCTGCCCACGGTGACGGCCACCATCAGGGTGATCTGGAACACCGAGCCGATGAAGATCACCAGCAGCTTCTGCGCCTCGCCGATGCCGGCCCAGAGGATCAGGAGCGGGATGAAGGCCGAGGCCGGCAGGTAGCGGCAGAACGAGACGAAGGGCTCGAAGAAGGCCTCGATGGGCTTGTAGGCACCCATCGCGATGCCGAGCGGCACGGCGACCACGGCCGCCAGCACGAAGCCACCGACCACGCGCCACACCGTCATGCCGATGTCGTGGATGAAGTTGAACTCGGTGAAGAGGCCGTAGCCTTCCTTCACCATCGTGACCGGGCTGGCCAGGAAGGTGGGCGGCACGAAGCCGCCGAGCGTGAACGCGGCCCAGACCGCGAAGAACAGCACGAAGAAGCCCAGGCCCAGCAGCCAGCGCGCACGCGGGCTGACGGGCTCGAGCGGCGCCATGCCGCGGCGCCGGCGCGGCGCTGTCATCGTGGGCACGGATGGCGCTGCGGACGCAGCGGCGGTGGGAACGGTGGTGGTCGCTTCCATGGGAATGGCCCGATCAGGTGCGCGCGTCGCTCGGTTACTTGATGAAGCTCGCGTCGAAGGTGGCCGCCAGGTCCTCGGGCGCCTTGCGGATCACACCAGCCTCGAGCAGGATCGGCACCGAGTCCTTCATGAACTGCGTGAGCTCGCCTGCGAAGAACTTCTGGTTGGCTGCCTTGTCCTGCCAGCGCAGGTAGGCGGACGACTTGGCGAACTGCTCGCCGCTCTGCTTGACGGCCGAGCCCATGAGTTCGTTGGCCTTGGCCGGGTCGCTCTTGATCATCTCGAGCGCTTCGAAGTACGAGTTGGTCAGCGCCTGCGCGGCCTTGGCATTGGCCTTCAGCCACGTCGGTGCGCAGCCGACGGTATCCATCACCATCGGGTAGTCGAGCGTGGTGGCGAGGATCTTGCCGGCCTGCGGATTGGCGCGCACGGTCGACAGGTAGGGCTCGTAGGTCATGGCCGCGTCGTTCTGGCCTGCCACGAAAGCCTGCGCCGCGGGCTGCGGCTCGAGCGAGACGGTCTTCACGTCCTTGAGCGTCATGCCGTTCTTGCTGAGCATCCAGGCCAGGCCGAAGAAAGGGGCGGTGCCGGGCGCGCTGACGCCGATGGTCTTGCCCTTGAGGTCGGCGAAGGACTTGACGTCGTTGCGCACCGCGATGCCGTCGGCGCCGTAGGACTTGTCCATCTGGAAGATCTGCACGATCGGCACGCCGTTGGCGTTCCAGGCGACGTGCGTTTCGACCGTGGTGGCCGCGCACTGGATGGCACCGGAGGCCAGGGCCAGGTGGCGGTCCTTCTGCGGAATCATCTTGATCTCCACGTCGAGCCCGTTCTTCTTGAAGATGCCCGCCTTGTCGGCCAGCGAGAGCGGCGCGAAGCCGGTCCAGCCGGACATGCCGAGGGCGATCTTCGAATCCTGGGCATGGGCGCTGACCGCAAAGGTTGCAGCGCAAAGGCCTGCTGCGACGAGCGAGGCGGATTTGGCGAAGGGGTGGACCATCTGAAGGACTCCTGTTGCGTTCGTGAAAGCCAGGCTTGTCATGCGGCGCAGCCACAGCATGGGGCCGAGTGTTGCCGTGCCGGATGCACCTGTATATACAGGCAAACCCCAGGACGGGGCGACGGGTGCACGCGATTGGCGCATGGGGGGTCTGGCGGGTTATGGAGACTGCTGGCTTCGCAAGATGCGGGCCAGCAGTTGCCGCTTAGCGCATGGACTAGGGCTTGAAGTCGGCTTCGAGCATCGCGGGGACGTCAGGGCCGGGAACGAGGTCGCCCATCTTTTCGAGCAGGTCCTGGATCTCCTGGAGTGGATCAACCGGCGGCACGGCGCGCGAAGTGGCTTGGTGAACGCGCGCTCCCTTGTCTTGCAAGCGCGCATCGAAGCTTTCGAGCGTCGAGAGCACGGCGTCTACTTCTGCTTCGATCTCCCGCTGCTTGACGGCCCGCATGGGCATGCCTTGCGGCTCGACCTTTGCCGTCAAAGCCACTTGCACGCTTTTCAAGCCACTCGATTCGAAACGCTGATCCGTCGGTGCGGACGCGGGCATGGGCGCAGGCCCGGCGCCTTGTTCGACTGGACTTGTCCCATGACGATTCGTCAGCCTCGATGTCTCGAGGTAGGTCAGGAAATGCGCCAGCTCCTTGAGCTCGTCCTTGCGGATCGCAGGATCGTGCTTGTCGAGAAGATGCTTGGTCTTCGCCAGGTGCTGGCGGATGGCGTTCTCGAAATCCTGCAGATGAAGCGCTTCGCCGCCGTATACGTCGGACAGCTTTTCATAGACCTTGTCGTAACGCTTGTGGGCCGTCCCGTAGTAGGGGATCGGCAAGTCCTCGTCTGCGCGGGTCTCAGCCGCGCGCAGGTGGTCGAGGAACACGGATATGTGAGGCAGCGCCTGCCGATCACCCGACATGCGCAGCTTCATGCCGAAGTGCGGCGCGAGCCGCGAAGCGATGAAGTCCAACTGCACGTTCGCCTTCTTGCCCGACGCCGCCTTGCAGATGGCGAGCAGCTTCAGCTTGTCGACCCCACAAACGTCCAGCACCTGCATGAAAGGGTTGTGCGCGTCGAATCGGCCATGCTCGACCAGGTCTTGCACCTCGTAGGCCAGCGCGCGGAGCCCCGCGTATTCGTTCTCGCGAACATCGAACTCGACGGCTCGCTTGCCTGCAAATCGGCCCTCGCGGGCAAGGAACTCGCCTTCCTGCTGCTCGACCTGGACCAAGGGGTTGCCGTCCTTGCCGCGGAGCTTGTCGAACAACTGTTGCCGGCCCAGGCTGTACTCGGCGGCGCGCATGCCGCGCTGGCGCCACTTCGACTTGCTTTCGGCGATCGCCCGCTTGTGGTTCCGTATCGCAACGGCGGTGGTACCGCCGGCCGCGATCAACACGGGACCGATGAGCGCCAGGCCCGCCGACGCCACGGTGGCTGCCGTGGTTGTTGCCGCGATGGCGGCAACAGCCCCGACCTGCGCGAGCGTTCCAGCGGCCACAGCGCCGCCTCTGAAAACGCGAACACGTGCGAACTTGATCTCGCGGTCGGCCTGACGGATCAGGCGGTCTTGCTGAAGGACAAGGCTCGAGACGACGCCTTGGAGCAGATCGAACTCCTCGTGATCACCGGCGCGTTCGAGCACCGCTTGAAGACCGGCTTTTCGTTCGGTCGCTCGCGCCCGCTGATCGACCCTGCGAAGCTCTTCTTGCCGCCCTTCGCGGATGTCGATGACGCCTGCTGCAATGGTGAAGGGCGCGGCCACCGCGCTGATGCCGGGAAGCGGGGCGAGCGCGTTGCCGACGTGTGCGCCGAGCGCGGCCGCGCTGGCCAGCGGGGTCGCGACCCCAGCCCGCATGGCACGGTGGCGAGCGGCTTTCGCCGTTGCGCTTTGCTCCTGGGTCGGCTTGAACACGGCGCCTGCGGCATCGCAGAAGTCGAGATAGGCTTCCGCTTCCTGCGGCGTGGCGGCGCCGAGGTGCTTGCGGAAGCGCTCTGCATCGTTGAGCAGCACGAGCTTGGCCTTGGCCTTCTCCCTGTCGGAGCGCAGCTTGGAGTGCGCATCGACTGCGAACACGCCGTCCGCTACGGACTGCACCGCATTCATCGGGATGACAGCACTGGCGGCGGCCAGGACGCCTTCGCTCAAGCCCTTCTCGATGCCAGCGACGCCCGCCGCGCCCACGAGTCCCATCTTCAATCCGGCCTGCACCGAGGACGAGTAGTCGACAGGCACTTGCTTGGCGCTGGTGAGCAGGTCTTCCTTGCCCTTGCGGGTCGAGTAAGCGCTGCCGGTCTTTCGCGTCATGCCCGTGTGTTTCTCGACCACCGCGCGACCTATGTTGAGGCCTGTCTGGATGTCCTTCAGTTTGCTGCCGACGACGGCCCGAGCGGCGTCGTTGCGGGTCTGCCCTTTTCGCAGATAGACATGTTCGACGGCCCCCGCATTGCCTTGGTCGTCGGTGATGGTCCGCTTCGTGAGTTCGTACTTTTCCGGCCGCAGGTTGTTCCTGCGGTTGCGGGCCTCGACCTCTGTCTTGAAATGCTCGAAGCTGGTGTCCGCGGATCGTGCATGTTCCAGTTCGCCCGCGCCGATGCCGTAGCTTTCGGCGCGTATCGAGCCTCGAGCCGCTGCGTGATGCGAAGGAATCTCCGACTGCGCATCAGGCTCGGAACGCTCGGCTTCGAATTCCGAAACAACGCTCCGATCCGATGACTCGGTAGAGCGTGGCGTGATCCGTCGGCTGTGCTGTCCGTACTGCGTGAACGACGTCCCAAGATTCTTTGGAACAGTGATCGTGCGCGTCAATGAGCGCGCGGTTCCTTTGCCGGGATCAGGAATGAACGTTTGCCCGCTGGGGTGAATGGCCGGAATCGAGATCGATGGCATCGAGTGTCTCCTGTGCTTTGTTTGTTCGTCACGCCAGTCCGCCGGGGTACGCGGAGGCCGTTGCGCCCGAAGCGTCTTCGGCCATCGAATCGACGACGGCTGCTTTCCATTCGTCGAGCATCGGGATCAAAAGGTCCTTCAGTACGTAAGCGAGGTCGATGCCTTCTTCATGCAGCGCCTCCATCGGAAGGTGATAAGCCACCACCGGATGCCCGGTCTCCGGGTGCAGGCTGAAGGTGGGCAGGCAGAAGCTGGTGTTGCCGAGGTTGGCTTCGAGCAAGAGCGCCAGCATGGCGTTGCGATCGACGGCAGCGTCGATCTCGCCCAGGTCTGCGAGCAGCCGCACTTCTTCCCTCTGCTCGAGGTACTCGATGCCGACGAGCGTGTCGTCGATCATCAGCAGGCCCCGGTCCAACAGCTCGCCGGCGTCGTCCAGGTCCAGTTCTTCGCAGAGCTCCCGCACGAGCTCGACATAGTCTTCACGGCTCATCGATGTCTCCTGACCGCTTCAAAAGTCATCGTTGGTCACAGTCGTGGGAAGCCGCGTTCCAGCGTCTGGCAACGCTTGTCGGGGCCCATCGTGCAGTTGCTGGAGCCATTGGCAGATGAGGCGACAATCGACCGCGCGCGTCGACGCAGAATCGACAACAACGCGCCGTTCCACAAGCCGACCATGTCCGTTTCGCTGTCACACACTTCCGACCCAGACCCATCGCAAATCCTCCACGAGGTCTTCGGCTACGCCAACTTTCGTGGCCCGCAGCAGGCGATCGTCGAACACGTCGTCGATGGCGGCGATGCGCTCGTGCTGATGCCGACAGGCGGTGGCAAGTCGCTGTGCTATCAAGTGCCCGCGATTGCGCGCCAGCGCGCGGGCCGCGGCGTGACGGTGGTGGTGTCGCCGTTGATCGCCTTGATGCACGACCAGGTCGGCGCACTGCACGAGGCCGGTGTGGATGCGGCCTTCCTGAACTCCACGCTCGACTGGGAAGAGACGCAGGACGTCGAGCGCCGCATGCTGCGCGGCGAGATCACGCTGCTGTATGCCGCGCCCGAGCGTGTGAACACGCCGCGCTTTCTCTCGCAGCTCGACAGCCTCAACGAGCGCGGCAAGCTCGCGCTCTTCGCCATCGACGAAGCGCATTGCGTGAGCCAGTGGGGCCACGACTTCCGGCCCGAGTACCGCTCGCTGACCGTGCTGCACGAACGCTACGCCGGCGTGCCGCGCATCGCGCTCACCGCCACGGCCGATGCGCTGACGCGCGCCGACATCGTCGAGCGCCTGCAGCTCGACGGGGCGCGCCAGTTCGTCTCGAGCTTCGACCGGCCCAACATCCGCTACACCATCGTCGAGAAGAAAGACCCGACGACGCAGCTGCTGCGCTTCATCGAACGCGAGCACGAGGGCGATGCAGGCGTCGTCTACTGCCAGTCCAGAAAGCGCGTGGAAGACACCGCACAAACCTTGTGCGAAGCAGGCGTGGATGCACTTCCCTATCACGCCGGCCTGGACGCCGCGGTGCGACAGAAGCACCAGGACCGCTTCCTGCGCGAAGACGGCATCGTGATGGTGGCGACGATCGCTTTCGGCATGGGCATCGACAAGCCCGACGTGCGCTTCGTCGCGCACCTCGACATGCCGAAGAACATCGAGGGCTACTACCAGGAGACGGGCCGCGCGGGCCGCGACGGCGGGCCGGCCGACGCGTGGATGGCCTACGGCCTGCAGGACGTGGTGAACCAGCGCCGAATGATCGACGAAAGCCCCGCAGGCGAGGAGTTCAAGCAGGTGATGCGCGGCAAGCTCGACGCCCTGCTGTCGCTGGCAGAGGCCAGCGACTGCCGCCGCGTGCGCCTGCTGCATTACTTCGGCGAGCAGAGCTCCCCTTGCGGAAACTGCGACAACTGTCTGAATCCACCGCAGGTGTGGAACGGCACCGATGCCGCGCGCAAGTTGCTGTCGACCGTCTACCGCGTGCAGCAGCAGAGCGGCATCAGCTTCGGTGCGGGCCACATCATGGACATCCTGCGCGGCAAGAGCACCGAGAAGGTGACGCAATATGACCACGCCAAGCTGAGCACCTTCGGCATCGGAAGCGAGTTCAGCGAAGTGCAACTGCGCGGCGTGCTGCGCCAGCTGATCGCGACCGGGGCGTTGTCGGTGGATGCACAGGCATTCAACACCTTGCAGCTCACCGAGGGCTCGCGCGCTGTGCTCAAGGGCGACGTGTCCGTGATGCTGCGCGAGTCGGTGTCTTCACCGTCCGACCGCAAGAAGCCACGGCGGGAAAAGGCGTCGGGCGGTGCGCCCTCCCCGGCTGCCGCCACGCTCGACGCCACAGGCCAGGCACGCTTCGCCGCGCTCAAGGCCTGGCGTGGCGAAGTGGCGCGCGAGCACAACCTGCCGGCCTACGTGATCTTCCACGACGCCACCCTCGCGGCCATCGCAGAGCGGGCGCCCGCCACGCTGGAAGACCTGCAAGGCCTGAGCGGCATCGGGGCCAAGAAGCTCGAAGCCTACGGGGTGGACGTGCTGCGGGTGTGCGCGGCGTTCTGAAGCAGGATCAGGGCCGCGTCAGTACCGGACCGCTAGTGCGGCGCAGAAAGGATCCGCACCTCACGTTCGGGGGCGCGGCGAAGGTACGGCGCCTTCTCCGCTTCCGCCTTGCGCACCACCACGTCGGCCTTGTTCGAAGAAGGCACGGGGCAAGCGCCCGTGCTCCGCAGGGCCAACGCCGTCGCCAGCCGCGCCTCCGCAGGGTCTCCCAGCGCGTGGTCGAAATCGTCGGCCACGGCACAGGTCGGCGTGAAGCCGTCGCCGTAGTCGCCGAAGCCCTGGTTGTTGACGCCCTGGAACTGGATGGAGAAATAGGTGGTGCCGCAGTTGTCCTGCGGATAAAAGCCGTAGGGCTTGCCGCAGGTGGCGCCGCCGACGAGATTGACCGTCACGCCGACACCACGCAGGCCGTTGATGACCGACTCGCTGGCCGAACAGGTGTCGGGGCCGGCCAGCACGGTGACGCGTGACAGGCCGAGGCGCGGCAGCGGCTGGCCCGCCGTCGTGGACAGGCCCCGCGAGGTGGTGTGAAAAGGCAGGGTGGCCTGCTGCGGCGTCAGCTTGAACGGGTTCTTGCGGTTGAACACCTGGCGCTCGAACACGGCGCCCGTGGTCGCAGGGCTGGCGCTGACCATGGAGGCGAGTTCGCTGGCCACGTCGAGGAAGCCGCCGCCGTTGTAGCGCATGTCGATCACGAGATCGACGATGCCGGCCGCCTGCAGTTGGTTGACGGCATTGATCAGGCCCGTCTCGGCGGTCGCGAGGTGATCGTTGAACTGCATGTAGCCGACCGGGCCACTGGGGGTGCTGAGGGTCTTGACGTTCTGCACCGGCACGCGCGTCACACGCGCCGCGGTCAGCGTGACCGTGCGCTCGGTGCCATCCGGCGCGCGCAATCGGAAGCTGTGCGCCTCGCCCGCGGCCTTCGGCGTGATCGCGGCGTTCAGGCGCACCGTGTCGCCGCCGTTGGCGACGTCGATGCCATCGACCTCGATCAGCCGCGTGCCGCGCACGATGCCGGCTTGTGCCGCGGGCGAGTTGGGCTCGGCATAGGCCACGCGAATGTCGCGCGGGGGCGATGCACTCAGGAAGGCCAGCTCGAGGCCATAGCCCGTTTCCACGCCGCCCTGCGAAAGCGCGCGGTAGGCGGCGGTGTCCTGCGTGAAATGAAAGCGGTCCTTGGCACGGCCGGAGGCGGTGAGCGCCGGCGTCTTCAGCACGCTGAACCACGCAATGGGCGTGGCGTAGTCCGTCGACTGGAGCGTGCTCGGGACTTCGTCGAACCAGAGGTAGGTTTCGTCGATCCACGCACGCAGCCAGCGCTTTTCATCGTCGACGCTGCCGCTGCGGTCGGGGAACACCGCGCCCGTGTCCGGATCGACGCCGACACGCGGTGCCGCGCACGAGCCGGCGACGCTCGACGACTCGACGATGGG
>NZ_LYVO01000032.1 GCF_001984055.1 Variovorax sp. KK3
CCAGTGCCAGCTGGAAGATCGGCGCGCCTGCGCTGCCCGGGTTCAGCAGCTTGCGCGCGCGCAGCCGCCACGGCTGGAAGGCTTCGCCCGCCGCGCCGTCGCCGTCGACCTCGACATGCGCGCCCTCGGCCTGCCACTGCCCGCGCCAGCGCGCCAGTGCCGCATCGTCGCCGTTGTCGACGTCGATTCGCTCGTGCGACGGCACCGCGCCGCTGTCGCGCAGCCAGCCGTCGAGGCGCCGGCCGAAGCCGCAGAAGTGCGCGTACTGGCGATCGCCCAGCGCCAGCAAGGCATAGCGCAAATGGGCCAGCTGCGCCCGCGCGCCCATGACCCGTTCGACGAAGGCACTGGCGCCATCGGGCGGGTCGCCCTCGCCGTAGGTGCTGGTCACGAAGAGCGCGTGCACGGCGGCCTGCAGCGTGGCCAGGTCGATCTCGTTGAGCGATTTCACCTGCACGGCCGCGCCCCGGGCATGGAGCCAACGCGCCGTCTGCCAGGCGATGGTCTCGGCCTGGCCGGTCTGCGAGGCATGCAGCACCAGCACCGGCGCGCCGGTGCCGGCCAGCGAGGCGGCATCCTCCGCCAGCGCCCGTGCGCGGCGGCGCTCGCGCCGCCAGGTGGCGGCACACAGGGCGCCGTAGAGAAGCACGGATGCCGCCGCGGCGAGGTGACGCAGGGCTTCGTCCATCAGGCCTGCGCCTGCCTGCGTGTCACGTGTGCGCCTCCCAGGCCGGGCTGGCGTGCCACTCGCGGCCCTCGCCTGCGCGCCGGCTGAAGAGCGCGGCGATGCGATGTTGCTCGGCGAAGCGCGGGCCTTCGTCAGGGCCCAGCACCATCAGCACCGTGGCCAGCGCGTCGGCCTCCATGCAGTGCGGATGCACCACGGTCACGCTGCCCAGCGACGGGCCCACCGGTCGGCCGCTGCGCGGATCGATGCTGTGCGACCAGCGCCGGCCCTCGGCCTCCCGCACCTGCCAGCGGTCGCCGGAGGTGGCGACCGCCATGTCGGCCAGCGGCACGGAGAGCGCCAACGGCGCACCCGCATCGACTTGCACCTGCCACGGCGTGCCACTCGGGCGCCGGCCCACGCCGCGCAGCTCGCCGCCGATCTCGAACAGCAGGTCGCGCAGGCCCAGCGCACACAAGGCCTCGACACCGTGATCGACCGCGAAGCCCTTGGCGATGCCGGACAGGTCCAGGCACAGGTCGCCCGGCTGCAGGATGCTGGCGTCGGACGCATCGAAGGCCAGCCCTTGCCAGCCCACGCGCGCGGCGGCATCGGCCAGCGCTGCTTCATCGGGCGCCGCGGCTGCCGCCTGCGGGCCGAAGCCCCAGCAGGCCACGAGCGGTGCCACGGTCGGATCGAGCGCGCCCCCGCTCGCCTGGGCCCAATGCAGCGCGCAGGCCACCACGGCGGCGAACTCGGCGGGCAGGCGGTGGCGCGAACCGGCCGGCGCGCGGTTGAAGCGGCTGATGTCGGAGTCCGGTTCCCAGTGGCTCATCTGCGCCACGACGCGGCCCAGCGCGCCCTCCACCGCCGCGCGCACGTCGTCGCGCGGCAGCATGCGCGGGTTGTCGAAGCGCAGCGACCAGGTGGTGCCCATCGTCACGCCGACCATCACCTGCAGGCTGACCGGGTCGGCGCGGCGCGGCATCGCCGGGCCGGCGTAACCATCCAGCCGGCGTGCGAAGTCGAGGGGCGGCGGTGGCGCGGCAGCGAGGCTCAAGGCGCCACTTCGAGCGTGGCGGCGTAACTCAACCGGCGCTCCTTGGCCTGCGGCACGCTGGTCTTGTTGTCGCGCGTGGAGGCGTCGAGCCAGTACATGCCGGCGGTCGGCCAAGTCACGCTGAACTGGCCCTTGTCGTCGGTCTTGAGCTTCACTTCGCTGAGCTTGTCGCGGTACTGCGTGTTGCCGGCGGTCACGGTCACTTCGAGGTCCTTGGCGGGCTGACCGTCGATGCGCAGTGTGAAGGTCGACTTCTCACCCTTGACCAGGTCGGTCGGGTTGCCGGTGCTGACCAGTTCCAGACCCTGCCCGATCGGCTTGAGCGCGCTGGGCTTGCCGACGGTGACGAAGGTCTCGATCCGGCCGGCCGACTGGGTGATGGTCACATCGGTCGCATCGGCCGGGATGTCCTTGGCGATGCTCTCGGGCGTGCCGCGGGCCCGCTTGGTCTGGCCGGCCTTGTCCTTCCAGCTCGCGAACAGGCCGTTGTTCAGCACCGCGATGCGGTAGGTGCCGGGCTGCGCCACGGGCACGTCGAACACCGTGCGGTGCTTGAGCTTGGCCTCGTTCTCGTGCTTGACCAGGCTGCCGTCGGGCGCCACGATCTGCAGGCCCTCGATGCGCAGCGGCGCGTGGTTGGCCACGAACAGGTCGTTCGACACCGCGGCGTCGACCGTGATCGTGTCGCCCTTCGACAGCACGGTGGTCGACGGCAGAAGCCAGGCGTTGTGGGCCTGCACGGCAGTGACGGCGCTCGTCAGGGCGAAGGCGATGGCGGCAAGGCGAAAGGCGGGCTTGTTCATGGCGGACTCCTCGTTGATAAGCATGTTCAGGGCTTGAGTTCGAGCTTGACTTCGCCGAGCTCTTCCTTGCCGGAGACGACCGGCTGCTGCGCACTCGCAGGCGGCCATTGAAACGGAATGCTGATGACCTCGCGGCCGCCGACTTCGCGCGCCGCCTCGACCACGAGCTTGTACGCCCCCGGGGTGAGCTTGGGAAGCGCGCCGCTGCCCTCGGTGAAGCTCAGCTGATGCTTGCCCGCGGGCTTGGTCGCGCTGGTCACGCCGTCGACCGGCACCGACAGCTCGCGGCCGCCGCGGCGCCACCACTGGCGCATGTCCTTGAGCCACTTCGTGCCTTCGCCCTCGGGGTTGTTGGTCTTGGTGCGCACGTCGTACCACACGGCCAGCGTGGCGGCCATCGAGTTGTCGGCTCGCTCGATCCAGGCGGCCACGTAGGGCCGGTGGTATTCCGACACGTTGAGGCGCGGCACCTCGATGTTGACCCCCAGGCTCGCAGCCAGCGCAGGCGCCCCGATCAATGCCGTGATGGCGGCGGGCGCGAGTGTGTAGCGGATATGCACGAAAAACCTTTCTTCTTCAGACGTCGATCAAGACAGATCAATGGACAAAAAGCAGCGCGAGCAGAAAAGGCGCCAGCAGCCCCATCGCCACCATCGGCCAGGTGAAGGGCCGGTTGCCCGCGTGCATCTTGAGGATGAGCAGGCCGGTGATGGAGAACAGCAGCGCCGCCACCGCGAAGATGTCGATGAACCAGCTCCACGCCGCGCCCGTGTGGCGGCCCTTGTGCAGATCGTTCAGGTAGGAAATCCAGCCGCGGTCGGTGAGCTCGAACTCGGCCTCGCCGTCTTCGAGGCCGATGCGCAGCCAGGCGTCGCCGCCGGGGCGCGGCAGCGAGAGGTAGATCTCGTCCTGCGACCACTCTGCGTCGCGGCCCACCGTGTCCACACCCCATTGCGCCTTGACCCAGCGCTGCAGTTCGGCCGGCAGCTCGGCCTTGCCCTTGCTGGCCTTGACGATGCCCGGCTGCTGCTCGGCCAACCGGCCGCGCAAGCCCGCGTCGACCTCGGCGTTCTTGCGTGTCACCGTCGGCCGCGCCTCGATCTGCGAGGCATGGTTCAGCGTGATGCCGGTGATGCTGAAGAGCAGCATGCCCACCAGGCACAGCGCCGAACTGACCCAGTGCCATTCGTGCAGGGTCTTGAGCCAATAGGCACGACGGCGGGAGGCAGGAGCAGGGGCGGTGGCGGCGGGAGCACTCATGGGAGCGCGCATTGTAGACGTACAAATGAGAATGAATGTCATTTGGACCCGGCAAACCTTGGCCGCATAACGCGCCGCAGCCCCGTTTGTCAGCCGAACTCCACCGCCACGGAGCAGATAGCAGATGAAGTTCTGCAAAGCCGTTCCCAGACGCCGGCCTCATGGACGAACCACTCGTCCCCTCACCCTTCGCTGAACGATTCGAGGATCACCCCGCGCAGCCAGCTGTTCGCCGGGTCGGCCTCGAAGCGCTTGCTCCAGTGCAGCGACACCGCGAAGTCGCGCAGCGGAAAGGCCGGCTCGACGATGGTGTAGTGCCCCTCCTCCGCGAAGCCGCGCGCGATGTTGCGCGGCATCACCACCGCCAGGTCGGTGGCGCGCACGATCGCGGGCAGCACCATGAAGTGCTCGGTCGTCAGCCGCACCCGGTCTTCCAGGTTGAGCAGCTGCAGGATGCGCAGCGTTTCGGCATGCGTGCGCACCGCGACGTACTCCAGGCGCTGCAGCGATTCGAGCAGCGCCTGGCCGTTGCGGCGCCCGCGCGTGAAGGGATGGCCCTTGCGCAGCAGCACGATGTAGCGGTCCTTCAACAATTGCACACGCTGCGTGTCGCTCACCTTCGGCAAAAAGCCGAATGCGAAGTCGACCCGGCCGCTGTCGAGCGCGGGCGCGATTTCGTCGGGGCCGAGCGGCAGCGTCTCCAGCCGCACGCCCGGCGCGAGCTCACCCAGGCGCGCCATCAGCAGCGGCAGGAAGCGCCCCTCGCCGATGTCGCTCATGTGGATGCGAAAGGTCTTGCGCGAGGCCGATGGCTCGAAACGATCCGGCTCGCTGAGTGCCTCTTCGAGCTGGCCCAGCGCCGACTGCACCGCGGCGGCCAGCCGCTCGGCCCGCGGCGTGGGCGCCACGCCGCCCGGTGCGCGGGTGAACAGCGCATCTTTCAGCAGCAGCCGCAGCCGCCCGAGACCATGGCTCGCGGCCGGCTGGGTGAGCCCCAGTGCTTCGGCGGCCCGGCTCACGCTGCGGGCGCGGTACACGGCGTCGAACAGGCGCAGCAGGTTCAAGTCGATGGCATCGATGTGCATTGAATATGCATGGCATTCATGTCGGATAGCCGGATTATTGTATTGATGACCTGCGCCGCGACTCGCACACTGCGAGTCGGCCGGACGCCGCCCCAGGCACGCGCACGCGCCGCCCCAGAAAGCCAAGAATTGGAGACAAGCGATGCGATTGACCCGACTGCATGCCATCTTTGCCGCCGCGCTGTTCGGCGCCACGGCAGCTTCTGCCCAACAGCCCCCCACGGAGGAGCCCGGCTGGGCCAAGGGTCGGCCCAAGACCGAAGCCGCCCAGCGCATGGCGCCGGTGCCGGCCTTCCCGATTCCGACGGCGGCCGACAAGCTGCCCACGCCCAAGTTCAAGCTGCCGCCGGGCTTCAAGGTCGAGACATGGGCTTCGGGCGTGCTCGACGCGCGCGGACTCCGCCAGGGCGCCAACGACGTCGTGTTCGTCAGCACGCTCTTCGTCGGCAACAAGGTCTACGCGATCGTGCCGAAGGGCAACGCGCGCGAAACCAAGACCATCATCGACAAGATGGAGAAGGCCGCGGGCATCGAGTACTACAAGGGCTCGCTGTACCTGGCCACGCACAAGCAGATCATGCGGTACGACAACGTCGACACCAAGCTCGACAACATCGGCACACCCACGGTGATCTACGACAAGCTGCCCGGCGGCGAGGACCACAGCTGGAAGTTCCTGCGCGTGCACAACGACAAGCTGTACTTCCCGATCGGCGCGCCCTGCAACATCTGCGACCCGGGCGAGTACGCCAAGATCTACCGCATGAACCTCGACGGCAGCGGCATGGAAACCGTGGCCAGCGGCGTGCGCAACACGGTCGGCTTCGACTTCGACCCCAAGACCGGCCGGCTCTGGTTCACCGACAACGGCCGCGACTGGCTCAGCGAGGAAATCCCGAACGACGAACTCAACGTCGTCACCGCGAACAACCAGCACTTCGGCTATCCGTATTGCCACCAGGGCAACATCCCCGACCCGGAATTCGGCTGGGGCAAGAGTTGCAGTGAGTTCGTCAAGCCCGCCGCATTCCTCGGCCCGCATGCCGGCTCGCTGGGCCTGAAGTTCTACAACGGCAAGATGTTCCCGGCCAAGTACCAGGGCGCGATGTTCATCGCCCGCCATGGCCCATGGAACCGCACCGTGAAGTACGCCGACGTGTCGGTGGCCTGGCCCGACGGCAAGGGCGGCGCGCGTGTCGAGCCCTTCATGACCGGCTTCGTCGAGAACAACACCTACCTCGGCCGGCCGGTGGACTTCCTGGTCCTCAAGGACGGCTCGCTGCTGGTGAGCGACGACCACGCGGGTGCGATCTACCGCATCAGCTACGGCAAGTGATGCGAGGACGCCGAACACTCGCGACCACGGCAGCAGCTGCAGCTTTCTTGTTCTGGCTCTGCGCGCCGGCCGGCGCGCAGCAGGCCGGCAAGGCGAGCAAGGGCACGAAGGGGGCGGAAGCCCCCGCGGCAGCCCCGGGGGCGGCCTACGCCCAGCGCTTTGCCCAGCTGTGCGCGGCCTGCCACGGCGCCAACGGGCGCAGCGAGATGCCCAACACGCCGGCGCTGTCGGGGCAGCATTCGTTCTATGCGATCACGCAGCTCTTTCTGTTCCGCGAGGGACGGCGATCCAACGAAGCGATGAGCGCGATCGCCAAGGGCATGAAGGACGAGGACCTGCGCGGCTTCTCCGACTTCATCGCCACGCTGCCGGCCGTGCCGCCGCCGCCGGCCACGCCGCCCGATGCGGCACGCATGACGCGCGGCAAGGCGCTCGCGCTGGAGCACAAGTGCGTGTTCTGCCATGGCGCCGACTTCAGCGGTGGCCAGCAGGTGCCGCGCATCGGCGGGCAGCGCGAGGACTACCTCAAGATGACGCTGCAGGAGTTCAAGTCGGCCAAGCGCGTCGGCTACACGATGGCCATGGCCGAGGCGGTCGGCCGCATTCCGGGTGAAGACCTGGACACCCTCGCCTACTACCTGGCCCGTTTTCCGGGCACTCCAAGTCCTGCCGGACCTGCCAGCCCGGCCAGCCCCGCCCCCACGAAGTAATCAGAGAGCAACGAGAGAGAAAGCGTTTTGGAAGTTTCATTCAGCAAGGAGATCGAGGCCTTGCGCCTCGGCGCGGGCGACACTTTTCACGGCGAGGGCATCCTCGCCATCACCAAGGGCCTGCTGCAGTCGGGCGTGGCCTACGTAGGCGGCTATCAGGGCGCGCCGGTGTCGCACCTGCTGGACGTGATGGTGCAGGCCAAGCCCTACATGGACGAGCTCGGCGTGCACGTCGAAGCCTGCTCCAACGAGGCATCGGCTGCGGCCATGCTCGGCGCGTCCATCCACTACCCGCTGCGCGGCGCCGTGACGTGGAAGTCGATCGTCGGCACCAACGTGGCGGCCGATGCGCTGTCCAACCTGTCGTCGCCCGGCGTCACGGGCGGTGTGCTCATCGTCGTGGGAGAGGACTACGGCGAGGGCGCCAGTGTGATCCAGGAGCGCACCCACGCCTATGCGCTGAAGTCGAGCATGTGCCTGCTCGACCCGCGCCCCGACCTGGGCCGCATGGTCGACATGGTGGAGCACGGCTTCCGCCTGTCGGAGACGTCGAACATGCCCTGCATCATGGAGCTGCGCATCCGCACCTGCCACGTGCGCGGCAGCTTCGAATGCCGCGACAACCTGGCGCCGGCGGTGTCCACGCGCGCGCCGATCGCAGAACCGGCCGGCTTCGACTACATGCGCCTCGCGCATCCGCCGGTCACCTTCCGCCACGAGAAGCTCAAGGGCGAAGAGCGCCTGCCCGCCGCGCGCCGCTACATCGCCGAACAGGGCCTCAACGAGCTGATGCCCGGCACGCACGCGGACCTGGGCATCGTCGTGCAGGGCGGCCTCTACAACGCGCTCGTGCGCAGCCTGCAGCAGCTCGGCCTGGCCGATGCCTTCGGCGAAACCGACATCCCGCTGCTGGTACTCAACGTCACCTATCCGTTGGTGCCCGAACAGGTGGCCGACTTCTGCGTGGGCAAGCGCGCGGTGCTGGTGGTGGAGGAAGGCCAACCCGAATACATCGAGCAGGAGATCGCGACTCTGCTGCGCCGGCGCGACATCCAGACGCCGCTGCACGGCTGCGACATGCTGCCGCCGGCCGGCGAGCTGGGCGTGGAAGTGATGGCCGGCGGGCTCTCGACATTCGCCGCGCGTTACCTGCAGCAGCACGCGCAGGACTCGGCAGGGGACTGGCTCGACGGCAACCAGAAGCGCCGCGCGGAAGTCGCCGCGACACTCGACGCACCGCTGCCCGCTCGACCACCCAGCTTCTGCATCGGCTGTCCCGAGCGCCCGGTGTTCTCGGCGCTCAAGCTCGCGCAGCAAGACAGCGGCCCGGTCCACATCGCGGCCGATATCGGCTGCCATGCCTTCGGCACCTTCGAGCCCTTCTCGATGGGCCATTCGATCCTGGGCTACGGCATGAGCCTGGCCAGCCGCGCCGGCGTGTCGCCGATGATGCAAAGGCGTGCGTTGTCGATCATGGGCGACGGTGGCTTCTGGCACAACGGCCTGCTCACCGGCGTGCAGAGCGCGCTCTTCAACGGTGACGATGCGGTGCTGCTGATCTTCAAGAACGGCTACACCTCGGCCACCGGCACGCAGGACATCATCTCTACGCCCGACGACGAGGTGAAGGAGCGCGCGGTCGACAAGCAGCAGAGCCTCGTCGACAAGAACAACACCATCGAATCGACGCTCAAGGGCCTGGGCGTGCAGTGGATGCGCACCGTGCACACCTACCACGTCGACACCATGCGCGCCACGCTCAACGAAGCCTTCACCACCAGCTTCAACGGCCTCAAGGTCATCATCGCCGAGGGCGAATGCCAACTCGAGCGCCAACGCCGCATCAAGCCATGGATCGCCAGCCTGCTCAAGAAGGGCGAGCGCGTGGTGCGCGTGAAGTACGGCGTCGACGAAGACGTGTGCAACGGCGACCATGCGTGCATCCGCCTGTCGGGCTGCCCCACGCTCACCATCAAGGACAACCCCGACCCGCTCAAGGTCGACCCGGTCGCCGTGGTCATCGACGGCTGCGTGGGCTGCGGGCTGTGCGGCGCCAACGCGCATGCGGCGACGCTGTGTCCGAGCTTCTATCGGGCCGAGGTGGTGCAGAACCCCAAATGGCACGAGCGGCTGCTGCATTCATTGCGCGGCGCCCTGGTACGCGCGCTGCAGCCCGCCTGATCTCTTTCTCCTGTTGTTTCCCACGATGAATCGCACGCAACCCATCACCCTGCTCGTCTGCGCCCTGGGCGGCGAAGGCGGAGGGGTGCTCACCGAATGGCTGGTCGACGTGGCGCGCCACGCCGGCTTTGCCGCGCAGAGCACGTCCATCCCCGGCGTGGCGCAGCGCACCGGCGCCACCACCTACTACCTCGAAGTCTTTCCCGTTCCACTGGCCGAACTCGGCGGACGCCGGCCCGTCTTCAGCCTGAGCCCCGTGCCCGGCGCGCTCGACGCCATCGTCTCGTCCGAGCTGCTCGAAACGGCGCGCCAGATCGGCAACGGCATGAGCACGCCCGAGCGCACGCTGCTCATCAGCTCGTCGAGCCGCACGTTGACCACGGCCGAACGCATGCAGCTCGGCGACGGCCGCACCGACAGCGGCCGACTGCTGGACCTCGTCAAGCACTTCAGCCGCGAACACCACGTGTTCGACATGGGCGCCGTGGCGCGCGACGCCGGCACCGTGGTCAGCGCCGTGATGCTGGGCGCCATCGCGGGCAGCGGCCTGCTGCCCTTTCCACGCGAGGCCTACGAGCACGTGGTGGGCGGCGGCAAGGCGCCCGAAAAGCTCGGCCGCATGGCCGCGGCCAGCCTCCGCGGCTTCGCACAGGCCTTCGACATCGTGCATTCACCGCGCGAGCAGGCGGCCATGGTGAGCCGGCTGCTGGCGACCACCGAGCAGGACGCGCCGATGGCGGACCAGCCGCTGCCACCGGCAATCGCGCAGCTCTTTCCACCGCCGGTCCACGCGATGCTGTCGTTGGGCTACGCGCGCGTGCTCGACTACCAGGACGCCGCCTATGCGCAGCGCTACGTCGACCGGCTGCAGCACGTGCTGGCAGCCGAGCGCGCGGCCGACCCGGCTGCCACCCGCGGCTTCGCCCTCACCACCGAGATGGCGCGCTGGCTCGCGCTGTGGATGGCCTTCGACGACATCGTGCGCGTGGCCGAACTCAAGAGCCGTGGCAGCCGTGCCCAACGCGTGCACCGCGAAGTGCGCGCCGCCGATGGCGACATCGTCAAGGTCTACGACCACTTCAAGCCCGGCGCGCCCGAGTTCGCCGCGCTGCTGCCCGCACCGCTGGCACATCGCATCACCGCCTGGGACCGCCGCCGCGCCACGCCCTGGGCCATGCCGCTCAAGGTCGGCAGCCACTCGGTCGTCGGCATGGCCTCGCTGCGCCTGCTGGCCTCGCTGCGCTGGCTGCGCAGGCGCGGGAGCCGCTTCACCGAAGAGCAGGTGCTGATCGAACGCTGGCTCGCCGCCGTGCTGCAGGGCACGCGCGAGGACTGGCACCTGGGCCACCAGATCGCCCTGTGCGGCCGCCTCATCAAGGGCTACGGCAGCACCAACGAGCGCGGCAAGAACAACCTGCTGCACGTCGCCGATCACCTGGCCGCGCAGCCCGGCACCAGCGCCGCCGCGCGTGCCGAGGCCATCGCCGCCGCACGCGAAGCCGCCCTGGCCGACGACGCGGGCAAGGCGCTCGATGCCGCCCTGGTGCGCCACGGCGCGCCCGCGCGGCCGGTGCAGGCGCAGCCCATCCGCTGGATGAAGCGCCGGCCTGCAGCCACGCCCTGAATCAAACGACAGGAGACGACACGATGACGACAAGACCCGGGCGCCACCGCCCCGCCCCCTGGCGCCGCGCGCTGCTGGCGCTCGCACTGGGCGCGGTCGCACTGCCGGCCACGCAGGCACAGGCGCAGGCCACGCAGGCCGCATGGCCCAACAAGCCCATCAAGGTGGTGGTCAACTTCCCGCCCGGCGGCGCCGCCGACACCATCGCGCGCGCCATCGGGCAGCCGCTGCAGGACGCCTTGGGCCAGCCCGTGCTGATCGAGAACCGCGGCGGCGCCAACGGCAACATCGGCGGCGAGAACGTCGCACGCGCCGCACCCGACGGCTACACGCTGCTCATGAGTTCGGGCGGCATGGTGTCCGTCAACCCGCACCTGTACCCGAAGATGAGTTTCGACCCGGCCAAGGACCTGGTGCCGGTGGCCGCCGCCGCGCGCGTGCTGGTGTACCTGGTCATCAAGCCCTCGCTGCCGCCGCAGAACATCAAGGAGTTCATCGCCTACGTGAAGGAGCGTCCGGGCAAGCTGTCGTACGGCTCGCCCGGCACCGGCAGCTCGCCGCACCTGGCCGGCGAGATGTTCAAGAGCCAGGCCGGCCTGTTCGCGGTGCACGTGCCCTACCGCGGCGCGGCGCCGGCGCTGCAAGACCTGCTGGCGGGCCAGCTCGACTTCTACTTCGACCCCGGCATCGGGCTCAACCAGGTGAAGGCCGGCAAGCTGCGGCTGCTGGCGGTGGGCAGCCCGAAGCGTTCGCCGCAGTTCCCGGACGTGCCGACGCTCGACGAAGTGGGCTTGAAGGGCTTCGATGCCGACACGGTGTTCGGCTTCTACGCACCGGCCGGCACGCCCGCGCCCATCGTGGCGCGCCTCAACACCGAGATCAACAAGATCCTCGCGACGCCGGCGATGAAGGAGCGCATCGGCAACCTGGGCGGCGAAGCGGTGCCGGGCACACCGGCGTCGTTTCATGACCGTGCGGTGGCAGACTCGACACGCTTCGGCGCCATCATCAAAGAACGAAAAATCCTTGCGGACTGAATAAGCTCTCCCCCAAGCTCGCTCACTTCGTGTAGCTCTCGCACCGCGTTCCGGGGGCAACACCAGCGGCCCGGCAAAGCCGGTTCCACGGTGTTCCCCGCAAAGACTCCATGACCCAACAAGTCGTCTATACCGTCCACGTCGAATTCGGCGACTGCGATCCCGCCGGCATCGTCTGGTTTCCCAACTTCTTCCGCTGGATCGATGCGGCCTCGCGCCACTTTTTCGCAGAGCGCGGCGTGCCGCGGTGGGAAGAGACGGCGAAGACGCTGGGCGTGATCGGCACGCCGCTGGTCGACACCCACACCCGCTTCGTCAAGAGCGCCAGTTATGGCGACACGCTGCAGGTCGAGGTAACGATCCCCGAATGGCGCGACAAGAGCTTCGTGCAGACCTACCGCGTCAAGCGCGGCGACGACCTCATCCTCGAATGCGAGGAGGTGCGCATCTTCGCGGCCAGGCGCGAAGGCGGCGGCATCCGCGCGGTGGCCATACCGCCCGAAATCCGGCGCCTGTGCGAATAGCGCGCCGGGCCGATCAGCCGAACAGCTTGGCCGCCGTCTTCGCGACCAGCTCGCCCTGGTGGCGCGCGCCGGCCAGGTCTATCTCGGTCGGCCGGCGCGAACCGTCGCCGCCCGCCACGGTGGTCGCGCCGTAGGGCGCACCGCCAACGATCTCTTCGACATTCATCTGGCCCTGGTGGCTGTACGGGAGGCCGACGATGGTCATGCCGAAGTGCATCAGGTTGATGATGATCGAGAACAGCGTGGTCTCCTGGCCACCGTGCTGCGTTGCCGTGGACGCGAAGGCCGCACCCACCTTGCCGTTGAGCGCGCCGCGCATCCACAGGCCGCCGGCCTGGTCGAGGAAGGCCGCCATCTGCGACGACATGCGGCCGAAGCGGGTGCCGGTGCCGACCACGATCGCGTCGTAGTTCGCCAGATCGTCGATGGCCGCGACCGGCGCTGCCTGGTCGAGCTTGAAGTGCGAGGCCTTGGCCACTTCGAGCGGCACCGTCTCGGGCACGCGCTTGATGTCGACCTGCGCACCGGCGCCGCGTGCGCCTTCGGCAACGGCCTGGGCCATCGTCTCGATGTGGCCGTAGGAGGAGTAGTAGAGAACGAGAACCTTGGGCATGGAATTCTTTCGGAGGCTTGATCAAAGAGCAGGAACAGGCAGCCCAGTCTCGGCGCTGGACACCTATCCGTAAAGCCACTATCTTTCGATGGAAACCATCGTCAGGACCGATACATGCTCGAAGCCGTCTCCGTCGACCAGCTGCGCACCTTCATCGCCGCGGCCGAGGAAGGCAGCTTCTCGGCCGCCGGTCGCCGGCTGCGGCGCGCCCAATCGGTGGTAAGCCAGACCCTGGCCAACCTTGAAGCGCAAATCGACGTGCAGCTCTTCGACCGCAGCGGCCGCTACCCCGTGCTCACCGAACCCGGCCGCGTGCTGCTGGCCGAGGCCCGCGTCGTCGCCGGCAGCATGGACAGCTTCAAGGCCAAGGCACGCACCATCGCCGAAGGCCTGGAGCCCGAACTCTCGGTGGTGGTCGACGTGATGTACCCGATGGCCTCGCTGACCGTCGGCGTGGGCCTCTTCCGCGCAGCCTTCCCGCACACGCCGCTGCGCCTGTACGTGGAGGCTTTGGGCGCCGTGGTGCAGCTGGTGCAGAACGACAGCTGCCGCATCGGCATCATTGGCACCCTTCCGCTGGTGCCCGAGGGCTTCGCAGCCGAGAAGCTGCTCGACGTGCCGATGGTCACCGTCGCTGCGCCCATCCACCAGCTCGCGGCCGGCCGCCGCGTCATTCCGCAGCGCGAAGTCGAGCAGCATGTCCAGCTGGTGCTGGCCGACCGCAGCACGCTCAGCGAAGGCCGCAACTTCGGCGTGCTGTCACCCTTCACCTGGCGCTTGGCCGACCTGGGCGCCAAGCACGCCTTCCTGCGCGCCGGCTTCGGCTGGGGAAACATGCCGCTCGCCATGGTGCGCGACGACCTGGCCTCGGGGCATTTGGTGCAACTGCAGATAGAGGCCTTCGACCCGCACGTGCCGCCGCTGGCGATGTCGGCGATCTACAAGCGCGAGGCGCCTCCTGGGCCGGCGGGGCGGTGGTTTCTCGATCAGCTCAAGGGGGAGTGAGCCCTACCGCTTTGCACCCTTCTCCCGCCGCCGCCAATACTGAAACTCGTCCTCGTGCACCTCGATGTCCACCTCCGAGATGCGCGCCTGCAGCCGCTCCTGAACTTCGGCCACCGCCTGGTTGTAGACGGCCGGTGCGATCTCTTCGAGGAAGAAGCCGAGCAGCGCACCGGCGGCGATGTTGCCGATGGGCTCGTCCATGTTCTCCTTGAAATAGCGCTCGATGGAGGAGATGGCCTCCTGCCGCGTTTCCTTCTTCAGTTCGATCGTCATCGGGGCTCCTTGCTTGCCAGCGCGCGAGCGTAGCAGCCGGAGCCCGATGCACGTTCAGTCGATCGAGACCTTGGCGTCCTTGATCAGCTTCCCGTACTTGGCCGTGTCTTCCTTGATCGTCGCGGCCATCCGCGCCGGCGTGTCGCCCACGGGCTCGGCGCCGATCTCTTCCATGCGCTTCTTGAACTCGGGCGACTGGATGATCTTCACCATCTCGGCGTTGAGCTTCGCGACCACCTCGGGCGGCGTGGCGGCCGGCGCGAGGATGCCGAACCAGGTGCCCTGGTTGAAGTCCTTCAGGCCGGCCTCGGCCAGCGTTGGAACGTCGGGCAAGGTGCTCGAACGTTTGGCGGTGGTCACCGCCAACGCGCGCAGCTTGCCGGCCTTGATGTGCTGCACCAGCGGCGTCAGCGTGTCGAAGGACATGTCGACCTGGCCGCCCAGCAGGTCGGTGGTGAGCGGCGCACTGCCCTTGTAGGGCACGTGCAGCAGGTCGACGCCGGCGATGCCGGAGAACTGCGTGCCGATCAGGTGCTGCACGGTGCCGTTGCCGTTCGACCCGTACGACAGCTTGCCGGGCGACGCCTTCGCCAGCGCGACCAGGCTCTTCACGTCGGTGGCGGACGACTTCGCGTTGACCACGAGCACGTTGGGGACCAGCGCCACCGTGGTGACGGGCGCGAAGCTCTTCTCGAAGTCGTAGGGCAGCTTCTTGTAGACGTTGGTCGCGATGGTGTGATGCACCGCGCCCATCAGCAGCGTGTAGCCATCGGGCTTGGCCTTGGCGACATAGTCGGCGCCGACCGTCGCGCCCGCACCCGGCTTGCTCTCGACGATCACCGGCTGGCCGAGGCTTTGCGACAGCGGCGTGGTGATGGCGCGCGCCAGCGCGTCCGAGCTGCCGCCCGGCGGAAAGGGCACCACCAGCGTGATCGGCTTCGCGGGCCAGGCCTGCGCGGCGGCGAGCGATGCGGCGAAGCCGAAGGCGATGGCCGTCAGTGTGGTACGGGCGGTGCGAATGGTGCGAGTGATGTGGGGGAATGTCGATGTCGTCATGCTTGTCTCCATGAGGTTGTGGGATGAATGTAGGGAGCCGAGGCGCGTTCGAATCGCGCCGAAAGTGAAGCCGGCATTAACCTGAAGTCAACGACGCGAGCGCGTCGTCAGCGGCCGGCACGGATGGCGGCACGGCCGGCGAACGCGGCATCGCGTCCCAGCTCGGCCTCGATCAGGAGCAGGCGGTTGTACTTGGCCATGCGGTCCGAGCGGCAAAGCGACCCGGTCTTGATCTGCGTCGCGGCCGTGCACACACTCAGGTCGGCGATGGTGGTGTCCTCGGTCTCGCCCGATCGGTGCGACACCACGGCGGTGTAGCCGGCGCGGTCGGCCATCGCGATGGCCGCGAGCGTTTCGGTCAGCGTGCCGATCTGGTTGGGCTTGATCAGGATCGAGTTGGCCGCACCGCTCGCGATGCCCCGCTGCAGGATCTCGGTGTTGGTGACGAACAGGTCGTCGCCGACCAGCTGCACGCGGTGGCCCAGCTTCGCCGTCAACTGCGCCCAGCCTTCCCAGTCGTCTTCGGCCATGCCGTCTTCGATGGTGACGATGGGGTAGGCATCGACCCATCCGGCCAGGTAGTCGGCGAACTGCGACGAATCGAACTGACGGGCTTCCGATGCCAGCGTGTACTGCCCACCCTTGTGGAACTCGGAGCTCGCCACGTCCAGGCCCAGCGCGATGTCCTCACCGGCCGCGAACCCCGCCTGCCCGATCGCGGCGAGGATGACTTCGATCGCCGCCTCGTTCGACGGCAGGTCGGGCGCGAAGCCGCCCTCGTCACCCACCG
The DNA here is from genome assembly GCF_001984055.1 of Variovorax sp. KK3. Classification (GTDB taxonomy): domain Bacteria; phylum Pseudomonadota; class Gammaproteobacteria; order Burkholderiales; family Burkholderiaceae_C; genus Variovorax. Next base: position 16,025 of record NZ_LYVO01000032.1, read on the forward strand.
CGGTCGACAAGCCCCGATGCTTGAGCAAGCCCTTCAGCGAATGGAACACCTCGACGCCCCAGCGCATCGCCTCCGAAAAGCTCGGCGCGCCCCACGGGACGATCATGAATTCCTGCATGTCGACGTTGTTGTCGGCATGCGCACCGCCGTTGACGATGTTCATCATCGGCAGCGGCAGCACCGGCTTGCGCTCGCCGCCGATGTGGCGATACAGCGCGGTGCCGGCAGAAGCCGCCGCGGCCTTGGCCGCAGCGAGCGACACCGCGAGGATCGCGTTCGCGCCGAGCCGCGACTTGGTCGGCGTTCCGTCGAGTTCGATCATGCGGCGATCGATCGCAGGCTGGTCGTCGCCAGCGCAGCCGACCAGCGCCTCGCGCAGCGCGCCGTTCACATGCCCGACCGCGCGCGTGACGCCCTTGCCGCCGTAGCGCTTCGCATCGCCGTCGCGCAGCTCGATCGCCTCACGCGCGCCGGTCGAGGCACCGGAGGGCGAGGCGGCGAAGCCCTTCGCGCCGTCCGACAGCACGACCTCGGCGGCCACCGTCGGGTTGCCGCGCGAGTCGAGGATCTCGAAGCCGCGGACGTGTTGAATCGTTGCCATGAATGTGGCTCCCTTTCAGATCTGCGCGATGCGCAGCAGGTTGGTGGTGCCGGAGGTGCCGAAGGGCATGCCGGCCGAGATGACGACGGTCTGCCCCGCCGTGCCGAAGCCTTCTTTCTGCGCGGTGCGGCAGGCGAGTTCGCTCATCTCCGGCACGTCCACCACTTCATGGCAGAGCACCGCGTGGACGCCCCAGGCGAGCGCCAGGCGCCGCGCGGTGGCGAGGCGGGGTGTCATGCCGAGGATGGGCGCGCGCGGCCGTTCGCGGGCCATGCGCAGGGCCGAGTAGCCCGAGCTGGTGTAGGCCACTGTGGCGGCTGCATTGAGCAAGCCGGTGATATCGCGCATCGCGGCGCCGATGGCATCTGCCGTGCGTGCCAGCGGCTCTGCGCGCGACGCGTCGATGGCCGCACGGTAGTTCGGATCGCCCTCGGTGTGCGTGATGATGCTGCTCATCATCTTCACCGCCTCGACCGGGTAGCGGCCGCTGGCCGATTCGGCCGACAGCATCACCGCGTCGGCGCCTTCGTAGATGGCGGTCGCCACGTCCGAAGCCTCGGCCCGCGTGGGCACCGGCGCGGTCACCATCGATTCGAGCATCTGCGTGGCGACGATCACCGGCTTGCCCGCCCGGCGGCATGCGCGGATGATCCGCTTCTGGATCGAGGGCACCTGCTCCGCCGGCATCTCGACGCCCAGGTCGCCGCGGGCCACCATCACGGCGTCGGTCTCGGCGAGGATGGCGTCGAGCGATGCGATGGCCGCCGGCTTCTCGAGCTTGGCCACGATGCCGGCGCGCCCGCCGATCACCTCGCGCCCCTCGACGATGTCCTCGGCCCGCTGCACGAAGGACAACGCGACCCAGTCGATGCCGAGCGTGAGCCCGTAGGCCAGGTCGGCGCGGTCCTTCGAGGTCATGGCGCTGAGCGGCAGCACCACACCCGGCACGTTCACGCCCTTGCGGTCCGACAGCTTGCCGCCGTTGACCACGCGGGTCTCGGCGAAGTCCTTGCCGAACTTTTCGACGCGCAGCCGCAGCCGGCCATCGTCGAGCAGCAGGTCGGTGCCGGCTTCCAGCGCCGCGAAGATCTCGGGATGCGGCAGCGCCACGCGTTCCGCGCTGCCGGGCGTCTTCGTGTCCAGGTCGAGCCGGAAGGCCTTGCCCTCGACCAGCTCGATCGGTCCATTGGGAAAGGTGCCGATGCGCAGCTTGGGGCCCTGCAGGTCGAGCAGCACGCCGATCGGACGGCCGCTGTCGCGCTCCACTTCGCGGATCAGGTCGAGACGCCGCTTGTGGTCCTCGTGCGTGCCGTGGCTGAAATTGAGGCGGAACACGTCGGCCCCGGCATCGAACAGGGCCTGGATGGTCTGCCGCTCGTCGCTGGCGGGGCCCAGGGTCGCGACGATCTTCGCGTGCTTGCTTCGTTTCATTTCAATCCTTCCGGGGCGCGATCACAATCGCGCGAAAGTCGTTCACGTTGGTGAGGGTCGGGCCGGTCACCACGGCATCGCCGAGCGCGCCGAAGAAGCCGTGCCCGTCGTTGCGGTCGAGGTGGTCGCGCGGCTTCAGGCCTTGCGCGCGGGCACGCGTCAGCGTGTCGGGCGCCAGCAGCGCGCCGGCGATCTCTTCCTGGCCGTCGACGCCGTCGGTGTCGCCGGCCAGTGCGTGGATGCCGGGCTCGCCATCCAGTGCAATGCCCAGGGCGAGCAAGAACTCGACGTTGCGCCCGCCCTGGCCTCGTTCGCCGTGCTTGCGCAGGGTGACGGTGGTTTCGCCGCCCGACAGCAGCACGCACGGCGCCTTCACGGGCTGCCCGCGGCGTGCCACCTGAAGCGCGATGCCCGCCAGCGTCTTCGCGACCTCGCGCGACTCGCCTTCGATCGCGTCGCCGAGGATGCAAGGGTCAAGCCCCGCATCACGCGCCACTGCGGCCGCCGCTTCCAAAGCCATCTGCGGTGTCGCGATGAAGCGGGTCTCGATGGACGGCAGGCGCGGGTCGCCGGCCTTCAGCGTCTCGCCCTCTCCGCTTTCGAGCAGGTCGAGCGCACGCGGCGTAACGTCGATCTCGTAGCGCCGCAGGATTTCCAATGCATCGGCGCAGGTCGTGGGATCGGGCACCGTCGGCCCCGAGGCGATGTCGATGGGATCGTCGCCCGGCACGTCCGAGAGCAGCAGGTTCAGCACGCGCGCCGGGTGGCAGGCCTCAGCCAGTCGACCGCCCTGGATGCCCGAGAGGTGGCGGCGCACGCAGTTCATCTCGGTGATGCTGGCGCCACTGGCGAGCAACGCGGCGTTGAGCGCCTGCAGGTCCTGCAGCGTCAAGCCGGGCAGCGGCAACGGCAGCAGTGAGGAGCCGCCACCGGAAATCAGGCACAGCACGAGGTCGTCGCTCGTCAGGCCGCGCACCGCTTCCAGCATGCGCTTGGCAGCAGCTTCGCCGGCCGCATCGGGCACCGGGTGGGCCGCTTCGACGATCTGGATGCGCTCGCAGGGCACCGCATAGCCGTAGCGCGTCACGACCAGCCCGCCGAGCGGACCGCGCCAGTGCGCTTCGACCGCACGCGCCATCGCGGCCGAGGCCTTGCCGGCGCCGACCACCACCAGCCGGCCCTTGGGCGGCTGCGGCAGGTGGCGCGGCACGCACAGCGCTGGCTGCGCGGCGGCGATGGCTGCGTCGAACATGGCGCGCAGCAGTTCGCGGGGCCCGGTGGAATTCATGAGGGCGGCCATCTGCATCAGGCCGCGATGCGCTCGCCGTCGAGCGCCACGCGGATCGGCTTGACATTGCTGCCTTCGTCCTCGCCCTCGTACAGCTCTTCCAGGTTCTCGGGATCGCTCTTGCCGTCGAGCACCTGCGACAGCCGGTCGCGGTCCACCGCGCCGACCCAGCGGGCGATGGCGATGGTGCCCACCGCGTTGCCGATGGTGTTGGTGATGGCGCGCGCCTCCGACATGAAGCGGTCGACGCCAAGCAGCAGCACCATGCCGGCCACCGGGATCTTGCCCATCGACGCGAGCGTGGCCGCCAGCGTGATGAAGCCCGAGCCCGTGACGCCCGCCGAGCCTTTCGAGGTCAGCAGCAGCACGCCCAGCACCACGAGCTGATCGGTCAGCGTGAGCGGCGTGTTGGTGGCCTGGGCGATGAAGATCGCTGCCATCGTGTAATAGATGCACTGGCCGTCGGGGTTGAACGTCAGGCCCGACGGCACGACCAGCCCCACCACCGGCTTCGAGACGCCGGCATGCTCGAGCTTGCGCATCAGCTGCGGCACCACCGATTCCGACGAGCTGGTGCCCAGCACCGTGAACAGCTCGTCCTTGATGTACTTGAGGAACTTCCACAAGCTGAACCCCGACATCCGCGCGATGAGCCCGAGCACGATCGCAACGAACAGGAAGCAGGTGATGTACATCGTGCCCATCAGCTTGCCCAGCGACACCACCGAGCCCAGCCCGTACTTGCCGACGGTGAAGGCCATGGCGCCGAAAGCTGCCAGCGGCGCGAGCCGCATGATCATCCCGACCACCGAGAACACGCCGTGCGTGAACGAGTCGAGGAAGTCCACCACCGGCTTGGCGCGCGGCCCGATGTGCGACAGCGCGATGCCGAACATCGTGGCGAACACCAGGATCTGCAGGATGTCGTTGCGCGCCAGCGCGTCGACCACGCTGGTGGGCACCAGGTGCATGAGGAAGTCGACGAAGCCTTCGGGCCGGGCGCTGGCCGCCGTGTAGCCCGCGATGGCCTTGGTGTCGAGCTGCGCCGGGTCGATGTTCATGCCGTTGCCGGGGCCGACCACGTTGACGACCACCAGCCCCAGCGCCAGCGCGAAGGTGGAGAGAATCTCGAAATAGATCAGGGCCCGCACGCCGACGCGGCCGAGCTCCTTCATGTTCTCCATCCGGGCGATGCCCAGCACCACGGTGGCGAAGATGATCGGTGCGAACACCATCTTGATCAGCTTGATGAAGACGTCGCCCATCGGCTTGAGGTCGCTGCCGAGATGGGGGGCGAAAAGTCCCAGGGCCGCACCGGCGAACACGCCGATGAGCACCTGGACGTACAGCTTGCCGAAGAAGCGGCGCATGGTCTTGTCTCCTGGTGGATGTGTAGGCACGAGTTCGCCCCTGCGGCGCTTGGCGGCCGCTTCGGGTCGGGGGGCGGCGCATGCCGCGCGACCCCGGTTCAGAAAAGAAGCCCCGGCTGCTGGTGCGCAGCGGGGCGGGGCCCGTCAGGCGGCCTTGCGTTGCGCGCCGCCGGTGACCTGGTCGCACACGGCCTTGGTCACGTCGGCGGTGGTCGCCGTGCCGCCCAGGTCGCGGGTGTGCAGCGAGGTGTCGGCCGTGACCTTCTCGATGGCCTGCATCACGCGCCGGGCGGCGTCGTTCTCGCCCAGGTGCTCCAGCAGCATCACGACCGACCAGAAGGTGCCGACCGGATTCGCCAGGCCCTTGCCCATGATGTCGAAGGCCGAGCCGTGGATGGGCTCGAACATCGACGGGTAGCGGTGCTCGGGGTCGATGTTGCCGGTGGGCGCGATGCCCAGGCTGCCGGCCAGCGCGGCGGCCAGGTCGCTCAGGATGTCGGCGTGCAGGTTGGTCGCGACGATGGTGTCGAGCGAGGCCGGGCGGTTGATCATGCGGGCCGTCGATGCGTCGACCAGTTCCTTGTCCCAGGTCACGTCGGGGAACTCCTTGGAGATCTGCAGCGCGATCTCGTCCCACATCACCATCGCATGGCGCTGGGCGTTGCTCTTGGTGATGACGGTCAGCAGCTTGCGGGGGCGGGACTGGGCCAGCTTGAAGGCGAAGCGCATGATGCGCTCGACGCCGGCGCGGGTCATCATGCTGACGTCCGTCGCGGCTTCGATCGGGTGGCCCTGGTGCACGCGGCCGCCGACGCCGGAATATTCGCCTTCGGAGTTTTCACGCACGATGACCCAGTTCAGGTCGTCCGGGCCGCAGCGCTTCAGCGGGCCGTCGATGCCGGGCAGGATGCGCGTGGGCCGCACGTTGGCGTACTGGTCGAAGCCCTGGCAGATCTTCAGGCGCAGACCCCACAGCGTGATGTGGTCGGGGATGTGCGGGTCGCCGGCCGAGCCGAACAGGATCGCGTCCTTGTCGCGCAGGGCGTCGAGGCCGTCGTCGGGCATCATCACGCCGTGCTCGCGGAAGTAGTCGCCGCCCCAGTCGAAATCCTCGAACTCGAACTTGAAGGTGCTGCTGGCGGAGGCCAGTGCTTCCAGCACCTGCTGGCCGGCGGGCACGACTTCCTTGCCGATGCCGTCGCCGGGGATGGTTGCGATCTTGTACGTCTTCATGGTGTGTCTCCGTGTGGTGATGTGGTGGTGGTGTGGTGAAGGGGTAGAGGTACTGTAGGCAGTCGACACCCCTTCGACACAGCGTTAGAGTGAAGCCATCGTTAACCTGAATTCAACAGTCAGCCCATCATGGCCAACGCCATCCTGCCCTCGGACCTCGGCTTCTTTTCTTCGCTTGCCAGTGCCGGCAGCCTGAGCGCGGCGGCGCGCGAACTCGGCATCACCACGCCCGCGGTCAGCAAGCACCTGGCGTTGATGGAAACGCGCATCGGCGTGCCGCTGGTCAACCGCACCACGCGACGCATGAGCCTCACGCCCGAGGGCGAGGTGTACCTGGAGCATGCGCGCCGCATCCTCGGCGAAATCGATGGCATGGCGCAGGTGCTCGGCGTTTCCAAGGCCACGCCCAAGGGCCTGCTGCGCGTCAATGCCACGCTGGGCTTCGGCCGCAGCCACGTGGCGCCGCTCATCTCCCGCTTCGTGCGCAAGCACCCCGAGGTGGAAGTGCAACTGCAGCTGTCGGTCAACCCGCCGGCGCCGACCGACGACCTGTTCGACGTCTGCGTGCGCTTCGGCGCCCCGCCCGACAGCCGGCTGATCGCCCGCCACATCGCGCCCAACCGCCGCCTGCTGTGCGCGTCCCCGGCCTACCTGGCCCGGCGCGGCACCCCGAAGGTGCCGAGTGACCTCGGCAAGCACAACTGCATCGGCATCCGCCAGGGCGAAGAGGCCTACGGCGTCTGGCGCCTGACCAGCGGCCGCGGCAGTGGCGCCCGCAGCGAGGCCGTGAAGACGCGCGGCAACCTGGCCACCAACGACGGCGAGATCGCGGTGAACTGGGCGCTCGACGGCCACGGCATTCTGATGCGGGCCGAATGGGACATCGAACGCTACCTGCGCAACGGCCGGCTGGTGCAGGTGCTGCCGCAGTACGCCACCCCTGACGCCGACATCTACGCGGTGTACCCGCAGCGGCACCAGATGGCCGCGCGGGTGCGGGCGTTCGTGGACTTCCTGGCGCTGTCGTTCACGCAGCAGGCGGCGGCAAAGGGGTAGCGACGCGCTGCAGTCAGGGCGAGTACGGCGGCGCGTCGATCGCGGTGGGATTGGCCTGCAGCTGCTTGACCAGGTCACGCAGCTCGTCGAGCCGGTCGGGGCTGGGCTCGGGGTAGGTCATGCGCCACTGGTTCACCAGCCGCGACACCGAGGGGCGATCCAGCGCCTCGAGGCGCCGCAGCAGCTCGACCTGCTCGGCCGTGCGTCGGGCCTGCAGCTCGTCGCTGCGGTATTTTTCAAGGGCGACCAGAATGCAGGCCGCCAGCACGAAGGCGAAGAAGAAGCCAAATCTCAGCACACGACGTTCCCCGGACGGTTTCTTTTTGGAAGGGACAGTCCGGATTGTGCACGCGCGCGGGGTTGGTGGCCGCTGCGACGCCGGGAAGCTCAGGCGTTCAGCAGATCCCTGGCGATCACCACCCGCTGGATCTGGTTCGTGCCCTCGAAAATCTGCGCCAGCTTGGCGTCGCGCATCCAGCGCTCCACAGGATAGTCCTTCGTGTAGCCATAGCCGCCGAAGACCTGCACCGCATCGGTGGTCACCTTCATCGCCATGTCGCTCGCAAAGCACTTGGCCATGCTCGCCAGGTAAGTGAGCCGCTTCCAGTCGCCCGCGTCGCCGGCCCGAGCGCATTCGTAGACCAGCGCGCGCGCCGCCTCGATCTGCATGGCCATGTCGGCCAGCATGAACTGGACGCCCTGGAACTCGGAGATGCTGCGCTTGAACTGCCGGCGCTCCTTCGCATAGGCCACCGACGCATCGAGCGCCCCTTGCGCCATGCCCACGCACTGCGCACCGATCGTGGGCCGGTTGAGGTCGAGCGCGCGCATGGAGGCGCGGAAGCCCTTGCCCTCCTCTCCGATCAGGTTGTCGGCCGGCACGCGTACCTCGTCGAGAAAAATCGGCGTGTTCGGCGCACCACGCCAGCCCATCTTGCGTTCGTGCCGGCCGAAGCTGATGCCTTTCATCGTCTTCGGCTCCAGCACGAAGGCGCTGATGCCGGCCGAGCCCGGCGCGTCGCTGGTGCGCGCCATCAGCACGATGAAGTCGGCCTCCACGCCGTAGCTGCACCACTGCTTGCGGCCGTTGATCACCCAGCTGTCGCCGTCGCGCACGGCGCGCGTGGCGATGGCGCTCACGTCCGACCCGGCCTGCGGCTCGGAGATGGCGATGGCAGTCACCACGCCACCCTTGGCGACCGCGGGCAGAAATCGCTCGCGCTGGGCCTCGGTGCCGAAGTGCAGCAGCGGCATGATGAACATCGTGTTCAGGCCCGCGATGGTGGCGCAGGCCGGCGACACGCGCGACACCTCTTCGCGCGCGATGCACATCATCGTGAGGTTGCCTTCCGGCCCGCCGTAGCGCTCGGGCACCCACAGCTGCATCAGCCCCAGCTCGCCGAACAGCTCGACGATCTCGCGCGGAAAGCGATCGGTCTCGTCGATCTCGGCCGCGATCGGCGCCACGTGCTTCTCGACCACCCTGCGCACGCTGTCGCGGAAGGCGATCTGTTCCTCGGTAAATTCCATGTTGGTTCCTTGGCCCCTTGATTGCTTCGATGCTCGACCGCGTCAATCGGGCTTGATGTTCTGCTGGCGCACCAGCTCGGTCCAGCGCGCGGTGTCGCGCGCCAGGCGGTCGCCGAACTCGGCGGGGGTCGACACCTCCACCTCGAAGCCTTGCGCGGTCAGCGCCTTCTCTTCCTCGCGCAGGATCTCGTGCACCTCGCGGTTGAGCCGCGCGACCAGCTCCGGTGGCGTGCCCTTGGGTGCGAACATGCCGTACCAGATGTTCCCGTCGACGCCAGGCAGTCCGCTTTCGGCCATCGACGGCACGCCGGGCAGCACGGGCGAGCGCTTGTCGCCCGTGATCGCAAGCGGCACCAGCTTGCCCGAGCGCACGTGCGGCGCCGCCGCGATCGCGGTGAGAGGCGCCATGTCGATCTGGCCGCCCAGCACGTCGGTCAGCTGCTGCGCGGAGCCGCGGTAGGGGATGTGCATGATGAAGGTCTGTGTCTTCGCCTTGAAGAGCTCGGCGGCCAGGTGATTGGGCGTGCCGTTGCCGGGCGAGCCGTAGCTCAGCCGCCCTGGCGACTTGCGCACGGCCGCCAGGAAGTCGTTGATGGTTTTCACGCCCGCTCCCGGATGCGTCACGAACACCAGCCGGCTCCAGCCCATCAGCGTGACCGGCGCCAAATCCTTGCCCGCATCGAAGGGCAGGCCTTTCTGCAGCGGGGCGCCGGTGGCCAGGCTGCTGGCGGCGATCAGCAGCGTGCTGCCGTTCGGCGAGGCACGCACCACCGCTTCGGTGCCGATGTTGCCCGAGGCCCCGACCCGGTTGTCCACCACCACGGGGCGGCCGATGCGCTCCGACAGCTTGGGCGCGATGGTGCGCGCGAGCAGGTCGGGCGTCGAGCCCGGCGTGGTCGGTATCACCAGCCGCACCGGCCCCTCGGGAAAATTCTGTGCATGCCCTGCAGGCGACAGCAGCGCGGTGCAGAGGGCCGCCGCAGCGGCGAACGTGGTCGATCTCATGGTTGTCTCCTGGATGGTTGTGGCGTACAGACGATGGCCCGCGCCTGCGCGAGGGCGTCGATGTCGGCGTCCGTCAGCGACAGCCGCTCGCGCAGCACCGCGTCGGTGTCGGCACCGAGCGCTGCCACGCGAGCGCCCGGCTGCGGGCGGATGCCGTCGAAGCCGAAGGGCAGGCGCGCGGTCAGGTAGTCGTGCGTTCCGTCCGTGATGGTGGCGAAGCTCTTGCGCTGCTCGAACTGCGGCTCCTGCATGGCTTCCTCGACGCGCAGGTAGCGCGAGCAGGGCACGCCTTGGTCCGACAGGACGGCCTCGCACTCCGCCGCGGTCCGCTGCATCGTCCATGACTCGATGCGGCGCATGTACTCGACCCAGTTGCGAAAGCGTGCCGCATCGGTGGCCAGCAGCGGGTCGTCGACCCACTCGGGATGGCCGAGCGCTTCGCACAGCCGCACGAAATTTCGCGCGTTGATCGGCGTCACCAGCACCCAGCCATCGCTGGCCCGCAGCGGCTTGTAGCTGGGCCGCGGTTGGGCCGCGCCCGCCTGGGCCGCCTGCAGCTCGTAGGGCAGCACGTTCATCACGCTGTCCATCAGGTTCACGTCGATGCAGGTGCCCTGGCCGGTGCGCTCGCGCTGCAGCAAGGCCGTCTGGATCGACATGCAGGCGAACATGGCGGTGAGGATGTCTGCCAGCGGCACGTTGGCGCCTTGCGGCCGGCCTTCCGCGTCCTCGCCGAGGGCGAAGTCCAGCCCGCTGGCAGCGTGGACGATGGGCGCGTACGCGGGCCGGTGCGCCAGATCGGAGTCCTGCCCGAAGCCCGAGATCGCGCAGTGGACGAGCCGCGGGTTGCGCGCTCGCAACTGCGCCGCACCCAGGCCCAGCCGCGCCATCACGCCCGGGCGGAATGCTTCGACCACGATGTCCGCCTCCGCGGCCAGGCTGCGCGCGAGCTCCACGGCCGCTGCCTGCTTGAGGTCGAGCACGATGCAGCGCTTGCCGCTGTTCAGGTGGCCGAAGTAGGCGCTGTGCCCGTCGCGCAGCGGCGCACGATGGCGCATGTGGTCGCCCTCGGGCGGCTCGATCTTGATCACCTCGGCACCCAGGTCGGCCAACCAGCGGGTGCAGTAAGGGCCGGCGATCATCGCGGAGAAGTCGACCACGCGCAGGCCCTTCAGCGGCGGCGTGCTCGGTATGCTGGTGGCGCTGGACATCGTCAGTACGAAGGAAAGGACAGCCCGCCGTTGATGCTCATCGTCGACCCGGTGATCTGGTCGGACGCCGGGCTGGCGAGGAAGAGGATGTAGTCGGCCAGGTCCTGCGCGGTGTTGATGCGCAAGCCCACCTGCGCATGCGCCTTGGAAAAGGCCTTGACCAACGTGTCGTCGCGGTTCGCGGCCTTCGCCGCGACATAGGCGTCGTAGGGCGGCGTGCCGGCGGTGATGGTGGTGGCGACCGCGTTGATGCGGATGCCGTCGCGGGCCAATTCCTTCGCCAGCGAACGGGTCAGCGCGATGATGGCCGCGCCGGCCGCCCCCACCATCGACTCGCTGGGCGTCGGCGTGCGCGCGGCATCGGTGGTGAGCAGCACGATCTTGCCGCTGCCCTGTTCGCGCATCAGTGGAACTGCGGCATGCAGGCCGTTGAGCCGAGGAATCAGGCGGCTCTGCAGCATCGCGAAGCTGTGCGCGGGGGTCTCCATCTCGTGGAAGAGCACCGGCCGCGGCTCGCGCGGCCCGCCGCTGCTCACGTACACGTCGAGCCGGCCGTGCCGCTCGCGGGCCACGGCCACCAGTGCCTGTGCGTCCTCGAAGCGCATCAGGTCACCGCGCACGAAGACCGCCTCGCCGTCCCACTTCCGGCACTGGTCCTCGATCTCCCGCCCCGCGGCTTCGTCGCTGCCCTGGAAGACCACGCGCGCGCCATTGGCGGCCAGTGTCGTCACGGCCGCCCGGCCTATGCCTTTGGTCCCGCCCGTCACGGCCACCGACAGGCCGGCCAGGTCTGCGTGCAATGCGCCACTCATGATTCGCGCCGCCCGTCTTCGCCGTAGCGCGCCTCGCGCCCGTGCGATGCGCTGCGCACGCCTTCGTCGCGGCGCTTCTTCATGAAGTTGTATTCGTCCTCCTCGTAGCGGATGTTGGTGCTGAGCGCATGCATCACGTAGCCATGGGCGAACTGGCTGGTCATGCCCAGCGAATCGAGTGCCAGGTTCGTCGCCGCCTTGCCGAAGGCGATGGCATCGCGCGGCAGCTTGGCGATGCGTCCGGCCCAGTCCTCGCCCGCGGCCTCGAGCTCGGCATCGGGCACGACCTTGTTGACCAGGCCCATCTGCACCGCTTCCTGAGGCTCGAGCATGTCGGCGATCAGCAGCAGTTCGCGTGCCTTCTTCGGCCCGGCGGCGAGAATGTTCCAGGCCGTCATGTAGGCCGCACCGGCCAGCCCGGCCTTCTGTTCGGGGTGGCCGATGCGTGCCGCATCGCTCGCGATGGCCAAGTCGCAGGCCTCGACGATGTGCAGCCCCGCGCCGACGCAGTAGCCGCGCACCAGGGCGATGGTCGGCTTGCTGCAATAGAAGAGGTCGCGAAACTGGTTGAGGTGGCGGCGGTCGAAGTCGAGGCGCGCGCGCTGGCTGGGCCGGCGGCCCTTGCCCGAGGGATCGAAGCCGTACTCGCTGCCGATCTCCGCCAGGTCGTGGCCGGCACTGAAATGCCCGCCGGCGCCGGAGATGAGCACGACGCGCACACCGTCGTCCTGCTCGGCATCGGCGATGCATTCCATCAGCCGGTCGAAGGCGGCGTAGGTCAAGGCGTTGCGCTTGTCGGGGCGGTTGAAGGTGATGTACGCCTTGCCATCGCGCTTCTCGTACAGGACCGTGGTGTCGGCCGGGTTGTCGTCTTGGGTCATGGTTGGGTACCGGTGGCGTTTCGGATTGCGTGATGGGCGGCATGGCCGACAGCGAGTTCCTCACGGACCGGTGCGGCATCGGCGTCGACCTCCGGTGGCGCGCCGGCCGGCTCGAAGTGGCGGCGATCGAAGCTGGCCGGAAAGCGCGGCACGCGCATCGGACCGGCAGGCGTCGGGACCTCGCGGTAGATGCGGTTGTGCCGCACCTGTGCGTCGTCGAGATGCTCGTCGAGCGTGCACACCGGCGCGATCGGCACGTCGAAGGGCTCGAGCAACGCGAGCCAATGCGCGGTCGGCTTGGTGGCCATGATCTCGTTGAGGTGCGCGTAGAGGCGATCGACCATCTCGGCGTGGTCACGGATGGCGAGCATTTCGGCCTTGATGTCGGGCCGGTCGAGCGCCTTGAGCGTGCGTGAGATCTGGCCGCCGTTGACCGGCGCGACCACCACGTGGCCATCGGCCGTGCGCACCACCGGATTGAAGGCCGGCCGCCACGGCGTCAGGTCCTCGACGAAGGTACGGTGCTGGAACATGTCCGGGAAGTTGAAGTACGACATCACGTCCAGCATCGGCAGCGACACGTGGCTGCCTTTGCCGGTGCGCTCGCGCTCGTACAGCGCGGCCAGGACCGACTGCGTGCCGAACGTGGCCACCACCTTGTCCACCACCCAGTAGGGCGCGACGTTCGGCGCACCATCGGCGCTGGTCAGGTGAACCATGCCGGTGTAGGCCTGGATCAACGAATCGTAGGCAGGTGCGCGCGACAGCGGCCCGCTGTCGCCGAAGCCCGTGACCGACAGCCGCACCAGCCGCGAGTTGAGGGCTTCGAGGACCTCCTGGCCGAGGCCGAGCGAGCCCGCCACGTGCGGCCGCCAGTTCTCCACCAGCACGTCGGCCGTCGCGAGCAGTTCCTTCATCGTCGCCAGATCTGCGGCCGCCTTGAGGTCGAGCACGATGCTGCGCTTGCCGCGGTTGATGTTCGACCACAAGGCGCTGAAACCGCCCACCTTGTGCCCGAAGCCGCGAAAGCCGTCGCCGCCCGGCGGCTCCACCTTGACCACGGTGGCGCCCAGGTCGGCCAGCATCGTCGCGGCCAGCGGGCCGGTCATGTAGCTGGAGGAATCGACAACGCGAATGCCCGCGAGAGGGCCCTTCCGCGATGTGTCGCCCGGAATTGAGTTGATTGGGTCATCCATTCGAGTTATTATGGGTGACCCAATTGCCATGCGTCAAGCTCCTTTCATGCCGACACCTCCTTCCGCATCGAGCCCGACGCTTCACGAAGCCCTGTTCCACCCCGTGACCGGTTCGCGCCCCGCCACGGAAATCATTCAGCAGATTCGCGACCTCATCCATGCCCGGCGCCTGCGCGCCGACGACCGCCTGCCACCGGAGCGCGACCTGGCCGAACAGCTCGCCGTCAGCCGCAACTCGGTCCGCCAGGCCCTGCGCTCGCTGGAGGAACAGGGCCTGCTGGTGATCCGCAAGGGTGCGACCGGCGGCGCGTTCGTTCAGGGCGGCGGCGCCGGTGCCGTGCCTACGCTGATGTCCGACCTCTTCTCGCTGGGCGCCATCCGCCCGCAGGACCTGACCGAAACGCGCGTGATGGTCGGCGTCGAGGTCGTGCGCCTGGCCTGCGAGCGCTGCTCCGACGACGAGATCGATCAGCTCGAAGACAACGTTCGCGCCGCGGAACAGGCCACCGAGGCCGACAACCTGGCACTGCGCACCGAGCTCAATCTCGAGTTCCACCGGATGCTCGCGCGCATGACTGGCAACGCGCTGCTCATCGCCATCACCGATGGCGTGGTCACCGTCACCCAGCAGTTCGTCGAACGCATCGGCCGCACCCCGACGAGCTACGTCATGCCCTTTCGCCGCCGCCTGCTGAAGCTGCTGCGCGCACGCGACGTCGACGGCGCTGCCGCCGAGATGCGCCGCCACCTGCTGCAGCAGCAGAAGCTGTATCTCAAGGCTGTCGCCAACCTCGAGGGGAACACCCCTCTCTGAACCCATGCCATCACGCCCGGCCCTCGACGAATCCCACTGGCCTGCCGACGTTTCGCAGCCGCTGCTCGACATCACGCTCGGCGACCTGCTGCGCGGGCTGGCGCAGGACGTGCCCGAGCGCGTGGCGTTCGTGGAGGCCGTGCCCGATGCGGCCGCGCGCCGGCGCTGGACCTACCGCCAGTTGCTGGACGAGGCGACGCAGGTCGCCGCCGCCCTGCTGCAGCAGCATCGACCGGGCGACCGGATGGCGGTGTGGGCGCCCAACTGCGCGGAATGGGTGCTGCTGCAGCACGGCGCGGCACTGGCAGGCATGGTGCTCGTGACGGTCAACCCCGCATACGTCGCCGACGAAGTGCACCACGTGCTCGAGGCGTCTGGCGCATCTGCCATCTTCCATGCGGACCGCTACCGCCACACCGACATGGCCGCCGTGGTGTCGTCGCTGCGGCACACGCTGCCGGCCCTGCGTCAGACCGTCCCTTTCTCGCAATGGACGCGCTTCGTGGCGGAAGGCGCGCAGCATCCCGTCACCCTGCCCCGCGTGCAGCCCGGAGACCTGGTGCAGATCCAGTTCACCTCCGGCACCACGGGGCGTCCCAAAGGCGCCTGCCTGCACCACCGCGGAATCGTCAACGCCTCCCGCTTTGCTGCGCAGCGTGCCGGCTTTCCGGACGGTGGCGTCTGGGCCACCGCCATGCCTCTGTTCCACGTGGGCGGTTGTGCGGGCAGCCAGATCGGCGCCCTGTCCTCGCGCGGCAGCTTCGTACTGCAGCCAGCCTTCGACGCCGGGGCCATGCTCGAATTGATCGAAAGCGAAGGAGTCCAGCACCTTCATGCGGTGCCCACCATGGTGCTGGCTCTGCTCGATCATCCTGACCGCACGGCGCGCCGGCTCGATTCGCTGCGCACACTGATGAGCGGCGGTTCGCCGGTGCCTGCGGCGCTGGTGGAGCGTGCCCGCCGCGAACTCGGCTGCCGCTTCAGCATCACCTTCGGCCAGACCGAGCTCAACGGCGTGGTCAGCCAGACCTCACCCGACGACACACCTGAGCGCCAGGCCACGACCATCGGCCGGCCCGCCCCGCAGGCCGAGCTCAAGATCGCTGATCCCGCCACTGGCGCCGTGCGCCCGCTGGGCCAGGCCGGCGAGATCTGGGTGCGTGGCTATCAGACGATGCGGGGCTACTTCGATTCGCCCGAAGGCACGGCCGAGACGCTGGTGCCCGGCGGCTGGCTGCGCACCGGCGACCTCGCAAGCATGGACGCCTCGGGCTACCTGCGCATCGAAGGCCGGCTCAAGGACTGCATCATCCGCGGCGGCGAGAACATCTATCCGCGCGAGATCGAGAGCGTGCTGCTGGCCCACCCGGGGGTGCGGCAGGCCAGCGTGGTCGGCGCGCCCGATGCGCGCTGGGGCGAAGTCGTGGCGGCGGTCATCGAATGCGAGCCCGACGCACGGCCATCGACCCTCGAACTGCACGGCCACTGCCGCCGCCATCTGGCGCCCTACAAGACACCGGCGCTCTGGTTCTTCGTCGATCGCCATCCCACCACCAGCGGCGGAAAGATCCAGAAGTACGTGCTGCGCGACTGGATCGCGCAGGGCCGCCTCGTCCCCGAACCCTTCGACAAGCCCGTGACCGAGCGGGCCGCACAACCATGACACCTGCCACCGAGACATCCGAAGCCGCCGGCGCATCCGACGCCGCGTCGCCCAGCGCGGCCGAACTGACCGCCGTGCTGCTGGCGCGCGACCTTGCCGACGGCGAGAAGGCCATCATCGGCACCAACTCCGACGTGCAGCTCGCGGCCTGCAACTTGGCACGCCTCATGCAGGCGCCGGCGCTCTGGTGGGTCTCGGGGCCGGGCGGCATGGTCAACCCGACGCGCGACCATCTCATCTCGACCGCCGACTACGAGAACATCGAATCGGCGCAGGCCTGGATGGACCTGCCCTTCATGATCGACTTCATCGACTGGAAGATCCACTTCTTCGATTTCGCGATCCTGTCGGCGCTGCAGATCGACCGCTTCGGCAACATCAACACCGTCGCGGTGGGCGACGTCCGCAAGCCGCGGCTGCGCGGGCCCGGCACGGTGGGCATCAGCGCACTGTGCGGCCTGGCGAAGCGCTTCTACACCTTCGCCGGCCGGCACGACCGCGGCGTCTTCGTGCCGCGGGTGGATTTTCTTTGCGGGCCCGGCCACATGGACGGCGGTGATTCGCGCGAGGCCATGGGCCTGCCGCCCGGCGGGCCGAAGCTCGTGATGTCGCCGCTTGGCGTGTTCGACTTTCATCCGGCAAGCAAGCAGATGCGCATCGCGTCGCTGCACCCGGGTGTGACCCTGGAGCAGGTGCGCGACGCCACCGGCTTCGACCTGCTCGCCGACGGCACGCCCCCCGTGACGAAGATGCCGACGCCGCTCGAACTGCAGCTGCTGCGCACGCGCGTCGACCGGCACGGCAGCCTGCGCACCACTGCAGCCTGAACGGAGCGCTCTACATGACACACAACAAACTCGTCTCTCTCGACGACGCCGTGGCCGGCATCGCGGACGGCTCGAAAGTCGCGCTCGGCGGCTGGATCTTCAACGCGCAGCCGGTGGCCCTGGTGCGCGCCCTCATCCGCAAGGGCGCACGCGACCTGCACCTGATTCCGGCGCCGGGGTCGATCGCGCCCGACATGCTCATCGGCGCCGGCTGCGCGCGCAGCACCGCCTGCGTCTTCATCAGTTTCGAGCATCACGGCCTCGCGCCGCACTTTCGCCGACGCGCGGAAGACGGCTCGCTGGAGGTCGTCGACCTGGACGGCCCGGGCGTCATGGCCGGCCTGCGAGCCGCCATGTGCGATCTGCCGTACATGCCCATCCCCGACCTGGGCACCGACCTGCCGCGGCATGCGCCGCAGCAATACCGGCCGCTGCCCACCGAGCCTGGCGAACGGAAGCTGCTGGCATCGGTCGCGATCCGCCCAGACGTGTGCCTTTTGCATGCGCAGCAGGCCGACGAGCACGGCAACGTGCAGCACGTCGGCCCGCCCTTCCTCGACACGCTGCTGGCGCAGGCATCGAAGCGCGTCATCGTGTCGGTGGACCGCATCGTGTCGGCCGAGACCATCCGCCGCAACAACCACCTGACGAAAATCCCGTCGGCCATGGTGGAGGCCGTGGTCGAAGTACCTTACGGCGCGCACCCGACCGCATCGCCCTCCCTCTACCGCGCCGACGACGCGCACCTGAAGGACTACGTCCGTGCCTCGCGGACCCACGATGGCTTCGTGGCCTATCTTCAGCAATATGTGCACGCGCCGAGCCACGCTGCATACCTCGATGCGCTGGGCGGCAGCCGGATCGCCGGCATCGCGGTGTCCGAAACCAACCTTCGCTGACGGCCGGTCATCCCATGTGCGGGTGCCGCGCCCCTTCGTACAGGCTGCGCGCCAGCGCGCGGTGCTGCGCCAGCAGCGGCGCCAGCTCCAGGTCGACGAAGGCCCCGTGCCGGATGCGCACGCGTCCGTCGATGACGCTCAAGGCCGCCGCACCCGGCTGGCAGAACACCAGCGCCGCGACCGGGTCGTGCCCCGCGCCCGCATGGCCCACGCCGCGCAGGTCGAAGGCCACCAGGTCGGCCGACATGCCCGGTGCCAGCGAACCGATGTCGTCGCGTCCCAACACACGGGCGCCGCCGAGCGTCGCGATCTCCAACGCCTCGCGCGCGGTCATGGCGGCCGGGCCATGGCGCACGCGCTGCAGCAGCAATGCCTGGCGCGCCTCGCCGAGCATGTGGGCGCCGTCGTTCGACGCGCTGCCGTCCACGCCCAGCCCCACCGACACACCGGCGCGGCGCATCGCGCCGATCGGTGCGATGCCGGACGCCAGCCGCATGTTGGAACAAGGGCAATGCGCCACGCCGGTGCCGGTGCGCCCGAAAAGCGCGATGCCGGCGGCGTCGAGCTTCACGCAGTGCGCATGCCACACGTCGTGCCCCACCCAGCCCAGGTCTTCGGCGTACTCGGCCGGCGTCATGCCGAACTTCTCGCGCGAGTAGGCCACGTCGTTGTCGTTCTCGGCCAGGTGCGTGTGCAACGACACGCCGCGCTCGCGCGCGAGCAGGGCCGACTCGCGCATCAACTCGCGCGACACCGAGAAAGGCGAGCACGGCGCGAGCACGATGCGGCGCATCGAGTGGCGCGAAGGGTCGTGCCAGCGGCCGATGAGCCGTTCGCTGTCGGCCAGGATCGCGTCCTCCTGCTCGACCACCTCGTCCGGCGGCAGCCCGCCCTGGCTGCGGCCCACGCTCATGCTGCCGCGCGCCGCATGGAAGCGCATGCCCATGGCGTCGGCCGCCTCGATCGAATCGTCGAGCCGCGCGCCGTTGGGGAACAGGTAGAGGTGGTCGCTGCTGGTGGTGCAGCCCGAGAGCATCAGCTCGGCCATCGCCGTCCGCGTCGACACGCGGATCATCTCGGGCGTGAGGCGCGCCCACAGCTGGTAAAGGCTGGTGAGCCAGCCGAACAGCTCCGCATCCTGCGCCTCGGGCACGACGCGGGTGAGGCTCTGGTACATGTGGTGGTGCGTGTTGACCAGGCCCGGCATCAGCACGTGGCCTTGCAGGTCGATGGCCTCGGCGCGGCCGGATTGCAGCGCGTCGACGTAGGCCGCAGGCAGCTCGGCGCTCGGTCCGACCCAGGCGATGGCCGGTCCCTCGGCCACCACCGTGCCGTCGGGGATCTCGCGCCGCTGCGCGTCCATGGTGAGCACCACGTCGGCGTGGCGCATGATCAGCGGGCGGGTCGTCGGTGTCGGGGCGTTCATATCATTCCGTTCCATGCGAGGTTCGTGCCGCCAACGCGAAAGACCGCTCTCGCGACAGCACGCCGTTGTAGAAAAGATTCAGCAGCACGGCCGCGCAGGTGCCAAGCACGATGCCGCTGTGCGTGAGCGGATGGGTCCAGGCCGGAAAGTGCTGGAAGAAGCCCGGCGACAGCGTCGGGATCAGCCCCAGCCCGATGGAGATCGCGATCACGTGCAGCGCATGGCGATTCTGCGCGTAGTCGATCGCGCCCAGGATGCGCACGCCGGTCGCGGCCACCATGCCGAACATCACGATGCCTGCACCGCCCAGCACGAAGCCCGGCACGCTGGCCACCACGTGCGCCACCTTCGGGAACAGCGCCAGTGCGACCAGGAACACGCCGCCAAGCGCCGCCACGTAGCGCGAGCGCACGCCGGTCACCGTGACCAGGCCGACGTTCTGCGAGAAGCTCGTGTAGGGAAAGGTGTTGAACACCCCGCCGATCACCGTGCCCAGCCCGTCGGCGCGCAGGCCGCGGGTCAGCGTGTCGGTGGTCATCGCGCGGCCGGTGATGGCGCCGAGCGCGAGGAACATGCCGGTCGACTCCACCAGCGTGATCAGCATGACGATGCACATCGAAGCGATGGCCGTCGGCTCGAAGCGCGGCAGGCCGAAGTGGAAAGGCGTGGTGATCGCGATCCAGCCGGCTTCGTCGATGCCGTCGAAGTGCATGCGCCCGAGCGCCAGCGACACCGCCACGCCCGCCAGGATGCCCAGCAGCACCGAGATGTTGGCGACGAAGCCGCGGCCGTAGCGCGTGATGCCGATGATGACCACCAGCACCAAGGCGGCGATGGCCAGCCCGGCCGGATCGCCGTAGCCCGGGTTGGCCACCGAATGCGCCACGCCGTCGATCATGCGCGTCTGCGTCGGCTGGCCGCCCGCGGCCCAGTTGATCGCCACGCCCATCAACGACACGCCGATCAGCGTGATCACCGTGCCCGTTACCAGCGGCGGGAACACGCCCAGCAGACGCCCCATGAGCGGCGCGACCAGCATGCCGAACACGCCGGCCACGATGGTGGCGCCGTAGATTGCCGGCAGCCCCAGCGTCGGGTCGACGCCGATCGCGATCATCGGCCCGACGGCCGCGAAGGTAACGCCCATCATCACCGGCATGCGGATGCCGAAGCGCCAGAAGCCCAGCGCCTGCACCAGCGTGGCGATGCCGGCGGCGAAGAGGTCGGCGTTGATCAGGAAGGCGATGTCGGCTTTCGACAGCCCGAGCGCGCCGCCCACGATGAGCGGCACCGCCACCGTGCCGGCATACATGACGAGCACGTGCTGCAGGCTCAGGGCGGCGCAGCGCGGCAGGGGAAGCTTCTGGTCGACCGGTTCGCTGTCTCCTGCGCCGGTCGTTGGGGTATTGGCAAGCATGTGGACCTTTCTGCGTGGGCCGAAGAGGATCGGCCGGCGCAGTCTAGGAGCGAGGTGCGGGTGCACGCAAAGTCAATAAATGGCCTGCGACGTCCACAAAAAGTGGACGCCCGGCGAACCCGCGCCGCGCTTCAGGGCGCGAGCAGTTCGTCGAGGCAGACCATCAGCTCGCGCGCCAGCAGTTCGGCCGCCGGGCTGGATTCGGCACCCGCGCGCACCACCAGCGTGAGCGTCTGCGGCCGCAGGCCGGCATCGCGCAGCGGCACGTACACCAACTTGCCGCCGCGGCGTTCCTCGTCCACGTCGAGCCGGTTGAGCAACGTGATGCCAACGCCTTGCGCGACCAGTTGCCGCATCAGTGCGGTGGACGTGGTTTCCACGACGGGCGACACCTGGATGGCCGAGCGGCCGAACGCGCCGTCGAGGATCGGCCGGATCGACATCACCGGCGCCGGCAGGATCAGCGGGTAGCCCACGCAATCCGCGAGCGTGGTCGTCGCCTGGGCCGTGAGCGGATGCCCCGGCGGCACGACGGCGCCGATCGGCCACTCGCTTGCGAAGAGCGTGCGAAAGCCCGCGGTGTCGGGCACGTCGTAGGCCAGCGCCAAGTCGCAATCGCCATCGTGCACGCTCTTGAGCACGGCGGCGATCGGCAGGTCCAGCAGCGTGAGACGGATGCCCGGATGCGCCGCGCGGAAGCGCTGCGTCACCGAGGGCAGGAAGGCACCGGCCAGCCCGGTGGTGGTGGCCAGCGACACCTCGCCCTGCCTCAGCCCGCGCACCGCCTCGATGCGCTCGCGAACGCCGTCGAACTCCCGCAGCGTCTGCCGCGCATGCGCCAGCACGATCTCGCCGACCGGCGTGAGCTTGAGCGTGTTGCGAATGCGCTCGAACAGCGGCGCACCCAACTCTTCTTCGAGGTTGAGGATCTGGCGATTGACGGCCGTGGGCACCACGTGCAGCTGCTCGGCCGCCTTGCGGATCGATCCGGCGCGCACCACTTCCACGAAATAGCGAAGCACCTTGGCGTGCATGGCCGGATTCTGCCTGCGGCGACGGCGGTAGCGTCGGTGGCGGTACGAACGATCCTCGAACTGAACCCGAGTTTCGACTAGACTAATCAGACTTAGTCCAATACACAGACATCGCCATGCAAACAATCAACATTCACGAAGCCAAGACGCACCTGTCTCGCATCGTCGAGCGCGCTTCACGCGGCGAGTCGTTCGTCATCGCCAAAGCGGGCAAGCCGATGGTCAAGGTCGTGCCGCTCGACGCACCCGAGCCGTCGCCTCCCAAGCGACTGGGCTTTCTCGCCGGACAGGTGCAGGTGCCGGACGATTTCGACACGATGGGTTCGGCCGAAATCGAACATCTCTTCGGCGTCGATCCATGAGGCTGCTGCTCGATACTCATCTGCTGCTGTGGGCGGCAGGAACGCCAAAGCGACTCTCCGCCGCAACGCGAAAGGCCATCGAATCGCCGGACAACAGTCTGTTCTTCAGTGTCGCAAGCATCTGGGAGATCGTCATCAAGCGCGGCCTCGACCGATCCGACTTCCAGGTCGATGCGCATCTGCTGCGACGCGGCCTGCTGGACAACGGCTACGCTGAACTGCCTATCACGGGTGAGCACGCGTTGACGGTAGAGAGCCTGCCCCCCATCCACAAGGACCCGTTCGACCGAATGCTGGTCGCCCAAGCCACCGCCGAGGGCATGACACTCCTGACAGCCGACGCAAACGTCGCTCTGTACCCCGGACCCATCCGCAAGGTTTGAGTCAGGGAGCGGCGGCCTCCAATCCGATCAGGCGGTCGTCACGCGCCCTCAGCCCGCCCCCGCCCGACAAGCCGCCCGCACGATCCGCTCGGTGGGGTTGGGCTGAGCATCCAGGAACAGCATCGGCCGCGGGTTGGCGTCGTAGTCGGTGCGCTGGTGCGGCTCGCCCTGCCAGAGCGGTGCCATGTAGAAGGTGGCGTAGAGGTAATGGGCCTTGCGGGCGCGGCAGTTGAAGCGCACGCGCGACTCGTAGGAACGGTAGGGCACGCCTTCCCAGTTGCGGCGTTCTTCGGCGCGGCTCACGCGGACCAGCATGGTCTTCAGGGGCCAGTCGGTGGCGATGGCCACGGGGTTGACCTGAACCGTGTCGACCGACGCGTCGGCCGGGTTGCCGGTGACGGTGAACCAGCCCGTCTGGGCATTGGCGGCCATGCAGAAGAGGCCCAGCCACACGAAGCACCATCTCACGCCGACCGTCCTTTCTTTCGAAGTGCGAGATTGTAAAGACGCCCCTGCCGGCTGCGACACCCGTGCGCCGGCCGCGGCCTTGGCGACGTGCAAATGCGCACACCTGCTAAGCAAACGCAAAACCCTTCGTTGGGAAGCGTCGCACCGGCCCGTAGCCTGCGCAGTTCCCTGTCCCACGAGGAGTTTTCCAGATGAACGATCGCTTGAGCCGCGTACAGGCATCGCGTTCCGCTGCCGTCAAGGCCAGCCTCCAGCACCCGGTGATCGACACCGACGTGCACGTCAACGACTACGCCCCGGTGCTGGAGGACTACATCCAGCACTATGGCGGCAACAAGCTGGTCGATGCCCTGCGCAAGGCGCTGGGCGGGCGCTTCGTCACCCGCACGGGCGGCGGCAAGGACTGGTACCAGCAGACGCCTGAAGAACGCCAGTACCACCGCACCCTGCGCGCGCCGTGGTGGGCGCGCGTCACGCGAAACACCTACGACCTGGCCACCTACACGCTGCCGGCGCTGCTGTATGAACGCCTGGCCGAGCAGGGGTCGGACTACTCCGTGCTGTTCCCCAACGACGTGCTCTCGCCCGCCGCGGCCGGCAGCGAATTCCGCCAGCCGCTGCACCGCGCGATCAACCACTTCCATGCCGACCAGTACCGCGCCTACGCCGACCGCCTGACGCCCGTGGCCGGCATTCCGCTGCACACGCCGCAGGAAGGCATCGAGGAGTTGGAGTTCGCGGTCAAGACACTGGGGCTGAAGGTGATCAACATCGCCGGCGGCGTGCGCCGGCCGATCCGGGCCATCGCCGACAAATACCCGCCCAAGGACCACCCCGAGCTGGCCAAGCACGCCGGCTACATCGACTTCTACGGCATCGACAGCGAGCACGACTACGACCCCTTCTGGGCCAAGGTGGTCGAGCTGGGCGTGCCGGTCACCACGCACTACGGCAGCCAGGGCTGGACCGGCCGGCAGTCGATCAGCAACTACATGAACAACCACATCGGGCATTTCGCCGATGGGTCGCAGGCCTTCGCCAAGGCGCTGTTCTTCGGCGGCGTGACGCGCCGCTTCCCCGGCCTGCGCGTGGGCCTGCTCGAAGGCGGCGCCGACTGGGGCGCGCACGTCTACACGCACCTGGTCGACCGCTGGGAGAAGCGCAACCGCGTGGCGGTGCGCAACTACGACCCCGCCGAAGCCGACGTCGACCTGCTGGCCTCGCTGTTCGAGCGCTACGGTGCCGACTACATCCAGGGCCGCCCGGACTTCAAGGCCAACCTGCTGCGCGAAAGCCTGGGCATCTCCGCCCTGCCTCACAGCCGCGAGCCGAACGAATCGGAGATCGACGACTTCGCGCTGGCCGGCATCGAGAAGGTGGAAGACATCCGCGACCGCTGGGTGTCGAACTTCTACTTCGGCTCCGAGGCCGACGACCGCACCGTGGCCGCCGCCTTCAACGATCGCGTGAACCCGCTGGGCGTGAAGATCAACGCGATCTGGTCGTCCGACGTGGGCCACTGGGACGTGCCCGAGTTCACCGAGCCGCTGGCCGAGAGCTGGGACCTGATCGAGCAAGGCGTGCTCAGCGCGGCCGACTTCAAGGCGCTCGTGTTCGACAACCCGCACCGCTTCTACACCGAGGCCAACCCGCGCTTCTTCGAGGGCACGGAAGTGGGCCGCAAGCTGGCCGCGGCGAAGGCCTGAACCACACCGCACACGCACACCCACACACATCGAGGAGAACACGACATGAAACGACCAATGGCCCCGTCCCCGCTGCGACGAGCCGCACTCAAGCTCTTCGGCCTGGCGCTCGCCTCGCTGGCCGCCGCACCCGCACTGGCCGCACCCGAAGTCATCCGCATCGGCGTGGCCACCGCCGGCGGCGGCGACCCCGTCACCTGGGGCGGCTCGCCCGGCGGCGTGGCGCGCGCCAACAACTGGCTCGAAGAGGAGTTCAAGGCCTCGGGCATCAAGGTCGAATGGCTGTTCTTCAAGGGCGCAGGCCCGGCCGTGAACGAGGCCCTGTCGAACAAGCAGATCGACTTCGCCTACCAGGGCGACCTGCCTGCCATCGTGGGCCGTTCCAACGGGCTCAAGACCAAAGTGCTCGTGGTCAGCGGCGCGCGCAACGACCTCTATGTAGCGGTGCCGGCGTCGTCGGACATCCGCGCCATCAAGGACCTGAAGGACCGCAAGGTCTCGATCTTCCGCGGCACCAACGGCCACCTGGTGGCCAACAACGTGCTGCTGGCCAACGGCCTGGCCGAGCGCGACATCAAGGGAGTGAACCTCGACACCGGCAGCGCGCAGGCGGCGCTGGTGTCCAACGGCGTCGATGCGGCCTTCGGCGGCTACGAATGGTTCAAGGTGCGCGACCATGGCCTGGCCAAGATCGTCTACTCCACGCAGGGGCAAGACCCGGCGTACACGCGTCAAGCGGCCTTGCTCGTGCGCAGCGAGTTCGAAGAGGCCAACACGGCCGAGGTGCAGCGCGTCGTCGACGTCTTCGTGCGCGCCGCGCACTGGGCCTCGGAAGAGAAGAACCGCGACGAGCTGTTCCGCATCTGGGCCAGGAGCGGCACGCCGGTCGCGTCGTGGACGGCCGAGTTCGACAAACAGTCTCTGGCGCAGCGCAATTCGCCGCTGGCGGACGACTTCATCGTCGGTCGCTACAAGGCCGTGGCGTCCGACGCGCTCAAGCTCAAGCTGATCCGACGCGAGGTCAGCGTCGATGGCTGGTTCGACACGCGCTACCTGCAGAACGCGATCAAGAAGCAGGGCCTCGAAGGCTACTGGACCGCCTACGACGCCAAGGGCCAGCCCAAGGGCAAGCAGTCGGTGGCATTGAATGGCGGCTGAGCGCGCCGCCGAACCCATGGCTGCGATCGCGGCCGTCGACGCAGCCGCACTCGAAGCGTCGTCGTCCGTCTCCCGGCTGCCCTGGCGCCGCATCGGCGACACCGCCCTGCCCTGGCTGCTGCCCCTGTCGCTGCTGGCGCTGTGGACCACGGGCGCGGCGCAGGGCTGGATCTCGCCGCAGGTGCTGCCCTCGCCGCAGTTCGTATGGGACACCCTGCGCGACCTCGCCACCAGCGGCGACCTCTGGCTGCACACCAGCGCCAGCCTGGCGCGCGTGGGCCTGGGCTTCCTGGCCGGCGCCGCGCTCGGGCTGCTGCTGGGCGCGGCGATGGGCCTGTCGCGGCAAGTCGAGGCCTACGTCTTGCCCACCTTCAACGCGCTCGTGCAGATCCCGGTGCTCGCTTGGCTGCCCTTCGTGCTGCTGCTCGTGGGCATCGGCGAGCCACTCAAGTACATCCTGATCGCCAAGGCCGCGATGGTGCCCGTGGCGCTCAACACCCTGCAGGGCTTCCGGCAGACGCCCGTCGGGCTGCGCGAGGTCGGCGAGGTCTACGGTTTCAGCCGGCGCCAGCAGGTGCTCGAGATCGTGCTGCCGCATGCCATGCCGACGCTCTTCACCGGCCTTCGGCTGGGCTTCACCAAGGCCTGGCTGTCGCTGGTGGTGGTCGAGCTGGTGGCGTCGAGCGAAGGCCTCGGCTACCTCATCGTCTACGGCCGGCAGCTGTTCCAGCTCGACCTGGTGATGGCCGCCGTGGTCGTCGTCGGCGGGATCGGCTACCTCATCGACCGCCTGCTCGATGCGCTCGAGACCGCGGTGAAGCGACGTCAGCCCGGAGGCGCCAGATGAGCACGCATCAGACCCACGACGCGGCCGAGCGCGCCGCCCTGCAGCCGCTGCGCCCCACCGAGCAGAGCCGCTGGCGCGGACTCGTGCTACCCGTCGCCGCCGTTGCGCTGTGGTGGGCACTGTCATCGCTGGACGTGGTGAACTCCGCGCTGCTGGTGTCGCCCGCCAAGGTGCTCGCCACCGCCTTCGAACAGGTCACTACCGGCCGCCTGTGGCGCGCGCTGAGCGCCAGCCTGGCGCGCGAGGCCACCGGCTTCCTCATCGGCACCTCGCTCGGCCTGGTACTGGGTGCGCTGCTGGGCCTGTCGGGCCTGGCCAACCGCCTCGTCGGCCCCAGCTTCAACACCTTCAAGCAGATCTCGCTGTTCGCTTGGATTCCGCTGATCTCGGTGTGGTTCGGGCTGGGCGACGTGGCCAAGGTCGTCTTTCTGTCGCTGGCCGCGCTGGTGCCGGTGGTGGTCAACACCTGTGACGGCATCCGAACAACGCCACCCGCGTTGCTGGAAGTCGCACGCGTCTACGGCTTCACGCGCTGGCAGACCGTCACGCAGGTGGTGCTGCCGGCAGCGCTGCCGTCGATCTTCACGGGCGTGTACCTGGCGCTCATCTATTCGTGGCTCGCGACCATCGGCGCCGAGTACCTGCTGGTGTCCGGCCGCGGCATCGGCAATACGCTGATCGAAGGCAGCGAGCACTTCCGCATGGACCTGGTGCTCTTCGGCATGACCGTGATCGGCACCGTCGGCTGGGCCATGAACGCATCGGCCCGTGCGCTGGAGCGGCGCCTCGCCCGCTGGACCGGCCGCGCGTAACGCCCGCGCATCAACGATCTCTTCCCCTCTATGACCACCTCCATCCATTCCTCCAACGAACTCGACATCCGCGGCGTCGGCAAGCGCTACGCCAGCACGCAGGCGAGCGGCGGCGAACTGCAGGTGCTGCAAGACATCGACCTGCACATCCCGGCCGGCCGCTTCGTCAGCATCGTGGGCACCAGCGGCTGCGGCAAGTCGACGCTGCTGCGGCTGGTGCTGGGGCTCGACGCGCAGTACGAAGGCCAGATCCTGCTCGACGGCCAGGCCATCTCGGGCACCGGCCGCGAACGCGGCATCGTGTTCCAGGACCACCGCCTGTTCCCTTGGCTCAACGTCGAGCAAAACATCGCCGTGGGCCTGCGCAACGCGCCGCTGTCCGCCAAGGAAAAGCGCGATCTGATCGCCGAGCACGTCGCGCTGGTCGGGCTCGAAGGCTTCGAGAAGTCCTTTCCGCATCAAATCTCGGGCGGCATGGCGCAGCGCGTGGCCATCGCGCGCGGGCTGGTCAACCGGCCGCGCGTGCTGCTGCTCGACGAGCCCTTCGGCGCGCTGGACGCGCTCACGCGCTCGCGGCTGCAGAACGAGCTGCAGCGCATCTGGCAGAAGGAGCGCATCACGATGCTGCTGGTCACGCACGACGTGGAAGAAGCGGTGTTCCTCGGCGACCGCGTGGTGGTGATGGAGCCGTCGCCCGGCCGCATCCGCCGCATCGTCGACGTGGACCTGCCGCACCCGCGCAATCGCAGCGACCCGGCCTTCATCGCGCTGCGCGACGACGTGCTCGGGGATTTTCTCGATGCCGACGTCGACACGCCGCCTGCCGCGGCGCCGCAGCACCGGCCGGCTGCCGCCGGCCTGCCGGGTCGCCTTCAGCTGGCCTGGTAAGCCCTCCTTCTTCTTCACCTGAAACTGTCCCATGACCACATCCAAGCGCCAGATCAAGCTGGGCGCATTCCTGATGCAGACCGGCCACCACATCGCCGCCTGGCGCCACCCGGGCGCGCAGGCCGACGCCGGCAGCAACTTCCGCCACTACGTCGAACTGGCCCGCAAAGCCGAGGCCGCGAAGTTCGACGCCGTCTTCCTCGCCGACTCGGTCGGCGTGCGCAGCAGCGAGCTGCCGTCGCTGTCGCGCACCGCGCGCAGCGACCACTTCGAGCCGCTCACGCTGCTGTCGGCCATCGCAGCGCTGACCGATCGCATCGGCCTGATCGCCACCGTGTCGACCAGCTTCAACGAGCCGTACGACGTCGCGCGCAAGTTCGCGTCGCTCGACCAAATCAGTAGCGGCCGATCGGGCTGGAACCTGGTGACGTCGAGCGGAACCGGCGAGGCGCAGAACTTCAACCGCGACGCGCACTTCGAGCATGCGCTGCGCTACGAGCGCGCGGCCGAGTTCCACGACGTGGTGCTGGGCCTGTGGGACAGCTGGGAAGACGACAGCTTCGTGCGCGACAAGGCGAGCGGCCAGTACTTCGACCCCGACAAGCTGCACGTGCTGGGCCACAAGGGCACGCACTTCTCGGTGCGCGGCCCGCTCAACGTGTCGCGCTCGCCGCAGGGCCGCCCGGTGGTGGTGCAGGCCGGCGCATCGGACGCCGGACGCGCCCTGGCGGCGCGCACGGCCGAGGTGATCTTCGTCGCGCACCAGACCTTCGAGGAAGCCAAGGTCTTCTACGCCGACATCAAGAACCGCCTGCCCGCCTACGGCCGCGACCCGGAGGACGTGAAGATCATGCCCGGCATCTTCCCGGTGGTGGGCCGCACGCATGCCGAGGCCGAAGACAAGTTCGCGCAGCTGCAGGACCTGGTGCATCCCACGGTCGGCCTCGCGCTGCTGTCGAACGTGATCGGCGGCTTCGACTTCTCCGGCCTGCCGGTGGACGGCCCCGTGCCCGAGCTGCCCGAGACCAACGGCCCCAAGAGCCGGCAGCGCCTGCTGCTTGACCTGGCGCGCCGCGACGGCCTGAGCATCCGCGAGCTGTACCTGCGCATCGCCGGCGCGCGCGGCCACCAGCAGGTGGTCGGCACGCCGGCCAGCATCGCCGACCAGTTGCAGCAGTGGTTCGAGGAAGGCGGCGCGGACGGCTTCAACATCATGGCGCCCTGGTTCCCGGGCGGGCTCGACGACTTCATCGCGGGGGTGCTGCCCGAGTTGCGCAAGCGCGGGCTGTTCCGCACCGAGTACGAAGGCCGGACGCTGCGCGAGCACCTGGGGCTGCGTCGCCCGCAGCACCCCGCACAGGTCGAACGCGAGTTCCCCGAAGACGCGTTCGTCTGAGGCGCCGGCGATCCGGCGCAGGCGTGGCGGCGTCCACCGTCGCGACGCCGCTTGACGGGCCGCACGCCGCGCGCCGCGGCGATGCAACGAAGGATCGCGGCTGCCAGGATGCGCCCTCAGGCCGCCACGGCCAGCGCTGCGGCTTCGGCCGGCAGGCCCGCACGCCGACGCAGCAGAGGCACCGCGCGCGCCACGGCCAGCGCGATGCGCGCGCGCAAGGCCGCGTTGCTCACGCGGTAGTTCTCGAATTCCTTGTCGGTCGCATACACGCCGATCGGCAGCGTGTGCGCCTGGAAGAAGCTGAAGAGAGGACGGAGCTGATGGTCGATGGCCAGCGCGTGGCGGTCGCTGCCGCCGGTGGCCGCGAGCAGCACCGGCACGTCGATCAGCGACTCGTGGTGCACCAGGTCGAAGAAATGCTTGAAGAGGCCGGCATAGGTGCCGCGGTAGATGGGGCTCGCCACCACCAGCAGGTCGGCCGTTTCCACGTCGCGCAGGGCGCGCTCCATGTCGGCGGAGAGCAGGTCGCGCTGCACCACGTTGCCGAACTTGGGCACCAGCTGGCCCAGCTCGATCAGCCGGGTCTCGGCGGGCCGGGCATCGGTGAGGCCGTCGAGCAGCTCTTCGACCAGCGCGAGCGTGCGCGACGGGCGTTGCAGGCCACCGGAGACGGCGACGATCTTGAGGGGTTGTTGAGCCATGGCAGAAGAAGGAAATGAGAAGCCGCGTCCGCTGACGAAGACGCCGAAGCGCCGATTCTTGGAGGGAAGGCTTCGCTTGGAAACGAAGAAAACGGCACAGGCTTAGCCGGTTTTCAGATAAGCGGAGCGGCGGCAGCGCGATCACCCGCGCAATGCCGCATATCGATCTGCGATTTCGTTCCTTCCCCCGCATCGGCGCCGCCTGCACAGTCGCTTGCTTCTGCGTTGTGATCGAACAGGATCGAACAGGCTATGAGATTCCTCGTGGTGGGTGCAGGCGCCCTGGGCGGCTATTTCGGCGGGCGGCTGCTGCAGGCCGGGCAGAGCGTGGACTTTCTGGTGCGCCCCCCGCGCGCCGCGCAGCTGGCCACGCGCGGGCTGGTGATCCGGTCGCCGCACGGCCACCTGAAGCTCGCGGCGCCGACCGTGCTCGCGGGCCAGATCCGGCGCGAGTACGACGTGGTCATCGTGGCATCGAAGGCCTACGACCTGGAGCAGACGCTGGCCGCCTTCGCACCCGCGGTGGGCCCGCACACGGCCATCCTTCCGCTGCAGAACGGACTGCGGCACCTCGACTTGCTGGGCCGGCGCTTCGGCCATGCGCGCGTGCTCGGCGGCCTGGCCATGATCTCGGCCACGCTCGACGGCGACGGCAGCATCGCGCACCTGGGCCCTGATCACGAACTGGTGTTCGGCGAACTCGACGGCGAGCGCACGCCAAGAGTCGAGGCGATCGCCCGGGCCTTCGCACAAGCCGGCTTCGATGGCCGCGCGAGCGACACCATCCTGCAGGCGATGTGGGAGAAGTGGGTGTTCATCACGGCGCTGGCTTCGGTCACCGCCCTGATGCGTGCACCGATCGGCGACATCGTCCAGGCCGGCGCGCAAGAGCTCGGCCTGATCCTGCTGGAGGAATGCAGCCGCATCGCCGCGCACAACGCGCATCCGCCCTCGCCTGACTCACTGGCCCGTGCCCGCGACGCCCTGACGGCCACCGGCTCGCAGCTCAGCGCCTCGATGCTGAAAGACGTCGAGCGCGGCGCACCGTCGGAGGCCGATCACATCGTGGGGGACTTCCTGCGGCGAGGGCGCTGGTCCACCGCCGACACGGTGCTGCTGCCGGTCGCCTATGCGCAGCTGCGCAGCTATGAAGCGCGGCGTTTGCGCGGCGCGCTCGAGGCTTGCGACGCCAGCCCGCAACGACTCGCCGCCTGATTCCCCAGACGCCGCCACGACGGCGGCCTTGCGTCCGTCGTCGAATCAGACCGCCCAGCGCCAGCCATGGGCCAAGGCTTCATCCAGCCGGTCAGCGTCGATCTGCGGCCGCCGCGGTGGCCTGGGCAAGATGGGCTGCCGGCTCTGCGAGCGTGCGCGGGCGGGTGCGGGCTTGACCTGCCAAGACGCGGTGGTCACGGCCAGCACGCTTTGCAATTGCACGATCGGCGATATGTAGAACAACTGTTTCACACGGTGGATTCTGCGAAGCGGCATCGCACCTGCCAACGAAGGAATGCGAATGAGCTGATGCGCTTTGCGAGCGAATGCGGTGCGCGGCGCAACACGCTGCCGCAGACGGCTACGATGCAGCGGCACGGCACCGCCACATCGAGCGGGCCGGCTCCTGGAGACAACGATGCCCCTGCGACTCCCCGCCGTTTCGACGGCCACTGCCCTCACCCTGGCGCTCACCGCCTGCAGCCACGCACCACCGCCACCGGTGGCCCAGCCCCGCTCGGCCTGTGCGGCGCTTGCGGGCCGCGCCATTCCGGCATCGGCCATCGGCCTGCCCAGCGGGGCGGCATCGGTGCAATCGGCAGTGCTGGTCGCCGCCGCGGCTGGCACGGTCAACAACAACGCTTTCGTGCCCGCCGTGCCCGAGCATTGCAAGGTGCTCGGCAGCGTCGCGCCGCGCGACCCGGCGGCGCAGGCCATCCAATTCCAGCTCAACCTGCCGGCGCAGTGGAACGGCAAGGCGCTGCAGTACGGCGGCGGCGGATTCAACGGCGTGCTGGTCACCGGCCTCACGCCGCTGCGCGACGCGGCGCCGGGCGATCCGCTGCCCATCGCGCGCGGCTACGCGACCTTCGGCACCGACTCGGGCCACCAGGCCTCGGCCTCGCCGCCCGGCGAGCCGGGCGCCTTCGCGCTCAACGACGAGATGCTCGAGAACTTCGCCTTCGCCTCGTACAAGAAGGTGCGCGACGTGGCGGTGGCGCTCACGCAGCAGTTCTACGGCCAGAGGCCGCGGCAGGTCTACTACTTCGGCGGCTCCGAGGGCGGCCGCGAAGGCCTGACCATGGCGCAGCGCTTTCCGGCCGACTACGACGGCATCGTGAGCATCGTGCCGGTGATCAACTGGACCGGCCTGTTCCACGCCTTTGTGCGCAACGAGGTGCCGCAGTTCGGCGACTGGCTCGACGCATCGAAGACACCGCTGATCGCGAAGGCGACGGCCGATGCCTGCGACGGCCTCGACGGGCTGGTCGACGGCGTGGTCAACAACTACCTGGCCTGCCAGGCGCGCGTGGACCTGCAGCCGCTGCGCTGCCCGGGTGGCACCGACGCCGGACCGCAGTGCCTGTCGGATGCCGAGCTTGCGCTGATGCGTTCGATCCACTCGCCCTACCGCTTCTCGTTTCCGCTGGCCAACGGCATCACCGCCTACCCGCCCTGGCTCTACGGTCACGAAGACAGCCTGGACGGCCCGAGCGCGCTGAACCTGGTGCGCTGGGTCAGCGGC
The DNA here is from genome assembly GCF_001984055.1 of Variovorax sp. KK3. Lineage (GTDB taxonomy): Bacteria > Pseudomonadota > Gammaproteobacteria > Burkholderiales > Burkholderiaceae_C > Variovorax. Next base: position 49,180 of record NZ_LYVO01000032.1, read on the forward strand.
ACCGCGCCACCCACCGTGCCGCCCAATGCCGCGACGGCCGGCACGCAGTGGCTGTACGGCAGCAACTGGGTGCGCTACGCCATCGCGCGCGACGCCGCCTACGACGTTCGCACCTACCGCCCCGAAGCGTTCACGGCGCGGGTGCAGCAGACATCGGCCTTGATGGATTCGACCGATCCCGACCTGTCGGCCTTCTTCGCGCGCGGCGGCAAGTTGATCGTTCGCGAGAACGCGGCCGACCGGGCGCAGAGCGCACACATGGGCTTCGAGTACCACCGCGCACTGGTGGCACGCTTCGGGCAAGCGGCGGTCGACGGCTCGGTGCGCCTGTACGTCTCGCCCTCCTCCACCCACACCGGCAACGCGCGCAGCGTGACCGACAAGACGCCGATTCCGACGATGGCCGACCTGCTCGATCCGCTCGACCGCTGGGTGACGGGCCAGGGCGTGCCGCCCGATTCGATCGTGCAGACCACGAAGGCCGCGCTGCCGCCGTTCGCGGTGCAGGGGACGCGGCCGATGTGCCGCTATCCGGCGTATCCGCACTACACCGGCGGCGATCGGACGGTGGCCGCAAGCTATGCGTGCCGCACCGTGCAGCCCTGAGGGCACGCGCGGCACGGCGGCCGATCAGTCCGCCTTGATGCCCGCCACCTTCACGATCCGCTCGTAGCGCGCGTACTCGGCGTCGACCTGCTTCTGGAACTCGCGCTGCACCTGCCCCGTGGCCTCGATGCCCTGCGCCGCCAGCTCGGTGCGCACGGCCGGCAGGCGGACGATGCGGGCCGCGTCGTCGGCGATGGTGTCGAGCGCGCGCTGCGGCGTGCGCGCCGGCGCGAACAGGCCGAACCAGGTGCCGGAGCGAAAGCCCTCGTAGCGCTCGGCCACGGTCGGCACCTCGGGCAGCAGCGCATGACGCTGCTCGCCACCGGTCGCCAGCGCCACCAGCTTGCCGGCCTTGATATGCGGCAGCGCCGGGCCGACGGCGATGAACATCGCATCGACCTGGCCGGCGATGACGTCCTGCATGCCCAGCGGGCCGCCGCGGTAGGGAATGTGCGTGACGTAAACGCCGGCGCGCTGCTTGAACAACTCCATGCCGATCTGCTGCGGGCTACCGTTGCCGGCCGATGCGTAGTTGAAGCGGCCCGGCTGCTGCCTCGCGGCGCGCACGAAGTCGTCGACCGAGCGCCAGCCGGTCTTGGGGTTGGCGACCAGCACAAAGTCGATGCGGCCCAGCGCGACCACCGGCACGAGGTCGCGCCGCGCGTCGTAGGGCAGGCTGGCCTGCAGGTTGGGCAGGATGGTGATCGGCCCGTCGGCGCCGACCATGAGGCTGTAGCCATCGGCCGGCGCGCGGGCCAGGGCTTCGGTGGCCACGATGCCGGCCGCGCCGTCGCGGTTGTCGACGACGACGGGCTGCTTCCATTGCTCCGTGAGGCGCTGCGCGAGCAGGCGCGCCAGCACGTCGGGTGAGCTCCCGGGCGTGTTGGCGACAGTGATGTGGACGGGCTTGGCCGGGAAATCCTGCGCGTGCGACACGCCGGTGGCCAGGACGAGCGCGAGCGCGGCGGAAAGAACGCGAAGCACGGAGCGAAGAGGCATGAAGGGCAGGACGTGATGCGGCCAGAAAGGGCCGCGGCATTGTGTCGCCCGAGCCGTCCTTCGCCAACGACCGCTTCGTCACTTGCATAGTCGCGATCGGGCATATGCCATGGCCGCCGCGCGGGCCGCAACGACGCAAAGCGAGGAAGCTTGCTCGCGAATCTTCGTTCACGCGGACAGGCCGCGGGCCTAGATTCGACGGCATCCCCTTCGCGATCCATCGGATCTCATCGGCATCGCGCCGAGCGACGATCCCACCTCACGGGCCTCCCGGCCCTGCCCGCCATGAGCGCCGTTCTCCCTTCGCCTGCCGCCCTCGACCCGCCTTCCCCCACTTCGACGCCGCCGCGCCGCGTGCAGACCAAACTCATTGCCGACGCCGCGCTGGCCGACGTGGCGCGCCACGGCCGCGCGCGCCGCCGCTGGTATCGCAACGCGCTGCTGCCATGGCTGCTGCCGGTCGCGCTGATCGCGGTGTGGCAGCTGCTCAGCACCACCGGCCGGCTCTCCGTCGGCGTGTTGCCGGCGCCCAGCGAGGTGCTGCGCGCCGCCTGGACGCTGGCCGAGCGCGGCGAGCTGCAGCGTGACGTGCTCGTGAGCCTGCGCCGCGTGGCGATCGGCTTCTTCTCGGGCGCGACGGCGGGCCTGTTGCTGGGCTTCGTCGTGGGGCTGTCGGCGCTGGCGCACGGCCTGCTCGACCGCTCGCTGCAGATGGTGCGCACGATTCCGCACCTGGCATTGGTGCCGCTGATGATCCTGTGGTTCGGCATCGGCGAGGAGCCGCGGGTGCTGCTGGTCGCGATGGGCTCGCTGTTCCCGGTCTACATCAACACGATGAGCGGCATCCGCAACGTCGACCCGAAGCTGATGGAGCTGGGCCGCTCCTACGGACTCGGCCCCTTCGGCCTGATCGTCGCGGTGGTGCTGCCCGGCGCGCTGCCGGCGATCCTCACCGGCATCCGCTATGCGCTGGGCGTGGCCTGGCTGACGCTGGTGGTGGGCGAGACCATCGCCTCGCGCGACGGCATCGGCTACATGGTGCAGAACGCGCGCGAGCTGCTGCGCACCGACATCATCCTGCTGGCGATCGCGCTGTATGCCATCGCGGGCTGGCTGGCCGATGCGCTGACGCGCGCGATCGAACGCTGGCTGCTGCGCTGGCACCCGAATTACGCGAAGGGAGCCGGATCGTGAGCCGCAACGACGACGAACGCAACGAAGTCGTCGACCACGGCGACCACGGCGAACGCCTGCTGCTGCGCGGCGTGGGCAAACGCTTCGGCGAGCGCCACGTGTTGCGCGACATCGACCTGGAGATTCCGGCCGGCCAGTTCGTGTCGCTGATCGGGCCGAGCGGCGTCGGCAAGTCCACGCTGCTGCGGCTGGTGGCCGGGCTGGAGCCGCCAAGCGCGGGCCGCATCGAGATCGCGTCGCGCACGCCCGAGCCGGACATCCGCATGATGTTCCAGGAAGACCGGCTCATGCCCTGGCGCTCGGTGCTGCGCAACGTGACGCTGGGCCTGCGTGGCCGCGACGCGGACGCACGCGCGATGCTCGGCGCCGTCGGGCTGGCCGGGCGCGAGCGCGAGTTTCCGGTGGTGCTCTCGGGCGGCCAGCGCCAGCGCGTGGCGCTGGCGCGCGCCCTCATCCACGAACCCGAACTGCTGCTCCTCGACGAGCCCTTCGGCGCGCTCGATGCGATCACCCGCGCGTCGATGCAGCTGTTGCTCGAACAGCTGCTCGCGCGCCGGCCGCGCACGGTGCTGCTGGTGACGCACGACGTCGAAGAGGCCCTGATGCTTTCCGACCGCGTGCTCCTGATGCGCGACGGCCGCGTGGCGCGCGACCTGCCGATCGACCGCGCGCGCCCACGCCACCGCGGCGACCCGGCGCTCGCGGCGCTCAAGGAAGAGCTGCTCGACGGGCTGCTCGCGGCCGAGGCGGGGCGCTGAGGCGCTTCGACGCGGCCATCGCTCGTTTGCCCATTTGTTTTTCTCTCAACGACATCACGCCATGAACACCTTCGACCCCTCCCACCCGCGCGCACGACGCCGCTTTCTCGCACAGGCCGGCGCGGCCCTGCTCGGCACCGGCGGTGCACTGATGCTGGCCGGCTGCGGCAAAGAAGCCGCAGCGCCCGCAGCCGGGTCGGCGCCAGCCGGCGGCGCAGCACCCGCCGCAGCAGCAGCGCAGCCGAAGATCACCGTCGCGATCATCGGCGACGGCCGCACCGGCGTCTTCGCATCGCTGCGCGCCGGTGCCGGCGGACGCAAGCTCGAAGACGAGATCGGCGCCCAGGTCGTGTGGCAGCCCGGCTTCACGGCCTCGCTGCCGGTGATGGAAGGCATCAAGGCCGGTGGCGTGGACTTCAGCTTCGCCACCGCCACCGCGGTGGTGAACGCCGTCGCGGCCGGTGTGCCGATCGTGCCGCTGGCGGCCTACCCGCTGCCGGCCGACGAGGTCGACGTGCTGGTGGCCGCCGATTCGCCGATCAAGACCGCGGCCGGTCTCAAGGGCAAGAAGATCGCCCACCAGAACGGCACCACCGGCACCTACAGCCTCATCAAGTACCTCGAAAGCGCAGGCCTGCGCCTGTCGGACGTGCAGGCGGTGAGCCTGAGCGGCGCCGATGCGTACACCGCGTTCGCGCAAGGCAGCATCGACGCCTGGATCCACTGGCAGCCCGCGAGCGCGCTGGCCCTGGCCAAGCTCGGCGGCAAGGCGCGCACGCTGCCTTCGGTCAAGACCTACGACTGGGCCTTCTACGTGGCGCGAACCGGCTTCGCGGAGCAGCATCCGCAGGTGGCCGCCAAGCTTGTGCGGCTGATCCGCGAGACGCAGCAGTACGTGGTGGCGCACCCGGACGAAACGGTGGCCGCCTGGGCGCAGCAAGGCGGCTTCGAGCCCGGCAGCACCGAGCAGAAGGTGTACCGCGAACTGATCGTCGACGTGCGCCTGTCCGACTCCGGCGCGACCGTGCTCAAGCCCATCAACGAGGCGGCCGCCGCGTCCACGCAAGACCTGGCGGACAACTTCCACGCGCTGGGCGTGCTGCCGAACAAGGTCGACGTGCGCAGCTTCCTGCTCGACCCGAAGTTCGACGCCATCAAGAAGCTCGTCGCCGCCGAGCTGGGAGCCTGAGCCATGGCAAAGGACCAGGCACAGGACAAGAAGATCCACCTCGCGGCCTTCGTCACGGCGGGCCCGGGCCGGCCGGGCGGCTGGCGCTATCCGGCCTCGGAATCGGGCTGGCTCGATGCCGACTACTACCAGGGCATCGCGCGCACGCTGGAGCGCGGGCTGTTCGACCTGGCCTTCTTCGCCGACATCCTGGCGGTGCCCGACCGCTACCAGGGCAGCAACGACACGCAGCTGCGCTACGGTGCGCTCGGCTCGCTGCGGCTCGACCCGGTGGTGGTGCTGTCGATCATGGCGGCCGCCACCAAGCACCTGGGCCTGGCGTCGACGCGTTCGACCAGCCACTACGAGCCCTTCGAAGTCGCGCGCTCCTTCGCCACGCTCGACCACCTGAGCGCCGGCCGCGCGGCCTGGAACGTGGTGACCTCGTTCCAGGATGCCGAGGCGCGCAACTTCTCGAAGAAGCAGCAGGTGCCGCGCAACAAGCGCTACGACCGCGCCGACGAGTTCCTGGAGGTGGTGTTCAAGCTGTGGGACAGCTGGGGCGACGACGCGCTGGTCTTCGACCGCGAAACGCCGCTCTTCGCCGACCCGGCCAAGGTCAACTACATCGACCACGAAGGCGAATGGTTCAGCGTGAAGGGGCCCTTGAACGTGGCGCGGCCGCCGCAGGGCTACCCGGTGATCCTGCAGGCCGGCGCGTCCGACCGCGGGCGCGACTTCGCGGCGCGCTGGGCCGATGCGATCTTCGTGAGCCACGATTCCTTCGAGAGCGCGAAGGCCTTCTACAGCGAGATCAAGGAACGCGCGAAGTCGCACGGCCGCGACCCCGATTCGCTCAAGGTGCTGCCGGCCGCGACGCCGCTGGTGGGCGAGACGCAGGCCATCGCCGAAGAAAAAGACCGCGCGCTGCGCGCATTGGTCGACCCGCATGCGGGGCTGTCCACGCTGTCGTACCACCTCGACGTCGACCTGTCGGCCTATCCGCTGGACGCCGCACTGCCCGACATCGACGTGCCCGGCGTGCAGGGGCACTACCAAGAGGTGCGCGAGGCGACCGAGCGCGACAAGCTCACGCTGCGCGACCTGGGCAAGCGCTACGGCAGCCGCTACGAGGGCGACCTGATCGGCACCCCCGACAAGGTGGCCGACGGCCTGGAGCGCTGGTTCCGCGGCGGTGCCTGCGACGGCTTCATGATCAGCGCGCCCTACCAGCCCGGCGGCTTCGAGGATTTCGTGCGGCTGGTGGTGCCCGAGCTGCAACGGCGCGGGCTGTACCGCACGGCCTACGAGGGCAGCAACCTGCGCGAGAACCTGGGGCTGGCGCGGCCCGGCGTGGGTGCGTGGCAAGAGCGCGCCGCATCGGGACCCGCAGGCAAGGAGACGGCGCGATGAGCACGGAAGACACGGCGCTGGCGCTCGACGAAAAACTCGCGACGTCGACGGTCCAAGGCGAAGTCGTATCGATCACGGCCCGCGCGCTCGACACGCCGGGCCGCTTCCTGGTCGATGCACGCCACAACCACTTCGTGTCCGACGCCAAGGCCTCGGCCGGCGGCCCCGGCGAGTCGGTGCAGGCCGGCGAGCTGCTGCTGTCCTCGCTGGCCTCCTGCGGCCTGGCGCTGGTGCAGAAGGAAGCGCTGGCGCGCGGCCTGCACTTGCAGCGTGCCGAGGTGGAAGTGAACTTCGAACGCGACCCCGACGACGGCACGCGCTATCGATCGATTCGATTGAACTTCGGGCTCGGCGGCGTCGCGCTCGACACGGCGCAGGCGCTGGTCGACGCCTTCACCGGCGCCTGCCCCATCTACAACACGCTGCGGCGCGGCGGGCCGATCGCGGCGCAGGTGCAAGTCCTGCACTGAGCCGACGCTTCCGCAGCGGGCCGGGCCAGGCGCCGGGGCAGGACATACTCGCGGAGTCCTCCAGGCAGCAAAGGCCCTCCATGGATTCACGCCCAGGCTCTCCTCGGCGCTGGCTGCCGCCCGAAGGCAGCTGGCGCTACCACCTGCTGCTGGCCACCGCCGGCATGCTGGTGCTGGAGCCGTTGGCAGGCATCACCGCGGGCTACGGCGCGGCGGGGCGACATGGCGCCAACTACATCCAGACCGGTGCCGCATCGGTCGCCAGCATGGGCGGCATGGCCGTGCTGCTGCAGGCCATGGTGTGGATGGGGCTGCCGGCGCCGCCGGCCTGGCAGATGGCGCTGTACCTGGGCTGCATCGGCATGTTCGGCGTAGGCGTGGGCATGCTGTGCACGCCGATGCTGGTCGACCGCATGCGGCTGCCCTTCCCCTCGGGCCTGGCCGTGGCCAACATCCTGCGGGCGCTGACCGACCCCGTGCTGCTGCGGCGATCGGTGCGGCTGCTGGGCGGCGGCATCGCCACCGGGCTGGCGGCGGGGCTGGGCGCGGCCCGCCTGCCGCTGCTGGGCGCGCTGGAGTTCTCGGCCTCGACATTCGGCGCGGGGCTGGTGGTGGGCGCGCGCATCGGCATTCCCGCCGCCATCGGCGGGCTGATCGGCGTGGCCCTGCAGCCCTGGTTCGTTTCCATCGGCTGGCTGCAGCCCGGCGACCCGCCGCGCAGGATCATGTACCTGCTGGCACTCGGCGCCATCATGGGCGCGGCAGTGGTCGACTTGGCCCTGGTCTTCGCGCAGGCCCTGCCGCGGGCGCGGCGGCAGGCTGCAGACGACGACGATGCGCCACGGCCGGCCGCCGGCGACTGGCGGCGCATCGACGCCACGCGGCTCGTGCTGTGGGTCGTCTTCTGGGCGGCCGCCACGATGGCCTGCGGGCATTGGCTGCTGGGGCAACCGGTGTTCTTTCTGGCGATCGCGGTGGCGCTGGTCTTCGTGTTCTCGCTGGTCAACGGCATCTCGGTCGGCGTCAGCGATTCGAACCCGATCTCCTCGGCCTTCGTCGTGACGGTGGTCATCCTCGCCGCGCTGGGCCTGCGCGAAGCCGGCGTGGGGCTGATGGCCGGCGCCGTGCTGCTGGTGGCCACCAGCGTGGCCTGCGACATGCAGCAAGACCGCTCCACCGGCCGGCGACTGGGCACGCCGCGCGTGGTGCAGTTTCGCTACCAGGTGCTGGGCATCGTCATCGGCGCCGTACTCGCGGTGGTGTTCGCGCGGCTCTTCATGGCGGCCTACCCGGTGCTGTTGCAGGACCAGACCCTGCTGAAGGCGGGCCAGCAGCCGGCCGAATGGAGCTCGGCGATGACCTACAAGTTCGTCGGCGTGCTGCGCAGCCTGACCGAGCCCGAGCCGCACCAGCGCACGGCCATCGGCGTGGGCATCGCCTTCGGCCTGGTGCTCGCGCTGCTGCGCAAGTGGCTGCGGCCGCGCAGCTTCGTGCTCGACGCGGTGGTGCTGCCTTCGCCCTACGCGCTGTCCTTCGGCGGCTTCGTCAACCTGCCGAGCGCGCTGTGGCTGGGCGCGGGCGGCGTGGCCGGCACGCTGTGGGCGTCGCGCGCCCCACGGCGCCGCGACGTGCCGGAGGACATGAGCAGCGCCTCGCTGTTCGGCGGCGGCTTGATCGCGGGCGACGCGCTGGCGGCCGTGGGAATCGGCGTCGCGAGCCTGCTGGCTGTGCTGACGTAGTATCGTCGCCGCCAAAACAAAACGGCGAAGCCGCGCGGACCCGGCCATCGATGGTGGCCACGTCGTTGAAACCTCCGCATGCGATGCTGCCGCCCCGAGAAGGAGAACCTGCATGACACCCGACCAGCCCGAACAGCCGCCTCGCAAGCGACGCCGCAGGCGGCGCACCATCTCGGGCGACTACCGGCCGTACCGCTCCCCGCGCGCGCGTGCGCTGGCGCGGTTCAAGGGCATGGCGATCTTCCTCGCGGCGCTGGTCATCGTCGGTGGCGGACTGTTCCTTTTCCTGGCGGACGTACCCGAGCCCGACGTGGTCGCCGCCGAAGCACCGGCCACGGCCCGCCCCAAGCCCCGTGAGCGCACGGCCGCGCTGCCGCCGCTCAACCTGCCAGCCGACGAGGCACCGCACGGTTCGGCGATGGAATGGTGGTACTACAGCGGCATCCTCGACGCCAACGCGGGCCAGCGCTTCGGCTTCCACATGGTCGTGTTCGTCGCCAACGGCCTGGTCAAGCACACCGTCATGCATGCGGCGCTAACCGATCTGCAATCGGGCAAGCGCTACGTCAGCCAGACCCGCACCGCGGGCAGCCCGATGACGAGCATTCCCAACGGTTTCGATTTTCGGCAGGACGGCTGGCAGGCCACTGCGTCCGCGTCCGCCCATGCGCTGCGCGCCACCTTCGACCAGGCCGCCGTCACGCTGACGCTGAACAACGGCGGCCCGCTGGTCGCGCACCGCGCGCCAGGCTCCGAAACGCCGGGCCTGCTCGACTTCGGCAGCAGCGGCATCAGCTACTACTACTCGCGCCCACGTTTGCCGACGCGCGGCGAGATCGTGATCGGCGGCAAGCCCACGCCGGTGCGCGGCGAGGTGTGGTTCGACCACCAGTGGGGCGAGTTCGACGTGCTGTCGTTGGGCTGGAACTGGTTCGCGCTGCAGCTGGCCGACGGATCGGACCTGATGCTCTACGAACTGTTCGACAAGAACGGCCGCAGCGTCGTGACCGCAGGCACCATTTCCGACGCCAAGGGCTCGCAGCCGCTCGAACAGGGCCAGGCCGAGCTGGTGCCGGGCGCGCGCTGGACCAGCCCGAAGACGAACATCACCTACGTCGTCGAATGGAACATCAAGCTGCCGACGGGCGTGCTTCACGTGAAGCCCTATCTGCCCGACAGCGAATTCGATTCGGGCGGAACGACCGCGAACGTGTACTGGGAAGGCCCGGTGAAGGTCAGCGGCAGCCGAGAAGGGCGGGGCTTCCTGGAGCTCAGCGGCTACGACCGGCTGGGGCTCAAGCCGACGAAGAGCCCCTGAGCCCCTGAGCCCCTGAGCCCTGAGCCGCGGTGCGCGGTGCGCTCGGTGTTTGTCGTCGCCTCGCCGTTCGTTCGCCCTATCTCCCGCAGCGTAGGTCAATGCCTCGCCTGCCACGCGGTGTTGTCCTACAAATTCGGCCATCGACGCGGCGGATGACCCTGTGCGCAGCCGAGACTGCCGGCCGACTCAAGGGGACATCATGCGTGGTACTTGCCGACTCGATGGGTGGGTGACGACCTGGGCCCGCGCGGGCTGCCTGGCGGCCCTGGCCGCACTTGCAGGCTGCGGTGGTGGCGGCGGGCATGGTGGCGGTGGCGGCGTGATCCTGCCGCCGCCCGGCCAGACCCGCCTGAGCTGCGACGACTCGATCAAGACCGGCTTCAAGCCCGATGCGAACACGAGCGTGCTGCTGGTCAAGTCCTTCAAGACCGGCGACCCGCTGCTGCTGACGGGCACGCCGACCGGCACCACGCCGACGGCCAGCACCGACGTCTGCGTGGTCAAGCTACTGGTGGGCCCGGGCAACGCGGGGCCGGCCGATGCACCGTCCACCTCGCCCGGCATCGGCATCGAGATCTGGCTGCCCGGCGAGGCCAAGTGGAATGGCCGCATTCACGTGAAAGGCGGCGGCGGCTGGGCCGGCGGCGTGCATACCTCCTTGACCGCGCTCGCGGGCCTCACGGGTGGCAGCTCGGGCGCACCGGCAGACACCGCGATGGTCGAAGGCGCCGTCTCGGCCAGCACCGACACCGGCCATGCGAACACCACCAACGGCGGCTCCTTCGCGATGAAGCCCGACGGCACGGTGAACGCAGCGCTGTGGAACGACTTCGCACAGCGCGGCATCCACGAGATGGCCGTCAAGACCAAGGCGCTGACCGCGGCCTTCTACGGCAAGGCGGCGTCGCGCAGCTACTGGAACGGCTTCTCCACGGGCGGGCGGCAGGGCCACATGGAGGCCCAGGCGAACCCAGGCGATTTCGACGGCATCCTGGCCGGCGCACCGGCGATCAACTGGACGAAGTTCATCACGTCGGAGCTGTACCCGCAGATCGTCTACCAGCGCGACCTGGGCGGGGTGCCGCTCAGCGCGGCGCAGCTCACGCTGGTCGGCAACGCGGCGATCAACGCCTGCGACGTGGTGAACGGCCAGCACCTGGGGTACATCCCCGACCCGTCTCAGTGCCGCTACGACCCGCAGCTCGACGCGAGCGTGCTGTGCTCCGCCAGCGGCGGCACGGGCCCCGCCGGCAGCTGCGTGACGGCGGCGCAGGCGCTGGCGATCAACAAGATCTGGTACGGCCAGACCAGCGACGGCAGCGTGCCATCGCCGGCCAACGATAACGGCTTCGCGACCTCGCCGGCCACCGCGTCCAACCAGCGCTGGTACGGGCTGACGCGCGGCACCAACCTGCAGGGCTTGGCTGGCCCCACGCCCTTCACCATTTCGAGCGACATGGTGGCGCTCGAACTGCAAGACCCGACCTGGGCCACGCCCACCTTCATCAATGCGACGGGCAATGGTGCGAACCGGTGGCAGCAGCTCAGCTATGCGCAGCTGTCGAATGCCTTCGACCAGGGCATCGCGCTGCAGGCGGCCTTCGCCAACATCAACACGGACGACCCGAACATCGACGGATTCGTGGCGCGCGGCGGCAAGATGCTCGTGTACCACGGCCTGTCGGACACGCTGATTCCGCCGCAGGGCACGATCAACTACTACACGCGGCTCGCGGCGCGCGCGGGCGGCGATTCGGTGGCGCGCAATTTCTACCGCCTGTTTTTGGTGCCTGCGATGGCGCACGGCTTCAGCAACGGCACCACCAACGCGGCTGCGAATCCGCCACTGCCAACTAATGCACAGTTGTACCTGGCGCTGACCTTGTGGGTGGAGAACGGCAACTCGCCCGAGCGCATCGACATTTCTGCGCCAGCGAGCGGCAACTCACCGGCCAGCTCACGCCCCATCTGCATGTACCCGACCAAGGCCACGCTGACGGGCGGCGACCCGCGGCTCGCGGCCTCATACACCTGTTCGTGAAATACGCCGCACCCGTGCGGTGCGGCCTTGGCCTTACCCGGTGGGGCCATCAGCCTATGCCGGATGTTTTGTTGCGCTCGACGGCGACAAATGCCACAGTCTCATGGACTTCCGCAGCGGGCATCTCGCTTTTTCTCGCATGAATTGCGCGACGATGCATGCACACCGCAACGCGAACACTGTCATGCACAAGACCACCACCGCCCAACCGATCATCGCCATCCCGACCGAGCGCCCCGTGAGCAAGCGTGCTCCGAGCCATCGTGCGCCGAAGCTGATGTTCCGGGCTGCCGACGAACGCCGCCCCTTCAAGCGCGGCGACCTGGCACTGCATGCGGGTTCGATCGTGGTGGTGTGCCTCTCCGAGCGCGATGCCGAAGGCGCCGAACTGCCGGTTCGCACGACGCAAGGCGTGGACCGCAACGCACGCGTGAAGAGCCTGCAATTGCTGGCCGGCGTGGACACGCAGGAATTCGGCCCCGGCTACCACGACCTGCTGCGCTTCATCGCCGAAGCCGGCGCGCACTGAAAGCCCGCCGACGCAGGCTTCTGCCAACTTGATCACACACGCCAGGCCTTGCGCCTGGCGTTTTTGTTTGTGAAGCCAGGCCTTGCGCCTGACTTTTTCATTGGTGAAGCTCAGTCCGCCTTGATGTCGGCGGCCTTGATCACCTTCGACCACTTGGCGAGTTCCTGGTCCACGAACTTGGCCATGGTCGGCGAATCCATCGACACCGCAAAAGCGCCCTGCTCGTCCACCTTCTTGCGGAAGGCTTCGCTCTCGACGATCTTGCCGATCTCCTTGCTGAGGCGCGCCACCACGTCGGGCGGCGTCTTCGCCGGCGCGAACACGGCGAACCACGAATCCACCTCGTAGCCCGGCAGGCCGGCCTCGGCCGAGGTCGGCACGTTCGGCATCGACGGATGGCGCTGCGTGCCCGTGTATGCCAGCGCCTTGAGCTTGCCGCTCGCGACGTGGCCGATCACCGAAGGCGGCGTGGTGATGAACATGTCGACGTTGCCCGCGATCAGGTCGTTGATGGCCGGGCCCGAGCCCTTGTAGGGCACGTGCGTCATCGGCTGCTTGACCTGGCGCGACAGCAGCTCGCCCGCGATGTGCTGCATCGACCCGTTGCCCGATGACGCGTAGTTGAGGCCGCCGTCACCCTTCTTCTTGCCGTACTCGATGAGCTCCTTCATCGAATTGACCGGCAGCTTGCCGCTGACCGCCACCACGTGCGGTGCGCGCATCACCATCGCCACCGGCACGAAGTCCTTGGTGGGGTTCCACTTGATCTCCTTGAACATCGCCGGGTTGCCGACGTGGTAGCCCGAGTACTGCATCAGCAGCGTGTAGCCGTCGGGCGCGGCGCGGGCCACGGCCTCGGTGCCGATGTTGCCGCTGGCGCCGGGCTTGTTGTCGATGACCACCGGCTGGCCCAGCGCACGCGCCAGCGGGTCGCCGACGAGCCTGGCCATGATGTCGGTGGAACCGGCCGGCGCGGTCGGCACGATGAAGGTGATCGGCTTCGAAGGCCAGGTGTCGGCATGGGCGGCAGCGGCGGCGCAGGCGAGTGCCGCGCCAGCCGCGAACAGGCGGGTGGTGCATCGGATCATGGTTGTCTCCTTGGGTGGGTTGTTGCTCTTTCTCGTGCGCCGCGCCGTCAGGCCGCGGTTTCCGAGATCTCGATCAGGTTCAGGTCAGGGTCGCGCACGTACACCGAGCGGATGCGCGAGACGGCACCGGTGCGCATCACCGGGCCTTCGAGGATGGGCACCCGGTGCTCGGCCAGTCGCGCGATCACGTCTTCCAGCGGCACGCTGGCGATGAAGCACAGGTCCAGCGCGCCGGGCATGGGCACGTGCGCCTTGGGCTCGAACTCGTGGCCCTTCACGTGAAGGTTGATTTTTTGCTGACCGAAGCGAAAGGCCTTGCGGCCTTCACCGAAGGTCTCGAGCGACATGCCCAGCACGTCGACGTAGAAGCGCACGCAGGCTTCTTCGTTCGCAGTGGTGAGCACCAGGTGGTCGAGGTGATCGATCATGCGCGCAGCTCCTTGATGCCGGGCCGGCGCGCGTGCGCACGCTCGGCGATTTGTTCGAAGTCGGCCGGCGGCGCGTGCCGACGCAGACGATGGCCCGCACGCGAGACCTGGCTCGGCAGCGGGTGCTCCACCAGCCGCTCCAGTTCGACGGCGGCATCCAACAGGCCCGCGAGGTCCATGCCGGTTTCGTAGCCCATGCACTGCAGCATGTGGACCACGTCCTCGGTCGCCACGTTGCCCGAGGCGCCGGGCGCATAAGGGCAGCCGCCGATGCCGCCGAGCGACATGTCGAGCCGGCGGATGCCGGCCTCGATGGCCGCCACCGTGTTGACCAGGCCCATGGCGCGCGTGTTGTGGAAATGCGCGGTGAAGTCCAGCGCCGGAAAACGCGCGAGCGCCGCCGCGCAGATGTCCTGCACCTGCGTGGGGTACGCCATGCCCGTGGTGTCGCACAGCGTGATGCCGGCGACGCCGAGTTCGGCGAAGCGCTCGGTCCAGCCCAGCACCACGTCTTGCGGCACCTCGCCTTCCATCGGGCAGCCGAACACGCATGACAGCGAGACGTTGACCGGCACCTTCGCCTGCCGTGCGAGCGCGATCACCTCGGCCAACTGCGCGAAGGACTGCTCGCGCGTCATGCGCAGGTTGGACAGGTTGTGCGTCTCGCTGGTCGACATGACGATGTTGAATTCGTCGATGCGGCTGTCGAGTGCGCGCTCGCCGCCGCGCAGGTTGGGCACCAGTGCGGTGTAGACCACGCCGGGACTGCGCGCGATGCGGTGCATGACTTCTTCGCCGTCGCGCAGCGCCGGGATCGCCTTGGGCGATGTGAACGAGGTCACCTCGATCTTCGCGTAGCCGAGCCCGCTCAGGCGATCGACCAACGCGATCTTGTCGTCGGTGGGAACGAAGCGGCTTTCCATCTGAAAACCGTCGCGGGTGGCGACTTCGTTGATGAAGAGGCGCGTGCCTTGGCCGGCGTTCATCACGCTGCTCCTTGCGGCGCGGAACGCGCAGGCCAGCCGGCACCGCCCAGTGCTTCGGTGTGTTCGCCGAGGCGCGGCGCCGGATGCGCGATGCGGCCCGGCGTGGCGCTGAGCTTGGGCACGATGCCCGGCACCTTGAGCATGCGGCCGTCGGAGGTGCGCGCCTCCACGATCATTTCGCGGGCCAGGTACTGCGGATCGGTCGCGATGTCTTCCACCGTGTAGATGCGGCCGACCGGCACGCCCGCCGCATCGAGCGCGGCCAGCACTTCGTCGCGGCCGCGCTGCGAAGTCCACGCCTCGATGGCGGAATCGAGACGCTCCACGTTCGCCACACGGCCGTCGTTGTGACGCAGCGCCGGGTCTTCTTCGAGGTCGGGCCTGCCGATGGCGCGCATCAGGCGGCGGAAGATGCTGTCGCCATTGCCGGCGACGAGCACGTAGTGGCCGTCGCTGCAGCGGTAGGCATTGGTGGGCGCGATGCCCGGCAGCGCGCTGCCGGCCCGCTCGCGCACCGCATTGAAGGCGTCGTACTCGGGCAGCAGGCTTTCCATGACGTTGAAGACCGACTCATAGAGCGCCACGTCGATGAACTGGCCCTCGCCGCCATGGGCCGCGCGGTGGTAGAGCGCCATCATCACGCCGATGACGCCGTGCAGCGCCGACAAGGTGTCGCCCAGCGAGACGCCCACGCGCACCGGCACGCGACCCGGCTCGCCGCTCAGGTAGCGCAGCCCGCCCATCGATTCGCCGAGCACGCCGAAGCCGGGTTTGTCGCGGTAGGGGCCGGTCTGGCCGTAGCCCGAGATGCGCAGCATGATCAGCTTGGGGTTGAGCGCGTGCAGCGCCTCCCAGCCCAGGCCCCAGCCTTCGAGCGTGCCGGGCTTGAAGTTCTCGATCAGCACGTCGGCTTCCATGGCCAGGGCGCGCGCGGCTTCCTGCCCCTCGGCGCTGCGCAGGTCCAGGCACACCGAGCGCTTGTTGCGCGACTGCACTTCCCACCACACCGAAGTACCGTCGCGCAGCATGCGCCACTTGCGCAACGGGTCGCCCACCTCAGCGGGCTCGATCTTGATCACGTCGGCGCCGAACTCGGCCAGCGTCTTGCCGGCGAATGGGCCGGCGATGAGTTGCCCGAGTTCGAGGACCCTGAGGCCTTCCAGTGCGTTCATGGTGATGCGTTGTCTCTGGTCGTTGTCGATGGGTGGACTGTAGAAAGATCGGGCCCGAAGCGGAATTGCTCAGCCGTCAGCAGGGCTTCGCAAAACGCGAAGGCCCTGCCTAGAATCGCGCGCATGGCACGCAGCAGCATCAACCCGGCCCGCGTCGACTTCGTCACCCTGCGCCTGTTCTGCGCGGTGGCGCAGTCGGGCAGCATCACCAAGGGTGCCGAGGCCTGCCACCTGGCGCTGTCAGCCGCGAGCCGGCGGCTGTCGGATTTCGAGGCGACCGCCGGTTCCAAGCTGCTCGAGCGCAGCGCCCAGGGCATCGCCCTCACGCCGGCCGGCCACGTCGCCATGCAGCATGCGATGCGCCTGTTCCAGGGCTTCGAGCAGTTCAGCAACGAATTGGGCGACTACGCCAGCGGCATCCGGGGCCACGTGCGGCTGTGGGCCAATATGTCGGCGCTGACCGAGTTCCTGCCCGCGGCACTGGCCTCGTTCCTGGCGCAACATCCGGACATCCGCGTCGAGGTCGAAGAGCAGTTGAGCGGCGACATCGTGCGTGCGCTGGTCGACGGCCTCGCCGACATCGGCGTGTTCGCCGAGAACACCCCCGCCTACGGCCTGGACGTGAAGACCTTCCAGACCGACGAACTGGTGGTGCTGTGCCCGCGCCAGCATCCCTTGGCCCGATCGAAGCGCGTGAGCTTCAAGACATGCCTCGCCTACGAGTTCGTCGGCCTCAACCGCAGCAGCTCACTGCTGGAACTGACGTCGCGCGCCGCCGAGCAGGCCGGCGTGCCGATGCGCCTGCGCGTGCAGGTGCGCAGCTTCGACGCCATGTGCCACATGATCGCCGCCGGCCTGGGCATCGGCGTGGTGCCGCTGGCCGCGTGCTCAGCGCAAGTGAGCGTGCTCGGCTTGAAGGTGCTGCGGCTCAGTGATGCGTGGGCCGAGCGTCGCTTGTTGATGGCGGCGCAGGCGGGCGGGCAGCTGTCGCCGGCGGCGGGGTTGTTGATGAAGCACCTGGAGGGGTCGGGGCCTGCGGTGGCTGGGAGCATAGATGGATCGGGGCGGAGGAAGTCGACGAGAGGCATTTGATGCGCGGCACCGTGGGGGTTGTGCACGTTATTCGGGTCGATCCACGCGAACCGGCGGCATGCCGCAAGTTGCCTATATGTACTCACCTACTCACAAATCTAGAAAGACGACCTCGACGGGATTGCGATCAGGATCGGTCAGGAAGCGAATATAGGTTTCCACGGCAAGCTTGTACTGACTGAAGGTGACTTCGCCGCCGTCACCTTGATCGTAAAGGCCTTCGAAACGGACCTCGTCGAGACTAATGAATGTGTACCACGCGTTCCCTCCCAACTTTTCAGCCGCGGATAGGCCACTCTCGACCAGATGCAAGGCCTTAAGGGTAGATGCCCCAGACCCTTCGACGGTCTGAATATCCGACCTGATTTCTTCGCACATCATCTGAAAGCGAGGAACACATTTTCTGCCCCCCGGTACCTGCGCGACTTCTCCAGGCCCAGTCACTTCGATCCAATTGCTTTGCCAACGCACGTTGGGATCGGCGTCGGAAACCATTTCAACCATCGAGACCCGAAGTTTGTTGTTCATGGTTTTGCGAGCGGGTAGAAAGTAATACGCGTTGCTTCACGGTCGCTCCGGACGTGATGCGCGCGGCCCCGTCAGCCGCCAACTCTGCGTGATACCCGGTCGCCCTGCCTCTCGCATTGATCTCCCCGCTCAGCACATGCGCCACATCAAAGTTGTTGTCAGCAAGACGCTCCTGTCCGTGTTGGCCGCATAGAACGCATCCATGCTGGTGCCGGGCCGGATCTTCGCGCGTATTTCCAGGATCGTTGTAAAGCAGCGCATCGGCCCGGTTGAGGATCGCACCGTCTATCCCCGCCAACGGTGCATCACACGGTCGCTCAATTTCAACGCAAATGGATTCAGCAAACACTGCTGCAGTTGCGGCGTGAATGAGCACAACAGAGCCAGATATATCAGATTGAATTTTTTCCTTTAATATCATTTTCATTTCAATCGAAAAATAATTCGAAACATGAGAGGCATTATCAAAAACCAAAGTGCAGCTGCCAGATGAATAAAGAGGCGCGTCGGCGTATGCAGTACATGTCCAAGGCCAGGAAGCACAAAACACAGCAAAAGCACTTGGCTTGTCAAAAAAGATGCAATCATTGGCCGCACAGCTCCGCGGAGGCTCACAGCAAAGCCAAGTGGCACTCCCACGCAGGCAATCACAATGCCAGACAGAACTAACGATTCGAAGTAATGCATTGGCAATAGCTGCTGTAGTCTTTAATTAACTTTGCAGACCCGTCTATTATTCTACGGGCCAAGTCTTGCGGCGGAGTCATATCGCCCTTGATGTGCTCTAGGTCTACTTTGCCGTCGTAGATATGTAGATCTGCATGACCTTCCGCAAAGCCATCTTGATAAAGATGAAGGAGACCTGCGAGCCCGGCAATGGATTTCATGTTCCAAAGCTTTTGCTTATAGTCCTCGATTCGTTGCACGCACAACTCTCTGGGTGAGCCTTGAGCACACATAGCATGCATATGTGAATGTGCCACATCTTGTGCGTCGAAAGTAATTCCGTTGGTGCCGACATGTGGGCCTTGAAAGTCGACAAGAACAACTGCGGCACTTAGCAGGTCACTTTCCAACATCGATAGACCTGCAAATCGACTTGCGCGCCAAGAAAGACTTTTATGAACATTGGCAAGATAGTTGTTGGCGGTCGCATTGCTGGCAGCGGCCGCGGCAAGGTAGACGGTACGCTCGTCTCCACCTGCAACCGCTGCAGCGAGGCCACCAATCAGCCGCGATGCTTCGATGGTCTCCAAGTTGCGGCTCAGATCGCCGGTCGGATTGAAGTACTGAGCCGCGAGATGCCCGGCAACTGCACCGATGGCGCCCGGCGCGCAGCCATCGCTGGTGCCTGCCCGTCCCGCACCGACGGCGCAGCCGGCCATGGCGTGCGCCATCTC